>NZ_JCAXDO010000002.1:70280-241348 GCF_059740205.1 Serratia sp. LTN-2 | reverse complement strand
CTGCCTGGCGTTCGGCGCTGCACGTTGCCCAATCGATCGGCGTGTTGAAGGTCGACATGGCGTTACTCCATCATCTTTTCAATCGGCAGCACCAGAATCGAGCTGGCGCCGAGCGCTTTCAGTTTTTCCATGGTTTCCCAGAACAGGGTTTCGCTGCTGACCATGTGCATCGCCACGCGGTTCTGCGCACCGGCCAGCGGCAGAATGGTCGGGCGTTCGGCGCCCGGCAGCAGCGCGACGATCTCGTCCAGCTTCTCGCTCGGCGCGTGCAGCATGATGTATTTGGATTCGCGCGCCTGGATCACGCCCTGAATACGGGTCATCAGGCGGTCGATCAGCTGCTGTTTGGCTTCCGGCATTTCGCCGTCGCGCTGGATAAGACAAGCTTTGGAGCGGTAGATCACCTCCACTTCGCGCAGGCCGTTGGCTTCCAGCGTGGCGCCGGTAGAGACCAGATCGCAGATGGCGTCGGCCAGACCGGCGCGCGGCGCCACCTCTACCGAGCCGTTCAACAGACAGGATTTGAAGCGCACGCCCTGTTTGTCGAGGTATTGCTTCAGCAGGTGCGGGTAAGAGGTGGCGATGCGGGCGTCCTGCAGGCTTTGCGGGCCGGCGTATTCGGCGTCGAGCGGGGTGGCCAGCGACAGGCGGCAGCCGCCGAAATCGAGGCGGCGCAGGGTGAAGTAACGCGGGTCTTCACCCTGGGCGCGGCGGCTGAGCAGCTCTTCTTCCAGCACGTTCTCGCCGATGATGCCCAGATCGACCACGCCGTCCATCACCAGGCCTGGAATGTCGTCGTCGCGCACGCGCAGGATGTCGATCGGCATGTTCTCGGCGAAGGCGATCAGACGCTGCTGCTGCAGGTTGATCTTGATGCCGCAGCGCGCCAGCAGCTCCTGGGATTCATCGCTCAGGCGGCCCGACTTCTGCATTGCGATCCGTAAACGTGTCTTGTCCAGCATGGTAACCTCTGTTTAATCTGTAATTTTATGAATTTATTGTAAAAACTATTCTTTTCTGTCTGTCCGGAGCCAAAAAAAAACCCTCGGAAGAAATCTTCCGAGGGCTCTCTCTTGCGTTCTGCGCGCCACTGGAAGATTAACAAACCGTCTTCCAGCACTCATCGCCTGAAAGACTAGTCAGGGTGATGGTGATGATGGTGGTTGAACTGAACGCGTGTCATGGTGTTTTCTCTCAGCAAAAGTCGGTAAAAAACCGTATGCCAATTAAGCTAAACTATCCGCTGTCCGCCGTGCAACTCTTTTTTATCGTCATAAATTTAATTTATTGAAACAGGTTGGGTTATTAGCCATAGACGGCTTTACCTAACCTTAAGCCGGGCAGATTGTATCGCCGCGCGCAGTGGCGTAGCCTTAGAAGTAGAGCGCTGCATTCTTCAGGAGAGGAAGAGGATGAAAAAGGTAGCCATTATTGGCCTGGGTTGGTTGGGCATGCCGCTGGCGTTGTCGCTGATGGGCCGCGGGTACGATGTGGTCGGCAGCAAAACCACGCCGGACGGCGTCGAGGCCGCGCGCATGAGCGGTATCGAATGCTATCAGTTGGAGCTGACGCCGGAGTTGGTCTGCGATGCGGACGATCTGGAGTCGCTGTTGCGCGTGGATGCGCTGGTGGTGACGCTGCCCGCGCGCCGCACCGTCGAAGGCAGCGAGAACTATTTCAATGCGGTGCGCATGCTGGTGGACAGCGCGATGGCCTTCGGCGTGCCGCGGGTAATCTTCACCAGTTCCACCTCGGTATACGGCGAAACGGCCGGCACGCTGCGCGAAGAGTCGCCGCTGCGGCCGGTCTCGCCGTCGGGCCGGGTCTTAGCCGAATTGGAACGTTGGCTGCATGAGTTGCCGAACACCTCGGTGGACATTTTGCGGCTGGCGGGGCTGGTGGGCGCCGATCGTCACCCCGGCCGCTTCCTGGCCGGCAAACTCGACGTGAAGGGCGGTTCGCAGGGGGTGAATCTGGTGCATCAGGACGACGTGATCGCCGCTATCCAACTGCTGCTGAAGCTGCCGAAGGGCGGCCATGTGTACAACCTGTGCGCACCGCGTCATCCGGCCAAACGCGAGTTCTATCCGGCGCTGGCCGAGCAGCTGCACCTGGAGCCGCCACAATTCGCCGATGAAGCGGAGCAGGATGAGCGGCTGGTGGACGGCAATCGCATCTGCAATGAGCTGGGCTTCGAGTACCAGTATCCCGACCCGGCGCGCATGCCGGTCAGTTAAACGTCATCATGCCCCGCAAATGCGGGTTTTTTTTCGCCAGCGCGCACCAAATCCTCCAGCAGCGCGTTCAGCGCCTCGTCGGGCTCGACGGGGCGGCTGACCAGGCTGAGTACGGCGCGGTATGAGAGCGCCGCGCCGCCCAGCTGCCGCAGCAGCCCCTGTTCCACCCAGCGCGCCGCGTAGTGGGTGGGCAAATAGCCAAGACAGGTGCCGCTCAACACCAGATGGGCGACGCTCTCCATATGATGAGCCACCGCAGCCAGGTGGGGCGGCGCGATCGGGCATAACTGCTGCGCCAGCAGGTAGCCACGCTTAACCCAGCGCGCGTTTTCGATCTGCTCGCGTTCGGGGGTTTCCACAGCGAACAGCGGGTGATCCGCGCTGCAATAGATCGCCTGCGTCTCCTCCAGCCACGGCTGATAGCGCAGCGCCTCCAACTGCTGACCGAAGTAGCCGATGCCCAGATCGAGCTGCCGGTGCAGCAGCCCCTGTTCAATCTCGCTCGGTGAACAGATGCGGCACTGCAGCTGCACGTCCTGATGCCGGCGTTGAAAGTGTTTGATGGCCTGGCTGAACGGATTGCCCGGTAGCGAGACCAGATTATCTACCAGCCCAATCTGCAGATCGCCGGTCAGCAGGCCGTTCAGCGACTGGCTGACCCGGGTGAAGTCGCGGGCGGCGTTGAACAACGAGCGGCAGGCGATCAGCATGCGTTCACCCTTGGGCGTCAGCCGGAAGCCGGAGCGGCCGCGCTGGCACAGGCGAAAACCCAGCCGGGTTTCCAACGAAGCCAGGTGAGTGCTGATGGTGGACTGATTCATCATCAACGTTTCCTGCGCGGCGCTGACGCCCTGGGATTCCGCCACCGCAACAAACACCCGCAGCAGTTTCAGATCGATATCGCTTAGGTTGGTGAGCATCTGCCCCTCCGCAGAGCATCGGCCGGTTAACTCATTTTTAACATTGCGAAAATGGGTACGGCGCTGAAGATATGGCCTTCCTTATGGCATGAAGTTGAAATAAAAATCAATACTTCAATAGGTTAGTTACATCGCGTTTTTCGATGTTTACATGCAAAAGCGGGAATGGTAGTCGAGGCGGCCAACGGGGTAGTCTGCGAATGTTGCTTAAATGTTTCAATCTATCGCAGACTACGACAAGGAAACGCCATGCTGAACCAACCCCAAAGCGGCAACGACATGCCGCGCTTTGCCGGTATCCCCACCATGATGCGCCTGCCCGCCGCCGAACAGGCGCGCGGTCTGAACGCCGCCTTTGTCGGCATTCCGCTGGATATCGGCACCTCCAACCGCAGCGGTACCCGCTATGGTCCGCGCCAGATCCGCCAGGAGTCGGTAATGATCCGCCCCTACAACATGGGCACCGGCTCTGCCCCGTTTGAACGGCTGCAGGTGGCCGATCTGGGGGATGTCGCCATCAACCCCTACAGCCTGGCGGACAGCGTGCAGCGCATCGAGGCGGCTTATCACGAGATCCTGGCGCACGGTTGTACGCCGTTGACGCTCGGCGGCGATCACACCCTGACGCTGCCGGTGCTGCGCGCCATTGCCCGTCGGCATGGCCCGGTGGGGCTGATCCACGTCGATGCGCATTCCGACACCAACGAGGAGATGTTCGGCGAGCGGCTGGCGCACGGCACCACCTTCCGCCGTGCGTTTGAGGAAGGACTCTTGGCGCCGGAAAAGGTGGTGCAGATCGGTCTGCGCGGCAGCGGCTATGCGGCCGACGACTTCGACTGGTCGCGTCGCCAGGGCTTCCGCGTCGTGCCGGCCGAAGCCTGTTGGCACCGGTCGCTGACGCCGCTGATGGCCGAGATCCGCGAACAGATGGGCGACGCGCCGGTTTACCTCAGCTTCGATATCGACGGGCTGGATCCGGCCTTTGCACCGGGCACTGGTACGCCGGAGGTCGGCGGGCTGTCGGTCTGGCAGGGGCTGGAGATCGTGCGCGGCTGCCATGGGCTGAACCTGATCGGCGGCGATGTCGTGGAGGTGTCGCCGCCTTACGATCGCTCCGGCAACACCGCGCTGCTGGCGGCCAACCTGCTGTTTGAAATGCTGTGCGTGCTGCCGGTCCGCTGAGGCCGGCGCACTGACCCTACCGGCGGAGCGGTTGCGTCGGGCCCCCTGATAACAATAACAACGGTGTGGAGGTACCCATGAATCTCGATCTGCTGGTTGTGGTGTTTTACTTTCTGGTGATAGGCGCGGTGGGGTGGATGGGCATTCGCCGCGCCAATTCCAAAGAGGCGTATCTGGTCGCCGGGCGCAACCTGGGGCCAGGACTGTATCTGGGCACGCTGTCGGCGGTGGTGCTCGGCGGCGCGTCGACCATCGGCAGCGTCAAGCTCGGCTACACCTACGGCATCTCCGGCGTCTGGCTGTGCGGCGCGCTCGGGCTGGGCATCGTGGTGCTGAGCCTGGTGCTGGCCAAGCCGCTGCTCAAGCTGAAGCTATATACCGTCAGCCAGGTGCTGTCGCGTCGCTATCATCCGGCGGCGCGCGTCACCAGCGGTGCGATCATGCTGGCCTATGACCTGATGGTGGCGGTGACCTCGATCATCGCCATCGGCAGCGTGATGCAGGTGATGTTCGGCCTGTCGTTCGCCGCGTCGATTCTGCTCGGCGGCGGGCTGGTGGTGCTGTATTCGACGCTGGGCGGCATGTGGTCGCTGACGCTGACCGACATCATTCAGTTCATCATCATGACCGTCGGCATGATGCTGGTGCTGATGCCGATGAGCATCGTCAAGGCCGGCGGCTGGGAAGCGTTCGCCAGCCAACTGCCCGCCGGTTACTACTAGCTGTCGTCGATCGGGCTGGACACCATTCTGGTGTTCTTCCTGATCTACTTCTTCGGCATTCTGATCGGCCAGGACATCTGGCAGCGGGTGTTCACCGCCCGCAGCGCCAATGTGGCGCGCTTCGCCGGGCTGGGGGCGGGCGTCTACTGCGTGCTGTACGGCGTGACCGGCGCGCTGATCGGCATGGCCGGCAAGATCGTGCTGCCGTCGCTCAACAATACCGATGGCGCCTTTGCCGCCATCGCGCAAGCGGTGTTGCCGGTCGGCGTCAGCGGGCTGGTGGCCGCGGCGGCACTGGCGGCGCTGATGTCCACCGCCAGCGCCTGCCTGCTGGCGTCTTCCACCATCGCGCTGGAAGACGTGCTGCCGGCCATTCGCCGCAAACCGTCCGGCGGGCTGGCCGCCGGGCGCTTTGCCACGCTTTTCATGGGTGCGGTCATGCTGGGGCTGGCGTTTGTGGTGCGCGACGTGCTGGCGGCGCTGACGCTGGCTTATAACCTGCTGGTGGGCGGCATGCTGATCCCGCTGGTGGGGGCGATCTTCTGGCCGCGTGCCACCAGCGTCGGCGCCATCGCCAGCATGCTGACCGGCAGCCTGTGTGTGGTGGGGCTGATGGTCTGGCACGGCATCGACGCTAACAGCCCGATCTACGGCGGCCTGTTAGGCGGCGGCGTCGCCTTCGTGCTGGGCAGCCTGCTGAGCCGCCCTGCGCCGCAGCTGCAGGCTCAAACTGAACGCTGAGGCGCGATCCGGGCTTTTATCACGGCGCCTTTACTGATTTACTGAGGAGCAGGGCGCATCGCCGCCCTGTCGGTTTAACGGTGAGGGTAAGGAGAAAGTGAGTCATGGGTAAAATCAGCGTCGCATGCTGCCAGTTAGCGCTGCGGGTAGGGGAAGCAGAGCATAATCGGGCGCTGTCTGCTCAGGCGATCCGTCATGCGGCGCAGCGCGGCGCCAACGTCATCGTGCTGCCGGAGCTGGTGAACAGCGGTTATGTGTTTCGCGATAAGGCGGAGGCGCTGACGTTGGCCGAGGCCGACGACGGGCCAAGCGTCAGCTTGTGGGTTGCCCTGGCGTGCGAATGGGATGTGGCGATTGTCGCCGGTTTCTGCGAGCGGCTGCCCGATGGCGGGGTGGCCAACAGCGCGGCGTTGATCGATGCGCAAGGCGTGAGGGCGATTTATCGCAAGGTTCACCTGTGGCATGAGGAGAGCACGATCTTTACCCCCGGCGATCGGCCGCCGCCGGTCGTCGAGACGCGCTTTGGCCGGTTGGCGGTGATGATCTGCTACGATCTTGAATTCCCTGAGTGGGTGCGGCTACCGGCGCTGGCCGGTGCTCAGCTGCTGTGCGCACCGGTCAACTGGCCGCTGGCGCCGCGCCCACAGGGCGAACGGCCGGCGGAGATGGTGAAGGCGCAGGCCAACGCCGCCGTCAATCGGCTGTTCATCGCGGTGTGCGATCGCTGCGAAACGGAACGCGGCGTCGAGTGGATCGGCGGCTCGGCGATCGTCGACGCCGACGGTTACCCGTTGACGCAGAGCCTGGCTGGCGAAGGCATGGTGCTGGCGGAAATGGATATCAGTACGGCTGATGACAAGCGCATCGGCCGCTACAATCATGTGCATTGCGATCGGCGGCCGCTACTGTATTGAAGCGGCGGGGCGGGCTGCCCCGCCGAGGTTTTTTGCCGACGGGAACCGCCGCTGTTTTGGCGCTTACAGCCAGCCTGATTTCTTCAGCTTCTGATACAGGAAAATGCAGCCGACGGCGGTCACTCCCAGCGTGGCGTGATAGGCCCACGGGAATTTCAGTTCCGGCATGTCGGCGAAGTTCATCCCGTACAGGCTGAAGATCACCGTCGGGATAGCCAAAATCGCCCCCCAGCCCGCCAGCCGTTTCACCACTTCGTTCTGTTTGACCGTCACCAGCGCCAGATTGACGTGCATGGCGTTGGTCAGCATTTCGCGCATGTCGTCGATGTTGCTGACCACCTGATGCGCATGATCCTGCACGTCGCGCACGTAGGCGCGCAGCTCTTTCGGGATCACTTCTTCGTGCAGACGGATCAGCTGGTTGCAGATTTCATCCATCGGCAGCGCGGCGTTGCGCAGCGCCAGCAGGTGGCGGCGCAGAGTATAGACGTTCTCAATCGCCGCCTGATCGAACTCCGACTGGAACATGTTGGCTTCGATGTTCTCGATGGTGCTCTCGAAGCGCGCCACCACACTGCGGTAGTTATCCACCACGAAGTCCAGCACCGAATAAAGCGCGAAGCCCGGCCCGCGGCACATCTGCTTGTGATTCTCTTCCGCCTTGGCGCGGATCGGCGCATAGCTGGGCGAAGCGCCGTGGCGCACCGTCACCAGAAAGTTTTTGCCGACGAAGAAGTGCGTCTCGCCGTATTCGATTTCGTCGTTCTCGCCCCATTGCGCGGTTTTCACCACGATGAACAGCGAGTCGCCATAGGTCTCCAGCTTCGGCCGCTGGTGTGCGCACAGCGCGTCTTCGATCGCCAGGTCATGCAGCCCGAACTCTTCCTGCACCTTGCGCATAAACGCCGGCTCCGGCTGCCGGAGCCCCAGCCAGATGAAAGTGTCCGGTTGTTTGACCACCTCGCTGATATCGTCGATGGTCACTTCGCCCAGCCGTTGGCCGGCTTTGTACGCCACGCAGTTCACCACCATGCTTTTGCTGTCCATCGGTCCGTCCATTAATCAGTCAGGGTTTTGGTGAGAAAATAGCACTCATGTTCCACCGGATAATCTTTCAACGTCATTTGCAGTTGATAGCCGAGCTTTTCGTAAAACGGTCGCGCCTGGAAGCTGAAGGTGTCCAGACGGGCGTAGCGGCAGCCGCGCGCCTGCGCCTCTTGTTCGGCGGCGCGCATCAATCGGCCGCCCAGGCCGCTGCCGCGTTGGGAGTCCGCCACCCACAGCCACTCGACGCTCAGCCAGTTGCCCCAGGTTTCGGCGGTCAGCCCGCCGATCACTGTGCCGGACTCGTCTCGCGCATAGACGCTGAGCGGCTTGCGGTGACGGGCATCGATATGCGGCAGGTTGTAAGCGCGCAGGCCTTGCCTGATCGCATCAAGGGTTTGTTCGTCGATCGCGTCGGTAACGGTAATGTCCATTTTTCCTCCTGGGTGATGCGTTAACTTAAGCACACTACGGCTAAAAGGCAACCTGTTGAAATGTAATGTAAACGACCATTCCGACTGGGTGAGCTACACTAAACGGGTCATTTTATCCTCAGGAGGACGCCATGCCCCGATTGACTCTGCTGGCCGGGTTGCTGCTGTGCAGCGGCCTGCTGCACGCCGCGCCGACGGTCAGCCAACTGCAGGACGGCCTGGAACATCCGTGGTCGCTGGCCTTTTTGCCGGCGGAGCAAGGCCTGCTTATCACCGAACGGCCCGGCCGGCTGCGGCTGTGGCAGCAGGGCAAGGGCCTGTCGCCGCCGATCGCCGGCGTGCCGCAGGTCTACGCCGAGGGGCAGGGCGGCCTGCTGGAAGTGTTGCCGGCCCCCGACTTTAGCGCCAGTCGCCGGGTATATCTCAGCTTCGCCGAACCGGGCGAGGGCGGCAAAGCCGGTACGGCGGTCGGCTATGGCCGCCTGAGCGACGATGGCCGGCGGCTGGAAAACTTTAAGGTGATCTTCCGTCAGCAGCCCAAGCTGTCGGTCGGCAATCATTTTGGCGGCAAGCTGGCGTTCGACAGGCAGGGCTATCTGTTCATCGCGCTGGGTGAAAACAACCAGCGGCCGACGGCGCAAGAGACCGACAAACTGCAGGGCAAACTGGTGCGGCTGACCGCCGAAGGTGCGGTACCGCCGGATAACCCCTGGGTCGGCCAGGCTGGCAAGCGGCCGGAGGTTTGGTCTTACGGCCACCGCAATCCGCAAGGGCTGGCGTTGAACCCGTGGAGCGGCGCGATCTGGGAACATGAGCACGGCCCGCGCGGCGGCGATGAGCTCAATATCCCGCTGCCGGGTAAAAACTACGGCTGGCCGCTGGCCACCTACGGCATCAACTATTCCGGCCAACCGATACCGGAGGCCAAAGGGGAACGGGTGCCCGGCACCGAACAACCGCTGCACTACTGGCGAGTCTCGCCCGGCCTCAGCGGCATGGCGTTTTATGACGGCCAACGCTTCCCCGCCTGGCGGCACTCGCTGTTCATCGGCGCGCTGGCGCAAAAGGAACTGATTCGCCTGACGCTGGAGGGCGACAAGGTGGTGGCGGAAGAGCGGCTGTTGGGCGATCGCGGCGAACGCATCCGCGAGGTGCGCAGCGGGCCGGATGGCTACCTGTATCTGCTGACGGACGAACGGAACGGCAAGCTGCTGAAGGTCGGGGCGTCGTAGCGCCCCGCATCGATTAGGTGAGCGCGCTCATTACGCCGCGCTGGTAGGCTGGGCGAGCGCGCAGCTGCTGATACCAGCGCTCCATGTTCGGCCGTGAGCGACGGGCGATAGGCATTTCGAACCAGGCGTAGGCGAAGCTGCCGAGCGGAATATCGCCGAAGCCGAACGCTTCGCCGGAGAGGTAGGGCTGGCGCGCCAGCGTCTGTTCGATGACGTCGAAGTGTTTTTCCAGCGTGGCGATCGCCGCATCGATTTTCGCCATGTCGCGCAGCTCGGGCGCGGTACGCACCAGGCCCCAAAAGACGATGGTGAAGGCCGGGACGATGGTTGAGGTGGTCCAGTCCATCCATTTCTCGGCGGCGGCGCGCGCCTGCAGATCCTGCGGATAGAACGTCGCATCGCCGAATTTCGCCGCCAGGTAGCGCACGATGGTGTTGGATTCCCACAGTACGAAGTCATCGTCCTGCAGCAGCGGCACCAGGCCGTTCGGGTTCAGCGCGCGGTAGCTCTCTTCGTTTACCTTGCCGAACGCGCCGCCGGCGTTGATGTGGGTGAAGCTCAGCTCCAGTTCGGCGGCGCACCACAGCACCTTCCTGACGTTGTTCGAATTCTCACGACCCCAAATGGTCAGCATTGGATAGCTCCGTTAGCGGATTAAGGACCCTTAATACCTACGCCACAACGCGCTTTTTGTCACACCGCAGGGCACTTTTTGTCTGCCGCTCAGCGTTCCCAACGGCACACTTCCCAGCCGCGTTCCACCGCCAGCGCGTTCAACTCGCTGTCGGGGTTGATCACCGTGGCGCTGTCGACGAATTGCAGCATCGCCTTGTCGTTGAGGGAGTCGCTGTAGCCGTGGCTATGCTCGAATTTCAGATGTGGATGCTGCGCCAGCCAGTGCTGCAGGCGGATCACCTTGCCCTGCTGATAGGTCATGGTGCCGTAAGTGTTGCCGGTAAAGCGGCCATCGCTGATTTCCACGCCAATCGCCAGCGCATCGTCGGCACCGAGCTGTTCGGCTATTGGCGCCACCAGATGCTCGCCGGTGGCGGAGATCACCAGAATGCAGTCGCCGCGCTCGTGGTGCCACTGCAGGCGTTCACGGGCGGCGGGGTAGACGCGCGGCAGGATGTCGCGCCGGATGTAACGCTGCACCCAGCCGGCCACGGTTTGCACGCTCAGGCCGGTCAACGGTGCCAGCGTAGCCTGCATATAGTCCTCCATCGACAGCTTGCCCTGATAATAGAGCTGCATCAGCTGCTGCTCCTGCAGTTCAAGCTCCGCCGGCGCGAATCCCTGGCCGACCAGCCAGCGGATCCACAGGCTGGCGCTGTCATCGTCAATCAGGGTTTCATCCAGGTCGAATAAGGCTAAATCCATCAGTATTTCTCCGGCAGGCAGGGTATGAGGTCGTTTACAGGATAGCGGATAGCGCACGTCGCCAGCCAGCGGCGTCGGCGAAATTGCGCAGAGCATAAGAAACATTGATGACGCTTTTGCGACAGTTTGTTGAACGTTTGCATAACTTAGAACGCAACAATATTGGCCGCCCCGGCGAACGCGGTGCTAACTAGAAGACCAATGCAGCCACCCGCTGGGGGGAGTGACCATGTTGATTATTCGCCTGTATGGCAGCCCGATCGTGATCGGGGAAGACGAGGAACCGCAAGATGACGCACCTGACGACGCTGAAAACGCTGCCGCTGCTGGATCTTTCGCAGCTTGACGGCGATGCGCGCCAGCGGCGCGCCTTTCTTGACGATTTGCGCGCGGCGGCGCGCGACGTCGGTTTTTTCTATCTGCGTGGTCACGGCGTGGACGGCGCGTTGAATGCGCGGTTGCAGCACGCCGCGCGGCAATTTTTCGCCCTGCCGGAAGCCGACAAGCTGGCGGTGCAGATGGTGCGCTCACCGCATTTTCGCGGTTATAACCGGGCGGCGGCGGAGCTCACGCGCGGCCAGCCGGACTGGCGCGAGCAGTTCGATATCGGCGCCGAACGTCCGGCGCTGACGCTGGCTGACGACACCCCGCGTTGGGCGCGCCTGCAGGGGCCAAATCAGTGGCCGGCGGCGCTGCCGGCGCTGAAACCGCTGCTGCTGCAGTGGCAGCAGGCGATGACCGCCATGTCGTTGCGGCTGCTGCGCGCTTTCGCGCTGGCGCTGTCGCTGCCGGAGCAGGCTTTCGATCGCTTGTACGGCGATAAGCCCAACGAACACATCAAACTGATTCGCTACCCGGGGCGGGACGCTACCGGCAGCGCACAGGGCGTCGGCGCACACAAGGACTCGGGTTTTCTCAGCTTCTTGCTGCAGGATGCGCAAAAAGGGCTGCAGGTGGAGGTCAGTGAGGGGCGATGGATAGACGCACAGCCGCGTGAAGACACTTTCGTGGTGAACATCGGCGAGCTGCTGGAACTGGCGACCAACGGTTATCTGCGCGCCACGGTGCACCGGGTGGAAACGCCGCCGGCGGGGCGTGACAGATTATCGATCGCGTTCTTCCTCGGCGCGCGTCTGGACGCGGTGGTGCCGCTGTATCAACTGCCGCCGCAGCTGGCGGCGCAGGCGCGCGGCCCGGCCAGCGATCCGCTCAACCCGCTGCTGCGCGATGTCGGTTACAACTACCTGAAAGGGCGCATCCGCTCCCACCCCGATGTAGCGCATCGCTTTTATCAGGACGTTATCTGCCTCTGAATATCAGGCATAAAAAAGCCCGGCGTGGCGGCCGGGCTGAGAGGTGCGCTGATGCAGCGGTTATTCCGCCAGCGCTTGCTGCAGATCGGCGATCAGATCTTCCACATCTTCAATCCCTACCGACAGGCGTACCAGCTGTGGCGTGATGCCGGTTTGCAGGCGCTGTTCCAGCGGAATGGAGGCGTGCGTCATGCTGAATGGCTGGCTGATCAGGCTTTCCACGCCGCCCAGGCTTTCCGCCAGGGTGAACAGGCGCGAACGCTTGATGACCCGGCGCGCATAGGCGTCGTCGCCTTTCAACCGTACCGAGATCATGCCGCCGAAGCGCGTCATCTGGCGCGCCGCCAGCTCGTGCTGCGGATGGCTCGGCAGGCCGGGATAGTAGACGTTTTCCACCTGCGGCTGGCTCTCTAGCCATTGAGCGATGCGCAGCGCGCTGTCGCTGTGGCGCTGCATGCGCAGCGCCAGGGTACGAATGCCGCGCAGCGTCAGGAAGCTGCTGAACGGATCGAGAATACCGCCGACCGCGTTTTGCAGGAAGCCGAGCTGTTCCGCCAGCGCCGGGTTATCGCCCACCGCCGCGACGCCGGCCACCACGTCGGAGTGGCCGTTGAGGTATTTGGTGGCGGAGTGCACCACCACGTCAAAGCCCAGATCCAGCGGGCGTTGCAGATACGGCGAGGCGAAGGTGTTGTCCGCCACGCTGATAAGTTGATGCTTTTTGGCGATCGCGGCGATGGCGCTCAGATCCGCCAGTTTCAGCAATGGGTTGGTCGGGGTTTCCACCCAGATCATTTTGGTATCCGGTTCGATCGCCTGCTCCAGCCCGGCGAGATCCGCCGGTGACACGTAGGTGACGCGCAGGCCGGCGGTGCGGCTGCGCACCTTTTCCAGCAGGCGATAGGTGCCGCCGTACAGGTCGTCCACCGCGATCAGGTGGCTGTCCTTGTCGAGCAGCTCCAGCACCGTGGAGCAGGCCGCCAGACCGGAGGCGAAGGCGTAACCGCGGCTGCCGCCTTCCAGTTCGGCGATGGCGCTTTCCAGCGCGGTGCGCGTCGGGTTGGCGCTGCGGGAATACTCATAGCCGGTATGCTCGCCCGGCGCCGGTTGGGCGTAGGTAGAGGTGGCGTAAATCGCCGGCATCACTGCGCCGGTCGCATCCGGGGTGTAACCGGCGTGAACGGTCAACGTATCAAACTTGGCCATAATGGGTCCTTATTAACGTAATTTTTGGCGCCAGGCGTTAAGCACGTCTGTGCGGGTAATCAGGCCGAGGAAGCGCTCGCCGTCGAGCACCACCGCGACGTGGCCATGGTTGAAGGTGGCCTGCAGTTCCTGATAGCCGGCTTCCTTTTGCAGCGTATTGACCCGCTTGGTCATCGCGCTGCTGGCCGGCAGGCTGAAGTGGGCGGCGTCGGCCTGGACGGCGTTCAGCAGATCCCACTCATCGATCAAACCGACCACCCGATCGCCTTCCAGCACCGGCAGCTGCGAGATGTCGTACAGCCGCATGCGGGCGTGCACGATCGCCAGCGTGTCGTCCGGCGCGGCGGAAACGGCGGCGCCCTCGTCGTGGCGGTAGGCGATCAGATCGCGCAGATCGCCGTGCTGTGGCTTGCTCAGCAAGCCCTGTTCCAGCATCCAGTGATCGTTATACATTTTAGACAGGTATTTGTTGCCGCTGTCGCAGACGAAGGTCACCACTCGCTTGGGTTCGGTCTGTGCGCGGCAGTAACGCAATGCGGCGGCCAGCAGGGTGCCGGTGGACGATCCCGCCAGCACGCCTTCCTTGCGCAGCAGGTCGCGCGCGGTGGTGAAGGCTTCGGCGTCGCCGATGCGGTAAGCGTTGCGCACCTGGTCAAAGTCGCTGAGCGGCGGGACGAAGTCTTCGCCGATGCCTTCCACCAGCCAACTGCCCGCTTCGCCGACTTGGCCGTTGTCGAGATAGTCCGCCAGAATAGAGCCGGCAGGGTCGGCCAGCACGAATTCCGTCTGCGGCGATACTTCGGCGAAATAGCGGCTCAGCCCGCCCAGTGTGCCGCCGGAACCGACGCCGACCACGATGGCGTCTACGTCATGTTCCATCTGTCGCCACAGTTCGGGCGCCGTGGTGGTGGTATGGGCCGCCGGGTTGGCCGGATTATTGAACTGGTCGATATAAAAAGCGCCGGGGATCTCTTCCGCCAGGCGTTTAGCGTAATCCTGATAGTAAGCCGGATGCCCCTTGCCGACGTCCGAGCGGGTCAACAGCACTTCCACGCCCAGCGCGCGCAGGTGGAAGATCTTCTCGCGGCTCATCTTGTCCGGCACCACCAGCAGTAGCTTATAGCCTTTCAATGCCGCCACCAGCGCCAATCCCAGGCCGGTATTGCCAGCGGTGGCTTCGATGATGGTGCCGCCCGGCTGCAGTTTGCCGTCGCGCTCGGCCTGTTCGATCATCGACAGCGCCACGCGGTCTTTGATCGAACCGCCGGGGTTTTGATTCTCCAGCTTGACGAACAGCCGGCACGGGCCGGTATCGAACTGGGTCAGTTCCAGCATCGGGGTATTGCCAATCATCTCGATGACGGAATGGGGGATCGCCATGACTCATCTCCAGGATTATTCGGTATAAAAGTCTTTGTGTGGATGATAGCGCTGAGGATAAGCGCTTTAAAAAGAACAAATAACGGCTCTATATGCCATTATGGAATATATTAATCTTTTTTAGACGTATGGATGCGCAGATGTTTAGCGGTGCAGATGCTTGGCCGTGTAGCCGTGAGTGGGCGGAGAAATAGACGGTGCGGCGCTTTTTTGAGCGATAAGCGGGGGCCTGCGTACAGTTATGTAAAAATGCTGAAAATTCACGCTAAACCCTGCAAAAATAAGATAAATCACATAAACTCACAGAAAGGGCATTTTCGGTGCGTTGCGTTACCCATTACGGGCGCCGCAGGGGGTTGCGGCCGGCACGCGCGCACCGGGCCACTCTCGCTGGTTGGCTTAAAACGTGAACATGTTTGAAAGTTAACGCTATTTCAATGGTTTGAATGGACACTCTGGCGACGTCATGATGAAAAAAAACTTATCCACTTCCCTGAAAAAACTGACCTTCAGCGTAGGCATCCTGTTGCTGGCCGCACCGGCCGTGCACGCGGCCGAGCCGCCGGCGCCGCCGCAGGTAGACGCCAAGGCCTTCATTCTGATGGATTACAACAGCGGCAAGGTGCTGACCGAAGGTAACTCCGACACCCGCCTCGATCCCGCCAGCCTGACCAAGATCATGTCCAGCTACGTGATCGGGCAGGCTATCAAGGCCGGCAAGATCAAGCCGGAAGACATGGTCACCGTCGGCAAAGACGCCTGGGCGCCCGGTAACCCGGCGCTGCGCGGTTCTTCGCTGATGTTCATCAAGCCGGGCGATCAGGTGCCGGTGCTGGAGCTGAATAAGGGCATCGTGATTCAGTCGGGCAACGACGCCAGCATCGCGCTGGCGGACTACGTGGCGGGCAGCCAGGATTCGTTCGTCGGCCTGATGAACAACTACGCCAAGTCTCTGGGCCTGCAGAATACCCACTTCCTGACGGTGCATGGCCTGGATGCGGAAGGGCAGTACAGCACCGCGCGCGACATGGCGCTGCTGAGCCAGGCGCTGATCCGCGACGTGCCGGACGAATACGCGCTGCATAAAGAGAAAGAGTTCACCTTTAACAAGATCCGCCAGATTAACCGCAACCGTCTGCTGTGGAGCAGCAACCTGAACGTCGACGGTATCAAGACCGGTTACACCAGCGGCGCCGGTCACAACCTGGTGGCGTCGGCTACCGACGGCCCGATGCGCCTGATCTCGGTCGTGCTGGGCGCGCCGAGCGATCGCGTGCGCTTCAGCGAAAGCGAAAAGCTGCTGACCTGGGGCTTCCGCTTCTATGAAACCGCAACGCCGATCAAGGCCGATAAACCGTTCGTTACCCAGAAGGTGTGGTTCGGCGACGTCAGCGAAGTCCCGCTCGGCGTGGCGAAAGACGCCTCGGTCACCATTCCGAAAGGGCAGATGAAAAACCTGAAGGCCAGCTACAAACTGACCCAACCGACGCTGGAAGCGCCGCTGGCGAAAAATCAGGTGGTCGGCACCATCGACTTCCAGCTGGACGGAAAAACCATCGAGCAGCACCCGCTGGTGGTGATGCAAGAGGTGAAAGAGGGCAACTTCTTCAGCCGCATCTGGGATATGGTGATGATGAAGCTGAGCCAGTGGTTCGGCGGGATCTTCGGCTAAATACCCTGATGTGAGGAGCGCGCCTCAGGCGCACGATCCTTGACCAAGCCGCAACGGAGACGTTGCGGCTTTTTTTTCGCGAGTTGCTGAGATGCGGGTGTTTAAAAGTAGTCCACCAGCATGGTGGCGCCGCTGGTGAAATCACCTTCTGCCAGGGAGACGGCGCTGTTTTTTACCGGTACCGCATCAAGCGTCGGTGGATTGGCGTAATCGATGTTCAGCGGTTTATTGATGGCGAAGGCCTTGCCGTTGGCCAACAGCTTGATGCCCAAGCCATTAACGCTGCTGGTTAACACGCTGCCGTCGAAGGCCGCCGCGCTGCCCATGATCTTCATTTTCAGCTGGCGGCTGTTATCCAGAAACTCGCATTTGATGCTGTAATCGATGCGTTGCATATAGCGAGTGCCGTCGATGCGCTTGATGCCGACCTTGCCGAAGTCGATATCGATGGTGCGCCCGTCGTTGATCACGCAAGGCGGGGGCGCCACCACGGTGGCGGTGATGTTGACCTTGGTACCCTGGTCGGCGGCCTGAGCGGCGGCGCTCATCAGGCTTAGCGCCCACAGCAGAGCGCAGCTCTTTTTCCTCGTCATGTTCATCCTGGCTCCCGTCTCAAGGTGCGCTGAAAATCAGCGTGGCCGAACCCGACAGCGGGCCGGTGGCGATGCTGGTGTAAGGAACATTGTTCTTCACCGGCACAAAGGTCACGGTATCGTTGCCCAGACCGTTGACGATACGCGTTCTGAAGGCATTATTGGGCTTTACCACCGCGCCGTTGTACACCATGGCCACGCCGACGTTGGGGTTGCTGGTCTTGATAAAATCGCTGGAGAAACCGCTGGCGTCGCTGACCATGCGGATCAGAATATCCTGCGTCGCGCTCTGGTCGTCGCATTGGTAGCTGAGCGCTTTGTCCTGTTTTATCTGGGCATCGCTGGCGCTCTGGGTCAGAAAGTCCTGGCGGATCTGACCGAAGTCGACGTTAATCTGCTGGCCATTGTTGATGGTGCAACTGGTGGTGACGAAGTAGGCGTCGTTGTCGGCGATCAGGCGCCAGCGATAAACGCCGCACTGCGGGCAACCCGGCTGATCGTTGGTCTGAATAAAGTTGATTTGGCCGATGACGTCGCCCTTGTTCACCTTGATGTCCGGCGTTGGGAAACGGTTCAACACGATATAGACCCGGATGGCGACCGACTGGGTCTGTAACCCGGTAAGGCTGAGTACGCTGATACCTGATGGCACCGGAGAGTTGTAATCGCTGCCGTTGATGGTGGTACCGCTGCCGATGGTGCCAAAAATCGCACTGTTCATCGACAGCGCCGGACTGTCGGTTTTGAGATAGTCATACCAGCTCGCGACGTCGTTTTTACAGGTGACCTGGCTGACGTTGACGATTTCGTTTTTGCCATAAGAAAGCTGTGGCCCGATGCGTACCCGGACGTCAACCGGCGTGGTCGAGCCCCCAGGGGGAATCAGTCCGCCATCGGACGTGCGGCAGGTAAATGCGTTGGCATTGCCAAGCAGCAGGAAGAAAGATAATGCCAGGCAGCAGCGTAAAAATAGCAGGGCTGTTTTTATCACGATAATATCCCAATATATATAAATAGTGTGCGGCGTTACTCCGCAATGAAATATTGCCAATCAGGCCGGCTACGCCATATTTATTCCGTTAAAGAAGAATGGGGTGTATCTCTGTTGGATCTGTCGTCGTTATCACCGCTCAACAATGCGGTGGGATACCACCTCAATGAGTTGTTGATGGAACCGTCCGTCACAATCACTTTTTGCCGGGCGACAAGATCCAGCAGCAGCCGCCGAGCCCGGTAAACACCGACGTTGACGGCATTGGCCAGTTGCCGCGTCGATAGCCATTGCTGCTGTGGCGGCAGCCCGGCGACGGGGCACTTGCGGGGTGACTTTGCGAATAATATTTGCAGCAGATCATGCTGCAATTGCCGTATTTCCTTTTGTTTCGGAGATAACGCTTCCATAGCACTTCCTCTGTATTCCGATTGCCGTATTCCTAAGAAAAAACAAACTTTCGCTGCCTACCAACAACGAGGTAAAACGCGAACAAAGAAAATTCCTATCTATTTATCAGGATTGAAAAAAAAGGCGTTGCCCGCCCCGTTTTTACCTATGCCTAGGCAGGGGTGGCGTCACGCTGAAACCTAAAATTTTGGTTTATTATATTCACAAAGCGCCACTTTGCGATCTGATTACTTGGGAATCAGAGAAAAACAGGATATTGCTCTATAAAAGTATCTTTTACGATCTATGAGCCTAAAAATAACAGTAAATTAACTTCAATTAGGAAATAAATTGCGAATGTTCGCCTTGATCAAAAAAAGCCTTTTTTTGCCGAGAGGCATTTGCCAGAATATTCATCGCCGAACAAGAAGGGCGGATTAGAAAGTATTGGCCTCGGCTTGTTGTGATTTCGTTTATTTTTGAATGGCGATCTCATTAATGAGTGGGCTGCTGCGAACTTGCCGTTATCGACGAGTTTATTGTCGGTTTCCTTGGGTTTTGGCAGTTAACCAACCAGCAAGATGCTAAAGAATCAGGGCTGCGCACATATAAGCGCGAGCGGGTTTCCTGTTGCTCTTTTTCTTGATTGGAATATGCATTTTTTCTTATAAGGAATATAGGTTCTATGAAACTTAACAAAATCATGATGGCTGCAGTGATTGCATTTGGCGCAAGTTCTTTTGCACAGGCAGCCGATCAGGGACACGGTAAGGTCACCTTCACGGGCTCTATTATTGATGCGCCATGCTCTATTGCGCCTGAGTCGATCGATCAGACCGTAGATCTGGGCCAGGTATCCAACGTGGCGTTGAAAAACGGCGGCAAATCCAACCCGCGTCCGTTTGAAATCAAACTGGAGCAGTGCGACATCACCACGCTGAAAACCGTTAAAACCACCTTCAGCGGCGTAGCATCGTCCACCGACAAGGATCTGTTGGGTATCGCGGGCACCGCCAGCGGCGCCGGTGTCGCCATTTCATACAACGGTCAGCCGATCAAACTGGGTGAGGCAACGACCGCGCAAACCCTGAACACCGGCAACAACACCCTGCATTTCGCTGCCTACCTGCAGGGCGAAGGCGCTTCCGCCGCCATCGTTCCGGGCGACTTCACTGCCGTAGCCGATTTCACCCTGGCTTATCAGTAAGTGAGTCTGAAGGCTTAATCAACCAGGCATGGGGTGCGCCGCATGCCTGGTGAATCTCCCTGTCAAAGGAATGTCGCGATGTTTTTACCAAGGAATCGAGCGGGTGCCGTTCTTTTGGCGTCGTTGGCGTTTGCGCCCGGCTATGCAACTTCCGCCGCGCAGGGGTGGGGCAAAGTCAACATGCACGGCGCCATTATCGACACCGCCTGCGCCATTGCCGCCGGCAGCCGCGATCAGACGATCGATATGGACACTATTCCTCTCGGGCAGATCATTCGTGACGGCCAGGGGATGACCAAACCTTTCAGTATCGAATTGGTCAATTGCATTTTGGAACGGCCGGAAAACAAGCCTGATTGGAAATTCTTTCAGGTCACGTTTGATGGTTATGCGGAAGGCGCTCTGTTTGGCGTACAGGGCGATGCGCGCGGCATCGCATTAAAGATAAAAGACAGCAGCGGCACGGTGGTTATTCCAGGGAAACCTTTGCCGATGGAGGGAGTAATACCGGGAAACCGAGTGCTGAATTATTCCATGACCTTGATGCCGAATCACCAGCCGTTGAAGGTGGGAGCGTATTTTTCCACAGTGCGTTTTAAGCTGGATTATTTTTGATTTTTTCTCGTACTGACGGTTAATTCGTTATTGAAAGGACTTTATTATGCTTTCACCGGCAGGGAAGTTATTTCGTCTTCAGGCCTTGGGGCTTTGCGTTGCCCTTTCTCTGGGAAATCCCATCGCGTTGGTTTATGCCGCCGACGTTATTCAATTCAATACCGACGTATTGGACATCAACGATCGTAAAAATATCGATCTGAGCCAATTCACGCGCAGCGGCTACATCATGCCGGGCGTTTATACCATGGTGGTGCACGTCAATAAGAACGATCTGGCGGAACAGCCGGTGACGTTTGTGGCGCCCGAGACCGATCCTAAAGGCAGCGAAGCCTGTCTTTCGCCGGAGCTGGTCAACCAACTGGGGCTGAAAGAAAAGCTGCTGGGCTCGCTGAATTGGACGCACGGCGGCCGCTGTCTCGATGCCTCCAGCTTGTCTGGTATGGAGGCGCGCGGCGATCTTGCCAGCTCCTCGCTGTATCTCAATATTCCTCAGGCCTATCTGGAGTACAGCTCGGAAAACTGGGATCCGCCTTCGCGTTGGGATGACGGTATTCCCGGGCTGCTGTTTGACTATAACGTCAACGCCCAAACGCAAAAACATCAGAAAGGCGGCAGCAGTTACAGCCTGAGCGGCAACGGCACCGGCGGCGCCAACCTGGGCGCCTGGCGTCTGCGCGCCGACTGGCAGGCCAACCTTAACCATCAGACCGGCTCATCTGAGGCGACCGACAAACAGTTCGACTGGAGCCGCTATTACGCCTACCGGGCGATCCCGGCGCTGCGTTCGCGGTTGACGATGGGTGAGGATTACCTGAACTCCGACATTTTCGACAGCTTGCGCTTTACCGGCGTCAGTCTGCGATCCGACGACAGCATGTTGCCGCCCAACCTGCGCGGCTATGCGCCGGAAGTGACGGGCGTGGCGAAGACCAACGCCAAGGTAGTGGTCAGCCAGCAGGGGCGCGTGCTGTATGAAACGCAGGTGGCGGCGGGGCCGTTCCGCATTCAGGACATCAACGATGCGGTTTCCGGCGAGCTGGACGTGCGCGTCGAAGAGCAAGACGGCAGCGTGCAGGAGTTCAAGATGAACACCGCCAACATCCCTTATCTGACGCGGCCGGGTACGGTGCGCTACAAGCTGGCGACGGGCAAGCCCTCGGAGTGGGGGCACCATCTGCGCGGGCCGATGTTCGGCACCGGCGAGTTCTCCTGGGGGATCAGCAACGGCTGGTCGCTGTACGGCGGGGGCATCGCCGGCGGCGATTACAACGCGCTGTCGCTGGGGATTGGGCGCGATCTGATGGCGCTGGGGGCGCTGTCGTTCGACGCCACGCAGTCGCGTGCGCGTTTGCCGCAGGATGGCACGTTGACCGGCGGTTCGTACCGGCTGAGCTATTCGAAGAACTTCGATGAATACGACAGCCAGGTCACCTTCGCCGGTTACCGCTTCTCCCAGGAAGACTTCATGAGCATGGGAGACTACCTGGATGCGCGTTACGAGGGCGGCCGCAGCGGCAAGAGCAAGGAGATGTACACCATCACCTTCAACAAGCAGTTCCGCGAGCTGGGGCTCAGTACCTATCTCAACTACAGCCACCAAACCTACTGGGATCGGGCGCCGAACGATCGCTACAACCTGATGGTATCGCGCTACTTCGACATCGGTGATTTCAAGAACGTCAGCGTGTCGCTGTCGGCCTATCGCAATCGCTACAACGAGCGCAACGACGACGGGATGTATCTGTCGCTGTCGCTGCCCTGGGGCAGCGCGGGCACGCTCAGTTACAACATGACGCTCGATCGCGAAGAGAACGCCCACCGGGTCGGTTACTACAACCGGGTCGATGAACACAACAACTATCAGATCAGCGCGGGCGCCGCACGCAGCGGGGCGACGGCCAGCGGTTATTACAGCCATCAGGGCGACATGGCGCAGATCAACGCCAACGCCAGCTATCAGGCCGGTCGCTACAGCGCCGTCGGCATCGGCGCGCAGGGCGGCCTGACGATGGCGGCGGAAGGGGCGGTGCTGCACCGCGTCAATACGCCGGGCGGCACGCGCCTGCTGCTCGATACCGAAGGCGTCGCCGGCGTACCGGTGCGCGGCTACGGCAGTACGGTGCTGACCAACCGTTACGGCAAGGCGGTGGTGGCGGATGTAAACAGCTACTACCGCAACAAGGCCAGCATCGATCTCAACAGCCTGAGCGACAACGTCGAGGCGACGCGCTCCGTGGTGCAGGCCACGTTGACCGAGGGGGCCATCGGCTACCGCAAGTTCGAGGTAATTGCCGGCGAGAAGGCGATGGCGATCGTCAAGCTGGCGGACGGCAGCGAGCCGCCGTTCGGCGCCACGGTGCTGAATGCCCGCAAACAGGAGACCGGCATCATCAATGACGGCGGCAGCGTTTACCTGTCCGGCCTCAACCCCGGCGAGCGCATGAGCGTGCACTGGAACGGCGCGGCGCAGTGTGAAATCCAGCTGCCGGCGCCGTTGCCGGCCGAAATGCTGATGAACACGTTGCTGCTGCCTTGCCGTCCTCTCGCCGGCAACAAGCCGGCGGCTGACGCCAACTGACATACACCCGGCGGAGTGCGCTCCGCCGCTAAACCGCCGGGGCGGGCTTGTCCGCCGCCGGCCGACTGGAACCGTGAAGACATGATGAATCTGACTATGACCAGAAAGACCGTTTTCCTTGTGGGCCCGCTCGCCGCCGCGTTGATGGCCGGCGTGGTCAGCCTGCCCGCTCAGGCGGCTATTGCGCTGGATCGCACGCGTGTGATTTTCGACGGCGACCTGAAAACGGTCAGTCTCAACATCAGTAACCAGAACAAACAGTTGCCGTATTTGGCGCAGGGATGGATCGAAGACGATCGCGGCAACAAGATCCAAAGCCCCTTCACCGTGCTGCCTCCGGTGCAACGGGTAGAGCCGGGCAAACCGAGCCAGGTGAAGATCCAATCGTTGCCGGCGGCGCGTCAGCTGCCGCAGGACCGGGAGACGCTGTATTACTTCAACCTGCGGGAAATCCCGCCGCGCAGCAATAAGCCGAACACGCTGCAGATAGCGTTGCAGACCCGCATCAAAATGTTTTATCGCCCGGCGGCGCTCGCCCCGAAGAAGAATGCGGCGCCGTGGCAGGAGCAGCTGACGCTGACCCGGCAGGGTGACAAGTATGTGGTGAATAACCCGACCCCTTATTACGTGACGATCGTTGAGGCGAGCGCCGGCAAGGGCGGCAAAGGGGCGGCCGGCTTTGAACCGTTGATGGTAGCGCCGAAGGCCAGCGCCCCGCTGAATGTGCCCGCCGCGAGCCTCGGCAACGGCCCGTCGCTGGCGTACATCAACGATTACGGCGGGCGGCCGCAGTTGAACTTCCGCTGCGCCGGCAATGCCTGCCAGGTCGTGCCGGTCGCCAAATGACGAGCCGCGCGCAAGCAGGGAAGACCGAGTCATGAACACAGCGGAGTGAACGAATCATGCAACGAAAGATCCCCATGCTGTTGGGAAAGGCCTATGAACGTCATCAGCGACGCACTATCGGCCTGACGGTGTTGGCCGCGCTGATGGTACCGCTGACGGCGGGCACGATGCTGATGCTGATGCCGCCGGCCCGCGCGGTGGACAACTGGGACGTGGAGGGCGCGAACGGCACGCTCCACGTTTACGGTGCCTTGACGGAAAGCGCCTGCAGTCTGGAAATGACCACCGCTCGTCAGGAAGTGTGGCTGGGGGAGACGGGAACGGCGCACTTCCAGCGCCCTGGCGATCGCGGCACGCCGGTGGCGTTCGAGTTGACGCTGAAAGACTGTCTGCGCGCGCCGGCGAGCAGCCGTGACGCCTGGACCGGGGTGTTGGCCTGGAGCGGCAGCCAGCCTGCGGTATCCGTGGCGTTTGCCGCGCCGACGGATGACGACGCGCCGGGGTTGATCAGGGTTGCCGGCGTCACCGGGTTGGGGTTGCAGCTGGCGGATGCCAGCGGCCTGCCGGTGCGCCTTGGTGCACGTAACAAACCGGTATTGCTGACGCCAGGGCAGAACACCCTGACGTATACGGTGACGCCGGTACGCACCCCGGCGACGCTGAGCGCCGGTGCCTACCGCGCGGCGATCGATTTCCGCCTTTATTACGATTAATACGCCGCTTGCGCCGGACCGGCGCAAGCATAACCAAAGGGAGTGGCGTTATGCGCGCGACAGAGACGAACCGGCGCCGGAGCGCGCTGTTGGGGGCCGGCATGATCATGGCGGCCAGCATGATGGCTCAGCCGGCGGCCGCGGCGGAAAACATGCGCTTTCACGGTACGCTGGTGGCTGAGCCGTGCGTCATTCAGCCGGGAGATGAGGATATCCAACTGGATTTCGGCACCATCGTCGACAAATACCTGTATCTGAACACCCGCACCCATAGCCAAACCTTCGCGTTGCACCTGACCGAGTGCGATCTCAGCCTGGGCAATACGGTAGCCATCACGTTTACCGGCACCGAGAACATCAAGCTGCCCGGCCTGTTGGCGCTGGATGCCGGCAGCCTGGCCTCGGGGATCGGCATCGGGCTGGAGGACAGCAGCGGCAAGGCGCTGCCGCTCAATCACGCCAGCGATAAATTCCGCCTGAATGCCGGCAACACCACGCTTACGCTGCAGGCCTATGTGCAGGGGGAGCCGGAAGCCATCCAAACGAAGTCCATCGGCCGCGGCACCTTCAGCGCGGTGGCCACTTTTACGTTGGAATACGAATAAGCGTCTACAAGGACAAAAAACGCAATGATGATTAAGCCCCTCAATCGCGCCCTGCGCCTGGGTTTGCTGTGCCTATTGGCGCTGAGCGCCGCCGCCTGTCAAAGCCAAAAGTCGGGCAAGCCCGCCGTGAACGCCAAAAATCAGACTGTGCAAGCGCCGTCGGAAGAGGCTTTGCGCAAGCAGCGTGAGGCCGAGCAGCTGCAGCAGTGCCAGCAGCAACTGGGCGCATTGCGCGCGATCGACGAGAAACAGTATCAGCGCTATAAGCAGGCCTTCGACAGCCTGATGAGCGGCGCTTCGCAGTACGCCAGCCTGCGCGCCCGGGTAAACGGCGACACGCAGGAGACGGTGGATGCGCTGTATCGCTACAAGGTCAGCTATCTGTGCGCCGGGGTGAATCAGGCGGTGTTGAGTGGCTTGGCGGATCGCGGGGAGCAGGTTAAATGAGGCTGCGTCTGCTGGGCTGCGCCGTTTTGCTATTCACCGGCGTCGCGCAGGCGGACGACGGCGTGCCGGCGCTGCTGCAGTTTGCCGAGCAGTATCAACGGCAGAACACCGAACCGGCGAGCGAAGAAAAAGCGGCGCCGGCCGAACGCGAATCGGGGCAAAAAAAGCGTGAACCCGCGAAGCGCCCGTCGGACAACAATAAGCCAGCCTCACCGGCTAAAGCTTTTACGCTGAGCCAGGAATCATTGGCGCGCGATCAACAGTTGGCGCGCCAGCGAATGGAACTGACGATGCTGCGTCAGGAACTCGCTGCGCTGCGGGAGAGGCAAGCGACGCCATCCACCGCGACGTTGCCCGACACGTCATTGCTTCGGCAGTGGATCGCCGGGTTGGGCGCCGCCTGGCGCGGTTCACCCGATACGCAGCGCGCCGAAGCGCTGCTGCGTCAGGCGACGCAGGAAACCGCCCAAACCCAAGCGGCGGCGGCGCAGGCCGAACGGCGCGCTGCCGAGCTGGAGTCTGCGGCACAGGCATCGGCACAGACGCTTGCACAACGCCAACGCGAGCACCAGGAGGAGCTGCACGCTTTGCGCGCCGCGTTGGAAGCGAGTGAGCAGAAGCGGGCCGGAGAGCAGAAGGTGACCCAGCAGACGCGCGAAGCGCTGTTGGCGCTGCGTAAGCGGCTGCAATGGGAGATAACGCCGGAGCAGTTGAAGGATGAAAGGAAGCGCTTGTCCTATGCGGCGGGCAGTGCGCTGGGGCGGGACATTCAGGGGGTAATGACGGAGCGCCAAGGTTGGGGCGTACCGGTGGATCGCGACAGCCTGTTGGCGGGCGTCATCGATAGCGTGTCGGGGCGTTTACAGCTGCCGCCGAATGAACTGACTGCGTTGACGGCGCAGGCGGACGCCGCCGCGGTGGCCGCGCGCGAGAAACGCGTTAACGAGCAGCAGCGGCGTGATGAAGATTATCTGGCGCAGTTCCGTCAACAAAAGGGCGTAAAGCCATCGGCGATGGGCTTCTGGTATCGGGTGGATTACGCCGGGGAGGGCGCGCTGGCGCCAACGGCGGTGGTCGATGTGGTCGTGAAAGAGACGTTGACCGACGGTACGGTGATCCAGGATATGGAACTGAGCGGCAAGGTGCTGTCGCAACCGCTTTCCGAGTATCCGCCGCTGTTCCGGGAGGCGATAAGTCATCTGCACAACCACGGATCGCTGACGATGGTCGTGCCGCCCGCGCTGGCCTACGGCGAAACCGGCTATCCGCCGAAAGTGCCCCCCAACGCCACCATGGTTTATGAATTGCGTATCGACAACAGTCAGGCGCCGGCAAAGGGCGTCCAGGCGGTTAAACGGGGAGCCGGAACGGCGGGAGGGCAGGGATGAACACGATGATAAAAATCGCGCTATTTGATGAGAATCGTTACTTCAGCGCCGGTTGGCAAGAGGCGCTGGCGCTGCATTTCAGCACTTACGGCAAGCGCATGCTGTTATTGGATGCGCAGCAGGTTCACGAAGCCGATCTGGTGTTCTGCTATTTTCCTCCCGGCGTGCAAAGCTGTTTTTGTCACTTCTCGGAGGCGCAGCCTGCGGGGCGAAAAACGCTGTATTTCTCGTTGCGAACGCCGGAAGGACGGCATAAACGCACCGTCGGCAACCGATGCGCGCTGGAGGCCGGTATCATCTACCACGATATGCCGCTGGTATCGGCGCTGTATCAGGTGAGCGCCGAACTGGAGCGGCACCGCAAATGGCCGAGCAGGCTGAGCTGTGGCGCGAACTGCGTATGCCAACACCGGGACCTGACGCTGCGCGAACAGGAGATCATGCGCTGTATGACGCGGGAAATGGGGGTAACGCAAATCGCACGGCTGCTGGACATCAGCGTGAAAACCGTCAGCAACCACAAGATGAGCGTGATGCGCAAGATGGGGTTCCGGCGTAATGCCGAGCTTTACGGTTGGCTACGGCACAGCGCACGCCCTGGCGCCGTGGGGGCTCGAGCCGGCACAGCGCCGGGCGTTGCGGCAGGGAAGGGGCGGCATTGAGACGGCGCCGGCCAAATCGGGCCGGCCGGCGCTGTTAAGAGCCTCGCTGTCGCGATCAGTTGCAGGCCACGACCTTGATCGCCAGACCGCCCTGTGACGTTTCACGGTATTTGGCGTTCATGTCTTTACCGGTCTCGTACATGGTTTCGATCACCTTATCCAGGCAAACCCGAGGCTCGCTGGTGCGGCGCATCGCCATGCGCGCGGCGTTGACCGCCTTGACGGCGGAAATGGCGTTGCGTTCAATGCATGGCACCTGAACCTGGCCGGCGAGCGGATCGCAGGTCAGCCCCAAATGGTGTTCCATGGCGATCTCCGCCGCGATGCATACCTGCGCCGGGCTGCCGCCCAGCAGCTCGGTCAATCCCGCCGCCGCCATCGAACAGGCCACGCCGACTTCCCCCTGACAGCCCACTTCGGCGCCGGAGATCGAGGCGTTCATTTTGTACAATGCGCCAATCACGCCGGACGCCAGGAAGTAGCGGGTGTAGGAGTTGGCGTTCACCGGGCGGATGAACTTGTCGTAGTAGGCCAGCACCGCAGGGATGATGCCACACGCGCCGTTGGTCGGGGCGGTGACCACGCGGCCGCCGGCGGCGTTCTCTTCGTTGACCGCCAACGCGAACATGTTGATCCAATCGACCACGTTCATCGGGTCGATATTGTTCTTGTCTCCGGTCACCAGAATGCGGCGCAGCGCGGCGGCGCGGCGCGGCACTTTCATCGGGCCGGGCAGCAGACCTTCGGTATTGATGCCGCGCTCGATACCGGCGCTCATCACCTGCCAGACGTCGGCGAAGTGCGCGTCGATATCCGCCTTGCTGCGCAGCGCCAGCTCGTTCTGCATCACCAGGCCGGACAACGACAGCCCGGTCTCTTTACAATGTTGCTGCAGATCGTGCGCCGATTTGAACGGGTAGGGCACCGGCGTTGCACCTTCGGCAGACTGGCCAAAGTGTTCTTCGTCGACGATGAAACCGCCGCCGATCGAGTAATAGGTTTTGCTGTGCAGCAGGCGTTCACCGGCAAAGGCGCGGATGCGCATGCCGTTTTCATGCAGCGGCAGATTGTCGCTGTGGAAGTTCATGCCGCCGTGCAGCGGGAAATCCACCTCGTGGTGGCCGTTGGCCAACGGCAGGCGGCCGCGTTGTTCGACGTCGCGGATAAAGCCCGGAATGCTGTCGATGTCCACATCGTGCGGCAGGTTGCCGGCCAGGCCCATAATGATGGCGATGTCGGTGTGGTGACCTTTGCCGGTCAACGACAGCGAACCGTACACGTCGACCACCACGCGGGTGGTGTCCTGCAGCTGTTGGTGGGCGATCAGATCGTCGACGAACTGTTTGCCGGCCTTCATCGGGCCGACGGTGTGGGAGCTGGATGGGCCGATGCCAATTTTGAAAATATCGAAAACGCTGACCATGGTCTCGCCTCCTTCTTCAGGTTTCAGGCGGTTAATACGGGAAATGGGGGCAGTGCGGGAGGGCCGGCGCGCAGCGGCGCCGGCCGGACGTGATTAGCCGAGCAGGCTGAACACGATTGCAGAGATGGCGATCAAACCCATCACAACCACGAACACGTTGCTGATGTGGCCGCTGTACTTGCGCATGGCAGGCACTTTACGGATGGCGTACATCGGCATCAGGAACAGCAGCATGGCGATGATTGGGCCGCCCAGGGTTTCGATCATGCCCAGGATGCTTGGGTTCAGAGTAGCGACGATCCAGGTGGTCACCAGCATGAAGATGGCGGTCATGCGGTTCAGCTTGGCGGTGCTGACAGTTTTGCCGCGGCTCTTCATCGATTTGGCGACCAGGCCGTTGAAGCCTTCACGGGCGCCCAGGTAGTGGCCCAGGAACGATTTGGTGATGGCGACGAAGGCGATAACCGGCGCGATGTACTCGATCATCGGGTTGTTAAAGTGGTTAGCCAGGTAAGACAGAATCGAGATGTTCTGCGCCTTGGCTTCCGCCAGGTTTTCCGGCGTCAGGCTCAGCACGCAGCTGAACACGAAGAACATCACGGTCAGCACCATCATGATGTGCGCGTAAGCCAGAATGCGTGAGCATTTCTTCTCGGCGTCTGCGCCGTACTCTTCGCGTTTGGCGACGGCGAAGGCGGAGATGATCGGCGAGTGGTTGAAGGAGAACACCATTACCGGGATCGCCAGCCACAGGGTCATGATCAGGCCGTGACCCATGCCGGTACCGCTGCCGGACAGCGACACGTTTTCGAAGATGGCGCCGGTCCAGTTAGGGATAAGATAGACGGCCAGCAGCATCAGCACCGCGACAAACGGGAAGACCAGGATGCTCATGGTTTTCACGATGGCTTGCTCGCCGAAGCGCACGATGGTCATCAGGCCGACGATCAGAATCAGCGACAGGATGGCGCGCGGCGGCGAGGTCATGCCCAACTGGTGGGTGATGAAGCTGTCGACGGTGTTGGTGATCGCCACGCTGTAAACCAGCAGAATAGGGTAGATGGCGAAGAAGTACAGCAGGGTAATCAGTTTACCGGCGGTGATGCCGAAGTGCTCTTCCACCACGGCGGTGATGTCTTCACCAGGATTTTTGCCGGACAGCACGAAACGGCACAGGCCGCGGTGGGCAAAGAAAGTCATCGGGAAAGCGATGATGGCCATGATGATAAGAGGAATCAAACCGCCGATGCCGGCGTTGATTGGCAAGAACAGAACGCCTGCGCCGATGGCGGTGCCGTACAGGCCCAACATCCACATGGTATCCGTTTTACGCCAGGTACTGCTGGAGCCCGAGGCCGCAGAGGCAATTGTGCCGGTCTGTGTAGTGTCCATAAATATCTCCGAAGTGAACACGAATTTAAAATTAAAAGGCAAAACTTAAGGTTAAACCGTCAAACGTCCTATTCAGGCAACGCTTGCGGTAAGAATCAGGTGTTGCTTGCGGGGATGTTTTGGCGTCCCCCTGGTTGTTTATTGCGTTCATTACCAAGGCACAGCGCCGGGTAATTCACTAAAGACTTTTCACCGTCACGGGGTGATAAAAGTCGTTACCGCTGCCGACAGGTCTTTGCCTGTCGATTTTTGTTGGCGGCAAGATAACGATTTACAGTAGAAACAACCGTGATCCTGCTCTCAAATGCGCAATATGTGCAGTTATCCGCTTTTTCATCGATTTTTCGCGCATTTGTTGCACATTTGTGTAAGATTTTGTGCTGAGAACGCTCTCATAAAAATTTCTGCGATTATGCGGTTTGTACAATAATTGGCCGTATAAAGCGCTGTGCTCAGCAGCAAGCCGAGCAATATATTTTATGCGTGGTTTTGGATCTAGCGAAAAACCCGGATTAAGCAGTTTTAGTGACGCAGATCACATTGTGTTTTTAAGTGAAATATTGTCTATATTTTTGTTTTTAAATGTTTTTATTTAAAAATCACCGCTAATAACGAAGGGAAATTACTTACGTGGTTAGCGGATAAAAATGCGTAACCATTCATCATATAAATAACAGATAACTAACAGCTATTGGCGATATTTGCTGCAATCGCTTAAACCGCTGTTTAATTAAACAATCCGGCCTTTGGCGTTATTTATCATATAAAAGCCATAAATAGTCGTTAATTCACCCAACCGACGGCGGGTTTAGCCTGCCAGAAAATAATCACTCGGGTGACCTGTTGCATTTTATTAACCTGATGTTGCGTGCGGATAAGCGAAAAACGCGAATCGGTTGCGCATTATTTGTTCATTTTCGGGCGGGAAAAGGGTGTGTTTCAGCGGTGCGCCGCCGGCATTGGCGGCGCTGAAGGCGTGTTAATAGCGGGCAGCGATGGCGTTATCGTTGAAGAACGCCATGAAGTCGGCGTCCGGTTGGCGATCGGTGATCACCCGATCGAACTGCGTCAATGGGCCGATGCAGGCCGGTTTGGTTTTGCCGAACTTGCTGTGATCCGCCACCAGGATCTTTTGCTGCGCCATCGCCATGGCGCGATGTTTCATCTCCAGTTCGTCGAAGTTGAAGCAGGTGGCGCCGTGCTGCAGGCTGAGGCCAGCGGCGGAGATAAAGGCGATGTTCGGGCAGATGTGATCGAACTCGTTGCGACCGCCGACGCTGGAAAAGATGTAGTTATTCGGTTTGAACTCGCCGCCGCACAGGATCACCTTGCAGTTCGGTTTGTCCTGCAGCGCCAGGAAGGTGTTCAGCGAATGGCACACGGCGGTGAAAGTCAGTTCGTCGGCAATGGCGTCGATGATCGCCGGGGTGGTGGTGCCGCAGTCGAAAAACACCGTGTCGTTTTCATTGATCAGCGGCGCCGCCAGCAGGCCGATGCGTCGCTTTTCCGTCACCTGTTTGGCTTTTTGATCGGAAACGAAGTAGTTGGTTACGCCGTTGCTGCGCGGATCGGCCACCACGTAACCGCCCAGCAGCACCACTGCGGCCGGCTCGGCGCTCAGATCGCGGCGAATGGTCATCTCCGAGACCCCCAGCAGCACGGCGGCTTCTTTCAGGTGGATCTTGTCAGCGCGTTTTAACGCCTGAACTAGCCGGTTGATACGTTCTTCGCGCCGCGTTTCCATAGATCCGTCTTCCCACAGGTTGTAGAGGTAAAAGGCGTGCCGCCGTTTCCGGCGTTGAACACAACAATGCGGGCCAATATCGGGCCGCGTCAGCCGCCCGTATTGTCCCGCATCGAATGGTATAGGCTGCGCCCGCCAAGGCGCGCCGACGATCAGTAGCTGCCTGCCGCCGCCTGAGCGCCGGAGACGATGGCGACGCCGGAGCTGGTGCCGATACGCGTGGCGCCGGCTTTGATCATCTTCTCGGCGGTAGCGCGATCGCGCACGGCGCCGGAGGCTTTCACGCCCATTTCGCTGCCCACAGTCTCGCGCATCAGTTTGACGTGCTCTTCCCGAGCGCCGCCGGTGCTGAAGCCGGTGGAGGTTTTAACGAAGGCCACATCGAGTTCGCGACACATTTCACAAACCTGGACGATCTGCGCATCGCTGAGCAGGCAAGTCTCCAATATTACCTTCAACGGGATCGCCGCGCAAACCTCGCGCACGGCGGCGATGTCGGCTTTCACTTCGTCCAGCAGGCCGCTCTTCAGCCAGCCGACGTTGATCACCATGTCGATCTCTTGTGCGCCGGCGGCGATCGCCGCTTTGGCTTCAAAGGCTTTGGCGACGGTCAGGCCGGCACCCAGCGGGAAACCGATCACCGAGCAAACTTTCACGGTGCTTTCCTGCAGCAGCTGGGCCGCCAGCGGTACGTAGCCGGAGTTGACGCACACCGCATAGAAGTTGTGCTGCTGTGCTTCTTCGCACAGTTTGGCGATCTGCAGTTCGGTAGCGTCCATTGCCAGCAGAGTGTGGTCAACGTAGCTGGCGTAATCGATGTTTTCGGTGGTCATCGCGATTCCTTAGTGAGGTTAAGACAGTAAGCTGGATGAAATATGTGAAAATAATAACATTCCGATGTCGATAAACCTAGCGATGTTTCAAAAATGTCGACCCGATCGTCGCTATCAGGCTGTTATACATATAACTTAAAGGCGAGTCATTTGTTATTAAAATAACATTTCAGGTGTGCTCGCGGTCTGAGCGGGCGAAACGTTGAGGGAAAAAAGATGAAGATCAATATCGATCTGGCTCCTGAAGCTTTCGGAACACAGCGGCAGGAACTGTTCCGCAATGCGGACTTCGCGGTGAGCGCGCAACGCTGTACTGCTCGTGGGCCGACGCTGACATTGGCGAATCGCCGTGGCGCGCTGACGGTCTTGCCCTATCAAGGCCTTGCGATCTGGGACGCCGAGTTTGACGGCTACTCGCTGAAGTCGGGCCGGCGCAGCGTGCGGGGCGGTGGAAGAAAACGCGATGATACCGCCGCGTTCTGCCCCGCCTGGCCTCATCAGGACGGTGCGCCGCTCCAGATGCAACGCGTGTGGCTGCAGCTGGCGGGCGACGAGCTGACGCTGCGCGGCGAGGGGGAGCGGCCGGGCGCATGCTGGCGCATTAGCCCGGCGTTGCGTTTAGCGGCGCAGAGTGCGCAGTTCACCATTGAGATGCAGGTCACCAACCTGGCCGATCGGCCGCAGCCGCTGCAGTATGTGTGCCGTCTCAATTACGATTGCATTCCCGATGCGGTGTTCCGCCAGAATCTGCCGACGCCGGCTCTGTTGGGCGATGCGCTCGGGCGGGAGCTGCTGTGCTCCGACGATCTGTCGCGCTACGTGGATCAGGCCGAGTTCTTCATGCTGGCGCCGCAAGGCCGGCGCTATGTGACGCGCTTCGCCACCGGGCAATTCAACTATGGTCTTCGACGCATCGCCGTTCAGGGCAACCGGCAGTTGCTCTCCTTTATCCAGCCGGCGAACTGTCGCCCGAATGCGCCGGAAGGAGAGGCGGGGGTGATGTTGGGAGCGGGAAAAACGCGGGCGTTCTGCGTGACCACCGGCGTGGTGTGAAAGAGACAGGGGCGGTAATGCCCCTGTCATGTTGTACGATTACTCTTTTACCCAGCCGCGGCGAATGGCGAAGGCGAACAGGAAACGATACAGGCGCGACAGCTTGTCGGCGATGACATCGCCGAACAGATTCCACACCAGTTGGGCAAACAGGCAGCCGACCATGCCGAGCAGGAAACCGCCGACCATATCCAGCGGCCAGTGCACGCCGAGGTAAACGCGCGACCAGGCGATGCCGGCGGCGACGATCATCAGCAGCACGCCGGACCAGACGCGGTGCCAGAACAGGAACGCCAGCGCAAAGGTAAAGATGGCGGTGCCGTGATCGCTCGGGAACGAGCTGTCCGGTGCGTGCGGCAGGAAGGTATAGCCAACGCCGGCGACGAACGGACGCTCATGCGGCAGCAGCGCACCGATGGTGGCGGCGGCGAGCATGGCGAACAGCAGCGCGATAGTGGTTTTCGCCACCACCTGGCGTTGCGATACCAGCTGGCTTTGCGGCCCCCACAGCCACAGGCCGACGATCAGCAGCGGCACGATGATGATCAGGTCGCGTGCCAAAAAGGTGGCAAAATCGATCATCCATTCAGGAGACGCCGGGGTCGCATTGATCCAGGCGAAAAGAAAATGGTTCAACTGTTCCATAACCGTTACCTCGTCTTGCGGCGCCAATAGCCGCTAACCGTCCAATAAATAGCCAACTGGCTTAACCAAACCCACCAACCTGCCCACAGGTTATGGGTAAGAAAATGTGCGCCGCGCATGATCTGGCCAAAGCCCATCAACATGCCGAGCGCAATGCCGCCGCACCAGCACCACCATGCCAGGCGCGGACGTTGCGGATAAAACAGGAAAAACAACGCCATGATCGCGAAACCGCTCGAGGCGTGCCCACCGGGGAAACAGCGGCCGGGGCCCGGCAGCACCGGCTGCGCGCCGAACAGCGGGAAGGACATCGCCTTACCGCCGTATTCGATCAGATCCCACGGGCAGGAGTGCGCGCTGGTGGCCTTGAGAATACCCACCACCAGAGGACCGATGCCGATAAGCAGCATGGTCACGATCAGGCGCGCGCTGCGGCGATAGATACCCCAAAACAGCGTCAACACCGCCCCAACAATCACAATCTGCTTCAACAGACGGTGGTTGATCAGATCCAGCCAATAATTGTTTTGCCACGGGAAATGCCCGCTGGCGGCATCGAACCAATAGTTGCTGATCGCCCAGTCCAGCTGTTCGTTGCGGGAGAGCCACAGGAACACCAGGCCGCTGAGCAGCAGGCCAAAAGCCTGCCAACGGTAAAAGGATGTCGGCAGGGAGTAAAGGGCGGTTGTCTTAATTTGCGGTGCCGTTGAGGATTGATTTAATGACGATTCTGGATTCACGCGCAGGCTCGGTGACAGGATTGAATGACGCCACTGTAATAATTCTGTCTTAAGAAAACCTTAGTCCGCCGGTAAGAAAACCCTATCCGACGCTACCGCCTTCGGCTAAGGTAATCGTTTGCTTTTTCGGGATGAGAGTGTGGTGATGAAGAATAAAGCGCGTGTCTTACTGTTGGCGGCCGCCGGTGCGGCCTTTTCTCCGCTGAGCTTTGGCCAACCTGCGGCCACCGGGCCGATCGTGGTGCAGGGCGCAATGCCAGTGGAAGCGGAACGTTTCGCCCAGCGGCTGGAGAACCCACGTGAGGAGCAGATCGGCGGCTGGCGCTTTTGGCACGGCACCGTAGACGGCTACCCGGTGGTGGTGTCGGAGACCCTGAAGGGCATGTCCAATGCGGCGGCGGCCACGGCGATCGCCGCCACGCAGTTCCATCCGGTGGCGATCATCAACCAGGGCACTGCCGGCGGTCACGATCCGGCCCTTAAGGTGTATGACATCGTGCTGGGCAAATATTCGGTCAATCTTGGGGCGTTCAAAACGCCGGTCAAGGCGTTGGGGGAAGGCAGCGACTCGCGGCAGTGGCAGCCGATGGATCTGTTGGCTTCCAAGGGCAGCGCCGGTGAGGACCAAAAGGCGCACAGCCTGCGTCAGTTTCCCGCCGACCCCAAACTGCTGGCGATTGCGCAAAGCGTTAAGAGCGATTACCGACAGGGCAAAGTAGTGGAAGGGGGGATCGGTTCGGCCGACGTGTGGAACAGCGAGCTGGATCGCATTCGCTATTTCCACGACAGCTACCGGACGTCGGTCGAAGAGATGGAGACCGCCTCCGCTGCGCAGATTGCCGCCGAGTTCAAGGTGCCGTTCGTCGGCATTCGCGTGTTGTCCAACAACATCACCAATCAGGGCAAATACGATCCGCAAACCGGGCTGGCGTGCCAGGATTACGTCTATCAGGTGGTGAAGGCCTATATCGCCCAACTGAAGACACACTGAGCCATTGCTCCAGATAATCGACGATACCAGGCGATTGTCACTATTTATCGCCTATTGTAAAGAAGATTAAACCTGTGGCGAGCTTGGCGGTAGTGTATTAGTTTATAGGCGGATTATTTGACAAAAAGTGTAGGGATAAACATGAACAAGGCATCCGTTGTATTTTCCGGCCTGCTGATGGCCGTTTCCGCCAGCGCCATGGCGGCTACCTCTGGCGATGACGCGGATATCAGCAAACAGCCGCTGGAAAAGGTCGCACCTTACCCGAAAGCCGAGAAAGGCATGAACCGCCAGGTGATCTACCTGCCGAAGCAAGAGCACGAAGAGAACTATAAGGTCGAGCTGCTGATCGGCAAGACGCTGGAAGTGGACTGCAACCGCCATATGATTGGCGGCACCCTGGAGATCAAAACATTGTCTGGCTGGGGCTACGACTACCTGGTGCTGGAGAAGCTGTCCGAGCCGGCCTCGACCATGATGGCCTGCCCGGATAACACCAAGACCAAGAAATTCATCGCCGCTAACCTGGGCGACGCCGCGATGCAGCGCTACAACAGCCGCCTGCCGATCGTGGTGTATGCGCCGAAAGACGCGGAAGTGAAATACCGCATCTGGAAAGCGGAAGACACCGTAAGCCAGGCCGAGCAGAAGTAAACCGACGCGCATCGTACAGCGTTGCGTTTTGTATCAGCCCGCCGGCGATGCGCCGGCGGGCTTTTTATATTCAGACACCGCACGCCTTTAAAGCCGCCGGCAAAGATTTGCCAGCATGTCATCAATCACGCTAACCAACCTGATAAATCGCGGGCATCCGTTTTAATGCGGGAAACAAATCTATTGCCACGGGTTTTTGGGGCTTTCCGCAGCAGCGCGGGAATGGAAGGGAGCGGCGAATGGGTGGGGAGCGCTTTGTGTGTTTCCTACGGTTAACCGCAGAGGGAGGTGGTGGCCCATCCCATTACCTGGCGCAAGAAGTTTGGCGGCATGGAAGTATCCGAAGTGAAGCGGCTCAAGTCACTTGAAGAGGAAAACGCCCGCCTTAATAAGTTGCTCGCTGAAGCCAGGTTGGAGAAGGAGGCGTTCAGGTGGCGCGGTGCCGAACGTTGTAATGACCGGCCAGAAGCGGGAAGCCATGTGTCAGTCATGCCAGGAAGACGAGCCGTGAATGGTGTCAGGATTGCAACGCGTGTCGCCCGCACGCCACGCTGAACTATCAGACGCTGTCTGGCCTGGAGAAAGGGGCTTTCTGAGAGTGAAGGATCCGACATGACTCACTGAACGTTGTATTTAATCCTGGGGGCGGGTCTAAGACACGATATTAGAACACGTAGCCCTAGAAAAATTAAAGGGTGATTAATCACAATTTGAAATTATTAATCGCGATGGATAATTGCTTGGTTCAGTGCGCTGATGACTGTGTGAATATATTTTTCATCTTCGCTTTCTAATGCTTGGCTTTCGCCAGATGAACTATTTAGATAAACGCTGTGTTTAGCTTTAAGGCCTTTGTATATCAAAGCACCAAAGCAAATAATCGTACCGCCCCCTGAGCTTAGAGGCTCCGTTCAGGCCCAGTAAAAGCAATATGCCAAAGATGAGCAATATAATTGCTCCGGCACGCGAGGGCGTAACGCTGGTTTTTTTAACAGAGGTTACACCTGTCATTGCATATGTACTGCTCCCCACGACGAAGCGAGCATTTGTTATAAGAACATTTCCATTTCTGAAAAACTCAGTTTCTTCCATTTCTATTTTTCTCTGAAGGTGGTGCGAAAGTCATAAATGAGACGATTGCTGCGCCTTAAAACAAACACCTAATTTGTTGTTGTTTCTTCTACCTTACAACGTCATCGCATTGTCGCTGCCCGCGTCGTGCTGGCATCCTTTCAGCATGAACAATCAATATGACATTTCGCGCCTTCTGCGCAACCTGAGCCGCATTGGCACGGTGAACGCTGTTGACCTCGACAACGGCCTGCGCCGTGCCGAAACCGGCGGCAATCTTAACGACTGGCTCAACTACAGCGGTGGATCTTTTTTGTCGAATGACATTGTTGTTGATAAACACACCCACGGCGGCGTCCAGACCGGCGGCGGGCAAACGGGGAAACCAATATGAACAGCGCCAAATATATCGGCATGAGCCGAGGCTCCGGCCGTACGTTGACGGACATCGAGCATATTCGCCAATCCTTGGCGGACATCCTGATCACGCCGCAGGGTTCGCGCCCGATACGTCGGGCTTATGGATCGTTGCTCGCAGAACGGCTCGACCCGTCGCAGAACGACACGCTGCGCCTGCAGATAAAAGCTGTCTGCTACAGCGTGATATTGGCGTGGGAGCCGCGCGTCAAACTGACCGGCATCGCCTTGACTACCATCTATGACGACAAGAGGGTGACCGACATCGCCGGCACCCCGCACCGATACCCCGGTGCGCTGTCAATGTCTGTTCCTGTGAGCTAACCATGGCAACAATTGATCTTTCACAGCTGCCCGCGCCAATTGCCGTCGAGGCGTGGGGTTATGAAGCCATTTTGGCGGAGCGTAAGGCTACTCTGAGAGCGGCCGGTTCCTATCGTTTTCACGCCCGCTCGGCCGATGGCCGGGTGGCTGATGTGGCGGCAGTCAGCCCCTCAGCGGCTAACGTGACACTCACCGTGCTGTCACGCGATGGCGGCGGCACCGCCAGCCCCGAACTGCTGCAGGTTGTCCGCGACGCGCTGAATGATGAAGACGTGCGCCCGGTCGCCGGTCGCGTCATCGTGCAATCGGCCAAAATTGCCCCGTATGTTATCGAGGCCGTTTTATACAAGTATCCCGGCCCGGAGTTGACGCCGAGCCTCGACACGGCAAACAAACGGCTACGCGCCTATGTGCAAAACAGGCGGCGCCTCGGGCGCAGTATCCGGCGCTCAAGCAAGAATGCGGCATTGGCCGTTGAAGGTGTTGAATACGTGGAAATTATCAAGCCTGCTGCTGACATAGTGCTGGATAAAACGCTGGCGGGTTACTGCACCAGAGCGAACATGACACAGGGGCGCGCCGATGACTAAACGCTTATTGCCGGTTGGCTGCTCACCGTTGGAGGTTGCCGCCGCCGCCGCATGCACCGAGCTGGAGCGCGTGCCGGTTCCCCTGCGTGACCTGTGGAATCCGAAAACCTGCCCGGTGCATCTGCTGCCCTATCTGGCGTGGGCGCTCTCTGTCGATCGCTGGGATGAGGCGTGGCCGGAGGACGTCAAGCGGGGCGTGGTGTCCGCTGCGTTCTACATTCACCGGCACAAGGGCACCATCGGCGCCGTGCGCCGCGTAGTGGAGCCGCTCGGCTACCTGATTAACGTTATCGAATGGTTTCACACCGACGGCACCGATCCGCCTGGCACCTTCAGGCTCGATATTGGCGTGCTGGAAACCGGCATCACTGAGGAAATGTATCAGGAAATGGAGCGCCTTATCGCCGACGCCAAGCCCCTGAGCCGACACCTGATCGGCCTCAACATTTTGCAAGACATCCCCGGCCGGATTTACACCGGCGCGGCCGCCATTGATGGCGATGTCATTACCGTTTACCCCGGATAAGAGAAAAAATCATGAGCAAATACAAAGCGATTATTACCACTGCCGGGGCGGCCAAGATTGCCGCCGCCAGCGCGGGCGGAACGCAGTTGAAAATCACCTCAATGGCCGTCGGCGACGGGAACGGCACGCTGCCGACGCCCAATCCGGAGCAAACAAAACTCATCAGCGAGAAATACCGTGCGGCGCTCAACGGGCTGACTATCGACAAGAACCTGAAAAATCACATTCTGGCCGAGATGATTATTCCGGCGAGCGTCGGCGGCTTCTGGCTGCGTGAAATGGGCCTCTATGACGAGGCCGGGACGCTGATTGCCGTCAGCAATATGGCGGAGAGCTACAAGCCGAAACTGGAAGAGGGCAGCGGCCGCACGCAGACGCTGCGCATGATCCTGATTGTCAGCAGCACCGAGGCGATTCAGGTGATCGCCGGTGGCGACACCGTGCTGGCGACCAAGGATTTTGTGGCCGATGCGATCGCAGCGCATGAGAAAACCCGCAACCACCCGGATGCCAGCACCACGGCGAAGGGACTGGTACAGCTGAGCAGCGCGACAACCAGCACCGATGAAACTAAAGCCAGCACGCCGAAGGCGCTTAAAACGGTCAGTGATGCCAGCCTGAAAAAGGCCGCCAATCTGTCCGACCTGAATGACAAGGCCACCGCGCGTGGCAATCTGGCGCTGGGCGATGCCGCGACGCGTAATGTTGGGGTGGAAGGTGGGCAACTGATGGCCGTCGGTGCGTTTGGTCTGGGTGTCGGTGCGCGGGCCTTTGATAATGCTTATTGCAATACGGCGCAGCTCTACCGGCTGAATTCGGCCTCTGAGAACAAGCCGCCGATCGCCGGAAATATTGCCGCCGGGGTGCTGAGCCTGCCTTGCGACGCCGCCCCATCAACCGGTTACATCAGTGTGTCGGGGCTGGGGGATGGCTTCATCGGTTACTCAAACCGACCGGAAAACGGGGTGAAGTGGTCGCGTATATACACCACGGACTACAAACCGACGGCAGCCGACGTTCAAGCAGCCGATCACAGGAACAACTTTGCGGCCCGAATGGGGGTTCAGCGCGTTCTTAACGGCGCAGATATGCCAACGTCGGCGGGTGTCTGGAGCGTTGAAAATAGCACATGGACACCCGTTCCGTGGGGGTCCCTTTATGTGACGACGAATCAATCCACCTTGAGCACAGAGCCGGGAAATCAGCGATTTATTCACTATCTGTTTATCGGTCATGGCAACGGCAACAAGCTCTATGCGGCCACGAATAATAACGGCTCGTTTAGTGGCTGGTCGCAATATTACTCAACGGCTGGTAAACCAACGGCGGCTGATGTTGGCGCTCTGACTGACGCACAGGCTGCACAGAAATACGCGTTGCGCTCTATCAAGGTGAACGGTAAACCGCTGTCCGCTGATGTGAATTTGTTGGCCGGGGACGTCAACGCCTGGAGTAAAACCGAGGCTGATGGCCGTTATTTGGCGAAGTCTGGCGGACAGCTTACCGGGGCGGTCAAAACCAGTGCGGAGATCCAATCAACCAGCTCCGATAACTACCGGCTGATCGGCGGTGATTACGGCTCGTTCTGGCGTAATGACGGCAACGCGTTGTATTTGTTGCTGACTAATGCAAAAGACCAGTACGGGACGTGGAACAGCCTCCGCCCGTTTACCATTGACGTGAAAACAGGGCTGAGCACATTTGCGCACTCAATGGGTATCAATGACAGCCTGACTGTCAATCGCTACATCCGCGCCGACAAAAACGTCTCCGTAGGTGAGGATTTGTACGTTGACCGCAACGCCACGGTAACGGGCAGCCTGAAAGTAGGAGCCAGCACCCACGCCAGCGACGGCAACATCATGGGCAGCCGCTGGGGCAATAAATGGCTGTGGGATGCCATTCTCGAACAGGTGAGCGGCCGCGTTGATTGGAACTCATTCAACAACCGAGCTCATGTTGCCGGTGGGCGCGGCGGTTGGTGGTACAAGGACGAATTGACAGGATTCATTATTCAGGGAGGCGTGGTGAACCGTGGGGCTAATTTGACGAGAGTCGGATTTTCGCGTGCGTTTCAGCGTGAGTGTTTTGGCGTTCAAATGACGTTGGGCCAGCTCTGGGGGGAATCGAATAATAATATTGAGGTGCGCGATTTGGGGAATGACGGATTTACGGCTTATATGGCTGAACGAGAAACAAACGCCTACTTTTGGGCTGTGGGGGTATGATGATTAGCTACGGATACAGCGCCAGTACGACGAGTTTCTACGTTCTCGAAGAGCGTGAAGGCTATGAAAAATATAATAACTGGCCGGACGATGTGAAACCTGTCGCTGCCAGCGTGTGGGAAAAATATTGCGGTCAGTGGCCCACTGGCAAAATGCGCGGCGCAGATGAGAATGGTGATCCGTGCTGGGTTGATATACCGCCACCAACGAAGGCCGAACAGCGGGAAACCGCTGAACGCCAAAAGGCTCAAAGACTGGAGAAGGCCAGTAAGGCGATCGCCCCGCTGCAGGATGCGGATGATTTGGGGATGGCGACGGAGGAAGAAACCGCACAGCTCAAGCGCTGGAAAATCTACCGGGTGCAGCTGAGCCGCATTAACCCGCAGGATGCGCCGGATATTGACTGGCCGGTGGCGCCCGGCGCCTAAGAAAAAAGCCCGTCACGATGCGGGCAGCACAGGCGAAGTGGGAAAGGCGCCTGTGCGGTGTGGGCGGGGGGCTGAAGCCATCGTTTTTTCGCCACCCGCTGCAGCCTGTCAGAGAGCAGTTTGGTGGCGTGCTCGCCCGCACGGCACCGGTAAAACGCAACCGGCCCTTGCATAGGATGCACTGGTATTTGGGTATCCGTGTGTTATTAACATGAAGTGGTCACTTCATGCTCAAATGAGAGAATTATGGTTAATCTAGATAATTATAAAGGTTTAAAGGCTAATTTCCAGGCTAAAGGCGACGGTGTAACTGATGATACCTTAGCAATTAAGCGTTTCTTAGACTACTTGGCCACAAATGGCGGTACGGGCTTAGTCGAGCCCGGTGTGTATATGTTGACGTAATACCTGCGAAAAAATAAAGGTGGAGATAAATCATTTAATATCGTTGGGATAGGTTCAGACAAGCCTGTTTTTAAAAGTATCGGGACAGTAGCTCTTTTTCAATGGGAAAAAGCAAATTCAATAACCGTTGAAAATATAAGCCTTGATTGTCAATACACCTCTTTCCCCATGACGGAAGCAAAACAGCGTAAGCATGGAATGGTATTTTCAAGCTGTAATGATGTTTTAGTGAAAAAATTGTAGCGTAGTGGATTTTTGTGGTTCTGGGATTATAGGTTACAGGGCGTCAGGAGATACGGAAATATATCGTAATTTGAAAATACGAAATTGTTATGCCAAAGCGACAAAGGCTCTCGAAGATTATAACAATGCTCAGGGTCCGAGTGAAAAAGATAGAACAACATGTATTGGAATGTTAATTTCAGACTACTGGGACAGTGAAATTTCGGATTGTACCGCTGAAGATATGTCTTTTTTTTTGCGTGGAATTAAAAAATCACTCCCACTGGAATAGAGTTACAAATTGTCTGGTAAAAAATTGTCAGCATGGTTTTGGTATGGGCCAGCAAACGCCAGATGATACAGGTTGTGAACATAGCATTTTCAACAGCATTCTCGTGAAATCTTGTCAGGTTGGAGGTATTATCGGCAAAGGGAAAAATAATCTCATGACTAATATAAATATTGATTTTTCATCCATGGATGCAACTAAAGTTAAAAATGCATTCAATTTTCAGCTAAAGGCTAGAAATAACTCTCTAATCGGTTTGCATGTTTCTAATATGCCATCGGGGAAATCAGTTGTTGCCTATCTTAGTGGGGAGAATAATAATAGGACTGAGATATCCGGTTATTATGGTGAAACTGGTGATGAATCATCAATTATTGCTTCACATGCAGTTGACTCTGAAACAACTAATAACTTTACATCGCTGAGCCTTACAAATCTTAAAATGAAAAATATCTCGTCAACGGGAAATGTACATACAAATAAAGTTTGGTATGACTGGGATAATACCCCTATTGTACCGAAATAATTCCACTGAATTTCTTTGATTCTGTTGCATTAAAGGGGGGGGGGGAGGTGAACCCGCCAGTTATCCAGACGGGTCTACTTCTCCAAACTTCACCCGCCTACGGCGGGTGAAGTTTGGAGATCGGAAATTATTGTACGTTTAGCGAATTATTTAATCAATCCGGCCCGTAAGGGATTGATTTAGTGCCAGTGGCTATCGCTTTTAAATTATCGCGTATTCCGTATCGCATTTAGGTTATCCGATTAGACAAAATCCACGCGACACGGCGTATAGCGTAGGAGTACACCTCATTACTATAGGTAAGTCTGTTCATGGTTAGGAGATTGGATCGACCATTTTTGAGATCTCTCACCATAGATCCTTGCGAGGCATACTCTCAGATGGCGGGGAGTAGCGAGCGATTAAGCGTGAAAATACCTGTTTTGCTGTTTTTTAATCCCAAACCCATTTTTCAGGCGCAATTATCCAGCAACGAGGTCTGAAGCCATCGTTTTTTCGCCATCCGGTGCAGCCTGTCAGAGAGCAGTTTGGTGGCATGAGTGCCCGCCACGGTGCCGGCAAAACGCAGTCGGCCCTTGCAGAGGATACACTGGTACGGATCAGTGTCCAGGAAGCTCTTCATCAGTACTACGAACCCGGGCCGCTTCGGTTTTTCCCGTACCGCCATCGCCAGCGCGTTGTAAACCTTCGGCAGCAGCGAACCCCGCTTGCGGTTGGCCAGAAAATCGTAATAGGGCACCATCTTAAAATGTCGGGCCGGGATATGGCTGACGTAGCGCTGCAATATCTCCTCCTGGCTGATTTTCTGGCGTTTGTTTTGCTGTGTGCGGTGATCGTAATACTGATGGACCACAGACCCGCCGCAGTAATGCCGGAGCTGAGAAGCCGCCACTGGCGGGCGCTTCAGGTATCGACTGAGGTATTTCACGCTGCACCAGGTGCCGCGGGTCTTTTTGGCGAAGTGCACTTTCCAGGCGCGGCGATATTGGGCATGCAGATAATGGCGTCACCGGTCTTCGTTACGGATATGGCCGAGGCCCGGCAGGCCGCCGGTGTTGATGCGTGCATAGTTTTCGCGCAGCAGGTAAATGACGACGTTGCGCCAGATGGCTTCGACGGCTTTCTTTTTAAAGAACAGCGGCCGCCAGGTGCTGTGTTTGATGTCTAGGCCACCGCGGGTAACGGAAATGTGGATATGTGGGTGCTGATTCAGCCGTCGGCCGTAGGTATAGAGCGCACAGAAGATACCGACTTCGATCCCCTGTTGGAGCGCCCAGCGGAGCATGGCACGGGTGGCTCAGCGAAACAGGTCATTGAGCAGGGCCAGTTGTTGTTGAAGAATGGCCACAGCAGGTGAGGCAGGGTGAAGGTGATGTGCGGCCAGTCGCAGTCGGGCAGGATGAGCTGCTGTTCGGCAATCCACTGCTCGGAGGCCTTGGGCTTGCAGCTCTGGCAGAAAAAGCGGGAATGGGTGCAGTCCGGTGAGGCGCAGCAGTAGCGGCGTACGCCCATGGCACAGGTTCCGCAGGCAAGCATGCGTTCGACGGCGAGTTTGGTCCAGTCGCTGAGGGCGTCGCCGTGTTTGTCGAGATAGCGGCTCCAGCCGTCATCATGCTGGAACAGCAGTTTTGCGGGTTGCGGAATATACATGGTGCAGAGTCTACAGGGTGGCAGTGGGCAGGAAGAGGGCATCGTCGTCAGCCGGCTTACGCCACAGGCGTGCTCATTTTATGTGTGTGTCAACGCGGCGGGGGCATACGCCACCTCGCGGCCGGTCGGGCCGTCAGGCGGCACCGGCGTTGATGTGAGGCTGGGGCTTAAAGACGGTTGAGGCTGCAAAGCAGCCGTGCTCGCCCCGTAGGGGCGCTACGTTCTCATCGCCGTTCGCGATTGGGCGGGCCAACATCTCCCTAAAAATGTTGGTACGCATCAGCGGGTTTAAAGCGGCGATCGATGCACAAGCCTGGGTGGTGAGCAAAGTCACGTACAATCTGAGTAACGGAGGTTTTACGACGGCGCTGGAGTTGAGGTTTTGCTGTCGGGTGTGACTGATGAGATCTCGTAATGTGAATTTTAATTTGTAAATTCACTTTACGGGCGCTTTGTTCTCGAGCAGGTAGGGTACTATCGCGACAATGAGAGAGTGGGAATGGAATACCAACATGATGCATTGCCCGCTTTGCCGAACTGCCGCCCATGCCCGCACAAGCCGCTATCTCAGTGAGAACACTAAAGAGCGTTATCATCAATGCCAAAACATAAATTGCAGTTGTACTTTTGTGACGTTGGAATCTATTCAGCGGCAGATCGTATCACCGGGCAAAGTTGATATCGCTCCGCCACACCCAACGCGAAGCAATCAGGGAACACTTTGGATTTAACAAGAAGCCTGCGAAAGCAGGTTTTTTTATGCCCGTAAAATGGCTGTCGCCACTTTGTCGCCACAGGGTAGTTATGTGCTTTGTGTGGCATTGTTTTATAAGGATATTTTTTCAAGGCAACAAAAAACCCGATAATCTTGAACCTAAAAGGCGGGATTATCGGGCTCCACAAAATGGGGACATCAAAGAAAAGCAGTGGCACTAATTCAGACTGCGGCCCCAAACGAAAGTTCTGGCCGGCGACAAAAAAATCAAAATATTTTTATCGCCGATCCATCTCTCCCGCTAATCGATCAGCCGAGTATGCCCGGCCATAGCACTACGATGAGTGAACCCGCCAGCGTTAACAGCACGTTAGCGATGGCGTAGGTGCCGGCGTAGCCCAACGCCGGGATGTTGCTGCGCGCGGTATCGCTGATAATTTCCATCGCCGGCGCGCAGGTGCGGGCGCCCATGATGGCGCCAAACAGCAGGGCGCGGTTCATGCGCAGCACGTAGGCGCCGAACAGGAAGCAGATAATCACCGGCACCAGGCTGACGATCAGCCCGGCGATCAGCATCTGGCCGCCGACCGCGCCCAGGCTGTGGCCGATGCCGGCGCCGGCGCTCAGGCCCACGCCCGCCATAAACACCATCAGGCCAAACTCTTTCACCATGTTCAGCGCGCCCTGCGGAATGTAGCCGAAGGTTGGGTGGTTGGCGCGCAGGAAGCCGAGCATGATGCCGGACATCAGCAGACCGGCAGCGTTGCCGATGCCGAACGAGAAATTGCTGAACTGAATGGTGATCTGGCCAATCAGCAGGCCGATGATGAAGAAGGCGCAGAACGCCAGCAGGTCGGTCACCTGGCTGTGGATCGAGATAAAGCCAATCTTCTCCGCCACGCTCTTCACCCGGCGCGCGTCGCCGCTCACCTGCAGTACGTCGCCTTTGTTGAGCACGATGCTGTCATCGATCGGCATTTCGATCTGGCTGCGGATCACGCGGTTGAGGAAGCAGCCGTGGTCGGTCAGCTTCAGCTGGCTCAGGCGCTTGTTCACCGCGTTGCTGTTCTTCACCACGATCTCTTCGGTGACGATGCGCATGTCGAGCAGATCGCGATCGAACACTTCCTTGCCGTTGCGGAAGCTCGGGTCCAGCCGCGCGTGGGCGTCCGGGTAGCCGACCAGCGAAATCTCATCGCCCACCTGCAGCACCGCGTCGCCGTCCGGGTTGGCCAGAATGCCGTTGCGGCGGATGCGTTCGATGTAGCAGCCGGTCTGGCGATAGATGCCCAGCTCGCGCAGGTTCTTGCCGTCGGCCCAGGCCACCAGCTCGGGGCCGACGCGGTAGGCGCGGATCACCGGCAGGTAGACCTTGCGTTGGCTGTCGGTGTCCAGGCCGCGCTCGCGGGCGATCTGTTGGGCGGAGGTGGACAGATCCTGGTGCTGCAGCTTCGGCAGGTAACGCGCGCCGAAGATCAGGCTGACCAGACCGATCAGGTAGGTGAGGGCATAGCCGAGGCTCAGATGATCCTGCGCCGCCAGCAGCGCCGGGCCGTTGACGATGGTGTTGCGCAGCGTATCGCCGGCGCCCACCAGCACTGGGGTCGAGGTCATCGATCCGGCCAACATGCCGGCGGTCAGGCCGATGTCCCAGTGGAACAGCTTGCCGAGACCGATGGCGATCACCATCGCCGAGCCGACCATCACCAGCGCCAGCATCAGGTAATTTTTACCGTCGCGGAAGAAAATCGAGAAAAAGTTGGGCCCGGCTTCCACGCCGACGCAGAAAATAAACAGCATGAAGCCGAGATTCAGCGCCTCGGTGTTAATGGCGAAGTGTTGCTGGCCGAGCAGCAGCGAAACCACCAAAACGCCAATGGAATTACCGAGTTGGACGGAGCCCAGACGGAGTTTACCGAGGCACAGCCCCAGTGCGAGTACCACGAACAGTAACAGAATGTAGTTACCGTTTAACAAACTAGCGACGTTTATGTTCACGGAGGATAACTTATTGTTTACCAGTAAGTGCTTGATATAGATAACTATAAGAGATAAATTCAGCCTTAAAACGACGTCATAAATCACCACCAGCGTAAGGCGAAGCGAACCATCGTTCGGCGGCGTTCATTCTAGACGCTATGACCGATGACAGCCAGCACAGAAAGCTGATTTCCTGCGCCGCCGTGCGCATTTAACTCTCTTTTGACCAAGGAAAAAATTCGGTTCAGCGTCACCGCACGGGTGACCGGACTGATTTCTATTGATGCAGTAATTGGGCGGGGGAGAATTCGCATGACGAGTTATAGATATTGGCTGGGCATTCTCAGCTGTTTTCTGTTGTTCAGCCTGGTGTTTCTCGGCCAGCAAACCGGCCTGTTCGGCAGCACGGATCATGAGCACCACGGCGAAACCGGCCTGCTGCTGTTCGTAGTCCCCGGTGCGATCGCCAGCTATCTGTCGAGCCGCAAGCGGCTGCTTTGCCCGCTGCTGGGCGCGCTGTATGCATTGCCGCTGTGTCTGGTGATCCGCCACTTCTGGCTGACGCCGTCCTCTTCGTTCTGGCAGGAGCTGGCTTACGCCACCAGCGCGGTGTTCTGGTGCGTGTTCGGCGCGATGCTGATGCTATTCGCCCTCGGTCTGTTGCAGGCGCTGCAACAGCTGCACCGGCGGCAGCGGCAATAAAAAAAGGCGCGTTAAGCGCCTTTTTCGTCGTTCAAGAACTTACTGGAACAGGTTCAGGTGTTCTTTCGCGTAAGCTTCGAAATCGGTGCAACCGCCGATGTGCTTCTCATCCAGGAAGATCTGCGGCACGGTTTCAACCGGTTTGCCGACGGTTTTTTCCAGATCGGCCTTAGTGATGCCTTCCGCGTGGATGTCAACGTAACGGAAGTTGAAATCGTCGCGTTCTTCAGTCAGTTTTTCCGCCAGCTCTTTAGCGCGGACACAATAAGGACAGCCAGGACGCCCGAAGATTACTGCAAACATGCAACGCTCCTTAGATTGGATTTTCAATAAATTATTCGCGATCGCAACGACATCCCGTCACCGAAAAAGTCATTACCCGCATCAGATGGCGCCTACTATGCCCGTTGAGGCCATGAAAAAAAAGCAGGAATTACCTGTTAATCTGATTCATGTAACCAATTAGTCCACCGGGGCTGTCGCCGTTGACGGGAATTCACTACACTGGGGGCAGACCTTCTGGAGAAGAAAAATATGCGTTCATTCGGAGACTTACCGCGTCCGGTGCTGGTGTTGGAAGGGCTGGGCATCGTGATGTTGGTGCTGGCCTACCTCAGCATTCATGGCCACCTGCAGTTGCCGGGCTGGCTGGCGTCGCAGCAGGCGGCGGTCGGCATGATTTTCCTCGGCGTGGCGCTGATGGTGCCGGCGGCGGCGTTTCTGGTATGGCGCGTGGTGCAGGGCTTCGGGCCACTGATACGCGGCGGCCTGCCGCCGGAAAACGATCGCCGCAGGCCGCATGATACGGACGCATCGAAAAATCATCAGGACAGCGATCCGCGCGCCTGAACGCCGCGGCCGCTAACCCGCCTGCGGGGCAGGCGTTGGCCTTTTTGGAGTGACGAGTGAAAATTGCCATTCTTTCTCGCGACGGAACGCTGTACTCATGCAAGCGGCTGCGTGAAGCGGCGGAAGATCGCGGGCACAGCATCGATATCATCGATCCGCTCTCCTGTTATATGAACATCAATCCGGCGGCGCCGACCATCCACTACCGCGGCCGCCAGCTGGAACGCTATGACGCGGTGATCCCGCGCATCGGCTCCGCCATCACCTTTTACGGCACCGCAGTGCTGCGCCAGTTCGAGCTGCTCGGCAGCTATCCGTTAAACGAATCCGTAGCCATTACCCGCGCCCGCGACAAATTGCGCTCGCTGCAGTTGCTGGCGCGGCAGGGCATCGATCTGCCGATCACCGGCTTCGCCCATTCACCGGACGATACCGGCGATCTCATTGAGCTGGTCGGCGGCGCGCCGCTGGTGGTCAAGCTGGTGGAAGGCACGCAGGGCATCGGGGTGGTGCTGGCGGAAACCCGGCAGGCGGCGGAAAGCGTGATCGACGCCTTTCGCGGGCTGAATGCCCACATTCTGGTGCAGGAGTACGTGCGCGAGGCGCAGGGGCGCGACGTGCGCTGCCTGGTGGTGGGCGGCCGGGTGGTGGCCGCCATCGAGCGCCAGGCCAAGCCGGGCGAATTTCGTTCCAACCTGCACCGCGGCGGCACCGCGCGCAAAGTGACCATCACCGCCAGGGAGCGGGCGATCGCGGTCAAAGCGGCAAGCACGTTGGGGCTGGACGTCGCCGGGGTGGATATCCTGCGCGCCGAGCGCGGCCCGCTGGTGATGGAGGTCAATGCTTCACCGGGGCTGGAAGGGGTAGAAACCACCACCGGGCTGGACATCGCCGGCATGATGCTCGACTACATCGAGCAGCGCGGTCGGCCGGGATTCCGCCTGAAATCGGGCGGTTGACGGGGTGGGCGGCGCGCTTTTCCCGCCGTGCAATATCTGAAATAGTGAATTAAGCCGCATTGATCGTGGCGTATCGGGTGAATATTCCGTAAGCTATGCGCCTTTTCACGTTTTGAATATTGTGAGGCTGGCTATATGGATTCACTCATTGTCCCCGATTTGGCGCTGTTGCGGCGCTGGCTGGATCAGTCGGGCATTTCTTTCTTTGAGTGCGATTCCTGCCAGGCGCTGCACCTGCCGCACATGCAGAACTTCGACGGCGTGTTCGACGCCAAGATTGATCTGGTGGACAACGTCATTCTGTTCTCCGCGTTGGCCGAGGTGAAGCCGACCGCGCTGATCCCGCTGGTGGCGGATCTGAGCCAGATCAACGCCAGTTCGCTCACTATCAAGGCGTTTGTCGACATTCAGGACGACAACCTGCCGAAGCTGATCGTCTGCCAGTCGCTGAGCGTGGCGGTCGGCGTCACCTACGAGCAGTTCACCCACTTCATGCAACAGGGCGAAGAGCAGGTCTCGATGGTGATCCTCGAAGCACGGGCGAACGATCTGCTGTTTATGGGGGACGAAGAAGAGATCCCCGCTGGCGCCGTGCGCCAGCCGATGCTGCACTGATCCTCGCCGTACATTAAGCATGCCGCTGTTTCCGGCGGCATGCAGCCGTTATTTCCCTCCGCAATAAGATATTCTGCACTTTGGCCTTTGCCGCCCGATCTTTCTCGCCGTTTACGCCGCTAATGGCGTATCACATAGAGAAAAACTGCATAAAAAATCGATAAAAGGCGTTTTTTCCTCCAGGGGCTGGCGGGTTCAGGCCGCAGCGGCTATGCTGCTGATTCTGCTAAGGGCTTGCGATTTCCCTTGTGACCACGCGAGCAGGGCAGTGCAAAAAGGCGTATGCAATCATATGCATAGCCATTCAGTTCGCGGTTGCAACGATTGCGCTCAATCAGGAAAGGTTTTGTATCGCTGCAGATACAAGTTCAATTCTATGATTCACCCTGTTTTGGAGGAAGTTACGGATGGTCACCCAACGTAAAAAGTGGTTATCGGGTGTGGTTGCCGGCCTGCTGATGGCCGCGTCCGTCACGGCGTCAGCCGAAGAGAAAACGCTGCACGTGTATAACTGGTCCGACTATATCGCGCCGGATACCCTGGCCAAATTCCAGAAGGAAACCGGTATCAAGGTGGTGTACGACGTCTTTGACTCCAACGAAGTGTTGGAAGGCAAACTCATGGCGGGCAGCACCGGTTACGATTTGGTCGTCCCTTCATCCAACTTCCTCGAGCGTCAGTCGCAGGCCGGCATCTTCGAGCCGCTCGACAAGAGCAAGATCCCCAACTACAAAAATCTCGATCCCGAGATGCTGAAGCTGGTGGCGCATAACGACAAAGACAACAAATACGGTATTCCGTACATGATGGTGACCACCGGCATCGGCTATAACGTCGATAAGGTGAAAGCGGCGCTGGGCAAAGACGCGCCGGTCAACAGTTGGGATCTGATCTTCAAGCCGGAAAACCTCGAGAAGCTCAAGAGCTGCGGCGTTTCCTTCCTCGATGCGCCGAGCGAGGTCTACGCCACGGTGCTGCATTACCTGGGCAAGGATCCCAACAGCACCAACGCGGCGGACTACACCGGCGCGGCCAACGATCTGCTGCTGAAGCTGCGGCCTAACATTCGCTATTTCCACTCTTCGCAGTACATCAACGATCTGGCGAACGGCGACATCTGCGTGGCCATTGGCTGGTCCGGCGACGTGATGCAGGCGGCCAACCGTGCCAAAGAGGCGAAAAACGGCGTGAACGTCGCCTACGCAATCCCGAAAGAGGGCGCATTGACCTATTTTGACATGTTCGCCATGCCGGCGGACGCCAAGAATAAGGACGCCGCCTATCAGTTCCTGAACTTCCTGCTGAAGCCGGATGTGATGGCGGACATCAGCAACCATGTTTACTACGCCAACGCCGTGAAGGACGCGACGCCGCTGGTGAGCGCCGAAGTGCGCGATAACCCGAACGTCTATCCGCCGGCCGACATCCGCGCCAAGCTGTTCACGCTCAACGTGCAGTCGCCGAAGCTGGATCGTGTCATTACCCGCGCATGGACTAAAGTTAAAAGCGGGAAGTGATGATGGGGAATATCCCCTGAATATCGGTAAACCGGCAGGCGGGCACCCCCCGCCTGCATCGCCGTTTTGGGCCACGGCGCGCGCCGTGGTGTTGTAGCGCTTTACGCCGGAGAGCACCCCGATTGAACGACGCCATTCCTCGTCCTCAAACCAAGTCGCAGAAGGTTTTCACCCCTCTGCTGGAAATTCGTAACCTCACCAAAACGTTCGACGGGCAGAACGCGGTCGAAGACGTCAGCCTCACCATCTATAAAGGCGAGATCTTTGCGTTGCTCGGCCCGTCCGGCTGCGGCAAGTCCACCTTGCTGCGCATGCTGGCCGGCTTTGAGCAGCCGTCGGAAGGGCAGATCGTGCTCGACGGGCAGGATATGTCGCATGTGCCGCCGTACCAGCGGCCGATCAACATGATGTTCCAATCCTATGCGCTGTTCCCGCACATGACGGTGGAGCAGAACATCGCCTTCGGCCTGAAGCAGGACAAAATGCCACGGGCGGAGATCGCCGAGCGGGTGGCGGAAATGCTGGCGCTGGTGCACATGCAAGAGTATGCCAAGCGCAAGCCGCACCAGCTTTCCGGCGGCCAGCGGCAGCGGGTGGCGCTGGCGCGCAGCCTGGCCAAGCGGCCGAAGCTGCTGTTGCTGGATGAGCCGATGGGCGCATTGGACAAGAAGCTGCGCGATCGCATGCAGCTGGAAGTGACCGACATTCTGGAGCGCGTCGGCGTGACCTGCGTGATGGTAACCCACGATCAGGAGGAGGCGATGACCATGGCGGGGCGCATCGCCATCATGAACCGCGGCAAGTTCGTGCAGATCGGTGAGCCGGAAGAGATCTACGAGCATCCGAACAGCCGCTTCAGCGCCGAATTCATCGGCTCGGTCAACGTCTTCGACTGTGTGCTGCTGGAGCGCCACGACGACGCGCTGATCCTGCAAAGCCCCGGGTTGCGCCATGCGATCAAGGTCGATCCGGACGCTTCGGTGGTGGACGGCGTGCCGATCCAGGTGGCGCTGCGGCCGGAAAAGATCCTGCTGTGCGAACAGGTGCCGGAAGACGGCTGCAACTTCGCGGTGGGGGAAGTGGCGCACATTTCTTACCTGGGCGATCTGTCCATCTACCACGTGAAATTGCACAGCGGCCAGATCATCAGCGCCCAGCTGCAAAACGGCCACCGTTTTCGCAAAGGGATGCCTACCTGGGGCGATGAAGTGCGTTTGTGTTGGGAAACCGACAGCTGCGTAGTGTTGACGGTGTAGTGGAGCCGGTGAGGAGTAACCCGTATGACCCTGCTTTCTGAACGCACGCCGGAACCGCCGGCCAAAACGCCCGGCGGCCTCAAGGCGCTGTTCCACCGCCTGCTGATGGCCCACGGCCGCAAGCTGGTGATCGCACTGCCGTATTTATGGCTGACGCTGCTGTTTATGCTGCCGTTCCTGATCGTGTTCAAGATCAGCCTGGCGGATCTGGCGCTGGCGGTGCCACCCTACACTGAGCTGCTGAGCTGGGCGGACGGCAAGCTGAACATCGCGCTTAACTTCGCCAACTACCTGCAGCTGACCGACGATCCGCTGTATATCGACGCCTACCTGCAGTCGCTGCGCGTAGCGGCGGTCTCGACGCTGTGCTGCCTGATCATCGGCTATCCGCTGGCCTGGGCGGTGGCCCACAGCAAGGCCTCGACCCGCAACATTCTGCTGCTGCTGGTGATCCTGCCTTCCTGGACCTCGTTCCTGATCCGCGTTTACGCCTGGATGGGCATTCTGAAAAACAACGGCACGCTGAATAACTTCCTGATGTGGTTAGGGGTGATCGATCAGCCGCTGGTGATCCTGCACACCAATCTGGCGGTGTATATCGGCATTGTCTATTCCTACCTGCCGTTTATGGTGTTGCCGATCTACACGGCGTTGATCCGGCTGGATTACTCGCTGGTAGAGGCATCGCTGGATCTGGGCGCCCGGCCGCTGAAAACCTTCTTCAGCGTGATCGTGCCGCTGACGCGCGGCGGCATCATCGCCGGTTCGATGCTGGTGTTCATTCCGGCGGTGGGCGAGTTCGTGATCCCGGAACTGCTCGGCGGGCCAGACAGCATCATGATCGGCCGCGTGCTGTGGCAGGAGTTCTTCAATAACCGCGACTGGCCGGTGGCCTCGGCGGTCGCCACCGTCATGCTGGTGCTGCTGATCGTGCCAATTTTGTGGTTCCACAAGCACCAGAACAAGGAAATGGGGGGGCAGGAATGAACAACTTGCCGGTAGTGCGTTCACCGTGGCGTATTGCCATCCTGACGATCGGCTTTACCTTCCTGTATGCGCCGATGCTGATGCTGGTGATCTACTCTTTTAACAGCTCCAAGCTGGTGACGGTGTGGGCCGGCTGGTCCACGCGCTGGTATACCGAACTGTTCCACGATTCGGCGATGATTAGCGCGGTGGGGCTTAGCCTGACCATCGCCGCCGCTTCCGCCACCGCTGCGGTGGTATTGGGCGCTATCGCCGCCGTGGTGATGGTGCGTTTCGGCCGCTTTCGCGGTTCAACCGGCTTTGCGTTTATGCTGACCGCGCCGCTGGTCATGCCGGACGTGATCACCGGCCTGTCGTTGCTGCTGCTGTTCGTGGCGATGGGGCACGCTTTCGGTTGGCCGTCGGAACGCGGCATGTTCACCATCTGGCTGGCGCATGTCACCTTCTGTACCGCTTACGTAGCGGTGGTCATCAGCTCGCGCCTGCGCGAGGTGGATCGTTCAATTGAAGAGGCGGCGATGGATCTGGGGGCGACGCCGCTGAAGGTGTTCTTCGTCATCACCTTGCCGATGATCGCGCCGGCGCTGATCTCCGGCTGGATGCTGGCGTTCACCCTGTCGCTGGATGACCTGGTGATCGCCAGCTTCGTCTCCGGCCCGGGCGCCACCACGCTGCCGATGCTGGTGTTCTCCAGCGTGCGCATGGGGGTGAACCCGGAAATTAACGCGTTGGCCAGTTTGATCCTGCTGGTGGTGGGCATTATCGGCCTGATCGCCTGGTGGTTTATGGCGCGCTCGGAAAAACAACGATCGCGCGAATTGCAGCGGGCGGCCCGTAGCTGAATCGTAACAAACCTGCTATTTTTGCAATCAATAAGTATTGCAACTAACTACCTGACTTTACATGCGCCACCTGTATTGGTGGCGCGTCGTAGCGGAACACGGATATGTCAGACATGCTGAAAAGCGGGCAGGGAATGAGATCGACTGCAGATGCGCCGGTGCCGGTGATGGTGGCGGGTACCGCCATGGTCGCGATCAAGTGCATCAGCGTGGTGCTGTTGTTGGGCGAACTGGGTGTCGATGGCGCGCAGGAGTTCGTCAACACCAGCGCGCAGGCGTGGGATTCCACCTTTATCTTTCTGGCCGGCCTGATGCTGCTGTGCCTGCAAATCAGCTGCGGTTTTGCGGTGATGCGCGGTCGCAACTGGGGGCGCTGGGCTTATGTGGCCTGCCAGTGCATCGTGGTGCTTTACCTGTTGTTGGCCACCATCGGCAGCGTCTTCCCCGAGGTATTCACCGTGGAAGGGGAAACCAGCGGCCAAATCCTGCACGTTCTGATCCTGCAAAAAATCCCCGACGTGGTGATCCTGGCGCTGCTGTTCGTTCCTGCCGCCAGCCGCCGCTTCTTCGCCGCGCGCAAGTGAGATTTTAGGCGCGCGGAGTGGTAAACTCTGCGCCCTTAATTCGTCATCCTGAACTTCACGGTAACCTTCATGCATTGCGCTTTGTATACGGCGGGCACCTGCCGTTCCTGTCAGTGGCTGGAAAAGCCCTATCCGCAGCAACTGGCCGACAAACAGCATCACCTGCAATCGCTGCTGGCCGGGCGCGACGTCGCGCAGTGGCTGCAGCCGGCGGCGGGGGAGCTGAGCGCATTTCGCAATAAGGCCAAGATGGTGGTCAGCGGCAGCGTAGAGCGCCCGCTGCTCGGCATGCTGCACCGCGACGGCACGCCGGTCGATCTGAGCGACTGCCCGCTGTACCCCGCCGGCTTTGCGCCGATGTTTGCGGTACTGAAAAGCTTTATCGCCCGGGCGGGCCTGACGCCGTATAACGTGGCGCGTAAACGCGGCGAGCTGAAATACCTGTTGTTGACCGAAAGCACGTTAGACGGCGGCGTGATGCTGCGCTTCGTGTTGCGCTCGGAAACCAAACTGGCGCAGCTGCGCGCCGCGCTGCCGTGGCTGCAGCAGCAGTTGCCGCAGCTCAAGGTGATCTCCGCCAATATTCAGCCGGTGCATATGGCGATCATGGAAGGGGAGCGTGAGATTGCGCTGACCGAACAGCAGGCGCTGGAGGAACAGTTCAATCAAGTGCCGCTGTTCATCCGTCCGCAAAGTTTCTTCCAGACCAACCCGCAGGTGGCCGCCGAGCTCTATGCCACCGCCCGCGACTGGGTGCGCGCGCTGGGTATCGACAGCATGTGGGATCTGTTTTGCGGCGTCGGCGGTTTCGGCTTGCACTGCGCGCAGCCGCAAACGCGCCTGACCGGCATCGAAATCAGCGCGGAAGCGATCGCCTGCGCGCGCCAATCGGCGCAGCGGTTGGGGTTGCAGCACGTTGATTTTCAGGCCCTCGATTCCACCCGCTTCGCCACCGCCGAAGGTCAGGTGCCGCAGCTGGTGCTGGTCAACCCGCCGCGGCGCGGCATCGGCCAGGCACTGTGCGATTATTTGAGCCGGATGGCGCCGGAATATATTCTCTATTCCAGCTGCAACGCCGAGAGCATGGCGAAAGATATCGAGATGTTGCCGGGCTACCGCATCGAACGGGTGCAACTGTTCGACATGTTCCCGCATACCGCGCACTACGAAGTGCTGACGTTGCTGGTGCGGCGTTAAAGGCGCTTTTGGCAGAGGTGTAAGCCGCTGAACGTTCGCGTTTGCCTACAGAAAGGACCAGAACCACGATCTCCGTCTCTATGACGCGATAGACCAAACGAAAGCCTGAGGCTCTGAGTTTGATTTTGTAGCAATCGGGCAAACCGGCGAGTTTGTTGGCTGGGATGTGGGGATTAACCAGCACCGATGCCAGCTTTTTTTTGAACTGTTCCCGGATCACCGGGGACAGTTTTTTGAATTCCTTCAGTGCATGTTCTTCGAATTCAAGCTTATAAGTCATCCAAATTGACCTTAACGCGTTTGCCGTTCATCCGTGAACGAACGATTTCAGCGAGTTCGATATCTTCAAGGTATTCCGCGATCGCCTCCCAGGTTTCCGGTGAGACGTAATATCCCGAAATTTTACCGTTGGTCAGGACGGCGACCGGTTGTCCGTGCGCTTCTTTTAGGGCGGCATTGGGCGATTTTTTAAAATCGCTGATGCTGACCGCGGAATTGGCGAGAATAGGCTGAACCGTCATGATGTTATCCTTGATGCTAAATTTAGTGTCAAATTTAGCACTAACTGGATGGTGTAGCAATCAGAGGGAGCCGCCCGCCAAAGGAAGGCGGCTCCACGCGAGACTTACTGCGGGAACCACTTGTCGTTGATGGCCTTATAGGTGCCGTCGGCCTTGATGGCGTCCAGCGCGGCGTTCAGCTTGGCCAGCAGCGCCTGGTTGTCCGGGCGCACCGCGATGCCAAGACCGGTGCCGAAGTACTGCGCATCGGTGATGTGTTCGCCGACCGGCGCCAGCTGCGGATTGGTTTTCAGCCACTCGTTCACCACGGCGGTGTCGCCGAACACGCCGTCGATGCGGCCGTTTTTCAGCTCCAGAATGGCGTTCTGGTAGCTGTCGTAAGAGACGGTGTTAATCTCCGGGTGCTTGTCCTGCATGTATTTCTGGTGGGTGGTGCCGTTTTCCATGCCGAGCTTTTTGCCTTTCAGATCCGCCAGCGAGCTGAACTTGCCTTTTTGCGCGATCACGATCGCCGAGTTGGCGTAGTAAGGCTGGGTGAAGGCGACCTGTTTGCTGCGCTCTGGCGTGATATCCATGCCGGAAATCACCGCATCGTATTTCTTGAATTTCAGCGCGGCGATCAGGCTGTCGAACGCCTGGTTGGTGAAAGTGCACTGCGCCTGCATCTGCTTGCACAACGCGTTGGCCAGATCGATATCGAAACCGACGATCTGGTTGTTGGCGTCCAGCGATTCGAACGGCGGGTAGGTGGCGGAGGCGGCGAAGCGGATGGTTTCGGCTGCGGTGGCGTTAAAGGTCATCCCGGCCAACATCGTCGCGGCAAGCAGCAGTTTTTTCATGCGTAGAGCTCCTGTCTGGATCCTGAAAGTGATTATTCGCTATCGTTTGTTTTTACTGGTAATCGCCAGAGGTTTTTACGTGTGCGTCTGCTGATAACCCTGCCATTGAGTGAATTAAAATGCAATATAAATGATTAAATATTGCTATGGGGATAAAAAAAGCCCCGCTCAGTGGCGGGGCTTAGGAGGGAGGTGGCCTCAGTTACGGCGCTCAAACGCCAGCGCGCGGCGTTCCACCAGGCGCATCAGCAGCGTCAGCAGGCCGTTGACGCACAGGTACACCAGGCCGGCGGCGCCGAACACCATCACGTCGTAGGTGCGGCCGTACATCAGCTGACTGTAGCCCATCACTTCCATCAGCGTGATGGTGTAAGCCAGCGAGGTGCTTTTGAACACCAGCACCACTTCGTTGGAGTAAGACGACAGCGCGCGTTTGAAGGCGAACGGCAACAGAATGCGCAAGGTCTGCCGGCGCGACATGCCCAGCGCCTCGCACGACTGCCACTGCCCGGCGGGAATGGCGCGCACCGCGCCGTAGAACAGCTGCGTGGTATAGGCCGCGCTATTCAGCGCCAGCGCAATCATCGCGCACAGCCAGGGCTGCGACAGCAAGTTCCACAGCCACGGGTAGTCGCGGATCGCCGGAAACTGCCCGGGGCCGTAGTAGATCAGGAAGATCTGCACCAGCAGCGGCGTGCCGGTGAACAGCGTTACATAGGCTTTGACCAGCGGCGTCAGGATCGGCGTTTTCAGCGTCAGGATCACCGTCAGCAGCAGCGACAGCGCCAGCGCGACGATCAACGCGGCGACGGTCAGCGTCAGGCTGGTGTGCAACCCCTTGAGGATTTCCGGCAAGTATTCAAACATCAGACCGGCCCCCGCTCAAAGCGCGTGGCGCGCAGCTCAATGCGTTTGATGACGTATTGGCTGAACAGCGTCACCAGCAGGTAGATGGCCGCCGCGATCACATACCAGGTAAAAGGCTCCTGGGTGCGGGTGGCGATGCTCTTGGTTTGCAGCATCAGATCGTTCACGCTGATCAGTGACACCAGCGCGGTGTCTTTCAGCAGCACCAGCCACTGATTGCCGAGGCCGGGCAGGGCGTGGCGCCACATCTGCGGCATGATCAGGCGGAAGAAGATCGCCGCCTTGCCGAGCCCCAGCGCCTGGCCGGATTCCCATTGCCCCTGCGGTACCGCTTTGAGCGCGCCGCGCAGCGTCTGCGAGGCGTAGGCGGAATAGAGCAGGGCCAGAGCGATCACCCCGCACAGGAACGGGCTGACTTCGAAATTGTCGATCGCCAACTGAATCGGCAGCTGGAACAGACCGAGGTTGAGGGTAAAGCCGTCGGAGAGCATCAGCAGCAGCTGCGACGAGCCGAAATAGATAAACAGCACCACCAGGATTTCCGGCAGGCCGCGCAACACGGTCACCCAGGCGGTGCCGAGCCAGCTGACCGCTTTCCAGCGGGACGATTCCCATACGGCGAACAGCATCGCCAGAATCAGCCCGAGGATCAGGGCGCAAACGGCAAGGCCGACGGTCATGCCGGCGGCGCTTGCTAAAGGTTGTAATTCATTCATTTGGGCGTATTACTGCTGGAACCATTTTTTGTAGATGGTTTCATAGGTCCCATCCTGCTTGATCTTGTCCAGAGCGGCGTTGAACTTGCCCTGCAGATCGGTGTTCTTCTGGCGCACCGCGATGCCAAGGCCGGTGCCGAAGTAATCTTTGTCGGTCACTTTAGCGCCCACTGCCGCCAGCGCGTCATTCTGCTTCAGCCACTCGTTGACCACTGCCGTATCGCCGAACACCGCATCAACGCGGCCGTTCTTCAGATCCAAAATGGCGTTCTGATAGCTGTCGTAAGGCACGGTGGTGATTTCCGGGTGCTTGTCGGTCAGGTATTTCTGGTGGGTGGTGCCGTTTTGCACGCCCACTTTTTTGCCTTTCAGCGCCGCCACGTCGGCGATTTTGCCTTTCTGCGCGATGAACAGCGCCGAGTTATCGTAGTAAGGCTTGGTGAACAGCACCTGCTTCTCGCGCTCCGGCGTAATGTCCATACCGGCCATCACCGCATCGAAACGCTTGAACTTCAGGCTCGGGATCAGGCTGTCGAACGCCTGGTTGGTGAAGGTGCACTCGGCCTGCATTTCTTTGCACAGCGCGTTGGCCAGATCGACATCAAAACCCTGAATCTTGTTGCCGGCGTCAATAAATTCAAACGGAGGATAGGAGGCTTCGGTAGCGAAACGGATAGTTTCGGCTGCGGAGGCGGAAACGCTGATGCCAGCCAGAACGGCGGCGATTATTAGTTTTTTCATCGCAAACTCCCCAAATTACAGCAAGTTAATTGTTAGTGTGATAAGTAATTAGCAAACTCGGTGGTCCGCGGCTGCGTGAAGTGGCTGCTGTCGCCTTGCTCCACTACGTGGCCGTTTTCCATGTACACCACGCGGCTGGCGGTTTTGCGCGCCACTTCCACTTCGTGGGTGACGATCACCTGAGTGATGCCGGTGCCGGCCAGTTCGCGAATGATGCTGACGATCTGGGCGGTGATTTCCGGATCCAGCGCCGCGGTCGGTTCATCGAACAGCAGCACCTGCGGTTCCATCATCAGGGCGCGGGCGATCGCCACGCGCTGCTGCTGGCCGCCGGAAAGGTGCAGCGGGAAGCGATCGGCGAAGTCGGTCAGGCGCAGACGCTTGAGCAGCTTGTCGGCACGCTCCATCGCCTGAGCCTTGGTCAGCCCCAGCACGCGGCAAGGTGCTTCGATCAGGTTCTGCACCACGGTGAGGTGAGGCCACAGGTTGTATTGCTGGAACACCATGCCGACATTTTGACGCAGTTCGCGAATGGCTTTCTCGCCCGGCGCCTGCCTGAAGTCGAATTGGTTGCCGGCGATCTGCAATTGGCCCGAACGCGGCATTTCCAGCAGGTTCAGCACCCGCAGCAATGAACTTTTCCCGGCGCCGCTTGGGCCAAGCAGCACCAGGGTTTCCCCGGCTGGACAATCCAGCGTGATGTCAAACAGCGCCTGGTGAGCGCCGTAATAGCAATTGATACCGTTAAGTTGAATACTCATGCGCCAGAATTGAATAGACATTGATGCCGCAAATGTTAACTTCCACAGAATACTTATGCAATCTTTGTGCGTTAAAATTTATGAGTGTGCGGCGGGACAGTAAAAGATTAGCACAAGATACCGCGACTCAAGCCGAGGGAGGGGATTTGTGGCGCAGGCTGTGAGATCGGTAGCGAAATTTTTTCTCTTGGACGAAATTTGAGCGGAAGACAAGGGGGCCGGGTGACCGACGCGGCAAGCCCGCGTCGGCCGGGGAAGGCGGGTTACTGGTTTTCCAGCACCTGACGCACGCTGCCGTTGGTGGCGTGCGCTGGAACATTCAGGTAGCGAATATCATCAACCACCCAGCAGGTGCCTTCGCGCACCATCAGTACTTCGTCTTGCCAGTTCACGGTGCTGTTGGCGTCTTTCTGGTAGCTCAGGTCAACGCGCAGCGGGATGTTCTTCGCATCGGTGTTAGGAATGGTCGAGGCGCTGGCGACGGATGCGCTGCTCGGCCCCTGTGCATTGCCGGAGAATAGATCGCCGGTTATCTGATGTTTACCCGGATTCTGGCCGGCGCTGACCAAATCCTGATACAGCACTTTGCTCAGATAAGGTTGCAGCTGCGCCAGGCGGTTGCTGTCCGGCAGGCCGGTGCCCTGCTGGATGCGCAGGTCATAGAACTTTTGTGCGACCGTATCCGGGCCGCCTTCCACACAGCTGCCGCTGCGGGTGCCGATATCCTTGTATGCCGGTTCCACCGTGGTACAGGCACTCAGCAACAGCGCTAAGGGTAAAACAGCCGCAATCGTTTTTGTTTTCATCTTATTACCTTATGTGAAAGTCTCTACCATGAAGACCGATAGCTTACAGTATAAATGCGTTTTTTGGCCTTGCATTCGTACTGCGTGCCATTGATTAAGCGAACATAACGCCAATCTTCTGGTCATAGATACGTTGAATTAATCAAACAAGGAATTCTGATGCAGCTTTCAACTACCCCGACCCTGGAAGGGTTCACCATTACCGAATACTGCGGCGTCGTCACCGGTGAAGCGATTCTCGGCGCCAACATTTTCCGTGATTTTTTCGCCGGCGTGCGCGACATCGTCGGCGGCCGTTCGGGCGCGTATGAGAAAGAGCTGCGCAAGGCGCGCCTGATCGCGTTCGAAGAGCTGGAAGATCAGGCGAAAGAGCTGGGCGCCAACGCGGTGGTGGGTATTGATATCGATTATGAAACCGTTGGCAAAGACGGCAGCATGCTGATGGTGACCGTCAGCGGCACCGCGGTGAAAGTCAGCCGCTAACGCCATTCTCCGCGCCCCGGCCGTTGCGCCGGGGCGACATCCCGTTGGTTTATCCCTCTTTATGCGGCGGCTCGACGATCGGGCGGTGTTCCTGCGGCTTGACCGGTGCAGATTCCTGGCGATGCGGCATCTGTTGAACGGTCGGCTGATGAACCTGCGGCGCCGGTGCCGGATGCGGCATGACGCGCTCTTGCGGCACCGGCGCTGGGCGAACCACCGCCGGATGCAGCGTTGCGGCCGGCTCACGCACTACCGGCTGCACGACGTGCGGCGCCGCCTGAACCTGTGGCCGCACGGTGGATTGATGCACTGGCGCGGCGGTCTGCATCGGATGCGTCTGTACCGGCGCTGAATGCACGGCCATCGGTTGCTGCGCGTGAGGCGCTGCCGGCGCGGCATGCGTGAACGTCGGCATGCTCATCGGTTGCTGCACATGGGGCGCGTTGACCGGTTGTTGCACGTGTGGGGCGGCAGCCACCGGCTGAGTATGCGCAAAGTTCGGCATGGTCATCGGCGCGTGGGCCGCAGGCGCGACGCGCGGCTGTTGCGGCGCAGCGTTAGGCACCGGTTGGCTGAAACGCGGCGTCGGCGCGGCGGTGGTATTGTAGTTGTTCACCGTGCTGGTGGTGCTGCGATTCACATTGTTCACGTTGTTATATTGGTTGATGTTGGTGACGCGATTCACCACGGTGGTGGAATGCGACACGTAGGGCGCATTGCGGTAGACCACCGGCTGGCGCCGATCGTCCCAGCGCATATCCCAGTTGTGCCAGCCGCTATTGTGTTGGTTGAGCAAAGAGGCGACCGCGATGCCAACGCCGAAGCTGATCACGCCGGCTGCCAGCATATCGCCGCCGCTGTAACCTGAAGGCTGATATTGATAGCTTGGATAAGCTTGGATCGGCGTGCCGTAGGCCTCCCAGGGATCGTAATGCGGAACGTAAACCGTATCCGGTTGGCTGGGCTCGATGACGATGGTTTCGCCCGGCGCCGCCACCACGCTCTGGCGATAGGACTGCTGCTCAACGTAACGGGTCGTCGGCGCTACGACGATGCGCTGCTGTGGGGTGTTTTTCAACGTGCCCTGGCTGGCCGCTCGTTGACGCATTACCTGAATGGCGTTCATCACGTCCGTAGGATCGTTGAGGTAGGCGCTGCCCAGAGCGGTGGTCCAGGGGATGTTTTTCGCCATCTGATCGAGCACGTCGGGGAATTGCACCAGGCCGCGCACGCTGGGATCCCAGGGTTGAGCATCCGCCGCCGAGCTGAGCGCCGCCGGTTGCAGCCCGCGGTTTTGCGCAAGCCAGGCATCCGCAGCGCTGATTTGGTCAGGATAGCCCGCGCCGGCCAACACTTGCGCCAGCAGCTTGTCGGGGAACAGCGCCACCGGGCTGACCAACTGGTACAGCTGGTCTGCGGTCAGTGGCGTATAGGCCGGCGCACTGGCACTGGCGGCGGGAGCGGCAGGGGGCGGAGTGCCCCCACCCATCGCGCCGGCGACTTTTTGCTGATCGCAGCCGCTGAGCGGCAGCATGGCGGCACAGAGCAACCAGGACAGATAGCGTGGTGTGAACATGTTCGACTCCGCTCTTTCAGCGTAGATGATACTTTGAGACTATCATGGGCGTGAGAGCTCGCCAGTTGGGAGAAACACTCGCTTGCACATCGGCGCTTTCTGTCATTATTTCTCGATTAGCGTGATGATTGGATACAGGTTAATCGCGTCGCGTTACACCTTTCACGGACACAAATCAGGAGGATAAGTGAAAATTTGGCCAGGGATCATCGCCGCCGCGCTGTTGGCGGGGTGCCAAAATCCGCAGCAGGACACGCTCGTCGATCGCGGCGCTTACCAACTCGAGACGCTGCACCAGGCGCAGGGCGCCGATCAGCGCATTCGTTTTTTGGTGATGCACTACACGGCGGAAGACTTCCATTCATCGCTGAAAACGCTGACCGACGAACACGTCAGCGCGCACTACCTGTTGCCGGCGCATCCGCAGCGTGAACACGGCAAACCGACGGTGTATCGGCTGGTGCCGGAAGCGATGCGCGCCTGGCATGCCGGCGCCAGCGCCTGGCGCGGCCGCAGCAGCCTCAACGACACCTCGATCGGCATCGAAATCGTCAACAAGGGGTTCACCCGCAGCATGCTGTTCACCCATTGGCAGCCTTATACGGCGGAGCAGATCGCCGTGCTGATCCCGCTGAGCCGCGACATCATCCAACGCTATGGCATCCAGCCGCAGGACGTGGTGGGGCACAGCGACATCGCACCGCAGCGCAAACAGGATCCCGGCCCGCTGTTCCCTTGGCGACAGCTGGCGCAGGCCGGCATCGGCGCTTGGCCGGACGAACGAGACGTGCAGCGTTTGCTGGCGGGGCGCGATCGCCATGCGCCGGTGCCGATGGCGCCGCTGCTCGATAGGTTGGCGCGTTACGGCTACGCGGTTGATTCGTCATGGGATGCGCGGCAGCAGCGCAATGTGTTGGCGGCGTTTCAGATGCATTTCCGGCCCGACGATGTTCGCGGTGAGCCGGATGCAGAGAGTGAAGCGATTATCGATGCGCTGCTGTTGAAGTATGGCGCGTGGCGTTGATTACAGGCCGTGCAGTTTGCCGTGATCTTTCAGCCAGCGGGCGGTGCGCGCGATGCCCTCTTCCAGCGAGACGATCGGCTGATAGCCCAGCTCTTGTTGCGCACGGGTGGTATCGAGCGTGAGGTCGAAGTTGAGTTTGGCGACGCCGTAGTGGGTCAGCACCGGCTCCTTTTCGCTTTTGCTGCCCAGACGCTCCATGCCGCGCGCCATCATGTCGAGCATCGGATAGGGCACGGAGCGAATGCGGCATTTCATGCCAAGATCGTCGATCAGCTGCTGCACCACGGTGCGCAGCGGGCGCGGCTGCTGGTTGGTGATGTTGTAGGCGCGGCCGGACGGCGTATCTTCTTTTAACGTCGCCAGCCACATGGCGTGCACCGCATTCTCCAGATAGGTCATGTCCACCATCGCCGCGCCGCCGCGCGGCAGCAGCAGGTTGCCGTAGCGTTTGATCATCTGCAGCAGCCGCGGCAACATCACCTTGTCGTGCGGCCCGAACAACCCCTGCGGGCGCAGAATGGTGAAATGGGTCTGTGGATTGGACAGCGCCAGTTGCTGGATCACCTGCTCGCCGGCGGCCTTGCTGCGCGCGAACTCATTGGCGTAGCGCTGCGGGCGGAAATCTTCGGTCACGTTGCGGTGATGGTGGTAATCGAAATAGATCGCCGGGGAAGAGATGTGAATGAACTGCGCTACGCCGTAGGCTGCCGCCCATTCACCAAGGCGGCGAGTGGCGCGCACGTTGGCCAGTTCGAAGGCTTCTTCGGTGCCCCAGGGCGAGGTAAAGCTGGAGCAGTGCCACAGCACGTCGACGTCCGCCAGCATCGCCTTGGCCTGCGAAGAGATCAGGTTGGTGAGATCGGCATGAATGAACTCCGCGCCCATTTTTTCCAGCAGGCCGCCCATCGCCTGGTTGCGACCGGTGGCGCGCACTTTGATGCCCTGGCGGCGCAGATATTCAACGGCGTTACGGCCTAATCCACTGGTTGCACCGGTGACCAATACCTTCATAACGGACTCTATTCTCACCCAAAATCGGAAGACCGGCGGGCGCTTGCGGCGCTCCCAGCAAATAAGATGCCATTCTTCCGTGATTTCGTGCGCTATGCAATCGGAAAGCCCCGAAGCACAGCGGCAAACTGTGCGGTTGATCGACAAATGAGCGCCGTTTAGCGGCGTTGGCGGTCCAGGCCCTCGGCAAGCTCGGCGATGCGTTTCGCCATGCCGCGAAAAATAAACAGATGCGCGGGCATCATGGCGAACCAATACAGCAGCCCGCTGAAGCCGGCCGGGTGCCACCAGGCACGCACGTCCAGCGTGCGGCGATCGCCGTGATCGGTGATGGTGAAGCTTAGCCGCCCCAGGCCGGGCGCCTTCATGCCAAACAGCAGCGCCAGCTGCCGCAGCGGCTTCAGGGTAATCACTTTCCAGCCGTTGATTTCGTCGCCCAGCGCCAGGGCCGCGCGCGCCGGGCGGCCATAGACCACGCCGTTGCCGATCATGTCGTCCATGCGCGCGCGGATCCGCCACAGGATATTGGCGTAGAAATAGCCTTCTTCTCCTCCCAGCTGCTGCACCGTTTGCCACAGGGCCTGGCTGGAGGCGGCGGTATCCAGCGAGCAACCGGCCTGTTTGGGGTAGTAGCCGTAGCCGGGGCGCCAGCGCGCCTGCGCCGCTGGATCGTAGCCCCAGTCGGCGGAGTCGACCACTTCCAGCTCGCGCTGCAGCGTGGTGGTGACCGCCTGATCAAAGGTGTGCAGCCGTTGTGGGATCAGGGCCTGCAATGGCCGGCCATCGGCGGGCAGATCGTGCTTCAGTCCCTGGATCAGCGCGCGGGCGATCGGCGTCGGCACCGAGGTGATCAGGCTAATGAACCACACCGAAATCAGCCGCGTCGGCAAGGGGATCGGGATCAGCCAGCGCCGTTTGCCGCTGATGGCGATAAAGCGTTTGAACATGTCCTGATAGCTGAGGTATTCCGGCCCGGCGACGTCGAAGATGCGGTGTTCCTGCGCCGGATGCGCCAGCAGATCGGCCAGATAAACCAGCAGGTTCTCCAGCGCCACCGGCGACGATTTCGAACGCACCCAGCGCGGCGGCGTCAGCACCGGCAGGTTATAGACCATATCGCGCATCACTTCGAACGCCGCCGAGCCGGGGCCAACGATGATGCCGGCGCGCAGCTCGGTGACCGGTACGCCGCTTTGGCGCAGGATCTCGCCGGTCAGGCGGCGTGCCGCCAGGTGCGGCGAACTGTCGTCGTTCGGCTGCAGCGCGCCAAGGAAGATCACCTGCTTGACGCAGGCATTGCGCAGTGCGTCGCGCAGATTTTCCGCCGCCTGGCGTTCCTTTTCGATAAAGTCGTCGCCGTCGCCCATCGCGTGCACCAGATAGTACAGCGTATCTATCTCCCACAGCGCCGCGCTCAGGGTTTCCGGGCGGTACAGATCGGCATACAGGCAGTTGACCTGTGGCCAGTTCTGCTCCTGCAGCCACTCGATGCGCCGCGCGGCGGCGGTAATCTGGTGCCCTTGTTCGATAAGGTGCGGGATCAGGTTCTGGCCTATATAGCCACTGGCTCCAAGAACCAGTACGCGTTGGGGTGTCATCGTGCCGCCTTGTGCGGTGAAAGAGTCGCAGAACGACAGGATGCCAAATTCAGGGTTTAAATGCACTTTCTGTATGGGTATAAGCCGGTTGCATCCGCCGTAGCGCAGGTTCACACTACGCGCCCCTTATCGAATGAAAAACCGGATGCCATGAAACTCAATGTGATTTGTTACGCCCTGCTGGGCCTGGCGCTGATCGCCAGCCTGTTCTCGCCGCATCCGGTGTGGATGTGGCTGCTGTCGGCCAATCTGCTGACGTTTCTGATCTATGGCGGCGATAAGCTGGCGGCGCGCAAGGGGTGGCGGCGGGTGCCGGAGGCGACGCTGTTGCAGTTCGGCGCGCTGGGCGGGTGGTTGGGTGCACTGGCGGCGCAGCAGCTGTTTCGCCACAAGACCCAGAAACAGCCGTTTAAAACCTGGTTTATTCTCAGCGTGGCGCTCAACCTGGCGGCGGTGCTGGGGCTGTGGTACTGGGTTTACGGCCGCTGGATTTTCTGATGCGGGGCGCGCCGTGCGCCCCGAAGGATCAGGCGTGCTGCTGCAGGAACTCCCGCCACAGCTCGACCACCCGCTGCAGGTCCTGGCGGCTGACGTCGAGGTGGGTCAGAATGCGCGTCAGCGGGCCGCTGCTGATCAGCACGCCGCGTTCGCGCATCCACGGGCCGAATTTGGCCGCCAGCTCAGGGGATTGGCGCAGATACAGCACGTTGGTCTGCGCGCCGGGTTCGGCGATCTCCACGCCGATCTGCCGCAGCTGTTGCTCCAGCCAGGTCGCGTTGTCATGGTCTTCGCGCAGCCGCGCGACGTTATGCTCCAAAGCGTAAAGACCGGCCGCCGCCAGAATGCCGGCCTGACGCAGCCCGCCGCCGGTCATTTTGCGCCAGCGCAGCGCGCGCTGAATGAAGGCTTCGCTGCCGCACAGCAGCGATCCGACCGGCGCGCCTAATCCCTTCGACAGGCAAATGGTGAAGGTGTCGCAGTATTGCACGATCTCTTTCAGCGGCAGGTTCAGCGCCACGGCGGCGTTGAAGATGCGCGCGCCGTCGATATGCAGCGCCAGCTGGCGCTCGCGGGTAAACTGCCACGCCTGCTGCAGGTAGGCCTGCGGCAAGACTCTGCCGCTGATGGTGTTTTCCAGGCTCAGCAGCCGGGTGCGGGCGAAGTGGATGTCGTCGGGTTTAATGGCGGCGGCGAGCTTGTCCAGCGGCAGCGTGCCGTCCGCGTCGGCCTCGATCGGCTGCGGCTGGATGCTGCCCAGCACCGCCGCGCCGCCGGCTTCGTATTTATAGTTGTGCGCCTGTTGGCCGACCAGATACTCGTCGCCGCGCTGGCAGTGGCTCAGCAGCGCCACCAGGTTGGCCTGGGTGCCGCTGGGCAAAAACAGCGCCGCTTCTTTGCCCGACAGGCGCACCGCCTCGGCCTCCAGCGCGTTGACCGTCGGGTCATCGCCGTAGACGTCGTCGCCGACCTCTGCCTGAGCCATCGCCTGGCGCATGGCGGCGCTGGGGCGGGTAACGGTGTCGCTGCGTAGATCGATAAGCATAGGGTTCCTGGAATGTAAGGGAGAGGAAAAGGGTACATGGCATCATATACCCTTTATTTTACCGGGGCAGCTTGCTTAACGCAGCCAGTTGGTTTTCGCCAGCTCGACCACTTCATCGCCGCGGCCGTTGATGATGGCGCGCAGCATGTACAGGCTGAAGCCTTTCGCCTGTTCGAACTTGATCTGCGGCGGCATCGCCAACTCTTGCTTGGCGGTGACCACGTCCAGCAGCGCCGGGCCGGGATGCGCCAACATCTCCTGCAGCGCGCCATCCAGTTCCGAGGCTTTTTCCACGCGGATGCCCTTGATGCCGGCGGCGTTGGCGATTGCCGCAAAGTCCGGGTTATGCAGATCGGTGCCATCGGTCAGGTAGCCGCCGGCCTTCATCTCCATCGCCACGAACCCCAGCACGCTGTTGTTGAACACCACGATCTTCACCGGCAGCTTGAGCTGCGCCAGCGACAGGAAGTCCCCCATCAGCATGGTGAAACCGCCGTCGCCGCACATGGCGATCACCTGCTTATCCGGTGCGGTGGCCTGGGCGCCGATCGCCTGCGGCATGGCGTTGGCCATCGAACCGTGGTTGAACGAACCGAGCAGGCGACGCTTGCCGTTCATTTTCACGTAGCGCGCGGCCCATACCGTCGGTGTGCCGACGTCGCAGGTGAAGATGGCGTCCTCGCTGGCGTAGTGGCTGAGCTGCTGCGCCAGATACTGCGGGTGGATCGGTTGGTCGTCGTTGGCGGTCGCCAGCCCGTCGAGATCCTGGCGCGCGTTGCGGTAATGCTCCAGCGCCTTGTCGAGGAACGCCCGGTCGCGCTTCGGCTCCAGCTGCGGCAGCAGGGCGGTGAGCGTGGTGTGGATGTCGCCCACCAGCGCCATATTGACCGGGCAGTGCGCGCCGATGCTGCCGGGATTGATGTCGATCTGAATGATGTTGGCGTTGGTGGGGTAGAACGCGCGATAGGGGAACTGGGTGCCGAGCAGCACCAGCGTGTCGGCGTTCATCATGGCGTGGTAGCCGGAGGAAAAGCCGATCAGCCCGGTCATGCCGACGCTGTAGGGGTTATCCCATTCGATATGTTCTTTGCCGCGCAGCGCATGCACTACCGGCGCCTGCAGCAGTTCGGCCAGCTTAACCACTTCATCGTGCGCACCGGCACAGCCGCTGCCGCACATCAGGGTGATGTTCTTCGCCTTATTCAGCGTTTCCGCCAGCTTGTTCAGCTCGCTCATCGGCGGCTGCACCAGCGGCAGCGCCGGGGTATGCCAGGTCAGGGTCGCGTCTTCCGGCGCCATGCGCAGCGCCACGTCGCCCGGCAAGACCACCACCGAGACGCCGCGGTTGAGGATCGCCTTGCGCATGGCGATCTCCAGCACGCGCGGCAGCTGTTCCGGGTTGGAAACCAGTTCGCAATAGTGGCTGCATTCGCGGAACAGCTCCTGCGGATGCGTTTCCTGGAAGTAGCCGCTGCCGATTTCGCTGGAAGGGATATGCGCGGCGATAGCCAGCACCGGCACATGGTTGCGGTGGCAGTCGAACAGGCCGTTGATCAGGTGCAGGTTGCCGGGGCCGCAGGAACCGGCGCACACCGCCAACTGGCCGGTGAGCTGGGCTTCGGCGCCGGCGGCGAAGGCGGCCACCTCTTCATGGCGGGTGCCCAGCCATTCGATGGTGCCCATGCGATGCAGGCTGTCGCTAAGGCCGTTGAGCGAATCGCCGGTCACGCCCCAAATGCGTTTTACGCCGGCTTGGTCCAGCGTTTTGGCGATCAGTGTGGCTACGGTTTGCTTCATGGTTCCCCCAAACATGGTTTGAAAAACAATGTGTACTCGATCCGGTGAGTGTCAGCAGAACAACTGCAAGCATAGCTTACCGGCGTTGGACGAGATGCGGTCAGGAAGGGTAAAGAGCGTAGGACGGAGGAAAGTGTAACCGGGCGGGGATGGGGGAACTTGCCGATAAATGCCCCATCGCGGCGATGGGGCCAGGGGATCACGCCAGCATGACGTCGCCCTGCAGCTGGCAACTGCAGGCCAGCACGTAGCCCTGCGCTACCTCTTCCGCGCTCAGCGTCATGGTGCTGGTGGTGGTGTAGTCGCCCTCGAGGATACGGGTTTTGCACGAGCCGCACACCCCGGCGCGGCAGGCGGCGTTGACCGGCAGGGCGTTGGCCTCCATCGCCGCCAGCAGCGTGCTGCCGACCGGCACGCGGAACTCGCGCAGCGGGCGGGCGGCGCGCAGCGTCAGCCCTTCAGCCGCGTCGCTCTGCGCCGCCGGCGTGTGGAACTGCTCTTTATGGAAGCGCTCGGCCGGCACGCCGAGCTGACGGCACAGCTGCTCCACCTGGTCCATATAGGGCGCGGGGCCGCAGGTCATCACCGTGCGTTCGGCGATATCCGGCGCCGCCTGCCGCAGCGCCTGTTCATTGATGCGGCCGCTGAGGTAGCCGGGTTGCAGATCCTGCTCGGCCATCAGCGTCAGGCGCAGCTGCGGATGGGCGGCGCACAGCGCGCGCCATTGATCGGCGAAGATCGTGTCGGCGGGAGTGCGCACGTTAAAGATCACGGCGATATCGCAGGCCGGGCGGTTAGCGGTCAGCCAGCGGCACATCGAGACGATCGGCGTCACGCCGCAGCCGGCGGCCAGCATCAGGTAACGATCGGCCGGGTGGCGTTCGCAGCTGAATTCGCCCTGCGCGTCGGACAGCCACAGGGTGTTGCCGGGCTTGACCTCTTGCGTCAGCCAGCGCGATCCGACGCCGTCCGGCAGGCAGCGCACGCTGATACTGAGAAAGCGGCTCTGGCCGGGCGAGGAGGAGAGCGTATAAGCGCGCAGCGTCTCCTCGCTGTTACGGATGCTGACCAGCGCAAACTGGCCGGCCTGGTAAGGGTAGAAAACGTCGCAGATCAGGTTCAGCGTCCAGACGTCGGCGGTTTCACGCTGGATGGAATGCACCTGCATGCGGTTCGGGCAAAGCGGAGTGGGTTGAGTCATCGGGCACCTCAAAAAGCAAAGGGGCCGGCGCAAGCGGCCCCATAACGTAACGGCATCAGGCGAGCAGCGCGGCGATATCCTGCTCGACGGTGGTGATCGGACGCAGGCCGAATTTCTCGTTGAGGATCGCCATCAGGTTATCGGTCAGGAAGCCCGGCGCGGTCGGGCCGGTGACGATGTTTTTCACCCCCAGCGACAGCAGCGTCAGCAGAATGACGATCGCCTTCTGTTCAAACCACGACAGCACCAGGCTGAGCGGCAGCTCGTTGACGCTGCAGCCGAGGGTGTCGGCCAGCTTGACCGCTAGCATGATGGCGGAGTAAGCGTCGTTGCACTGGCCGACGTCCAGCAGGCGCGGCAACCCCTCCAGCGTGCCGAAGTCCAGCTTGTTGAAGCGGTACTTGCCGCAGGCCAGTGTCATGATCAGGCAGTCTTGCGGCACGCTGCGGGCGAAGTCGGTGAAGTAGCTGCGTTCGTCGCGGCTGCCGTCGCAGCCGCCGACCAGGAAGACGTGGCGCAGTTTCTTTTGCGACACCAGGTCAATTACCGTGTCGGCGGCGTTAAGCAGTGTCTGGCGACCGAAGCCGACGGTGATCAGATGCTCAATCTCGGTATAAGGGAAGCCGTTCATGCCTTGCGCCTGGCGGATCACGGCGCCGAAGTCATCGCCTTCCAGATGGTTGACGCCCGGCCAGCCGACGATGCTGCGGGTCCAGATGCGGTCGCCGTAATTGCCGACGTTAGGATCGATGATGCAGTTGGAGGTCATCACGATCGGGCCGGGGAATTTGGCGAACTCGGTCTGCTGGTTCTGCCAGCCGCTGCCGTAGTTGCCCACCAGGTGCTTGAATTTTTTCAGTTCCGGATAGCCGTGCGCCGGCAGCATTTCACCGTGGGTGTAGACGTTGACGTTTTGCCCTTCAGTTTGCTCGAGCAGCATGCGCAGATCTTTCAGATCGTGGCCGGAAATCAGAATGGCTTTCCCGGCTACCGGGCGCACGTTGACCGCGCTAGGCTGCGGATCGCCGTAGGCCTGGGTTTCACCGCGATCGAGGATCGCCATCACGTTGAAGTTCATCTTGCCGATGCCCATGGCGTTGTTCAGCAGGGTGTCGACGTCGCGCGGCCGGGTGCCGAGCCAGGCCATAAAGGCGTGGTAGTCGGCATAGAGTTGCTCGTCGAACTGGCCAAGCACGTGCGCGTGTTCCATATAGGCCGCTGCGCCTTTCAGGCCATACAGGCAAAGCATGCGCAAGCCGTGTACGTCGTCGCCCACCTCGGCTTTGTCGTCGTTGAGGGCAAACTGCGCCGCCTGTTGCAGCAGCGCAGGCATATCGTCACCGGCCAGCTGCAGCGCCGCCATCGGATGCTCGACGCGCACGCCGGCGTCCAGCAGCCGGCAACGGGCGGCCAGCGAGTCGCGCAGCAGCAGGGTTTCCCGCGCGTAGCCGATGATGCGCTGGGAGTCGAAGTTGACGTTGGTCAGAGTGGAGAAGAAGGCGCGCGGGGCGAAGCTGTCGATCTCGTGGTCGACGATGCCCAGAGAACGCGCCTGCAGCGCCCAGGCGGAGAGACCCTGCAGCGCCGCCACCAGCAGATCCTGCAGATCGGAGGTTTCCGCCGTTTTGCCGCACATGCCCTGAGCATACGAGCAGCCGTTGCCTGCCGGGGTACGGATGGTTTGTTCACATTGCACACAGAACATAGTCGCTTCCTTTTATTTTTAAAGTTGCATTTATAATGCTTGTTTAAAAGCATAGATCGGCGATTGGGGTTGCAAAAGGCTTTTGTGCGACTAGTGCGGGCAAGTTTGATTTAGCGCAATTTTGCCGTGCGGATGGGAATTATTACCTATTGGGGGCCGGTCGGCCCCCCGGGGAAAGGATCAGGAGAACAGAGCGATCAGCACCGGCGCCAGCAGGCTCAGCAGGAAGCCGTGCACGATGGCGGGCGGCACCATGTCCAGCCCGCCGCTGCGCTGCAGCACCGGCAGGGTGAAGTCCATCGAGGTGGCGCCGCACAGGCCGAGGGCGGTGGAGCGGCTGCGGCGCACCAGCGTCGGGATCAGCATGATCGCCACCAGCTCGCGCGCCAGATCGTTGAAGAACGCGGCGCTGCCCATCACCGGGCCGTAGGCGTCTGTGATCAGAATGCCGGACAGCGAGTACCAGCCGAAGCCGGAGGCCATCGCCAGCCCGGCCTTCACCGGTAACCCCAGCAGCTGAGCCGCCAGTGCGCCGCCGGCCAGCGACGCAACGGCCACCACCAGCGCCACCAGCGTGCCGCGGCGGTTGAGTATGATCTGGCGCAGCGTCATGCCGCTGTTGCGCAGCTGGATGCCAACCAATAGAAGCAGGAAGATCAGCGCATATTCGCTGCCTTTATGGGCGAACTGCAGCCATGGCCACTGCGTCAGGCCGAGCAGGAAGCCGCCGAGCACCACGCCGCACAGCTTGAGCGACTCCAGCGCCATGTGCACGCGCGAAGGCAGTTTTTCCTGTTTATGGCTACTGCGCCACGGCATGCGCCGCTCCAGCAGCGCCAGCAGCAGCAGGTTGGCGCAGAGAATGCAGAAGAAGAACACCGCGCTGTACTGGAAGATCAACACCAGGTTGCTACTGAGGTTTTCCATAAACGCCAGGCTGATGCCCATGAAAAACAGGATCACGTACACCATCCAGCTCAGCAGCCGGTTGATCAGCACCAGCAGCGGACGATGGCGCAAAGGTATGAGGTAACCGACAATCAGCGGTAACAGAATAATCAGCAGTCCTGAGTACATGGTGCAGCTTGTGTCCTTGAGTATTGAAGCGCGCCGAATGGCGGCGAGGAGCACACGCTAACCAAAAGCCCGGCCGGAGTAAAGCGGCAGATTTGACGTTGGTCGCTTGACCTGCAAGGGGTTTTTTGACCATGCTCTGTGAAAGTCACCTCATTGAAGAGCTGGCGACACGCACGGGAGGCGGCGGATGTTCTTGGAGCGTATCGAAATTGTAGGTTTTCGTGGCATTAATCGGCTGTCGCTGATGCTGGACGACAACACGCTGTTGCTTGGCGAAAACGCCTGGGGTAAATCCAGCCTGCTGGATGCGCTGACGCTGTTGCTGGCGCCGGAGCAGAAACTGTATCGTTTTGAAGCGCACGACTTCCATTTCCCGCCGGGTGAAGAGGCGGCCAAAGAGCGCCATCTGCAGGTGGTGTTCACCTTTTGCGAGAAAGACATCGGCCATGCGCACCTGCCGCGCTATCGCCATCTGACGCCGCTGTGGGTCAAGGGCGAAGATGGCCTGAGCCGTATTCATTACCGCTGCGAGGGCGAGCTGGCCGACGACGGCACGGTGTGCACCTGGCGCGGTTTTCTCGACGCCGACGGCAACGCCTTTCAACTGCACCATATTGAACAGCTGGCCCACGCCATCATCCGCATCCACCCGGTACTGCGCCTGCGCGACGCGCGTTTTATTCGCCGCTTGCGCCCCAGCAGCCTCGGCGATGAACGCAAACCCGATACGCAGGCGCTGGCGCAGCAGCTGGATCAGCTGACGCGCGAGCTGGTGCGTAATCCGCAGAAGCTGACCAACGGCGAGCTGCGTCAGGGGCTGGCGGCCATGCAGCAGCTGCTGGAGCACTATTTCGCCGAGCAGAGTTCGCAGGTGGCGCGGCCGCGCCGTCGCGGCGGCGAACCGGAGCAGGACGCCTGGCGCGCGCTGGACGGCATCAACCGTATGGTGGCCGAACCGAACAGCCGCAGCATGCGCCTGATCCTGCTGGGGATGTTTTCCACCCTGCTGCAGGCCAAGGGCGACGTCAAGCTGGACCCGCACGCCCGGCCGCTGCTGCTGGTGGAGGACCCGGAAACTCGTCTGCATCCGATTATGCTGTCGGTGGCCTGGGGGCTGCTCAATCAGCTGCCGTTGCAGCGCATCACCACCACCAACTCCAGCGAACTGGTGTCGCTGGTGCCGGTGGAACACGTATGCCGGCTGGTGCGCGAGTCGGGGCGGGTCGCGACCTATCGTCTCGGGCCGCGCGGGCTCAGCGCCGAAGACGGGCGGCGCATCGCGTTTCACATCCGTTTCAATCGGCCGTCGTCGCTGTTCGCCCGCTGCTGGCTGCTGGTGGAGGGCGAGACCGAAGTGTGGCTGCTGAACGAGCTGGCGCGCCAGTGCGGCTACCATTTCGAGGCGGAAGGGGTGAGGGTCATCGAATTCGCCCAGTGCGGCCTGAAGCCGCTGCTGCGCTTCGCCCGCCGCATGGGCATCGAATGGCATGCGCTGGTGGACGGCGACGAGGCGGGTAAAAAGTACGCCAACACCGTGCGCAGCCTGCTGGACAATCATGAAGACAACGAGCGCGATCGGCTGACCGCGCTGCCGGCGCCGGACATGGAGCACTTTATGTTCCGCGAAGGGTTCGGCCCGGTCTATCACCGGATGGCGTCGGTGCCGCTCAACGCGCAGATGCCGGTGCGCAAGGTGATCCTGAAAGCGGTCCATCACTCCTCGAAGCCGGATCTGGCGATCGAGGTTGCGATGCAGGCCGGCGAATGGGGCACCGATTCGGTGCCGCCGCTGCTGAAGAAAATGTTCTCACGGGTGATCTGGCTGGCGCGCGGCCGGGCGGACTAACGGCCGCCGGGCGTTATCGGGCGCAGAAATGCGCCGCCAATCCCTGTTCCAGCTCGTCCAGCAACTGATAGCGGCGGCGATATTCGGCGCGTTTTTTGCTGGCAATCTCTTCGACCGGTTTGCGGGCAATGCGCTCGGGCAGCAGGAAATAGCCGCTATCGAGCGGTTTGGCACCCATCGATAGCCAAAACTGATCGTAATCGGCGTGCAGTTTGTCTTTCTTCTTACTTTGGTAACGCCAGTTTTGATAGATATGGGTGGCGTTGCCGACCGCCACGATCTGGCGGATGCCGAGGTGCCGCGCCAGCGTGCAGATGCCTTCCAGCACCAGCCGTTTGGGGAACAGGCCATGGCACTCTTTGGTGGTGTGCTGGATCTCGGCGTGAGGCACGTCATGGTTCGCGCCCTGCAGGCCGCCGATGAACAGCGTCGGCTGCTGCTGATAATGCATCAGCGCGAAGGTGATCTCCGCCAGCATCACGCCGTTGGCGTTGCGCAGCAGCAGCGTGGCTTCCCCTTCCTTATTCAGCTTGTCGATCGCCGCCAGCTCCAGCGTGATCGGCACTTCGTTCTTGCCCATCGCGCTGGCCAGCACGAAAGGCTGTAGGCTGAGGTGGCCGAGACGCATCTTCAGCGGCATGCGCTGTACGATGAGATCGTAGTGATCGCGCAGGGCGAACAGACATTCGATCTTGCTCATGTTGGCCGCCAGGTACGGGCGATGCAGTTTGCACGGCAGGTTCGGCTGCGCGCTCAGGATCTCTTCCAGCAGCGGGTTGCTGGCCAGAGTGCTGAGCAGGCCGCTGGTGGTGCGCCAGTTGAGCAGCGAACGGCCGAGAAACTTCAGGCGAAACGAGGTTTTTTTCCAGGCATTGCTCGGCGCCTTCTCGCCATTGATCAGCGCCGTCATCAGTTGCCAGCCGTTAAGCGGCTGGGCGGAGGCGAGTGGGTAGCTGAGCTGTGACATGATGAAATCCTTGGCTGTGTTGAATGGCGCTATTTCATCAAGGCTTCACTAAACGGGAGTTCAATGCCGAACTGTAACCAAGCGTGTCTCCACATTGTGTTGAGCTAAGGTTTAGTTATTCCCTGCGGCGCATGCTAATTTAGCTCCGCCGCCGCAGTGGGCGGTCGATATTCACAAGCACAGGCAGGTCAATTTTGACAGGGTTTAAAGGACATAAACGCCGCTGGATACTTGCTCTGGCGGCGATCGCGGCGATTGCCGCGGCGGCCGTTTGGCACTTCCGCCATCCGGCGCCAATCGATTTCAAAACGGTGAAAGCCACTCAGCGCGATCTACAGCAGAATGTGTTGGCGACCGGTCAACTGGACGCGGTGCGCAAGGTTGATGTCGGCGCGCAGGTTAGCGGCCAGTTGGAAAAGCTGTATGTCGAGATCGGCGACAAGGTGAAGAAAGGCCAGTTGCTGGGGGTCATCGATCCGCAACAGGCGCAGAACAGCATTCGCGAAGGGGAAGCGACGCTGCGCGAACTGCATGCCCAACTGTTGCAGGCGCAGGCCGAGCAGCAGCTGGCGGCGGTCACGCTGCAACGCAACCAGGCGCTGGCCAAGCTGCAGGCGGTATCGCGCCAGGATCTGGATCAGGCGGCGACGCAGCTGGCGGTGAAGAAAGCGCAGGTGGGCACCATCAATGCGCAGATCGCCCGCAACCAGGCCAGCCTGGATACCGCCAAGATCAACCTCGCCTACACCCGCATCGAAGCGCCGATGGATGGCGACGTGGTGCAGATCACCACGCTGCAGGGCCAGACGGTGATCGCGGCGCAGCAGGCGCCGAATATTCTGACGCTGGCGGATCTCGGCACCATGCTGGTGAAAGCGCAGGTATCGGAGGCCGACGTCATTAACCTCAAGCCGGGCCAGCAGGCCTGGTTCACGGTGCTTGGCGATCCGACCCGGCGCTTCGACGGCGTGCTGAAAGACATTCAGCCGACGCCGGAAAAGGTCAACAACGCCATCTTCTATTATGCGCGTTTCGAAGTGCCCAACCCTGAGAGGCTGTTGCGCTTGCAAATGACGGCGCAGGTGCATATTCAACTGGCCGGCGTCAAACAGGCGTTGGTGATCCCACTGGCTGCGCTGGGCGATCAGATCGCCGACAATCGCTACCACGTCTCGGTGCTGAAACAGGGCAAGGAAGAGAAGCGCGAAGTGGCCATCGGCCTGCGCAACAATATCGACGTGCAGATCCTCAGCGGGCTCGAGGCGGGTGATGAGGTGATCGTCAGCCGTGGCGGCGTGGAGGCCGGCTGATGGCGGCGCTGTTGCAGCTGAACGGCATTCGCCGTAGCTACCGTTCCGGCGAGCAGACGGTGGAGGTGCTGAAGGGGATCAGCCTGAGCATCGACGCCGGTGAAATGGTGGCGATCATGGGGGCCTCCGGCTCCGGAAAATCGACGCTGATGAACATTCTCGGCTGTCTGGACAAGCCGAGCGCCGGCGTGTATCGGGTAGCCGGGCAGGATGTGGCGACGCTGAGCGACGATGCGCTGGCGCAGCTGCGGCGCGAGCATTTCGGCTTTATCTTTCAGCGCTATCATCTGCTGCCGCACCTGAGCGCGGCGCACAACGTCGAAGTGCCGGCGGTGTACGCCGGGCTGGGCAAAGCGGCGCGGCGCGAAAGGGCGGTAGCGCTGTTGCGGCGTCTGGGGCTGGGGGAGCGCGTCAACTATCGGCCGAGCCAGCTTTCCGGCGGCCAGCAGCAGCGCGTCAGCATCGCCCGCGCGCTGATGAACGGCGGGCAGGTGATCCTGGCGGATGAGCCGACCGGCGCGCTCGACAGCCATTCCGGCGAAGAGGTGATGGCGATCCTCAAGCAGCTGTGCGCCCAGGGCCACACGGTGATCCTGGTGACTCACGATCCGGCGGTGGCGCGCCAGGCTGAACGGATCATCGAAATCCGTGACGGCGAGATCATTGCCGATTCGCGGCCGGCACCGCAGGAGAATGCGCAGGCCAAGCCGCTGGCGCTGGCCGCCGCGGCGCCTTCCTGGCGGCAGATGGGCGGCCGCTTCCGCGAAGCGCTGGTCATGGCCTGGCGCGCGATGGCGGCCAACAAGATGCGCACCGCGCTGACCATGCTCGGCATCATTATCGGTATCGCCTCGGTGGTCTCAATCCTGGTCATCGGCGACGCCGCCAAGCAGATGGTGCTGGCGGACATCAAATCGATCGGCACCAACACCGTCGACATATACCCCGGCAAGGATTTCGGCGACGACGATCCGACCTACCGGCAATCGTTGAAATACGGCGATCTCGATGCGCTGCGCGAGCAGCCTTACATCAGCGCGCTGTCGCCGAGCATCAGCAGCAGCATGCGGCTGCGGCTGGGCAACGTCGACGCGGCGGCCAACGTCAACGGCGTCAGCGAGCAGTTCTTCCGCGTGTACGGCATGAGTTTTACCCAGGGCGTCGGCATCGATCCGATGCAGGTGCAATCGCAGGCGCAGACGGTGGTGATCGACGCCAATACCCAACGGCGGCTGTTCCCGCACCAGAAGAACGTGGTGGGTGAGGTGATCCTGGTCGGCAACATGCCGGCGACGGTGGTCGGCGTGGCGAAGGAGAAGCAGTCGATGTTCGGCAGCAGCAAAACGCTGAACGTATGGGTGCCTTACAGCACCATGGCCAACCGGCTGATGGGCAACAGCTATTTCGATTCGATCACCGTGCGCATCCGCGACGGTTACGACAGCAAGGAAGCGGAGCAACAGCTGTCGCGTCTGTTGACGCTGCGCCACGGAAAGAAGGATTTCTTTACCTATAACATGGACAGCCTGGTGCAAACCGCAGAGAAAACCACCCGCACGCTGCAGCTGTTCCTGACGCTGGTGGCGGTGATTTCGCTGGTGGTCGGTGGCATCGGCGTGATGAACATCATGCTGGTGTCGGTGACCGAGCGCACGCGCGAGATCGGCATCCGCATGGCGGTGGGCGCCCGTTCCGGCGACGTGCTGCAGCAGTTCCTGATCGAGGCGGTCTTGGTCTGCCTGGTGGGGGGCGCGTTGGGGATTACGCTGTCGTTCGCCATCGGTCTGGCGGTGCAGTTGGTGCTGCCGGGTTGGCAGATCAGCTTCCCGCCGGCGGCGTTGCTGAGCGCCTTCCTCTGCTCCACCGGCATCGGCGTGGTGTTCGGTTATCTGCCGGCGCGCAACGCCGCGCGGCTGAATCCTATCGATGCGCTGGCGCGCGAATAAGTAAAGGGCATAAAAAATGCCAGTCACACGGCGGCTGGCATTTTTATCGCAGTCACGGTCAGTGCAGCGCGACGCTGCAGGAAGCGTTTAGGACAGCGCCTCGCTTTCCACCGGCACAATAAGACTGGCATGGTTGCCTTTGGGCCCTTGATGCACGTCGAAGCTGACCTGCTGGCCCGCCTTCAACGTTCTGTAACCATCCATCTTGATTGTGGAATAATGCGCGAAAATATCTTCGCCACCGCCGGCTGGGCAGATGAAGCCAAAACCTTTGGCGTTGTTAAACCATTTAACAGTACCCGTCTCCATGCTTTTACATCCCTCGCAACGCTATTTTAAGTGAGATGAATAACTGATTTCGCACTCGCCATGGGCGAGTAGCAGCGTGGACAAGGGGTGGTTAAAAGACCACCAGCCACGAATTTACACTCTAGAGCAAATGATCGGGGCGTCAAGCGATCGGCTTTTGTCGGCGGGGAGCAGTTCACCAAAGTTTGAAGCAGGTAACGCTATTGCCACGATTCAGTCACAATTGGCCCGTTTTTTTGCGCACGTTACAGTGCGGCGGGACGATGCCGAAGATGATAAAATAGTAACTATCCCCACTTTGAATAACCGAAACCTGTCCCCATATCAGAGGACAGAGCAGAGAAGATGAGCAGCGATGGGCAATAACAACGATTGGCTAAATTTTGAACATTTGGCCGAAGAAAAACAAATCGATGCGGTAAAACCGCCGTCTATGTATAAAGTTATACTTAACAACGACGATTACACACCGATGGAATTTGTGATTGACGTTCTGCAAAAGTTCTTTTCTTATGATATTGAACGCGCAACGCAACTGATGCTCACGGTCCACTATCAAGGCAAGGCGATCTGTGGTGTTTTTACCGCCGAGGTGGCGGAAACCAAAGTCGTCCATGTGAACCGGTACGCAAGGGAGAACGAGCATCCGTTGCTTTGTACGCTGGAAAAAGCCTGAATAAGGCAATCTATTGGGGAGGTGCTTATGCTCAATCAAGAACTGGAACTCAGTCTCAACATGGCTTTCGCCAGGGCGCGTGAGCACAGACACGAGTTTATGACCGTGGAGCACCTGTTGCTGGCGTTGCTGAGCAACCCTGCCGCGCGAGAAGCGCTTGAGGCATGTACGGTGGATCTGGCCGCGTTGCGCCAGGAGCTGGAAGCCTTCATCGAACAAACCACACCGACGCTGCCCGCCGGCGAAGAGGAGCGCGACACTCAGCCGACGCTCAGCTTCCAGCGCGTGCTGCAGCGCGCGGTCTTCCATGTGCAATCTTCCGGCCGCAGCGAAGTCTCCGGCGCCAACGTGTTGGTGGCCATCTTCAGCGAGCAGGAGTCGCAGGCGGCTTATCTGCTGCGCAAGCACGACGTCAGCCGTCTCGACGTGGTGAACTTCATTTCACATGGCACGCGTAAAGACGAGCCGGGCCAAGCGCCGAATGCGGAAAACCCGGTGAACGAAGAGCAGTCCGGAGGGGAAGACCGTATGGAAAACTTCACCACCAACCTCAATCAGTTGGCCCGTGTGGGTGGCATCGATCCGTTGATCGGCCGCGATCGTGAGCTGGAGCGCGCGATTCAGGTGCTGTGCCGCCGTCGTAAAAACAACCCGCTGCTGGTCGGCGAATCCGGCGTCGGCAAGACCGCCATCGCCGAAGGCCTGGCCTGGCGCATCGTGCAGGGCGACGTGCCGGAAGTGATGGCGGACTGCACGCTGTATTCGCTGGATATCGGTTCACTGCTGGCCGGCACCAAATATCGCGGCGACTTCGAGAAGCGCTTCAAGGCGCTGCTCAAGCAGCTGGAGCAGGATCAGAACAGCATCCTGTTCATCGATGAAATTCACACCATCATCGGCGCCGGTGCGGCTTCCGGTGGGCAGGTGGATGCCGCCAACCTGATCAAACCGCTGCTGTCGAGCGGCAAGATCCGGGTGATCGGCTCGACGACCTACCAGGAGTTCAGCAACATCTTCGAAAAGGATCGCGCTCTGGCGCGCCGCTTCCAGAAGATCGACATCACCGAGCCGACGGCGGAAGAGACCGTTCAGATCATCAACGGCCTGAAGGCCAAGTATGAAGCGCACCATGACGTGCGTTATACCGCCAAGGCGATCCGCGCCGCGGTGGAGCTGTCGGTGAAATACATCAACGATCGTCATCTGCCGGACAAGGCGATCGACGTGATCGACGAGGCGGGCGCCCGCAGCCGGTTGATGCCGGCCAGCAAGCGCAAGAAAACCGTCAACGTGGCCGATATCGAATCCGTGGTGGCGCGCATCGCCCGCATCCCGGAGAAAACCGTGTCGGCCAGCGATCGCGACGTGCTGAGAAACCTGGGCGATCGCTTGAAGATGCTGGTATTCGGTCAGGATCAGGCGATCGAAGCGCTGACCGAAGCGATCAAGATGAGCCGCGCCGGTCTGGGCCACGAGCGCAAGCCGGTCGGTTCCTTCCTGTTCGCCGGGCCGACCGGGGTCGGGAAAACCGAGGTCACCGTGCAGCTGGCCAAGGCGATGGATATCGAGCTGCTGCGTTTCGACATGTCCGAGTACATGGAGCGGCATACCGTCAGCCGTCTGATCGGCGCGCCTCCGGGCTACGTCGGTTACGATCAGGGCGGGCTGCTGACCGATGCGGTGATCAAGCATCCGCATGCGGTGGTGCTGCTCGATGAGATCGAGAAGGCGCACCCGGACGTGTTCAACCTGCTGCTGCAGGTGATGGACAACGGTACGCTGACCGATAACAACGGCCGCAAGGCGGACTTCCGCAACGTGATCCTGGTGATGACCACCAACGCCGGGGTGCGGGAAACCGAACGCAAGTCGATCGGTCTGGTGCAGCAGGACAACAGCACCGACGCGATGGAAGAGATCAAGAAGGTGTTTACGCCAGAGTTCCGCAACCGTCTGGACAACATCATCTGGTTCAACCATCTGTCTACCGAGGTGATCCAGCAGGTGGTCGACAAGTTTATCGTCGAACTGCAGGCGCAGCTGGATGCGAAGGGCGTCTCGCTGGAAGTGAGCGACGAAGCGCGCGATTGGCTGTCGGTGAAGGGTTACGACCGTGCGATGGGCGCTCGTCCGATGGCGCGCGTCATGCAGGAAAACCTGAAGAAACCGTTGGCCAACGAGTTGCTGTTCGGTTCGCTGGTGGACGGCGGTTCCGTGAAGGTCGAGCTGGACAAGGACAAGAAACAGCTGACCTACCACTTCCTCAGCGCCGCCAAGCGCAAGGCGGACGAGGGGGCGGTGCACTAAGGCCGCCTTCAGGCAAAGAAAAAGCGATGCTTTGGCATCGCTTTTTTTATGGGTGAGATTCACCGTACAACAGAAACGAGTGAGCCCTCTCAGTTTACCTGCGCACCTGCAACCCGTTGTTTAACGTCGCTGCGGGGGTAAACGGAAAGGGCTCCCGAGGGATTACATCCTCGATGCCGCCAGCGTGTGGCGCGCGGTGAGCCGATTAACGGCTACGGAAGACAATGCGGCCTTTGCTCAGGTCGTACGGGGTCAGCTCTACAGTGACTTTGTCGCCCGTCAGGATGCGGATATAGTTTTTACGCATTTTACCGGAGATGTGTGCGGTTACCACGTGCCCGTTTTCCAATTCAACGCGGAACATGGTGTTCGGCAGCGTATCAAGAACGGTGCCCTGCATTTCAATATTGTCTTCTTTGGCCATCGAATCCTCTAGGTTTAACTACCTTAGTTTTTAACCGGCAAGATAATGCCGAAAAACCCCCATTATGTAAAGATGTGTCGGTGAACATTGCACCGTTTCCACCAATTAGTTTGCTGGGGAGGGCGGTTCAACCGGCTGTGGGGATATGACTTGCGCCTCCCAGCACGCCGGCGCCAGGGGCCGCCGTTGAAGGGTGCTGAGCTGCTGCAAAAATTGACGGCGCGGAATTTCACGCGCGCCAAGGCGGGCAGTGTGAGCGTTCAGCACCTGGCAGTCAATCAATTCCCCGCCATAAGCGGCAAAATGGCGGCAAAAGGCCATTAATGCGCATTTGGAGGCGTTAGTGACGCGGCTGAACATCGATTCGCCGCAGAACAACGCGCCCTGCGCCACGCCGTACATGCCGCCAACCAATTGATCATCCTGCCATACCTCCACCGAGTGGGCGTAGCCGAGACGATGCAGGTGCAGATAGGCGCGCTGCACCTCCGGGCCGATCCAGGTGCCTTCGTCCGGGCGATGGGCGCAGGCGGCGATCACTGCGGCGAAGTCGTGATTGAGCGTGATGCGAAACGGGTCGTGGCGCAGAAAGCGTTTCAGGCTGCGGTTGAGATGAAACTCGGCCGGGAACAGCACCGCGCGCGGATCGGGCGACCACCACAATATCGCTTCCCCCGGCGAGTACCAGGGGAAGATGCCGCGCTCGTAGGCCGCCAGCAGCCGCGGCGCCGTGAGGTCGCCGCCGATCGCCAGCAGGCCGTTAGGATCGCGTAGGGCGACCTCAGGCGAGGGAAACGCCAGCGACTGCGGGGAGAGCTTAACGATGCGCATACAGGGCCTCTGCGTCCTCTACGGGCCGATTACGGCGCCAGGTTGCTGATACGGTTGCGAAAGCGGGCATAGCGGCCCTGCTGGCTCATCAGGGTGGCGTGATCGCCCTGTTCGACAATCTGGCCGTCGTCCATCACGCAAATGCGATCGAGATGCTCCAGACCATACAGGCGGTGCGTCACCAGAATCAGCGTCTTGCCCTGACAATGCTGGCGCAGCAGCGCCAGAATCTGCTGCTCGGTCTCGGCGTCCAACCCTTCGGTGGGTTCGTCAAGCAGTAGCAGCGGGGCTGGGTGCAGCAGCGCGCGGGCGATGCCCAAACGGCGCTGTTCACCGCCGGACAACTGGCGGCCGCCTTCGCCCAGCCAGGCGTTCAGCCCGCCGTCACTGTCCAGCAGTTTGCCCAGCCCCACCTGCTGCAACACCTCGCTCAGGCGAGCGTCGTCGGCATCCGGTGCGGCTAGCCGCAGGTTTTCCCGCAGCGTATCGCTGAAGATGTGCACCCGCTGGCTGACGACCGTGGTCATCCGGCGCAGCGTGGTTTCATCATAATCCTCCAGCGGTTCGCCGTTGAGCAGAATTTTTCCGCCGTCGGTGCGCCATGCGCGGGTCAGCAACTGCAGCAGGGTGGACTTGCCGCAGCCGGTGCGGCCGAGTAAGGCGATGTGTTCGCCGGCTGCGACTTCGAGCGTAACGTCGCGCAGCACCGGCTGCGGCTGATCGGGGTAGGTGAAGCTCAACTGCTGCAGGCTGAGCTGCGCCCGATCGGCGGCGGCCGGACCGGCGGCCGGGAAGGTCACTTCCGGCTGGCGATCGATAATCTGTTTGACCCGCGTGGCGGAGGCGATCACCTGGCCGAGGTGCTGGAAGGCGCCGGCGACCGGCATCAGCGCTTCGAACGACGCCAGCGCGGCGAAGACAAACAGCGCGATCAGCGCGCCGGGCTCGGCATCGCCGCCGATGCCGGCGGCGGTCAGCCACAGCAGCAGCGTCACCGTCAGCCCGCTGGCGAGGATCATCAGCGCCTGCGCCTTGCCGCTCAGCGAGGCCTGCTGCCACTGGCGGCGTTGCCACAGCTGCTCGGTGGCGTTCAGCGTCTGGCGGAAGTCGTTGACGGCGCCGAACACCACCAGCTCCGCCTGCCCCTGTAGCCAGGCGGTCAGATCGGTGCGGTATTGGCCGCGCAGGGCGGTGAGTTGGCCACCGATCGGTTTGCCGGCGCGATAGAATACCGGCGGCACCAGCAGCAACAGCAGCAACAGAATGCCGCCCAGCGTCAGGGCGAGCGCGGGATCCAGCCAGCTCAGGCCGTAGGTGACCACCAGGATCACCGCCGCCGCACCTACCAGCGGTGAAATCACCCGCAGATAAAGGTGATCCAGCGTGTCCACGTCCGCCACCAGGCGGTTGAGCAGGTCGGCCTGGCGGAAGCGGGCGATGCCGCCCGGCGTCAGCGGCAGGATCTTGCTGAAGGTGAACACCCGCAGATGCGACAGCACGCGGAAGGTGGCGTCGTGGCTGACCACGCGCTCGGCGTAGCGCCCGGCGGTGCGGAAGATCGCCGCGCCGCGCACGCCGGCGGCCGGCAGCATGTAGTTGAAGGTCAGCAGACCCGCCAATCCGGCCAGCGAAGACGCGGCCAGGAACCAGCCGGAGAGCGCCAGCAGGCCGATGCTGGCCAGCAGGGTGACGATCGCTAAAAGGATGCCCAGGCTAATCAGCAGGCTATGGCGGCGATACAACGCCAAAAACGGCAGCAAAACGCGCATGATTAAAGCTCCCCGCGGCGATGGGCGATCAGACTGGCGAACAGGCCCGGTTGGGCGCTGAGGGTGGCGTAATCGCCCTGTTGCGCGATACGCCCATTATCCATCACCCAAATCTGGTCGTAGTCTTCGGTATCTTCCAACTGATGCGTCACCAGCAGGGTGGTTTGCTGATGCGAAGCGGCGTTCAGCGCCTGCATTACCCGCTGTTCGCTATGGGCATCGAGGCTGGCGGCCGGTTCATCCAGCAGCAGCAGGCGGCGCGGGCCGATCAGCGCCCGGGCGACCGCCACGCGCTGCGCCTGGCCGACCGACAGGCGGGCGGCGTTGTCGCCCACTTCGGTGTCGAGCCCCTGCGGCAGATAGGGCAGCAGTTCGCTGACGTAGGCGTGTTCCACCGCCTGCTGCAGCTGCGCTTCGTCGGCCTGTGGGCAGCCCAACAGGATATTGGCGCGCAGGGTTTGCGCCGGCAAATACGGGTTTTGCCCGACCCAACTGAGCTGTTGACGCCAGTTTTCTGCGGACAGCTCACGCAGCTCGACGCCGTTGACGGTCAACGACCCACGGTAGGGCAGGAAGCCGAGCAGCAGGTTGAGCAGCGAGCTTTTACCGGCGCCGCTCAGCCCGACCAATGCTACGCGCTGTCGCGGCTGCAGAGTGAAATTGAGCGGCCCGGCCAGTAGCACGCCGTTCGGCGACAGGATTTCCAACTCGTTCGCCTGCAGCGTCAGCGGCTGATCGGCTGGCAGCTGCCGCGTGCCGTTCCCCATCTGCTCGCCTTCGGCGCTGAGGAAGGTTTCCAGCGCTTCCGCCGCGCCGACCGCCTGCGCCTTGGCATGGTAAAAGGCACCGAGATCGCGCAGCGGCTGGAAGAACTCCGGCGCCAGAATCAGCACCAGAAAACCGGAAAATAGCGTTACGCCGAGGCCGTAGCTGCCGAAGTTGAGTTCGCCGAGGTAGGAAAAACCGAAATACACCGCCACTACGGCGATGGAAATCGAGGCGAAGAACTCCAGCACGCCGGAAGAGAGGAAGGCCATGCGCAGCACTTCCATGGTGCGGCTGCGGAAGTCTTCGGAGGATTTGGCGATCTGCGCGGTTTCGGCCTGTGCGCGATCGAACAGCCGCAGGGTGTCCAGGCCGCGCAGGCGGTCGAGGAAGTTGCCGCTCAATCGCGCCAGCGCCACGAAGTTGCGGCGGTTGGCGTCGGCGGCCCCCATGCCGACCAGCGCCATGAACAGCGGAATGAGCGGCGCGGTCGCCAGCAGAATGATGCCTGCGGCCCAGTTGATCGGGAAGACGGCGATCAGGATAAGCAATGGGATGAACACCGCCAGATACATTTGCGGCAGATAGCGCGAGTAATAGTCCTGCATATCCTCGATCTGCTCGACGATGATGCTGGCCCAGCTGCCTGCCGGTTTGCCTTGGATCCACGCGGGGCCGAGCTGCTGGAGTTTATCCAGCACCTGCTGACGCATGCGCTGACGGATCACCTGACCACATAGGAAACCGACCCGCTCCCGCAGCCAGCTCAACAGCGCCCGCAGCGCAAACGCGACGATCAGCCAGATAAACGAAGGGATCAGCTGTTCGCGCGGGGTGTGCTCGATGATCAGGGCGTGCAGCAGGCTGGCCAGCAGCCAGGCCTGCGCCACGATCAGCAGGCCGCTGAATAGCCCCAACAGCATGGAAAGGCGCAGCCAACGCTGCGCTAACGAACTCTGGGTTTTAAGCCAACGGGTTAACTGTTGCTGTCTGGTTTTTTTCATCAGATATGCGTCTGCGTCGCCGGCGCCCGTTTGTTACGGGCTGGGTTAACGTACTGTTAAATAATAGTGTTTGGCGCAATCGGCGACAAACAAGCGAGGGCTCATGTTACCTCGTCACCCGGCAGACTGAAAAGAATAAAGCGGGCGAAAGTGGCTATAACAGATGGGAGAGGGCGATTGCAGAACGCAGAAACAAAAAAAGCGGCTCGAGAGCCGCTTTTTGCTGATGACGAGAACGTCTTAGCAGACTTCGGCGCCGGCGATGCCGTCCAGGTAACGCTCTGCATCCAGCGCCGCCATGCAGCCGGTGCCGGCTGAGGTGATCGCCTGGCGATAGATGTGATCCATCACGTCGCCTGCAGCGAAGACGCCGGGGATAGTGGTTTGGGTCGCATTGCCGTGAATGCCGGACTGCACCTTGATGTAGCCGTTTTCCAGCTCCAGCTGGCCACCGAAGATGCCGGTGTTCGGGCTGTGGCCGATGGCGATGAACACGCCGGCCAGCTCCAGTTCACGGGTTTCGTTTTCCGCTTTGGTGCTGCGGATGCGCACGCCGGTCACGCCCATTTCATCGCCCAGCACTTCGTCCAGCGTGTGGTCGGTGTGCAGCACGATATTGCCGCTTTTCACTTTTTCCATCAGCCGGTCGATCAGGATTTTCTCCGAGCGGAAGCTGTCACGGCGGTGGATCAGATGAACCTCGGCGGCGATGTTGGACAGGTACAACGCTTCTTCAACGGCGGTGTTGCCGCCGCCGACCACCGCGACTTTCTGGTTGCGGTAGAAGAAACCGTCGCAGGTCGCACAGGCGGAAACGCCTTTGCCCTTGAACGCGTCTTCGGAAGGCAGACCAAGATAGCGGGCGGAAGCGCCGGTCGCGATGATCAGCGCGTCGCAGCTGTATTCGCCGCTGTCGCCGAACAGGCGGAACGGACGCTGCTGCAGATCGACGCTGTTGATGTGGTCGAAGACGATTTCCGTCTGGAACTTCTCTGCGTGCTCGCGCATGCGTTCCATCAACGCCGGGCCGGTCAGGCCTTCGGCATCGCCCGGCCAGTTTTCCACTTCGGTGGTGGTGGTCAGCTGGCCGCCCTGTTCCAGACCGGTAATCAGCACCGGGTTCAGGTTGGCGCGCGCCGCGTAGACGGCGGCGGTGTAACCGGCCGGGCCGGAGCCCAGAATCAGTAATTTGCTATGTTTAGCCGTGCCCATGAATAACCTCTTTATTCCACAATGGCGGACAATGAAGCCGATTGTAGGGAAAATGACGCAGTAAAAAAAGCGCCGGGCGACGTTGTTAACGATTTGTATGATAGTTGTCGCCTATTAATGCGTCCATTGTCGGCAAATCGTACGCCGAACGCAGAAATTTAACTTATCAAAGCCGCCGTCCGCCAGCGAATCATCCACCGCGCAAAAACGGCGCATTCTGCGAGTTCAGCCGCTTCCGCCCGGGGTTTATCTGCCAGCGATTCATAACCAAAAATGGGATGCAGACTTTTCATGACGGTACGTTGTTCTGATTTTGCTTCTTTTACTTTGACAATCCGCTGCGCATTTGCGAAAACATCATAGGAAGAAGAAATTATCCCCGTAACACCAGCAAATCGTACGTATTTACGCCGTAAGGCGGCAATACGCACCAGGTGTGCGGAGCAGGGCGCGCAAGCGTTTGCTGATTTTTTCTCGACCGAAACGTCGTTACCGGCGCTGCGCGGGGTTGGACAGACAGGCTGCGCGGCGTGGAATGATGGTAGTGAAGAAGCATATGACAGGCATCGGGTCTTCGCTTGGAACGAACCCTTACACATTGACGTTGGCTAGGGTGTGGCAAGTGCACGGAAGAAAATAAGAGAGACAATAATAATGGCAGACAACAAGAAACGCCCGGGTAAAGATCTTGACCGTATCGACCGCAACATCCTGAATGAGCTGCAGAAGGATGGGCGTATTTCGAACGTCGAGCTTTCGAAGCGCGTGGGGTTATCCCCGACACCATGTTTAGAACGCGTGCGCCGTCTCGAGCGTCAGGGTTTCATTCATGGCTATACCGCATTGCTCAACCCGCATTATCTGGATGCGTCCCTGCTGGTTTTCGTGGAGATCACGCTGAACCGCGGCGCGCCGGATGTGTTTGAGCAATTCAACTCGGCAGTGCAGAAGCTTGAAGAGATTCAGGAGTGTCATCTGGTTTCCGGCGATTTCGACTACCTGTTGAAAACCCGCGTACCGGACATGTCGGCTTACCGCAAACTGCTGGGCGAAACCTTGCTGCGTTTGCCGGGGGTTAACGACACCCGTACCTACGTAGTGATGGAAGAAGTGAAACAGAGTAACCGTCTGGTTATCAAAACACGGTAAGGTGCAGGTGCAAAACCTGATTAAATTGGTTACACTCCTGTTTATTCATACAGTTTCGGCGCCGGGGAAGCTTCTCGGCGCTGTTGCTATGTCAGCTAACAGGAACCTGGAGAGCCTTTCTTGAGCCAGGAATATACAGAAGATAAAGAAGTTACCCTGAAAAGACTCAGCAGTGGCCGGCGTTTGCTGGAAGCTGTGTTGATCGTGGTAGCGATTTTTGCCGTTTACCTCATGGCCGCGTTGGTCAGCTTCAATCCGTCTGACCCAAGCTGGTCGCAGACCGCGTGGCATGAGCCGATTCACAATCTGGGCGGCGGTGTTGGGGCCTGGTTGGCCGACACGCTGTTCTTCACCTTCGGGGTGCTCGCCTACGCGATACCGCCGATCATGCTGGTTCTGTGCTGGGCGGCCTACCGCCAACGCGGCAACCGAGACTACGTGGACTATTTCGCGCTCTCACTGCGCCTTATCGGCACTCTGGCGCTGGTGCTCACCTCCTGTGGGCTGGCGGCGCTGAACGTTGACGATCTTTATTACTTCGCTTCCGGCGGCGTGATCGGCAGCCTGCTGAGCAACGCCATGTTGCCGTGGTTCAACGGCATCGGCGCCACGCTGGCGCTGCTGTGCGTGTGGGCCGCAGGCCTGACGTTGTTTACCGGCTGGTCCTGGCTGGTGATCGCCGAGAAGATCGGCGGTGCGGTGCTGGGCGTCGCGACGGTGATGACCAATCGCTCACGCCGCGAAGAACGCTATTTCGAGGATGACGAGCGTTACGTTGACGACGAGCCTGAGCAGGCAGGGAAGGGCGCCGCCGCAGCGGTTGCCGCGACCGCCGCCGGAGCCGCGGCCGCCGATGACGACGTGCTGTTCTCCGCGCCTTCGGTCACCGAAAGCGCCAAAGCGGCGGCGGAAGACGCTGCCGATCCGTTGCTCAGCGGCCTGCGCGCCGACGATGACGAAGTCGACGCTGAAGCGGCGCCAATCGCGCCGGCGGCTCCGCCTGCACCGGCGGTAACGGCGGCGGTCCACGAGCCCGTTGCTGCACCGGTTGGCGTTCAGGCGCCGTCGGTGACGGTGGCACCGGCCGCCCCGGCCTCGGTCAACCAGCACCCGGTAAGCGCCCCGCCACAAGACGCTACGCCGCCGCTATATTCCTTCGAGATCCCGGAAGAAACGCCGGCGCCGAAGGCGACGCGTCCGGTCGATCCTTATCAGGATGACGATGAGCCGCGCCTTGGCAACTGGCAAGAGCCGGCTGCGCCGCAACCGCAGGCGCATTCTCCCTTTGATTTTAGCGCTGCGCAGCGCGACAGCGTCGACCTCGGCGGTTCGGGCGGTTTCAGCGCCACCGGCGCCAGGCCGCAGCTGGACACGGCGGCGGCCACTGCCGCGGCGGGTGCAGCAGCAGCCACCTTCATGCCTGCTTTCACGGCGACCAGCGACGGCAATCCGCAGGTTAAACAGGGTATCGGCCCTGAGTTGCCGCGGCCGAATCCGGTGCGTATCCCGACCCGTCGTGAGCTGGCTTCTTACGGCATCAAGCTGCCTTCGCAGCGTGCGGCCGAACAGGAGCTGCGCCAGGCCGAGGCGGAGCCTCAACAACCGGCGGCGGTGAACCCGCAGGAAGAAGAGGCGCTGCAAGAAGCCGCGCTGCGTCAGGCGTTTGCCGAACAGCAAAGCCAGCGCTACGGCGAAAGCTACGCGCCGGAGCAAGATGACGAGAGTGCATTGCAGGAAGCCGAGCTGAGCAAGGCGTTTGCCGAACAGCAGAGCCAACGTTACGGCGAAGAGTATCAACAGGACGACGAAGAGGCGCGGCAAGAAGCGGTGCTGCGTCAGGCGTTCGCCGAGCAGCAGCAGGCGCGCTACGGCCAGCAGGAGTCTGCCCCGCAGGCACCGGCCGCCAGTGCGGTCGATACCCGCAATGCTTTCAGCTTCTCGCCGATGGCGGATTTGGTGGACGATGGCCCTAGCGAGCCGATGTTCACGCTGTCGCCGCAGCTTGAAGAGCGCATTGAACTGCAGAGCGAGCAAGAGGACGATGTGCCGTTCGGCCAGTTTGAGCCTGCGGAGCCGGCTGCCCAGCCTCAGCAACCGTACCAGCAGCCTCAACAGTACCAACAGCAGCAGCAGCAGCCGTATCAACCGTCGCCGCAGCAGCAATATCAGCAGCCGCAGCAGGCACCGCAACAGTCTCAGCAACCGCAGGCCGAGCAGCATCCGGCGATGGACAGCTTGATTCACCCGTTCCTGATGCGCAACGATCAGCCGCTGCAGAAGCCGACCACGCCGCTGCCGACGCTGGATCTGCTGACCGAAGCGCCGAAAGAGGTGGAGCCGGTCGATTCCTTCGCGCTGGAACAGAAGGCACGCCTGGTAGAGGCCAGCCTGGCCGATTACCGCGTGAAAGCCGACGTGGTAGACATCCTGCCGGGGCCGGTGATCACCCGCTTCGAGTTGGATCTGGCGCCGGGGGTTAAAGCGGCGCGCATTTCCAACCTGTCGCGCGATCTGGCGCGCTCGCTGTCGACTTCGGCGGTGCGCGTGGTGGAAGTGATCCCTGGTAAGCCTTACGTCGGTCTGGAGCTGCCGAACACCAAACGTCAGACGGTGTATCTGCGCGAAGTGCTGGATTGCCCGGCTTTCCGCGACAACCCGTCGCCGCTGTCCATCGTGTTGGGTAAGGACATCTCCGGCGAACCGGTGGTGGCGGATCTGGGTAAGATGCCGCACTTGCTGGTTGCCGGTACCACCGGTTCCGGTAAATCGGTCGGGGTCAACGCCATGATCCTGAGCATTTTGTATAAGGCCACGCCGAAAGAAGTGCGCTTTATCATGATCGACCCGAAAATGCTGGAGCTGTCGGTTTACGAAGGCATCCCGCATCTGTTGACCGACGTGGTCACCGACATGAAAGACGCGGCCAACGCGCTGCGCTGGTGCGTGGGCGAAATGGAACGCCGCTACAAGCTGATGTCAGCCCTGGGTGTACGTAACCTGGCCGGATACAACGAGCGTGTCGATCAGGCCGAAGCGATGGGGCGTCCGATCCCGGATCCGTTCTGGAAGCCGACCGACAGCATGGACATCACGCCGCCGGTGCTGGAGAAAGAGCCGTACATCGTGGTGATGGTCGACGAATTCGCCGACCTGATCATGACGGTGGGCAAGAAGGTTGAAGAGCTGATTGCTCGCCTGGCGCAGAAAGCACGTGCGGCGGGCATCCACCTGGTGCTGGCGACCCAGCGTCCGTCGGTGGATGTGATCACCGGCCTGATCAAGGCCAACATTCCGACGCGTATCGCCTTTACCGTGTCGAGCAAGATCGACTCCCGCACCATCCTCGATCAGGGCGGCGCCGAGTCCTTGCTGGGGATGGGCGACATGCTCTATCTGGCGCCGAACTCCTCGATTCCGGTGCGTGTACATGGCGCATTCGTGCGCGATCAGGAAGTGCACGCGGTGGTCAAGGATTGGAAAGCGCGCGAGCGGCCCCAATATAAAGAGGGCATTCTCAGCGGCGGCGAAGACGGCGAGGGCGGAGCCGGCGGTGGGATGGACGGTGACGAAGAGCTGGATCCGCTGTTTGACCAGGCGGTGGATTTCGTGGTGGATAAACGCCGCGCCTCCATCTCTGGCGTACAGCGCCAGTTCCGCATCGGCTATAACCGCGCCGCGCGCATCATCGAACAGATGGAAGCGCAAGGCATCGTCAGTGAGCAGGGGCACAACGGCAACCGCGAGGTGCTGGCGCCGCCGCGGCATGACTGATGCTTTAGCCATTGCAATTCAATAAGAAAGGGCCGCTTAAGCGGCCCTTGTGCAAAGAAGCGTAAACCCGTTTCTTCTCGGAACATTGGCCTACCGACCGGCCGCCGGCTTCGGGTAAAGTAACGGGGTAAAGGGTTGATTTGACCCGCACGGCGTCGCCCTGCGGTTAACGCATTTCATAAGGTATCTGGAATAATGAAAAAACTGTTAGTTGCCTGCTGTCTGCTTTCGGGATTCGCTTCTACCTCCGTGCTGGCCGACGCCGCACAGGATCTGCAAAGTCGCCTGGCGAAGGTGAACAGTTTCCACGCCAGCTTCTCGCAAACCGTAACCAGCGCCGACGGCGCCGCGGTGCAGCAGGGGGAAGGCGAGCTGTGGGTGAAGCGGCCGAACCTGTTCAACTGGCACATGACGTCGCCTGATGAGAGCGTGCTGGTCTCCGATGGCCAGACCCTTTGGTTCTACAACCCGTTCGTTGAGCAGGTGACGGCGACCTGGCTGAAAAACGCCACCGGCAATACGCCGTTCATGCTGATCACCCGTAATAATGCCAGCGACTGGAAACAGTACAACGTGAAGCAAAAGGGCGATGACTTCGAACTGACGCCGAAATCCGCCAGCGGCAATCTGAAGCAGTTCGCCATCAGCGTGACCAACAGCGGTACCATCCGTAGCTTCGCCGCGGTGGAGCAGGACGGTCAGCGCAGTTCCTACACGCTGAAAAGCCAGCAGAACGTCGCCGCCGATCCGGCCAAATTCAAATTTACCCCACCGAAGGGGGTGACGCTGGACGACCAGCGCCAGTGAGGTGCAAGTGAGTAATAATCTGTCGCTCGACTTTTCCCAGAACGAGTTCCAGCCGTTGGCCGCGCGCATGCGGCCGACCACGCTGGCGCAATACATCGGCCAGCAGCATCTGCTGGCCGCCGGCAAACCGCTGCCGCGCGCCATTGAGGCCGGGCAGCTGCACTCGATGATTTTATGGGGGCCGCCGGGCACCGGGAAGACGACGCTGGCAGAGCTGATCGGCCGCTACGGTCAGGCGGATGTCGAACGAATTTCTGCCGTGACCTCCGGCATCAAGGAGATCCGCGAGGCGATCGAACGGGCGCGGCAAAACCGCGACGCCGGCCGCCGTACCATCCTGTTCGTCGACGAGGTGCACCGCTTCAACAAAAGCCAGCAGGACGCTTTCCTGCCGCACATTGAAGACGGCACCATCACCTTTATCGGTGCCACCACCGAGAATCCGTCGTTCGAGCTGAACTCGGCGCTGCTGTCCCGCGCCCGAGTCTATCTGTTGAAGGCGCTGACCGCCGAAGATATCGGCCAGGTGCTGGATCAGGCCATGAATGACAAGACGCGCGGCTTTGGCGGCCAGAATGTCGAGCTGCCGGCGGAAACGCGTCGCCTGCTGTCGGAGTTGGTGGGCGGCGATGCGCGCCGGGCGCTGAACAGCCTGGAAATGATGGCGGACATGGCGGAGTTAGACGCCAAGGGCGTGCGGGTGCTGACGCCGGAACTGCTGAAAGAGGTGTCGGGCGAGCGCAGCGCGCGCTTCGACAATAAGGGCGACCGTTATTACGATCTGATTTCCGCGCTGCATAAATCGGTGCGCGGTTCGGCGCCGGACGCCGCGCTGTATTGGTATGCGCGCATTATTACCGCTGGCGGCGACCCGCTTTACGTGGCGCGCCGTCTGTTGGCGATCGCCTCTGAAGACGTGGGCAACGCCGATCCGCGCGGCATGCAGGTGGCGATCGCCGCCTGGGATTGTTTTACCCGCGTGGGGCCGGCGGAGGGCGAGCGCGCCATCGCGCAGGCGATCGTCTATCTGGCCTGCGCACCGAAGAGCAACGCGGTTTACACCGCGTTCAAAGCCGCCATGCGCGATGCCAAAGAGCAGGCCGATTATGACGTGCCGGAACACCTGCGCAACGCGCCGACCAAGCTGATGAAGGAGATGGGGCTGGGGGCGGAATACCGTTACGCCCACGACGAACCCAACGCCTACGCCGCCGGCGAGAACTATTTCCCGCCTGAAATGGCCAAGACGCGCTACTATCAACCGACCTCGCGCGGGCTGGAAGGGAAAATCGGCGAAAAGTTGGCATGGCTGGCTGAGCAGGATCAAAATAGCCCGACAAAACGCTACCGCTAGCCTGGCCGTTGCGGTAAGGTTAGCGGGTATCACTCTTCTTTTATGCGGCTATAAATCAGCCGCATAGAACAACAACACTTCTTTCAATAACAACAAGCACAGGATTAGCATGCTCGATCCCAATCTGCTGCGTAATGAGCTAGACGCAGTCGCCGTCAAACTGGCTCGCCGAGGCTTTAAACTCGATCTGGATCTGCTGCGTTCGCAGGAAGAACGCCGCAAAGTTCTGCAGGTAGAAACTGAAACGCTGCAAGCGGAACGCAACTCCCGATCGAAATCCATCGGCGCGGCCAAAGCGCGTGGGGAAGACATCGAGCCGCTGCGTCGCGAAGTGAACGAGCTGGGTGACAAGCTGGATGCCGCCAAGGCGGAGCTGGATGCACTGCAAAGCGAGATCCGCGATTACGCCCTGACGTTGCCTAACCTGCCGGACGACGCCGTGCCGGATGGTAAAGACGACAGCGAAAACCTGGAGGTCACCCGCTGGGGTGAACCGCGCCAGTACGACTTCGCGGTGCGCGATCACGTCGACCTGGGCGAAATGGCCGGCGGGCTGGATTTTGCCGCCGCGGTCAAGCTCACCGGTTCGCGCTTCGTGGTGATGAAGGGGCAAATCGCCCGCATGCACCGTGCGCTGTCCCAGTTCATGCTGGATCTGCACACCGAGCAGCACGGCTACCTGGAGGCCTACGTGCCTTACCTGGTTAACCACGCCACGCTGTACGGCACCGGCCAGCTGCCGAAGTTCGGCGAAGATCTGTTCCATACCCGTCCGCTGGAAGAAGAGGCTGACAGCAGCAACTACGCGCTGATCCCAACGGCGGAAGTGCCGCTGACCAACCTGGTGCGCGACGAGATCGTGGAAGAGGAGTCTCTGCCGCTGAAGATGACCGCGCACACGCCATGCTTCCGTGCAGAAGCCGGTTCTTACGGCCGCGACACCCGCGGTTTGATCCGCATGCACCAGTTCGACAAGGTCGAGATGGTGCAGATCGTTCGTCCGGAAGATTCGATGGACGCCCTGGAAGAGCTGACCGGCCACGCGGAAAAAGTGCTGCAACTGCTGAACCTGCCTTATCGTAAGGTACTGCTGTGCACCGGCGACATGGGCTTCGGCGCGTGCAAGACCTACGATCTGGAAGTGTGGCTGCCGGCGCAGGATACCTACCGCGAGATCTCGTCCTGCTCCAACATGTGGGACTTCCAGGCGCGTCGCATGCAGGCGCGCTGCCGCAGCAAAGCCGACAAGAAACCGCGTCTGGTCCACACGCTGAACGGTTCCGGCCTGGCGGTTGGCCGTACCCTGGTGGCGGTGCTGGAGAACTACCAGCAGGCCGACGGCCGTATTCAGGTGCCTGAAGTGCTGCGCCCTTATATGGGTGGCCTGGAATATATCGGCTGAACAGCCAATCACTAGAAAAAGCGCCTGCGGGCGCTTTTTTTATGTCGAGAATTCAGTCTGCCGCCAGCGCGTAAGCCTGTTTAATGTAGTCGGCCAGATGTTTGCTTTTCACCTCGGCGGGTGAGTGGAGCTTGATGTGCCGCCGATACTGACCGCTGCCTTCAAGTTGGTGATGGCGATCTGTCAATCGGTAGCCGTGGCCGAATTCCACCGTAACGTGGTTGCGATAGGCGAAAACGCCGCAGAAAAATTGGCGATGCGAGAACATGATGCCACCGTATTTGACCGATTCGGTGACGCCATCGCCGCTCGCGGCAGCGGCCCGGCGAACCTGTTGCACTATCTCCAGCAGCTCGCCGTGCGTGCTGCCGATGTCCGCCAGCAGGGCTGCAACCGCCGCATCATTTGCCTGACTCATCCTGTTTCCTTATCGTCAAATACGCACTGCGCTGAGCATAGCGCTTTTTCAGTCGGTTAGCCGGAAACAAATCGTGCGGTGGAATGATAAGAGGCGATTGACTTTTTTATCGCCAGTGGCATGATGCGCGCACTCTCATTGCGCGTTCGGTCACAATTTCACTATGTCCGCATACTCCCGCCCGGTGCTGTTATTGCTCTGCGGCCTCTTGCTGCTCACGGTATCCATTGCCGTTTTGAATACGCTCGTGCCCCTTTGGTTAACCCATGCTCAGCTGTCGACCTGGCAAGTGGGAATGGTCAGCTCTTCTTATTTCAGCGGCAACCTGTTGGGCACGCTGGTGGCGGGCAAACTGATCCAACGCGTCGGCTTCACCCGCAGCTATCACCTTTCTTGTCTGGTATTCGCCGCCGCGACCGCCGGTATGGTGCTGTCGATCGATTTCTGGAGTTGGCTGGGTTGGCGCTTCTTCGCCGGCGTCGGCTGCGCCTGGATTTGGGTGATCGTAGAGAGCGCGCTGTTGCGCAGCGGCAACCTAAGCAACCGCGGCCAGCTGCTGGCGGCCTATATGATCGTCTATTACCTCGGGACGGTGACCGGCCAATTGCTGTTGAGCATGACCTCGACCGAATTGCTGCACGTGGTGCCGTGGGTAACCGCCATTGTGATCAGCGCCATGCTGCCGATGCTGTTCGCGCGGGTCAACCGTCATGAAGATGAGCCGCAGCAGGCGGCGGTGTGGTCGATGCTGAGACGCCGCAGCGCGCGCCTTGGCATCAACGGCTGCATCATCTCCGGCATTGTGCTCGGTTCGCTGTACGGCCTGATGCCGCTGTACCTCTCTCATCAGGGCATGAGCGACGCCAACGTCGGCTACTGGATGGCGCTGCTGGTCAGCTCCGGCATCGTCGGCCAATGGCCGGTTGGACGCCTGGCCGATCGTTACGGGCGTCTGCTGGTGCTGCGCATTCAGGTGTTCGTGGTGATCCTCGCCAGCGTGGCGATGCTCGGCAACTATGCCATGGCGCCTTCGCTGTTCATCCTCGGTTGCGCCGGCTTTACCCTGTATCCGGTAGCGATGTCCTGGGCCTGTGAGAAGGCGATGCCACACGAGCTGGTGGCGATGAACCAGGCGCTGTTGATGAGCTACACCATCGGCAGCCTGCTGGGCCCATCGATGACGGCGCTGCTGATGCAAAACTACTCCGACCGCGTGCTGTTTGTGATGATTGCCGCCGTGGCGCTGGTTTATCTGCTGATGCTGCTGAAAAAGCAGAAACCGGATCACCACCACACGCCGTTCGCCGCCGCCTGAGCATAAAAAAACCGGCCATGAGCCGGTTTTTTCTTGTGGTGCGCGCCAATCAGTAGATCACTTTGTGGCCGTAGCTTTCCAGGATGCCTTTGACGCGATCCATGGTCTCGGCTTTCGGCGGATGCACGCCGTCCAGCTTATACTCTTCCCCCATCGCCACCCATTTGTGCTTGCCCAGCTCGTGGTAGGGCAGCAGCTCGATTTTCTCGATGTTGGTCATGTCCTTGGTGAACTCGCCCAGCAGATGCGCCGACTTATCGTCGTCTGACCAACCCGGCACCACCACGTAGCGGATCCAGGTGCGCTGGTTGCGTTTCGCCAGGTAGCGGGCGAATTCCAGCGTGCGGTGATTGGAGACGCCAACCAGGTTCTGGTGGATCTCGTCGTTCATCTGTTTCAGGTCCAGCATCACCAGATCGGTGGTATCCAGCAGCTCGTCGATCACCGGATCGTAGCGGCGCACGAAACCGTTGGTATCCAGGCAGGTATTGATGCCTTCGGCATGGCAGGCGCGGAACCAGTCGCGCACGAATTCAGCCTGCAGAATCGCTTCGCCGCCGGATGCGGTCACGCCGCCGCCGGAGGCATTCATGAAGTGGCGATAGGCCACCGCGTCTTTCATCAGCTCTTCGACGGTCACTTCTTTGCCGCCGTGGGTATCCCAGGTATCGCGGTTATGGCAATAGAGGCAGCGCATCAGGCAGCCCTGGAAGAAGACGATAAAGCGGATCCCGGGCCCATCGACGGTGCCGCAGGATTCGAAGGAGTGGATGCGACCAGTTACTGACATTGCGGGGTTTTCTCCAATATTGACTGTCAAACGCAGTCTAAAAATAGGCGCGTGGCCGCCGGCCAGGTATCTGCGATGCAGCGGCGGGATGAGCCCGCCACCGGGGGTAATGATGCCTGTCGGCCGGTCAGTTGCCGGATAACTGTTTTGCCGGCTATCCATTCAGTATAGATGTCCGGCAAAACAGACTCGCACAGAGTCAGGGGAGAGCGGTGGGAGAAAAGGGCCGGAAGAACCGGCCCGACGTTGCTACCGGGCGGTTTCCCGCCCGGCTGGCGCATTACATCGTTTGAGTGAAGGTACGAGTAATGACGTCCTGCTGTTGCTCTTTGGTCAGCGAGTTGAAGCGCACGGCGTAACCGGAGACGCGGATGGTCAGCTGAGGGTATTTCTCAGGGTTTTCCATCGCATCCAGCAGCATTTCGCGGTTCATCACGTTGACGTTCAGGTGCTGGCCGCCTTCGATGGAGGCTTCATGGTGGAAGTAACCATCCATCAGGCCAGCCAGGTTGGCTTTACGCACGTCGTCGTCTTTACCCAGCGCGTTAGGCACGATGGAGAAGGTGTAGGAGATCCCGTCTTTCGCGTAGGCAAACGGCAGTTTGGCTACCGAGGTCAGGGAGGCTACTGCGCCTTTCTGGTCGCGGCCGTGCATCGGGTTGGCACCTGGGCCGAATGGTGCGCCAGCGCGGCGGCCATCCGGGGTGTTACCGGTTTTCTTACCGTATACCACGTTGGAGGTGATGGTCAGTACGGACTGAGTTGGTACCGCGTGGCGGTAGGTGCGCAGTTTCTGAATTTTCTTCATGAAACGCTCAACCAGGTCGCAGGCGATGTCATCGACGCGGGCGTCGTTGTTACCGAACTGCGGATACTCGCCTTCCACTTTGAAGTCGATAGCCAGGCCGTCTTCGTCGCGAATGGTGGTGACTTTCGCGTACTTGATGGCGGACAGGGAGTCGGCCGCAACGGACAGACCGGCGATGCCGCAAGCCATGGTGCGATAAACGTCACGGTCATGCAGCGCCATCAGCGCAGCTTCGTAGCTGTACTTGTCGTGCATGTAGTGAATGATGTTCAGCGCGGTCACATACTGCTTGGCCAGCCAATCCATAAAGTGGTCCATGCGGGCCATGACTTTGTCATAGTCCAGCACTTCGTCCATCATTGGCGCTTCTTTCGGGCCGACCTGCATTTTCAGTTTTTCGTCAACGCCGCCGTTGATGGCGTACAGCATGGTTTTCGCCAGGTTGGCGCGGGCGCCGAAGAACTGCATTTGTTTGCCGACGATCATCGGGCTGACGCAGCAAGCGATGGCGTAGTCATCGTTGTTGAAGTCAGGGCGCATCAGGTCGTCGTTTTCGTACTGTACGGAAGAGGTGTCGATGGACACTTTCGCCGCGAATTTCTTGAAGTTCAGCGGCAGCTTCTCAGACCACAGGATGGTCATGTTCGGTTCCGGAGACGGCCCCATGGTGTACAGGGTGTTCAGGAAACGGAAGCTGTTTTTGGTGACCAGGGTACGGCCGTCGACGCCCATACCGGCCAGGGACTCAGTCGCCCAGATTGGGTCGCCGGAGAACAGCTCATCGTACTCAGGGGTACGCAGGAAGCGCACCATACGCAGTTTCATCACCAGGTGGTCGATCAGTTCCTGCGCTTGTTCTTCGGTCAGTTTGCCCGCCTTGATGTCGCGCTCGATGAACACGTCGAGGAAGGTGGACACGCGGCCGAAGGACATGGCAGCGCCGTTCTGGGATTTCACTGCGGCCAGGTAGCCGAAGTAGGTCCACTGCACCGCTTCTTGCGCGCTGGTGGCCGGGCCGGAGATGTCGTAACCGTATTTGGCGGCCATCTCTTTGATTTGAGCCAGAGCGCGATGCTGTTCAGCGATCTCTTCGCGCAGCTGGATGGTCATTTCCAGGTCTTCGCCGTTTTCCAGTTTTTCCTGCAGCGATTTGAACTGGTTCAGCTTGTCGGCCATCAGGAAGTCGATACCGTACAGCGCCACGCGGCGGTAGTCGCCGATGATGCGGCCGCGGCCGTAGGCATCTGGCAGACCGGTCAGCACGCCGGATTTACGGCAGTTCAGGATGTCTTTGGTGTAAACGTCGAATACGCCCTGGTTGTGGGTTTTGCGGTATTCGGTGAACACTTTTTTCAGCTGCGGATCCAGTTCGCGGCCGTACACTTTGCACGAACCTTCGACCATTTTGATACCGCCGAACGGGATCAGCGCGCGTTTCAGAGGGGCGTCGGTCTGCAGACCCACGATGGTTTCCAGCTCTTTGGCGATGTAACCCGCGTCGTGAGAAACGATGGTTGAAGCAACGTTGGTGTCGAAATCAACCGGCGCGTGAGTGCGGTTTTCCAGTTTGATCCCTTCCATAACCTTGTCCCACAAGGTGGTGGTGGCTTGAGTAGCGCCAGCCAGGAAGGATTCGTCACCCTCATAAGGCGTGTAGTTTTTCTGGATGAAGTCACGAACGTTGACTTCATTCTGCCAGTCACCCTTGCTGAAACCTTCCCAAGCGTTGGCTAATTTCTCGTTAAGTTCGGTCATTGTACACCTACCTTTGATTGTGGATTTCTAACTCTGCGCGCGGTAACTCACAGCTTAGTGCTGCTCGCGGCCCCCGCGCAGATAAATTACCCAGTAAGTCAACCCAACCAGCAGACCGCCGCCGATGATGTTACCAATGGTGACCGGAATCAGGTTGTCGATGATGAAGTTGCTTACTGTCAGATGAGCGAATTGCTCAGGTACCGCCCCTACGGCTTGCCAGAATTCCGGCGTGGCGAAGTGTTTGACCACGATGCCCATAGGGATCATAAACATGTTGGCGATGCTGTGTTCGAAGCCGCTGGCGACAAACATACCGACCGGCAGCACCATGGCGAGCATCTTGTCGGTCAGGGTGCGGCCGGAGTAGCTCATCCAGACCGCCAGGCAGACCATCAGGTTGGCCAGAATGCCGAGGCACACGGCTTCGATGAAGGTGTGATGCAGCTTATGGTCTGCGGTTTGCAGGACATTCAGGCCCCACTGGCCGTTGGCGACCATATACTCGCCGGAGAACCAAATCAGCGCCACGAAGAACAGCGCGCCGACCAGGTTGCCGAGATAAACGTTCAGCCAGTTGGCGCCAAGCTGGCCCCAGCTGATGCGGCCGCTGGCCTTGGCGATGACGATAAGTACGGTAGAGGTGAACAGGTCGGCGCCCGACACCACCACCAGCATTAACCCGAGAGAGAAGCAGATGCCGCCGACCAGTTTCGCCAGGCCGAAAGGCACGCCGGCGGTGCCGGTAGTCGCCGTGATGTAGAAGACGAAGGCGATGGAAATAAAGACACCAGCGGTGATCGCCAAATAAAACGTTTTCAGCGGATGTTTGGTGGCTTTATACACGCCGGCATCCTCAGCGATTTTCGCCGTTGCCGCAGGTAAAATCAGATCGAAGGGGCTGTCAGTTTTCAAACTAACTCTCGCTCTTAAGGGTTAAAACAACGCAATGAGATACTAGCAAAGCAGTATAGGGGAAAATTTGATTTGGATCATAAGGCGGGGAAGTAGAGCGGCAAAATGACGTGTTTTTTGTGTGGTTTTTGTGGTTAATTAATTGATTTTTAAGAAAAAACAATTTTTTAATGTTTGCAAATTTTTTTGAATAAGCAGGGTGGGCCGCAGGCGCTAAAGTTAAATTTTTAGACGTTTTGTCGCTGTTCGTCGCTGAAAGTTTAATTATCGGTTAATTATTATTTCACCGTCCGGCAACAATCGCCGGTTTATTTCTTTTTATGGTCGTTTAACCGCCTGCTTTCCAGCTGGAAAATAAGTCAGAATACGTTGAAATAACGCGCAAAAATAAAAACGCCGCAACGGAGTGCGGCGTTCAGCAACAGGGGTACTCCCAAAGTGGCAGCCCCCGATGGCGTTAGGCCTTGGCCCAGTGGCGACGTTTGGCCGCTTGCAGCTTATCGTAGGCCGCCAGCAGCGCCTGGTGGGCCGGCAACGCTTTCAGATCGGCATCGACGGCGAACAGCCCGTTGAAGCGCTCTTCACCGCTGATGGCGGCGGAGGCTGCGTCAACCGCTTCCTGGCCGTACATCTTCACGAACGCGGTATAGTACTGCGCCGCTTCGCGCTCAGGCTCCTGCGCCAGCAGCAGCAGCGTTTGCAGGCAGCGGTAGTAGTTGCTGCGCGCCGGGCTCAGCACCGAGGCGTTGAAGTCCTGCGTCCATTCGGTCCAGATCAGCGCCTGATCCAGATCGCCGCCCGCCAGCGCCAGCATCGACTTCAGCTCGCCGACGCGCAGGGTATGCCAGGCGTTGTCTTTGCCGCTGGCAATGCCCAGCAGTTCGCGCACGCGGGTGAAATCGTCCAACCCTTCGTCGTCCAGCTGTTCGATCAGCGCCAGGTATTCTTCCGGCTCCCACTCGCTGCCCGGCAACGCCAGCAGGGTGTCGCGCAGGTGCGCGCCCATGCTGTTGTTGGCCAGCAGCAGGTCTTCCGCCGGATAAATGTCGGACATGCCCGGCACGATGATGCGGCAAGCGTAGACGCCCAGATGCTCGTAGTCGGCGATGTACACTTCCGCGTCTTCTTTGTCGAAGATGCTCATCAGGGTGGCGAACTCTTCCTGCGTGCTGCCGCTGAAGCTCCAGTCAACGAACGGGTAATCCGCGTCCTGCTTGAACAGATCCCAGGAGATCAGGCCGCTGGAATCGATGAAGTGCGTTTCCAGGTTGGTGTGTTCCGCCACTTCTTCGTCATCGAAGGTTGGCGCGGTGAACACGTCGAGATCTTTCAGGCTGCGGCCCTGCAGCAGTTCGGTCACCGTGCGCTCCAGCGCTACGCCGAAGTCCGGGTGCGCGCCGAACGAGGCGAAGCAGGTGCCGTTGGTCGGGTTGAACAGCACCACGCAGATCACCGGGTAGTTGCCGCCCAGCGACGCGTCGTAGGAGAGGATCGGGAAACCTTCCTCTTCCAGCTTGGCGATGGCTTCCACCACGCCCGGGTAGCGGTTCAACACCTCGTCCGGGATCGCCGGCAGGCTGATGGATTCGGCGATGATGCGGTTTTTCACATAGCGCTCGAACACTTCCGACAGACCCTGCACGCGCGCTTCATTAGCGGTGTTGCCGGCGGACATGCCGTTGGACACATACAGGTTGCCGATGATGTTCATCGGGATATACACGGTTTGCTGGTCAGACTGACGGGTAAACGGCAGCGCACACACGCCGCGATCGGCATTGCCGGATTGCAGATCGACAAGATCGCTGGCGCTCAGCTCTTGCTGCGGATCGTAGAAGGCGTGCAGACGCTCGTCGAGCAGGCCGGCCGGCAGCGTATCGTCCGCCGGGATCGGGAACCATTTCTCATTCGGATAGTGCACGAAGTCGCCTTCGGCGATCTGCCGGCCCAGGTAGAAATCGGCGAAGAAGTAGTTGGTGGACAGGCGCTCGAAATATTCACCCAGCGCCGAGGCCAGCGCGGCTTTTTTGCTGGCGCCTTTGCCGTTGGTGAAGCACAGCGGGCAATCGCGATCGCGAATGTGCACCGACCATACGTGCGGCACCGGGTTCAGCCAGGAGGCTTCTTCGATGTTGAAACCGAGATCGCTCAGTTTCTGCTGGAAACGGGCGATGGAGTCTTCCAGGGCGGCGTCTTTACCGGGGATAAAAGTTTGCGTCATTGTCTTCACTTTTTGCGCGTACTAAAAACGCGCAATGATACGGGGTTTTACGCCGGAGCTCCACGTATTCCTAAAGCGGCGGCAAAGTCACAGTTTTTTTAAGGATAAAGGCCATAATTCAGCGAGTTATCTGTCAAGGAGAAATCTAATGAAATCAGTGAAACTCAGCGTGTTAACCCTCTTGTTGACCGGCGTCAGCGCCTCGGCGCTGGCGCTGCCCAACATCACCCTGCTGGCGACCGGTGGCACCATCGCCGGCGGCGGCGACTCGGCGACCAAGTCCAACTATACTTCGGGCAAATTGGGCGTCGAGGCACTGGTCGATGCGGTCCCGGCGCTGAAGGACATCGCCAACGTGCAGGGGGAGCAGGTGGTGAACATCGGCTCGCAGGACATGAACGATCAGGTCTGGCTGACGCTGGCGAAGAAGATCGACGCCGACTGCGGCAAAACCGATGGCTTCGTCATCACCCACGGCACCGATACGCTGGAAGAGACGGCCTATTTTCTCGACCTGACGGTGAAGTGCGACAAGCCGGTGGTGCTGGTCGGGGCGATGCGGCCGGCGACGGCGATGAGCGCCGACGGTCCATTCAACCTGTATAACGCGGTGGTGACGGCGGCGGATCCGCAATCGGCCAATCGCGGGGTGCTGGTGGCGATGAACGACAGCGTGCTGGACGCACGCGACGTCACCAAAACCAACACCACCGCGGTGCAGACCTTCCAGTCGCCGAACTTCGGCCCGCTGGGATATATCCACAACGGCAAGGTCGATTACCAGCGCTCGCCGCAGCGCAAACACACCCGTGATACGCCGTTCGACGTCAGCAAGCTGAACGAACTGCCGAAGGTCGGCATCATCTACAACTACGCCAACGCTTCCGATGTGCCGGCCAAGGCGCTGATCGCCGAAGGCTACCAGGGCATCGTCAGCGCGGGGGTCGGCAACGGCAACCTGTATAAAACGGTGTTCGACACCCTGGCGACGGCGGCGCACAACGGCGTGGCGGTGGTGCGTTCTTCGCGTGTGCCGACCGGCGCCACCACCGAGGACGCGGAAGTGGACGACGCCAAGTACGGCTTCGTCGCAGCCGGCACGCTGAATCCGCAAAAAGCGCGCATTCTGCTGCAGCTGGCGTTGACGCAAACCAAAGACGCGAAGCAGATCCAGCAAATGTTCAATCAGTACTGATCGTTTTCTCTCCTGCGGGCGCCGGCCGGGCTCCCGCAGCCATCTCGGCTGAATACAGCATAAAACACCGCGTTAACCCGCTGAATTTCCCCATGTCGCAGGGTTTTATCGTCCAAACAATCGCGACGGCCGCAGAGCCTGTCATCACCCGGTGCGGCCGTTTGCCGCCGACGGGTGAATAAGCGTTGCAGCCATGGGGCGTGAGTGATAAAACCGAAGGGTTGGTTAACGCGAGCGTTAACTTCGGGCGTCTTTTCGACAGGTCGCTTTTCTGCGGCGAACAGTGAATGTGGTGAGGGGAAATGACTCAGGTTTATAATTTTAGCTCTGGCCCGGCGATGCTGCCGGTGGAAGTGTTGCGTCGTGCGGAACAGGAACTGTGCAACTGGCACGGTCTGGGAACGTCAGTGATGGAGATCAGTCACCGCAGCAAAGAATTCATCGCCGTTGCCGAGCAGGCGGAACAGGATCTGCGCGATCTGCTGAAAATCCCCTCCAACTATAAAGTGCTGTTTTGCCACGGCGGCGCCCGCGGTCAATTCGCCGCGCTGCCGCTGAACCTGCTGGGCGACAAGACCACCGCCGACTATATCGACGGCGGCTATTGGGCGCATAGCGCCATCAAGGAAGCGGAAAAGTATTGCGCCCCGAACGTCATCGACGTGAAAACCCGCATCGATGGCCTGAGCGGCATCAAGCCGATGAAAGAGTGGCAGCTCAGCGCCGACGCCGCCTATGTGCACTATTGCCCGAATGAGACCATCGACGGCGTGGCCATCGATGAAACGCCGGACTTCGGCGACAAAGTGGTGATTGGCGATTACTCCTCGACCATCCTGTCCCGCCCGCTCGACGTCAGCCGTTTCGGCGTGATTTACGCCGGCGCGCAGAAAAATATCGGCCCTGCCGGCCTGACGCTGGTAATCGTGCGCGACGATCTGCTGGGCAAGGCGCGCAAAGAAGTGCCGTCAATCCTCGATTACACCGTGTTGGCCGAGAACGATTCGATGTTCAACACGCCGCCGACCTTCGCCTGGTATCTATCCGGGCTGGTGTTCAAATGGTTGAAAGAGCAGGGCGGCCTGGTGGAGATGCAGAAACGCAATCAGGCCAAGGCCGAGCTGCTGTACGCGACCATCGATAAATCCGACTTCTACCGCAGCCAGGTGGCTATCGCCAACCGTTCGTGGATGAACGTGCCGTTCCAGCTGGCCGATGCTGCGCTGGACAAAGTGTTCCTCAGCGAAGCCGAAGCCATCGGCCTGCAGGCGCTGAAAGGCCATCGGGTAGTTGGCGGCATGCGCGCTTCTATTTACAATGCCATGCCGCTGGCCGGCGTGCAGGCGCTGACCGATTTCATGGCCGACTTCGAACGTCGTCACGGTTGATCCCGGCAGCTCGCCAGGTGCGGGCTGCTCAGGCTGTTGTCCTTTTGCATTAAAGCGGCTCCGGCATTATCCCGGAGCCGTTTCGTTTATCAGAATTGGAGAGTTTTGTTCACATGGTGGATTCCCTGACGTTACAACCGGTTGCCCTGGTCAATGGCACCGTCAACTTACCCGGCTCCAAGAGCGTTTCTAACCGCGCTCTGCTGCTGGCTGCGCTGGCGAAAGGAACGACCCGGCTGACCAACCTGCTGGACAGCGACGACGTGCGTCATATGCTGAACGCGCTGCAGGCGTTGGGCGTGAGCTATCAGCTTTCCGCTGACCGCACCGTGTGCGAAGTGACCGGCGTGGCCGGCCCGTTGGTGGCCGAACGGCCGCTGGAACTGTTCCTCGGCAATGCCGGCACCGCGATGCGCCCGTTGGCGGCGGCGCTGTGCCTCGGCGAAGGCGACGTGGTGTTGACCGGTGAACCGCGCATGAAAGAGCGCCCGATCGGCCATCTGGTGGACGCGTTGCGCCAGGGCGGGGCGCAGATTGATTACCTCGAGCAGACCGATTACCCGCCGATTCGCCTGCGCGGCGGCTTCCAGGGCGGCGACGTCACCGTCGACGGCAGCGTCTCCAGCCAGTTCCTGACCGCGTTGCTGATGACCGCGCCGTTGGCGCCGCAGGATACGCAGATCCACATCAAGGGAGAGCTGGTCTCCAAGCCGTACATCGACATCACGCTGCATCTGATGCGCACCTTCGGCGTAGCGGTCAGCCACGACAACTATCGGGTGTTCCATATCCAGGGGCGCCAGACGTATATCGCGCCGGGCGATTACCTGGTTGAGGGCGACGCCTCTTCCGCCTCTTACTTCCTGGCGGCGGCGGCGATCAAGGGCGGCACCGTGCGCGTGACCGGCATCGGTCGCAAAAGCGTGCAGGGCGACACCAAGTTCGCCGACGTGCTGGAGAAAATGGGCGCGCGCATCACCTGGGGCGACGATTTCATCGAGTGCAGCCGCGGTGAACTGCGCGGCATCGACATGGACATGAACCACATTCCGGACGCGGCGATGACCATCGCTACCGCGGCGCTGTTCGCCGAGGGGCCGACCACCATCCGCAATATCTACAACTGGCGGGTGAAGGAGACCGATCGCCTGGCGGCGATGGCTACCGAGCTGCGCAAGGTCGGGGCGGAAGTGGATGAAGGCGAAGACTACATTCACGTGGTGCCGCCGGCCAAGCTGCAGTTCGCCGAGATAGGCACCTACAACGATCACCGCATGGCGATGTGTTTCTCGCTGGTGGCACTGTCGGATACCCCGGTCACCATTCTCGATCCGAAATGCACCGCGAAAACCTTCCCTGACTATTTCGAACAGCTGGCGCGCATCAGCCAGCCGGCGTAACCCGTCAAATCGTTTATTTTAAGGCCCCTTTGCGGGCCTTTATCATTTTTAACCTTTGGCGACCGGCGTTTCTTCTATACTTTTTCGCGGTTGTGCGCTTATTTTCAACAACCGGACAGTTCCAGGGTAACAGATCGCCGTAGGGCAGCGTATAATACGCCACCGTATTTGCCCCTGATTGGGCAGGTGACAGAGAGTGCGGCGCGCGGGCCTTGAGCCGAAGCACGCCGTGTCTCTGTGAGGTTTTCTACCTGAAGGAGAGAGAAATGACGGCTACAGCCCCGGTGATAACCGTTGATGGACCAAGTGGCGCAGGCAAAGGCACGCTGTGTAAAGCGTTGGCCGAGTCCCTTGGTTGGCGTTTGCTGGACTCCGGCGCGATCTATCGCGTGCTGGCGCTGGCGGCGTTGCATCATCAGGTGGATATCACTTCTGAGGAAGCGCTGGTTCCGCTGGCCGCACATCTCGATGTTCGCTTCGTTGCCCAGGACGGCAAGCTGCAGGTGATTTTGGAAGGTGAGGACGTCAGCAACGAGATCCGCACCGAAACCGTCGGCAACACCGCGTCGCAAGCGGCGGCGTTTCCGCGCGTGCGCGAGGCGTTGCTGCGCCGCCAGCGTGCATTCCGCGAGGCGCCCGGCCTGATTGCCGATGGCCGCGACATGGGCACGGTGGTGTTCCCGGACGCGCCGGTCAAGATTTTCCTCGACGCCAGCTCGGAGGAGCGCGCGCACCGCCGCATGCTGCAGTTGCAGGAGAAGGGCTTTAATGTTAACTTTGAACGTCTTTTAGCCGAGATAAAGGAACGGGACGACCGTGACCGTAATCGGCCTATCGCGCCTCTGGTGCCCGCTTCAGACGCCCTCGTGCTGGATTCTACCAGCATGTCGATCGAAGAAGTAATCCGGCAGGCGTTGACGTATGCACAGAAAGTGTTGGCGTTGCCGCAGCGATAAGCGCGGCGGCGCTATTGGCTTTTTGTCATATTTGTCATAGCGGTATCGCAATATATCGGGTAAAATTTTACCCCTGTAACCTTAAACCCTGTCGGCATGGAGCCAATGGCGGGGTATGTGAAACAACCCCATTCGGCGGGATGCTAAATGGACGTTAAACTAAAGAACCCTGAAGATTAACAACATGACTGAATCTTTCGCTCAACTCTTTGAAGAATCCTTAAAAGAAATCGAAACCCGCCCGGGTTCCATCGTTCGTGGCGTCGTTGTTGCTATCGACAAAGATATCGTACTGGTTGACGCTGGTCTGAAATCTGAGTCTGCCATCCCGGCTGAGCAATTCAAAAACGCCCAGGGCGAGCTGGAAATCCAGGTTGGTGACGAAGTTGACGTTGCTCTGGATGCTGTTGAAGACGGCTTCGGTGAAACCCTGCTGTCCCGTGAGAAAGCTAAGCGTCACGAAGCTTGGATCACGCTGGAAAAAGCCTACGAAGAAGCTGAGACTGTAACCGGTGTTATCAACGGCAAAGTGAAGGGTGGCTTCACCGTCGAGCTGAACGGCATCCGCGCGTTCCTGCCAGGTTCCCTGGTTGACGTGCGTCCGGTACGTGACACTCTGCACCTGGAAGGCAAAGAGCTTGAGTTCAAAGTCATCAAGCTGGATCAGAAGCGCAACAACGTTGTCGTTTCTCGCCGTGCGGTTATCGAATCCGAGAACAGCGCTGAGCGCGATCAACTGCTGGAAAACCTGCAGGAAGGCATGGAAGTTAAAGGTATCGTTAAGAACCTCACTGACTACGGTGCATTCGTTGATCTGGGCGGCGTAGACGGCCTGCTGCACATCACTGACATGGCTTGGAAACGCGTTAAGCACCCAAGCGAAATCGTCAACGTTGGCGATGAAATCACTGTTAAAGTGCTGAAGTTCGACCGCGAGCGTACTCGTGTATCCCTGGGCCTGAAACAGCTGGGCGAAGATCCATGGGTTGCTATCGCGAAACGTTACCCAGAAGGCACCAAGCTGACTGGTCGTGTAACCAACCTGACTGATTACGGCTGCTTCGTAGAAATCGAAGAAGGCGTTGAAGGTCTGGTACACGTTTCTGAAATGGATTGGACCAACAAAAACATCCATCCGTCCAAAGTTGTTAACGTGGGCGACGTAGTGGAAGTGATGGTTCTGGACATCGATGAAGAACGTCGTCGTATCTCCCTGGGCCTGAAGCAGTGCAAATCCAACCCATGGCAGCAGTTCGCAGAAACCCACAACAAGGGCGACCGCGTTGAAGGTAAAATCAAGTCTATCACTGACTTCGGTATCTTCATCGGCCTGGACGGCGGCATCGACGGCCTGGTTCACCTGTCTGACATCTCCTGGAACGTTGCAGGCGAAGAAGCAGTACGTGAATACAAGAAAGGCGACGAAATCGCTGCGGTTGTTCTGCAAGTTGACGCAGAGCGCGAGCGTATCTCCCTGGGCGTGAAGCAACTGGCTGAAGACCCGTTCAATAACTACCTGTCTATGAACAAGAAAGGTGCTATTGTTACTGGTAAAGTCACTGCAGTTGACGCCAAAGGTGCTACAGTTGAATTGGCAGGCGGCGTAGAAGGTTACCTGCGTGCATCTGAAGCCTCTCGCGACCGCATTGAAGATGCAACTCTGGTTCTGAACGTAGGTGACGAAGTTGAAGCTAAATTCACCGGCGTTGACCGTAAGAACCGCGTTGTAAGCCTGTCCGTACGTGCTAAGGACGAAGCTGACGAGAAAGACGCCATCGCAACTGTTAACAACAAACAGGAAGAAGGCAACTTCTCTAACGCAATGGCTGAAGCTTTCAAAGCGGCTAAAGGCGAGTAATGACGGGGGGCGGTCTCTGGCCGCCCCGATACGGTAGTTTAGCTGCAAAGCTTGGAGGTACTATGACCAAGTCTGAACTTATTGAAAGACTTGCTGGCCAGCAATCTCATATTCCGGCGAAGGCCGTTGAGGATGCAGTGAAAGAGATGCTTGAGCACATGGCCGCTACGCTGGCCGAGGGCGAACGCATTGAGATCCGCGGATTCGGCAGTTTTTCTCTTCACTACCGTGCCCCGCGTGTAGGTCGTAACCCGAAAACCGGTGACAAAGTCGAGCTGGACGGCAAGTACGTTCCTCACTTCAAACCAGGCAAAGAGTTGCGTGACCGCGCCAATATCTATGGTTAGTCACTGACTGCTCATAGCGTTGTTGCTTGTAAAGAATATAAAACGGTGCCTTTAAGGCGCCGTTTTTTTTCGCCTGTGGTTCTCAGCGCTCCGCTCGTGAATTGCGTACCGCGCCGCATGTGCAGTGTGGTTGCTGCATAAACTTCTCTTATCCTGCCAGGTTCACCGCATCTTCGCTAAAGCCCGCTGGCGGCGGCATATCGCCTGAATAATCCTGTTTGCCTGCCGCGACGCGCTTTTGCTGATGGCGGGTAGGATGGGAGAAGAGCGATCAAACTTTCGCTGGATCTGGCGATTTTCGCCGTTATCGGCGGCATTCTGCCGCTGCTGGTTTTACCGCGGTTGCCTGAGCCATGGCTGCTGTGGCCGATATTGCTTGCCGCCGGTTTACTGCTGCGCATGCGCTGGTCGTTCTGTCGCTATTTGGCCTGTCTGGGGTTGGGATTCACATGGGCGGTTTTTAACGCCGGAACCCTGATCGGGCAAATGGAACGCTTAAGCCACGGGCCGGAGGTGACGGCGGTGGCGCAGGTAAGCAGCATCGCGCTGAAGTCCGCCGACAGCAAGCAGACATTGATGCGTATCGAGCGGATCGATGGCCATTGGCTGGTGCCTGCGCTGGCGTTTACCACCGCATGGGTTCCGCAACAGCGGCGGTTGTGCGCCGGGCAGCGTTGGCAATTGAAACTGCGTTTACGCCCGGTGCATGGCAAGCTCAATGAAGGGGGTTTCGACAGCCAGCGTTGGGCTATCGCACAGCGCCAGCCGCTGACCGGCCAGGTCAGGCAGGCTTATTTATTGGAAGGCGGTTGCAGCCTGCGCCAGCACATCATCAGCCATGCGGAAACCAATATCGGTGAGCTGCGTTACAAGGCCGTGTTGCTGGCGCTGGCGTTTGGGGAACGAACCGCGCTGGAACAGGCTTTACGCACGCTGATGCTGAAAACCGGCATTGCACATTTAATGGCCATTTCAGGGCTGCATGTAGCGATGGTCGCCATCTTGCTCTGGGCCGTGCTGCGCGGGCTGCAGTTTTTTCTTTCTGCCCACCTGATTGGCTATCGTTTTCCACTGATCGTGGGCTGGGTGGCGACGCTGATCTATGTCTGGTTGGTGGGCGCCCAGCCGCCGGCGGTGCGCTCCCTCCTGGCAATGACATTGTGGATGTCGCTGCGTCTGCGTGGGGTGCTTTGCTCTTCCTGGCAAGTGTGGCTGTGGTGTGTCGGGCTGATTTTGCTGTGCGATCCGCTGGCGGTATTGTCAGACAGCTTCTGGCTGTCGGTGTTGGCGGTAGGTTGCCTGATTTTTTGGTTTGAATGGGCGCCGCTCGGTGAACGATTTCGCTCAGCCTGGTACTGGGCGCCGGTGCGCTGGTTACATATTCAACTTGGCATGACGCTGCTGCTGGTGCCGATGCAGGCCGCGTTGTTTCTGGGCCTGACGCTGACCTCATTGCCGGCTAATTTGTGGGCGGTGCCCATCGTTTCATTGATGACGGTGCCGTTGATCTTGCTGGCGGTGATCTTTGGCTTCGCTCCTTCATTAAGCTACGGGTTATGGTGGCTGGCGGACGTCACGTTGCACTGGGTGTTTGTGCCGCTGAATCATCTGCAGCATGGCTGGGTGGATTTGGGGGCCGCTTCGCTGGTGGCCAGCGCAGCGGGATGGCTTATCGTTATCTGTTGGCGATTTCATTGGTGGTGGCGCTATGCGCCGGGGCTGGCGGCGGTGGCGATATGCTGCGTGTTGTGGCGTGGCAAAGCGCCGGACTATCGTTGGCGTGTCGATATGCTTGATGTCGGGCACGGGTTGGCGGTGGTTATCGAGCAAAACGGCAAGGGGATACTGTACGATACCGGCGATCGTTGGCCCGCGGGCAGCGCTGCCGAGCGACATATCTTACCGATGCTGAACTGGCGGGATATTGAGCTGGAGCAGATCATTATCAGCCATATTCACCTCGATCATATCGGCGGGTTGCCGGCGGTGCGGCGGGCGTTTCCGCAGGCTACGGTGCGCAGCCCGATACGCGGGGAAGGGCACTTGCCCTGCGTCGCCGGTGAGCGTTGGCGCTGGCAATCGCTGCAATTCGAGGTGCTGTGGCCGCCGAAAACGCTCAAAAGGCCGGTCAATGACGACTCCTGCGTGATCCGTATCGACGATGGAAAATACAGCCTGCTGCTCACCGGCGATGCGGAAAAGAAGGCGGAGGCGCAGTTGTTACGGTTGCGGCGCGATCGTTTGGCCGCCACGGTGTTGCAGGTGGGACACCACGGCAGCAGGACGTCCTCGACGCCGCCGTTTCTGCGCGCGGTCAATCCCGAAGCGGCGCTGGCGTCCGCATCTCGTTACAACAAATGGCGATTACCGGCGCGGAAAGTGGTCGCCAGATACCGGGCAAATGGCATCCAATGGCGTGATACGACGCGCTCCGGTCAGTTATCGGTACTTTTTTTCGACAACGATTGGCAAATTAAAGGCTTTCGCGAACAATTAATGCCCCGTTGGTATCATCAGCGGTTTGGCGTAGAGGGTGATAATGAGTAAAATAGGCCGCTATTTCTTCCGATGCTGGTATTTGCATGATGAATGATAAAGATCTCTCGACCTGGCAGACGTTCCGTCGACTCTGGCCGATGATCACTCCTTTTAAGACCGGGCTGATTGTGGCCGCCATTGCGTTGATTATGAACGCAGCGGGGGACACGCTGATGCTGTCTCTGCTTAAACCGCTATTGGACGATGGGTTTGGAAAAACCGACAGCAGCGTGCTGGTATGGATGCCGTTGGCGGTCATTGCGCTGATGTTGATGCGCGGCGTGACCAGCTTTGTTTCAAGCTACTGCATTTCCTGGGTTTCCGGCATGGTGGTGATGCAGATGCGTCGCCGCCTGTTTGGCCACATGATGAGAATGCCGGTGGCCTTCTTCGATCAGCAGTCCACCGGGACTCTGCTGTCGCGCATCACCTATGATTCCGAGCAGGTGGCTTCCTCCTCCTCCAGCGCGCTGGTGACCGTGGTGCGAGAAGGGGCCTCGATCATTGGCCTGTTCATCATGATGTTCTACTACAGCTGGCAGCTGTCGGTGATCCTGATCGTGCTGGCGCCGATCGTTTCCATCGCCATTCGCCTGGTGTCCAAGCGTTTCCGCAACATCAGCAAGAACATGCAGAACACCATGGGGCAGGTCACCACCAGCGCCGAACAGATGCTGAAAGGCCATAAAGAAGTGCTGATCTTCGGTGGCCAGCAGGTGGAAACCGAGCGCTTTAACTCGGTGAGCAACCGCATGCGCCAACAGGGCATGAAACTGGTGTCCGCGTCTTCGATCTCCGATCCGATCATTCAGTTGATCGCTTCGCTGGCGCTGGCGTTCGTGCTGTTTGCCGCCAGCTTCCCAAGCGTGATGGAAACCCTGACCGCCGGTACCATTACCGTGGTGTTCTCGTCGATGATCGCGCTGATGCGTCCTCTGAAATCGCTGACCAACGTCAATGCCCAGTTCCAGCGTGGGATGGCGGCCTGCCAGACGCTGTTCTCCATTTTGGATATGGAACAGGAAAAAGACACCGGCACCCGTGAAGTGAAGCGTGCGAAAGGCGATATCGAATTCCGCAATGTCACCTTCTACTACCCGGCCAAAGAAACGCCGGCGCTGCGTGACATCAACCTGAAAATCGCTGAAGGCAAGACCGTGGCGCTGGTAGGGCGTTCGGGGTCAGGTAAATCCACCATCGCCAACCTGCTGACGCGTTTCTACGATATCCAGGAAGGCGAAATCCTGATGGATGGCCACGATCTGCGGGAATACACGCTGGCTTCGCTGCGCAATCAGGTGGCGCTGGTCTCGCAAAACGTGCACCTGTTCAACGACACCATCGCCAACAACATCGCCTATGCGCGCGAAAGCGAATACAGCCGCGAGCAGATTGAGAAAGCGGCCGAAATGGCGTACGCGATGGACTTCATCAACAAGATGGAAAACGGCCTGGACACGGTGATCGGTGAAAATGGCGTGATGCTGTCCGGCGGCCAACGTCAGCGTATCGCCATCGCGCGTGCGCTGCTGCGCGACTGCCCGATCCTGATCCTGGATGAGGCCACTTCTGCGCTGGATACGGAATCCGAACGCGCCATTCAGGCTGCGCTGGACGAACTGCAGAAAGACCGCACTTCGCTGGTGATCGCGCACCGTTTGTCGACCATTGAGAAGGCGGACGAGATCCTGGTGGTGGAAGATGGGCGCATCGTCGAACGCGGCGAGCACGCTGAGTTGCTTGAACAGCACGGCGCCTATTCGCAGCTGCACCGCATGCAGTTTGGCCAATAATGATCGAGCGCATTTGGTCCGGCGGATCGCTGCTTTATCTGGCGCTGCTGCCGCTCTCCTGGCTGTATGGCCTGTTCAGTTGGCTGATTCGCCTCAGCTATCGCTGCGGCCTGCGCAAAAGCTGGCGCGCGCCGGTGCCGGTGGTAGTGGTGGGCAACCTCACCGCCGGCGGCAACGGCAAAACCCCGATGGTGATCTGGCTGGTGGAACACCTGCAGCAGCGGGGCTACCGCGTTGGCGTGGTGTCGCGCGGCTACGGCGGCAAGTCGGCAGTCTATCCCCTGGTGCTCAGTCGGAATACTTCAACCCGTGAGGCGGGGGATGAGCCGGTGCTGATTTATCAGCGCACCGGGGCGCCTGTGGCGATCGCGCCCAAGCGGGCTGAGGCGGTGCAGGCATTGCTGCAGCAACAACCGTTGGATGTGATCATCACCGATGACGGCTTGCAGCACTATGCTTTGCAGCGCGATTTCGAGCTGGTGGTTATCGACGGCGTGCGCCGTTTCGGCAACGGTTGGTGGTTGCCGGCCGGGCCAATGCGCGAGCGCGCCGCGCGGCTTGCCAGCGTCGATGCGCGCGTCGCCAACGGCGGCGTGGCGCAGGCTGGGGAAATCGCCATGCGCTTGCAGGCGCGTGACGCGGTTAATCTGCTGAGCGGAGAACGCCGCACGGCGGCCGAGCTGCCGCGCGTGGTGGCGATGGCAGGCATCGGCCATCCGCCGCGTTTCTTCGCGACGCTGGAAAAGTTGAACGTCGACGTTGTGCAGGAAGTGGCGTTCGCCGATCATCAGGAATATCAGCAGGCGCAGTTGGCGGCACTGGTCTGTGCAGACCAAACGCTGCTGATGACGGAGAAAGACGCGGTGAAGTGTCGCGCCTTTGCCCAGCCCAATTGGTGGTATTTACCGGTTGATGCGGTGCTGCCGTCCGCTCAGGCTGAGCAACTGCTGCAGGATATCGAATCCCTGCTGACTAAATAACCTCAGGATGCCAGCGTGGCAAGCCCCAGGGCTTGTGCGCAGGCCTCCAGCGAACGCTGCTGGGTCTGCTGATACAGCGCCAGTTCATCGATCACCTCACTGCCCAACGCTTGTTCAAATGCCGCCCGGCTGGAAACCGCGTTGTACTGCGCGTGGCGGCTGTCCCCCAGATTCGACTGGAAAATCCCCGCAGCGCTGACCGGTAGAAAATCTTCATACACCAGCGGTTGGAAGCGAACGTGTTCTTTCGCGATCAGCTGCTCCAGCGTGCTGTGTTTATCCAGCGATTCTTTGGCCGCCAGGCCGCATTCGGTCGGGAAGTAGCGGAACCAGGCCAGCTGCTGCTCGCGCAGCGTGGCGTAATCATCCGGAAACGCCCGGAAGTTTTCTTCCAGCAGTTGATAGTAGCGTTCCGCATTTTTCTCGCTCGGCGGCGCCTGCAGCGCATCGTTGGTCGCTTGCAGCAGGCGATCGTAGAGTTCACGGCCTTTAGGTGTCAGCGCCACGCCGCGCTGTTCGATTTCGCCGAAGCGTGCGGTATGGTGACCGGCGACGGCGTGGCCATCTCGCTCAACGAAATCGACGCTTTCCTCCAATGCTTTGAAGCTGGTTTGGCGCAGCAGGATTGCACGGCGGCGGCGCGGCGGGCCCTCGATAACCGCCTTGGGCGTAATGCCGCGGCCGGGCATCGCCTGCTGAACGCGATCGATATCCAGCGTGCGCGGCGTCAGGTGGTTGATATGCGGCCCTTTAAACGCCACCACGTCGGCGATCAGGCGATGTTGATCGTGCAACTGTCGGTATTCTTCGGCGCTGACCGTCGCCTGATTGTGCCAGCGGAAGGTTTCCAGCGCTTGCTCGACAAACTCTTGCGCCTGCGCTTCGTTCAATCCGCCTTGCGTTTCTTGCAGCGCGATCAGTTCCAGCGCGCGTTCGGTAAAGATGCGGCGGCGCGCCAGCAAGCGCTCGGCCAGCTCACGCAGCGCGAGATCTTCAATCAGTTCCAGGCGCAGCAGTGAGGTGAATACGCGGAATGGGCTGACCTGCAGCGCGTCTTCGTGTACGGCGCGAAAGGCGGTGGAGTGCACCGGAACGCCCGCTACCGACAGATCATAGTAGCCGACCGGCGCCATGCCCATCACCCGGAACAGGCGGCGCAGGGTGGCCAACTCGTCCGCGGTGCCGACGCGGATTGCGCCGTGGCGCTCCATCGCCAGGCGCTCGATCTCGCCGGTAATTTGCAGTTGATGGGCCAGTGCGGCATCTTCGCGCAGAACCTGTCGGTTGGTTTCCGCCACCAGTTCCAGCAGATCGCCGTACAGCGGTACCTCTTTTTGGTACATGTCCGACATGGCGTGAGAGAATCTGGCGCGGATTTCATTAGGTGAAACGAACTGCTGGGCGGTCATGCGCATAGCTCCTTGATTCAGCATAATCTGAAAAATCGTGTTTTTAGCGGCAAAAGTGCTGGCGAAAAAGCCGTCTGCCTTGTTTTCCCCTCAAGTTTAGCCATCTGATTTGGGATTTGTTATAGACGCGCCAAGCATATTAGAGTTTTATGCGTTAGCTCTCATTTGCAGCGTACGGACGGGCAAAGGATGCCCTGGCGAGGGGGCGGATGCGGCGGATGGGCTGCGGCGAACGATAAATTAATTCATGTATATTCAGCAGGATAAAAATAAATTCGGCGTAATGGCGAATTTAATGCAATAAACCTCTTGTGCATTCACCATTTTTATGAGTAAATGCAAGTCGGCCTGTAATCCAGACCTATTTATGTTCGAGTTTAGAGTTAAGCAGTTCCTCCAAAAACGTTATCATCCGATTCCGCTTCAAAGACGAACCTTCTAAGTACCTCCCATAAGTAATGTTTCTGAAATGGCCTCAATTGCCTCTTATGGCAGGTTTTGTAAATATATTTAAAGGTAAATGTAATGTCTAAGAAGACTGGTCAGGTTAAGTGGTTCAACGAAAGCAAAGGTTTTGGTTTCATTGAGCAGAACGACGGCGGCAAAGATGTATTCGTACACTTCTCCGCAATCATGACCGACGGTTTCAAGACCCTGGCTGAAGGCCAGCGTGTCGAGTACACCATCCAGGACAGCCCGCGCGGGCCGGCTGCCGCCAACGTTGTTGCTCTGTAAGAATACAGGGAACGCGTATAAGAGATCTTAATACAACCATGGTGACGCCTCAGCGCAGAGTCATGCGGAAGATATTAAGTTCAACAAGCCCGCCTTAGTGCGGGTTTTTTATTTTTTTGCTCACGAGAGGTTTGTTACGAAAAACTTTAGGATGGGCTGGTAGCGTCCAGACAATATAAAAAATGACGTTGTCAAGGATGCTCAAGTAAAAGGATATCAGTTATGTTTAAAAATACCGTGTTAAAAATGGGCCGTGTGAAATGGTTTAATCAGGCCGAAGGCTATGGTTTTATTTCACCGGTAGATGGCAGCGACGAAATCTATGTCAATCGCAACGCTATCGCCAACACCAAAAATAAGTCGTTGAACGAAGGTCAGAACGTTGAGTTCTCGATCTATCGCAGCTCGCATGGGCTGTCCGCGGCAGACGTTATCGCGTTCTGATCGCACCCTCCTTCCTCGCCAGTGCCGGTGTCGCCACCCGCATGCACTGGCGAAGATAAATCCCTCGATATCCACTATTATCAGGCCATTGCCTACTCGTCACGGATATCAGGATGACCACCCCGATGATTTCCCTTACCGCCGCTCGCGCGCTGCACCTTGCCGCCCAGGGGTTGCTTTCTCCGCTTAAACGCCAGGCTCGGCCCGATGACGTCGTGAGCGCGATCCGGCGCATGGGGCTGTTACAAATCGATACCATTAGCGTTGTCGCCCGCAGCCCGTATCTGGTGTTGTTCAGCCGCCTGGGGGCCTATCAGCCGGAATGGCTGGAGCAGGCGCTCGCCGGCCGCCAGCTGTTCGAATATTGGGCGCACGAGGCCTGCTTCCTGCCGATCGAGGATTTTGGTCTGTTGCGACATCGCATGTTGGCGCCCCATGACATGGGTTGGAAATACTCCGCCGACTGGGTGCGGCAGCATCAAGCGGCGATGGAAAGTCTGTTGCGGCACATCGAACGACAGGGGCCGGTGCGTTCCGCGGATTTCAGCGCCGAGAAGAAGGGCAACAGCGGGTGGTGGGACTGGAAGCCGGAGAAACGGCACCTGGAGATCCTGTTTACCGCCGGCAAACTGATGGTGGCCGAACGCCGCAACTTCCACCGGGTTTACGATCTGACCGAAAGGCTGCTTCCGGCCTGGGACGATGCGCGCCATACGCTGCCTGTAGAGCAGGCGCGCCGACAGATGCTGCACCGTACCTGCCGCTATCTGGGCATTTTTCGCGCCGAATGGTTGGCGGATTATTATCGCTTGAAGCGCGTGGCGCCAAAAGCCTTGCTGGCCGAGTTGCAGGAGCAGGGAGAGATTACGCCGGTGCGGGTAGCGGGGCTGGAAGGGCAGTTCTATGTGCATGAATCACTGGCGGAACTGCTGCCGCTGGCGGAGCAGGGCAAACTCAAATCGACGGTCACCAGCCTGCTGTCGCCTTTTGATCCGGTGGTTTGGGATCGCCGCCGTGCGCTGGAGCTGTTCGGCTTTGACTATCGTCTGGAGTGTTACACGCCGAAAGAAAAACGCCGCTACGGTTACTTCACGTTGCCGGTGCTGCATCGCGGTGAGCTGGTGGGGCGAATTGACGCCAAGGCACACCGCCGCCAGGGCGTATTCGAGATCATCAGTTTCCATGCCGAGCCGCAGGTGCGCTTCGGCAAACAGCGGGCGCAGGATATCCGGCAAGCCATCGCACGCACGGCCAAATGGCACGGTGCTCAACGCGTAGCGCTGGGCGACATTCCGGCGGCGCTGGCCGCTGAATGGGGAGCTGGCTGGGAAGTGGGATAACGAGCGACGCCGTCGGTGGGGTAAAACGAAGTACCGCGTCGCTCGTTACAAAGGGGCTCAGTGGCTGTAGTTAGCGAACAGAGCGATGATCTTATGCAGACGTTTGATCACGTATCACTGCCTTTTTGTGATTTGTATCACAAAATTCTACGCCGGGATGCGCCGCAGTTCAAGCCGTTGCGCCGGCGTCGTGAGGAAATATCGGCGGGTGGACGCCGCCGGTGATTAACCTGAGGCCGGACGTTATGCTATCCTCATCCCCTTTCCCAGATGACCTATCCCCTTGCGGAGGATGCATGGACCACCGTTTACTCGAAATCGTTGCCTGCCCGGTATGCAACGGCAAACTCTATTTCAATAAAGAAAACCAGGAACTGGTGTGCAAAGCGGACGGGCTGGCTTACCCGCTGCGCGACGGCATTCCGGTGCTGTTGGAAAATGAAGCGCGTGCGCTGTCGCTGGACGAGAAGCACGCATGAGTTTTATCGCTATTATCCCTGCTCGCTACGCCTCGACCCGTTTGCCGGGCAAACCGCTGGCCGATATTCACGGCAAACCGATGGTGGTGCACGTGATGGAGCGCGCCCGTGAGTCCGGCGCCAGCCGCGTCATCGTGGCGACCGATCACCCTGAAGTCGCCAAAGCGGTGGAAGCCGCCGGCGGTGAAGTGTGCATGACCAGTCCGGATCATCATTCCGGCACCGAGCGTTTGGCGGAAGTGATCGCGCATTACGGCTTTGCCGACGACCAGATCATTGTCAACGTGCAGGGCGATGAGCCGCTGATCCCGCCGGTGATCGTGCGGCAGGTGGCGGAGAACCTGGCGGGCAGCCAGGCCGGCATGGCGACGCTGGCGGTGCCGATCGACAGCGCCGAAGAAGCTTTCAATCCTAATGCGGTGAAGGTCGTGATGGATGCGCAGGGTTATGCGCTCTACTTTTCGCGCGCCACCATTCCGTGGGATCGCGAGCGTTTCGCCGCGTCGAAAGAGAGCATCGGTGACAGCCTGTTGCGTCACATCGGTATCTACGCTTACCGCGCCGGCTTCGTGCGCCGCTATGTCAGCTGGGCGCCAAGTCAGCTGGAACAGATCGAGCTGTTGGAACAGCTGCGCGTACTGTGGTACGGTGAAAAAATCCACGTGGCGGTCGCGAAAGCGATCCCGAGCGTGGGGGTCGATACGCCGGAAGATCTCCAGCGCGTGCGCGACAGCATTCAACCCTGAGCCTGAGTTCGTCGGCGCGCTGCGCAACGCGCCGACGATGCAATACCCCCTATCTGATCCCCGTTTTGTTGATCTGCGTTGAAGTATTTTTCCGCTCACCGTTCGATGATGTTACGCATCCCCCTTATTAGCCTGAGGTGAATGCTTTATGGAGCAGTTACGCGCCGAACTGAGCATTGTGCTGGGTGAGTCCATCAGCCGGCTGGAACGGGTGAGCGAGCAGCCTTACGCACATATGTATTCCTTGTACGATCGGCAGGGCAACGCCATGCCGCTGATGGCGAAAAGCTTTATCTGTCAGGGCATCGCCCAGCAAGAGGCGTACAAGCTGTCGATGCTGGCGCGCGACGGGGATATTCGTCTGCCCACGGTGTACGGCGTGGTATGCACCCACCAGGCGCCGTATAAGGAAATTTTGCTGATCGAGCGCCTGCGCGGCGTATCGGTCGAAGCGCCGACACGTTCGCCGGATCGCTGGAACATGCTGATGGAGCAGATCGTCGATGGGATGTTGGCTTGGCACCGCATCGACAGCCACGGCAGCGTAGGCAGCGTCGATAGTACGCAGGAGAACGACTGGTTTTGCTGGTATCAGCAGCGGGTCGAAGTGCTGTGGGCGACGGTGGTCAATCTCAATACGCCGCAGTTGACCATGGCGGATCGGCGTTTGCTGTACCGCACGCGCGAAGCGCTGACCCATTTCTTCGTCGGTTTCGACGATCCCTGCGTGCTGGTGCACGGCAACCTGTCGCTGCGCAGCATGCTGAAAGATCCCAAAACCGATCAGCTGCTGGCGATGCTGAATCCCGGCGTGGTGCTGTGGGCACCGCGCGAATACGATCTTTTCCGCCTTTGCGAGGCGGGCATGCCCAGCCAACTGCTGTTCAGCTATCTGCAGCGGGCGCCGGTCGCCGATTCATTCCTGGCGCGACGCTGGCTGTACGTGGTGTGGGAAGCTGTAGGGCGTTTGATCCATACCGGCCAGCTGGAGCGGCGGCCGTTCGACTCTGCGTCGCAACAGCTGCTGCCCTGGCTGGCCGGTTGAACGGAACTTACTCGGCGCCGGCGTGATCCGCGCCTTTCAGCCATTGCCACAGGCTGCCCAGCGTTTCATACCAGGCGCGCTCGGTATGGCCGAGGAACATCGACGACGGCGTGGCGCGATCCCAGATATTCAGCGGCGAGTCGATCGCCAACTGGTTGGCCGGCGCCGGGATCGGGTGCAGGCCTTTCGCCTCGAAGAAGCGCATGGCGCGCGGCAGATGGTTGGCGGAGGTCACCAGAATGAACGGTTGATCGCCGACCAACTTGGCGACCTGAGCGGCTTCTTCCTCGGTATCGCGCGGTTCCCTCAGGATCACCATATCGCTGCGCGGCACGCCCAGGCTTTCGGCCACCAGCGCCGCCGTGGCGGCGTTGCTTTGCATGCTTCCGGCGGATGCGCCGGTAAACACCATCCTGGCGCCGGGATGCGCAAGGTAAAGCCGCACGCCTTCCGTCACGCGCGGCAGACTGTTGCCGAGCAAATTCGAGCTGGGCGCCCAATCGGGATTGTAGGTATAGCCCCCGCCCAACACCACGATGTAGCTGACCGGATCGTTGCCGCGATAAGTCTGGTATTGGGCTTCGATCGGCCGCAGCAGCCGGTCGGCCACCGGCTGCAGGCTGAAAAGCAGTAAAAACAGCCAGCTCAGCGTAAAAATCGTCTTACCGCTTTTTTGCCAGCGGGTGAACCACAGCAGCAGCAGCGCCAGCCCCATCAGCAACATCAACAGCGGCAGCGGCATCAGCATGGCGCCAAAGAACTTTTTCAGGTTGAACAGCATCGAAAATCAGATCCTTTTGGGTGAAAAAGCGGCATCCAGGCATAAACAGGCCGCAAGAAGATACATTCTAAGCCAGTCTGTGCCAAAATAGCAGGTTTGAATGGGCGTGCGCTTTGCCGCCGACAAGAATGAGATCAGCGGAGCCGTTGTCCATGCAGGATCGCAATTTTGACGATATTGCTGAAAAATTTGCGCGTAATATTTACGGCACCACCAAAGGAAAAATCCGCCAGGCGGTGGTTTGGCAGGATCTGACCGGGTTGCTGGCGCAGTTGCCGCAGCGGCCGCTGCGTATCCTCGACGCCGGGGGCGGTGAAGGCCATATGGCCTGCCAACTGGCAGAATTAGGACATCAGGTGTTGTTGTGCGATCTTTCTGGTGAGATGATCCAGCGCGCTGCGCAGCTGGCGGAGCAGAAAGGTGTGAGCCAGAACATGCAATTCGTACAAAGTTCTGCGCAGGATATTGCTCAACATTTGGAACAGCCGGTTGATCTGATATTGTTTCATGCAGTGCTTGAATGGATCGCCGAACCCGAAGCGGCGCTGGAGGCGTTGTATGACTGCCTGACGCCGGGGGGCGCGCTGTCGCTGATGTTCTTCAACGCCAACGGCCTCTTGATGCGCAACGTGGTGTTGGGTAACTTTCAACTGGTGGATCCCGAGGTCAGGCGGCGCCGCAAGCGTTCGCTGTCGCCGCAATATCCGCACGATCCGCTATTGGTCTACGGCTGGCTGGAACAGCTGGGCATGCGCATCAGCGGCAAAACCGGCGTGCGGGTGTTCCACGACTATCTGCAGAGCAGACAGCTGCAAACACAAAAATTTGAAGAGTTACTGGCGCTTGAACAGCACTATTGCCGGCAGGAGCCGTACGTGAGTTTGGGGCGCTATATTCACGTCATGGCGCATAAACCAAACCTGAAGGACGAACTATGAGTGAATTTTCCCAGACAGTACCCGAACTGGTCGCCTGGGCACGGAAAAATGATTTCTCTATTTCGCTCCCTACGGAGCGTCTCGCATTTCTGCTCGCCATCGCTACCCTGAATGGCGAACGGCTGGACGGCGAGATGAGCGAAGGTGAGCTGGTTGATGCATTTCGCCATGTCAGCAAAGGTTTTGAACAGACGCATGAAACGGTGGCGATGCGCGCCAACAATGCGATCAACGACATGGTGCGCCAGCGCCTGTTGAACCGCTTTACCAGCGAACTGGCAGACGGTAATGCGATTTACCGCCTGACGCCGTTGGGTATCGGCATTACCGATTACTATATTCGCCAACGCGAATTCTCCACGCTGCGCCTGTCGATGCAGCTGTCGATCGTGGCGCAGGAACTGAAGCGCGCCGCCGACGCCGCCGACGAAGGCGGCGACGATTTCCATTGGCACCGCAACGTGTTCGCGCCGTTGAAATATTCGGTGGCGGAAATCTTCGACAGCATCGACATGACGCAACGCGTGATGGATGAACAGCAGCAGAGTGTGAAAAACGACATCGCGGCGCTGCTGAGCAAAGACTGGCGGGCGGCGATCTCCAGCTGTGAAATGCTGTTGTCGGAAACCTCAGGCACCCTGCGCGAGCTGCAGGATACGCTGGATGCGGCGGGCGATAAGCTGCAGGCCAACCTGCTGCGCATCCAGGACGCAACCCTCGGCAACGTGGAGCTGGGCTTCGTCGACAAGCTGGTGTTCGATCTGCAGAGCAAGCTGGATCGCATCATCAGCTGGGGCCAGCAGGCGATCGACCTGTGGATCGGCTACGATCGTCACGTGCACAAATTTATCCGTACCGCTATCGATATGGATAAAAACCGAGTGTTCGCCCAACGCCTGCGCCAGTCGGTGCAAACCTATTTCGACCACCCGTGGGCGCTGACCCATGCCAATGCCGATCGTCTGCTGGACATGCGCGACGAAGAACTGGCGCTGCGCAGCGAGGAAGTGACCGGGGAACTGCCGCCGGATCTGGAGTTCGAAGAGTTCAGCGAAATTCGCGAACAGCTGGCGGCGATGATCGAAGAAGCGCTGAAGGTGTACCAGGAACAGCAGATGCCGCTCAACCTTGCAGCGGTGATGCGCGATTATCTGGCGCAATATCCGCGTGCGCGTCATTTCGACGTGGCACGTTTAGTGGTCGACCAGGCAGTGCGCCTCGGTGTGGCTGAAGCAGATTTCTCAGGGTTGCCGGCGGAATGGCAGGCAATCAATGATTACGGAGCCAAGGTCCAGGCCCATGTCATCGACAAATATTGAACAAGTAATGCCAGTCAAACTGGCCAAGGCGCTGTCCAACTCGCTGTTCCCGGCGCTGGACAGCCAACTGCGCGCGGGTCGTCACATCGGTATCGATGAGCTGGACAACCACGCCTTTTTAATGGATTTCCAGGATGAGCTGGAAGAGTTTTACAACCGTTACAGCGTCGAGCTGATTCGGGCGCCGGAAGGCTTCTTCTATTTGCGCCCGCGCTCCACCACGCTGATCCCGCGTTCGGTGCTGTCCGAGCTGGATATGATGGTCGGCAAGATCTTGTGCTACCTGTATCTCAGCCCCGAGCGCCTGGCGCATGAAGGTATCTTCAGCCATCAGGAGCTGTACGACGAGCTGCTGAGCCTGGCCGATGAGAACAAACTGTTGAAGTTCGTCAACCAGCGTTCCACCGGTTCGGATCTCGATCGGCAGAAGCTGCACGAAAAGGTGCGCACCTCGCTGAACCGCCTGCGCCGTCTCGGCATGGTCTATTTCATGGGCAATGACAGCAGCAAGTTCCGCATTACCGAGGCGGTGTTCCGCTTTGGCGCCGACGTGCGCAGCGGCGACGATCCACGTGAAGCGCAGCTGCGCATGATTCGCGACGGCGAGGCGATGCCGGTTGAAACCAGCCTGTTGCTGAACGATGAGAATGACGCTGAGGATCAGCAGGTTGATAACGCTCCTGACGGTGCAGAGGATGAACAGGAATGATTGAACGCGGTAAATTTCGCTCGCTGACGCTGGTTAACTGGAACGGCTTCTTCGCCCGCACCTTTGATCTCGATGAGTTGGTGACCACGCTGTCCGGCGGTAACGGGGCGGGGAAATCCACCACCATGGCGGCTTTCGTCACCGCATTGATTCCCGATCTGACGTTGCTGCACTTCCGTAACACCACCGAAGCGGGCGCCACCAGCGGTTCGCGTGACAAAGGCCTGCACGGCAAGCTGCGCGCCGGCGTGTGTTACTCCACCCTCGATGTCGTCAACTCGCGCCACCAGCGCGTGGTGGTTGGCGTGCGTCTGCAGCAGGTGGCGGGGCGCGATCGCAAGGTCGATATCAAGCCTTTCACCATCCAGGGCCTGCCGACTGCAGTACAGCCGACCGAGCTGCTGACCCAGACGGTGGGTGAACGCCAGGCGCGCGTGCTGTCGCTGCAAGAATTGAAAGAGCGCGTGGAAGAGATGGAGGGCGTGCAGTTCAAGCAGTTCAACTCCATCACCGATTACCACTCGCTGATGTTCGATCTGGGCGTGATCCCGAAACGCCTGCGTTCGTCCGCCGATCGCAGCAAGTTCTACCGACTGATCGAAGCGTCGCTGTATGGCGGTATCTCCAGCGCCATCACCCGCTCGCTGCGCGATTACCTGCTGCCGGAAAACAGCGGCGTGCGCAAGGCGTTCCAGGACATGGAAGCGGCGTTGCGTGAGAACCGCATGACGCTGGAGGCGATCCGCGTCACCCAGTCGGATCGCGACCTGTTCAAACATTTGATCTCCGAGGCCACCTCTTATGTGGCGGCGGACTATATGCGCCACGCCAACGAACGCCGCATCCATCTGGACGGCGCACTGGCGCTGCGCAGCGATCTGTTGGGCAGCCGCAAGCAGCTGGCCGCCGAACAGTATCGCCATGTGGAAATGGCGCGCGAGCTGAGCGAGCAGAGCGGTGCCGAATCCGATTTGGAAACCGATTACCAGGCCGCCAGCGACCACCTGAATCTGGTGCAGACGGCGATGCGTCAGCAGGAGAAGATCGAACGCTATGAAGCCGATCTGGAAGAGCTGACCTACCGTCTGGAAGAGCAGAACGAAGTGGTGGCCGAGGCGAGCGAACAGCAGGCCGAAAACGAAGCGCGTGCCGAAGCGGCCGAGCTGGAAGTGGATGAGCTGAAGAGCCAGCTGGCCGACTACCAGCAGGCGCTCGACGTGCAGCAGACCCGCGCCATTCAGTATCAGCAGGCGCTGCAGGCGTTGGAGCGCGCGCGCGCGCTGTGCCAACTGCCGGATCTGACCGCCGACAACGCCGAGCAGTGGCTGGATACCTTCCAGGCCCGCGAGCAGGAAGCGACCGAAGCGCTGCTGATGCTGGAACAGAAGTTGAGCGTGGCCGACGCCGCGCACGGTCAGTTCGAACAGGCCTATCAGCTGGTGGGTAAAATCGCCGGCCAGGTCAGCCGCAGTGAAGCCTGGCAGTGCGCGCGCGAATTGCTGCGCGACTGGCCTTCGCAGCAACACCTCGCCGAGCGCGTTCAGCCGCTGCGTCTGCGCCTGAGCGAACTGGAACAGCGCCTGCGCTCGCAGCAGGACGCCGAGCGCCTGCTGCAAGAGTTTTGCAAGCGCCATGGCCAAGAATACCAGCCTGACGATCTCGACATGCTGCAGCAGGAGCTGGAAGAGCGCCTGGAAGCGCTGTCGCAGAACGTCAGCGAAGCCGGCGAACGCCGCATGGAGATGCGCCAGGAGCTGGAGCAGATCCAGCAGCGCATCCGTGAGCTGACGGCGCGCGCCCCGGTATGGCTGGCGGCGCAGGACGCCCTGGGCCAGCTCAGCGATCAGAGCGGAGAGCCGCTGGAAAACAGCCAGCAGGTGACCGAATACATGCAGCAGCTGCTGGAGCGCGAGCGCGAAACCACCGTCGAGCGCGACGAAGTGGCGGCCCGCAAGCGTGAAGTGGAAGCGCAGATCGAACGTCTCAGCCAGCCGGGCGGCGCGGAAGATCAGCGCCTGGTCACGTTGGCCGAGCGTTTCGGCGGCGTGCTGCTGTCGGAAATTTACGATGACGTTACCATCGACGACGCGCCTTACTTCTCGGCGCTGTACGGCCCTTCGCGCCACGCCATCGTGGTGCCGGATCTGTCGTTGGTGCGCGAGATGCTGGAAGGGCTGGAAGATTGCCCGGAAGATCTCTACCTGATCGAAGGGGATCCGCAGTCGTTCGATGACAGCGTGTTCGCCGTCGAAGAGCAGGACAAAGCGGTGGTGGTGAAAATCGCCGATCGCCAGTGGCGTTATTCCCGCTATCCGGAAGTGCCGCTGTTCGGCCGTGCGGCGCGCGAAAACCGCCTGGAAGTGCTGCATGCCGAGCGTGAAACGCTGGCGGAACGCTACGCCACGCTGTCGTTCGACGTGCAGAAAACCCAGCGTTCGCACCAGGCTTTCAGCCGCTTTATCGGTACCCATCTGGCGGTGGCGTTCGACGCCGACCCGGAAGCGGAGATCCGCGGCCTGAACGGCCGTCGCGGTGAGATCGAGCGCGCGCTGAACAACCACGAAGCGCAGAACCAGCAGCAGCGTCAGCAGTACGATCAGGCCAAAGAGGGCATTTCCGCGCTCAACCGCCTGATGCCGCTGGTATCGTTGCTGAACGACGAAACGCTGCAGGACCGCGTCGACGAAATCCGCGAAGAGCTGGAAGAAGCACAGGACGCCGCGCGTCATATTCAACAGCATGGCGTATCGCTGACCAAGCTGGAGCCGCTGCTGTCGGTGCTGCAAAGCGATCCGCAGCAGCATGAACAGCTGCAACAGGACTACGCGCAGGCGCAAAGCGTGCAGCGTCAGGCTAAACAGCAGGCGTTCGCGTTGACTGAAGTGGTGCAGCGTCGTGCGCACTTCAGCTATACCGACTCCGCCGGTATGCAGAATGCCAACAACGATCTCAACGACAAGCTGCGTCAGCGTCTGGAGCAGGCGGAAGCCGAACGCGCCCGCGCCCGCGAGCAGCTGCGTCAGTATCAAACCCAGTTCACTCAGTACAGCCAGGTGCTGGCCTCGCTGAAAAGCTCGTACGAAGCCAAGCGCGACATGCTGAAAGAGCTGAGCCAGGAACTGGTGGACATCGGCGTGCAGGCCGACGCCAACGCCGAAGCGCGCGCGCGCCAGCGTCGCGACGAACTGCATGCGGCGCTGAGCAACAACCGCGCTCGTCGCAATCAGCTGGAGAAACAGCTAACCTTCTGCGAAGCCGAAATGGATGGCCTGCAGAAGAAACTGCGCAAGCTGGAACGAGACTATCATCAGCTGCGCGAGCAGGTGGTGACCGCCAAGGCGGGCTGGTGCGCGGTGATGCGCCTGGTGAAAGACAACGGCGTGGAGCGCCGCCTGCATCGCCGCGAGTTGGCGTATATGGATGGCGACGAACTGCGTTCGATGTCGGATAAGGCGCTCGGTGCGCTGCGTCTGGCGGTAGCGGACAACGAACACCTGCGCGACGTGCTGCGCCTGTCGGAAGATCCGAAGCGGCCGGAGCGTAAAATTCAGTTCTATATTGCGGTCTACCAGCACCTGCGCGAGCGTATCCGTCAGGATATCATCCGTACCGACGATCCGGTCGAGGCCATCGAGCAGATGGAGATCGAGCTGGGCCGTCTGACCGAAGAGCTGACCGCGCGCGAGCAGAAGCTGGCGATCAGTTCGAAAAGCGTGGCCAACATCATCCGCAAAACCATTCAGCGCGAACAGAACCGCATTCGCATGCTGAACCAGGGGCTGCAGGCCGTTGCCTTCGGCCAGGTGAAGAGCGTGCGCCTGAACGTCAACGTGCGAGAAGCACACGCCACCCTGTTGGACGTGCTCTCCGAACAGCAGGAACAGCATCAGGATCTGTTCAACAGCAACCGCCTGACCTTCTCCGAAGCGTTGGCCAAGCTGTACCAGCGCCTGAATCCGCAGATCGACATGGGGCAGCGCACGCCGCAGACCATCGGCGAGGAGTTGCTCGATTACCGCAACTACCTGGAGATGGAGGTGGAGGTATATCGCGGTTCCGACGGCTGGCTGCGTGCGGAAAGTGGCGCGCTGTCTACCGGTGAAGCTATCGGTACCGGGATGTCAATCCTGGTGATGGTGGTGCAGAGCTGGGAAGAAGAATCCCGTCGTCTGCGCGGTAAAGACATCTCGCCGTGCCGCCTGCTGTTCCTCGATGAAGCGGCGCGTCTGGATGCCAAATCGATCGCCACGCTGTTCGAACTGTGCGACCGTCTGGAGATGCAGCTTATCATCGCGGCGCCGGAAAACATCAGTCCGGAGAAGGGCACCACCTATAAACTGGTGCGTAAGGTGTTCCAGAACCACGAGCATGTACACGTGGTGGGGCTGCGCGGTTTCGCCAGCGAGCCGCCGGCGTTGGGCACTGCGCCGGTCGAAACGCCGTAACGCAAAAAAACGCCCTAAAAATCTGAAAATAGCCGCCGCAGGGTGGCTATTTTTTTGTGCGCGTGGATGATAGTCCTGCTTTTTTATCCGTTGAAAAGCGGTTAGTTTAATCACATAAACAGTTATTCGACGCCCGCAGGGCGAAACGGCCTTTCTGTTTGTATACTGAAACTATATGCAGTTTTTGACGTTTTTTTTGTGAGCATACAGGGGGCAAGGGATGGTGCTTAAAAAGGGAAACTCTCTACGACGTTTGGCGCTGAGTGGCGCTATCGCCTGTAGTCTTGTGTCGTCGTTTTCCGCATCGGCCACCGTGACGGCGTTACCGGTGGCATCAGCAGGCATGTCCGTTGCGCAGAGCCGTTCTGAACTGTTGGCCGCGCTGCCGCGCGGCATGGAACTGCATTACCTTTCCACGCTGGCACCGCTGTATGCGGCGAATCATATGCAGCCGATGTGGCAGGATCGCGAGGCCGTTCAGCAGTTTCAACAGCAACTGGCAGAGCTGGCGATGTCCGGCGTGCAGCCGCAGTTCACCCAATGGGTGAAAATGTTGACCAATCCGGCGCTCAATGACGTAGGCCGCGATGTGGTGCTGTCCGATGCGATGCTGGGCTACCTGCAGTTCGTGTCCGCTATCGGCGCCAACGGCAACAACTGGCTGTACAGCAATATTCCCTACAAGCTTGGTTTGCCGCCTAATGCGGTGATCAACCAATGGCAGCTGGCGGTGCGCCAGGCGCGCACCCTGAGCTACGTGAACTCGCTCGCGCCACAGCATCCGCAATACGCCAAAATGCATCAGGCGCTGCGCGACATGCTGGCGGATAATCGCCCCTGGCCGCAGGTGGGCAACGGCCCGAGCCTGCGCCCTGGGCAAATGAGCAATGATATTCCGGCGCTGCGGGAAATCCTGACCCGCACCGGCATGCTGGCCGCCTCGGCGCCTGAAGCGGAGCCGGAGCCGGCGGTGGTTTCGGCGAAGAGCAATGAGCCGGACGACGGCGGGCTGACGGTAGACGAAGAAAAAAGCCGCGTGACGGTCAGCCCATCGGCGGCGCCGGTGACGGAACTGACGGCGGAACAGACACCGCCGCAGGTCGGCAGCGTGGTGAGCGACAACCTCTACACCAACGAGCTGGTGGAGGGCGTCAAGCGCTTCCAAAAATGGCAGGGGCTGACGGCGGACGGCGTGATTGGCGTGCGCACCCGCGAGTGGCTCAACGTGTCGCCAAAGACTCGCGCCGCGCTGCTGGCGCTGAATATCCAGCGCCTGCGAATTTTACCGGGGCATGTCAGCACCGGCATTATGGTGAATATTCCCAACTATTCGCTGACCTACTACCAGAACGGCAACGAGGTGCTCTCTTCCCGCGTTATCGTCGGGCGCCCAAGCCGCAAGACGCCGCTGATGAGCAGCGCCTTGAACAACGTGGTGGTCAACCCGCCGTGGAACGTGCCGACCACTCTGGTGCGCGAGGATATTGTGCCGAAGGCGATGCGCGACGGTAATTATTTCCAGAAACACGGCTATACCGTGCTGTCGGGCTGGAGCAACGACGCGGAAGTGATCAATCCGGCGATGATCGACTGGAGCATGGTCTCTGCACGCAATTTCCCCTATCGCGTGCGCCAGGCACCGGGCGCCACCAACTCACTGGGGCGCTTCAAGTTCAACATGCCGAGTTCAGACGCTATCTACCTGCACGATACCCCGAACCACAGCCTGTTCCAGAAAGACATTCGCGCGCTCAGCTCCGGCTGCGTGCGGGTGAACAAAGCGTCCGATTTGGCGAATATGCTGCTGCAGGATGCCGGCTGGAACAACAGCCGCGTTTCTTCCACGCTGAAAGAGGGGAATACCACTTATGTGAATATTCGCCAGCGTATTCCCGTAAAACTGTATTATCTGACCGCCTGGGTTTCGGATGACGGCCAACCGCAATTCCGCACAGATATTTACAATTATGATAATACGGTGCGATCGGGCGCACAAATTTTGGCTCAGGCCAAAAAATTAATGCAGTAAATGCAGTAATTATAAATAAATAACGGTCAGAATGTTTGGCTATACCGCAGGCCCCCACAGGCGGGGGCCTGTAAACCTAGGCGTATCGCGGGTTGACTCAGCATACGCAGGCGGTTATGGTTCGGACAGTGCGCTGCTTTGTGCATTTATTTTGACATTCTTGCCGGGTTTAACAGAGTCATGGACAAAATTGATCATCACCGCCGTAAATGGCTGGCGCTAGGTGGCGCTGCTATGGGCATAGCGCTGCTCCCAGGGCAGGCGTTTGCCAGTCTTTCCACCGCTCGACCGCGTATTTTAGTGCTGAATAACCTGAATACCGGTGAATCTATTAAAGCCGAGTTCTTTGACGGCAAAGGTTACAATAAAGAAGAGTTGGTTCGGCTAAATCATCTGTTCCGCGATTATCGCGCCAACAAGGTCAAATCGATCGATCCCAGCTTGTTTGATCACCTCTACCGCCTGCAGGGGCTGCTGGGTACCAGCAAGCCGGTGCAGCTGATCTCCGGTTACCGTTCCGTAGATACCAACAATGAACTGCGCGCACACAGCCGCGGCGTGGCCAAGCACAGCTACCACACCAAGGGCCAAGCGATGGATTTCCATATCGAAGGTATCCAATTGAGTAATATCCGTAAAGCGGCGTTAAAAATGCGCGCCGGTGGTGTAGGATATTACCCACGTAGCAACTTCGTGCACATCGATACCGGCCCGGTTCGGAACTGGTAACCGCTGTGCCCTCAGTGAATAACGCCGCTCCTTGCGGAGGCGGCGTTATTGTCGTTGGAGCCTTATGAAATACCATCTTATTCCCGTTACCGCCTTCAGCCAGAACTGCAGTCTGATCTGGTGTGAAAACACGCAACAGGCGGCGTTGGTCGATCCCGGCGGCGAAGCGGAAAAAATTAAAGCGGAAGTGGCGCAGCAGGGCGTGACAATTACGCAGATTTTGTTGACGCACGGCCATTTGGATCACGTCGGCGCGGCGGCGGAGCTGGCGGATCATTATCAGGTGCCGATTTACGGCCCGGATAAAGAGGACGCTTTTTGGCTGGACGGTTTGCCGGCGCAGAGCCGGATGTTCGGGCTGGAAGAGTGTGCGCCGCTGACGCCGACTCGCTGGCTGTCGGAAGGCGATGAGATGCGGGTGGGCGAGATGACGCTCAAGGTGCTGCATTGCCCAGGGCATACGCCGGGCCACATCGTCTTTATTAATGAACAGGCGCGTTTGGCGCTGGTGGGGGACGTGCTGTTTAACGGCGGCGTGGGGCGCAGCGACTTCCCGCGCGGTGACCATCAGGCGCTGATCGCCTCTATTCGCACCAAGCTGCTGCCGCTGGGTGACGACATGCGCTTTATTCCCGGCCACGGCCCGATGTCGACCTTCGGCCACGAACGCCAGACCAACCCGTTCCTGCGTGAAGAGCCGGCGGTGTGGTAACGATTATTTTCCGGCAGAAATAATCAAGGGGCGCTTAGAGCGCCCCTTTTTTATGTCCTGATGGCCTGCGCCGACGCGCTTAGAGCACGGCGACGATGGCTTCGCACAGCGGCGCCATGTTGTCCGGCGTCATGCCGGCAACGTTAACCCGGCCCGAGTTCACGGCGTAGACGCCAAACTCTTCGCGCAGACGCAGCACCTGTTCTTTGGTCAGGCCGCTGAACGAGAACATGCCGTTCTGCTGGATGATGAAGCTGAAGTCCTGCTGTGCGCCTTTCTCCTGCAGAGTGTTCACGAACAGCTGACGCATGCGGTGAATGCGCTGACGCATATCGGTCAGCTCCTGCTCCCACATCGCACGCAGCGCGTCATTGCCCAGAATGGTGGCGACAACGGCCGCGCCGTGTGACGGCGGGTTGGAGTAGTTGGCGCGGATAGCCGCTTTCACCTGGCTAAAGGCGCGATCGGCGGTCTCGGCATCGGCAGCAACAATGGTGCAAGCGCCGACGCGCTCATTGTACAGACCGAAGTTTTTCGAGTAGGAGCTGGCGACGATCAACTCTTTATGTTTGGCGGCGAAAATACGCAGACCTTGCGCGTCTTCTTCCAGCCCGTTGGCGAAGCCCTGATAAGCGAAGTCGAACAGCGGCAGCCAGCCGTTGACGACGGAAAGCTCAGCCAACTGAGCCCACTGCTCCGCCGTCGGATCGATACCGGTCGGGTTATGGCAGCAGCCGTGGAACAGCACCACATCACCGGCCTGCGCCTGTTTCAGGCTGTTCAGCAGGCCGTCAAAGTCCAGCGCGTGGTTGGCGGCGTCGTAATAGGCGTATTCCAGCACTTCCAGGCCCACGGCGCTAAAGACGTTTTTGTGGTTCGGCCAGCTTGGGTTGCTGATCCAGATGCGTTTGGCGCTGGTCTGGTTAGCGATAAAGTCTGCCGCCACGCGCAGGCCGCCGGTGCCGCCTGGCGTCTGTGCGGTGCGCGCGCGACGATCGGCGACGATCGGGCTCTCTTTACCGAACAGCAGCTCTTGCGTGCAGCTGGCGAACGCCGGGATGCCCTCAATGCCGAGATAGTTTTTAGTGGTCTCATTTTCCAGCAGATACTGTTCAGCTTTTTTTACGCTGGTCAGCACCGGGGTTTTACCGGTTTCGTCTTTATAAACGCCAATCCCTAAATTGATTTTATTCGGGCGGGCGTCGGCGCGGAAAATGTCGGTCAGGCCCAGGATCGGGTCGGCGGGTGCGGCGGTGATTTTTTCAAACATGTCAGGTGCTTCCAAATCTCGGAGTTAAGCAGACAGAAGCATCAGGGTAACGCCAGTTACCGGCTTTGCCAACCGTTTGCGACAAAAACACCGCGATCTTGCGAAGGGGGAGTATTAGGCAGAAAAAATGATGGGGAAGGAGAAATTGGCAGGATAAAAAGTTACCGGCTGACACAAACAAAAACAGGGCCGAAGCCCTGTTTTTTAGCTTAGCTGACGGTAAACCGCCGTTAAGCGAGACAACTTAGAACTGGTACACCAGACCAACAGCTACGATATCGTCAGTAGCGGTGCCGGTTGCTTTGGTGAACGCGTTGTCATCCAGCAGGTTGATTTTGTAATCAACGTAGGTGGACATGTTTTTGTTGAAGTAGTAAGTGGTACCAACAGAAACATATTTAACCAGATCCTGGTCAGAACCTGCGCCTGGGACGTTCAGGTTTTTACCTTTAGACTGCAGGTAAGACACTTCTGGACGCAGACCGAAGTCGAACTGGTACTGAGCAGTCACTTCGAAGTTCTGAGTTTTGCTGGCGAAACCGCCGCATTTTTCAGAAGCAGCACAGGTGTTAGTGAAGTCACCGCCGCCGAATGGAGTCATGTTACGAGTTTCTGCGTACATGGCCGCCAGGTAAACGTTGTTGGCGTCGTATTTCGCGCCCACGGTCCATGCGTCAGCCTTGTCGCCACGCTCGTTGGAACGCAGTTTCTGATCGTCGGTACGGTTGGAAGAAGCGTATGCAGCGCCGAAGCTTACGCCTTCGCCGATGTCATAAGTAGAGGAGATACCCCAGCCGTCGCCGTTCTGTTTCTTAACGTCACGACCGTCGTTCTGGTTCTTGCCCTGGTATTGCAGAGCGAAGTTCAGACCGTCAACCAGACCGAAGAAGTTGTTGTTACGATAGGTCGCAACGCCGTTGGTACGGCCGGTCATGAAGTTGTCGGTGTAGGTGTAGGTATCGCCACCGAACTCTGGCAGCATATCGGTCCAGCCTTCCACGTCGTACAGTACGCCGTAGTTACGGCCGTAGTCGAAGGAGCCGTAGTCAGCGAATTTCAGACCGGCGAAGCCCAGACGGGTTTTGGTGCCTTCGGTGCCCTGAGACTCGGAGTGGTTGGACTGAACGTTGTATTCCCACTGGCCGTAACCGGTCAGTTGGTCAGTAATTTGGGTTTCACCTTTGAAGCCAAAACGAACATAGGTCTGATCGCCGTCATTACCTTTGTCTTTGGAGAAGTAGTGCAGACCGTCAACTTTGCCGTACAGATCCAGCTTGTTGCCGTCTTTGTTGTAGATTTCAGCTGCGTTTGCTGCACCAGCAGCCAACAGAGCCGGGATAACCACTGCAAGAATGTTGCGCTTCATCATTATTACCCTCATTGGTGTTATTCGGACACCTTTGCCACTGCCGCCAATAATTCTTTGGGAACTATTGTTGATAGATTGGTGTCGTCCTGTGTCTGAACGCAGTGTTCCATTCACAGGCGGGTTAATCTAGGACGAAAATGATACCAATGTCCCAATCAGGTTGCAAAAAGAAAGTATGTGTAACTAAATGTAATTTTTAGGGAACTTTGTGACGTGCGTCAATATTAAAAAATGCGAAAGGCCAGCGATGCTGGCCTTTGTTTTGTAACGAAATCGTTTAAAAAACGTTTGATCGTATAAATTAGAAGCTTGCGTTACGTGGTGTGCGTGGGAATGGGATCACATCGCGCACGTTTTGCACGCCGGTGACATAGGCGATTAAACGTTCAAAGCCCAGGCCGAAACCAGAGTGCGGCACGGTGCCGTAGCGGCGCAGATCGCGGTACCACCAGTAGTCTTCTTTATTCAGACCCATCTCTTCCAGACGCTGATCGAGCACGTCGAGGCGTTCTTCACGCTGCGAGCCACCGATGATTTCACCGATGCCCGGTGCCAACACGTCCATGGCCGCGACGGTTTTGCCGTCTTCGTTCATACGCATATAGAAGGCTTTGATGTCTTTCGGGTAGTTTTTCACCACCACCGGCGCCTGGAAGTGTTTCTCTGCCAGGTAACGCTCATGTTCGGAAGAGAGATCGATGCCCCAGGAAACCGGGTTTTCGAAGGTTTGGCCCGAGGCCAGCAGGATTTCGATGGCGTCGGTGTAGTCCACTTGGGCGAAATCGGAAGAAACGAAGCGCTCCAGACGGGCGATAGCGTCTTTATCTACGCGCTCGGCGAAGAATTTCAGGTCATCGGCGCGCTCATCCAGCACCGCCTGGAACACATACTTCAGCATGCTTTCGGCCAGGCCGGCAACGTCGTCCAGCGTAGCGAAGGCCACTTCCGGCTCGATCATCCAGAATTCCGCCAGGTGACGGCTGGTGTTGGAGTTTTCAGCGCGGAAGGTTGGGCCGAAGGTGTAAACCTTGGACAGCGCGCAGGCGTAGGTTTCGCCGTTCAGCTGGCCGGAAACGGTGAGGAAGGCTTCCTTACCGAAGAAGTCTTCGCTGAAGTCGACGGTGCCCTTGTCGGTGCGCGGCAGGTTTTCCAGATCCAGCGTGGATACGCGGAACATCTCGCCGGCGCCTTCGGTGTCGGAGGCGGTGATCAGCGGGGTGGACACCCAGAAATAGCCATTTTCATGGAAGAAGCGGTGGATCGCCTGCGCCAGGGTATGACGCACGCGCGCCACGGCGCCGATCAGGTTGGTGCGCGGGCGCAGGTGGGCCACTTCGCGCAGGTATTCAATGCTGTGACGTTTGGCCGCCATCGGGTAGGTGTCCGGATCGTCGACCCAGCCGACCACTTTGATCGCGGTGGCTTGCAGTTCGAAGCTCTGGCCTTCGCCCGGTGAGGCGACAACCTTGCCGGTGACTTCAACCGAACAACCGGTCGTCAGATGCAGCACTTCATCCTGATAATTCGGCAGAGAATTATTAACGACGGCCTGTAACGGATCAAAGCAGGAACCGTCATAGACGGCCAGGAAGGAGATACCAGCTTTTGAATCTCTCCGGGTACGTACCCAGCCGCGTACGGTGACTTCACTGTCAACCGCAGCACGACCTTGCAGTACGTCGACTACAGGCACTACGCTCATAGATTTCTCTCTTTAATAATTTGGTTTAGAAATAGCTTACAACCCAAGAATATGGGGGTAATGGCTATGTTACTTGCCGCGGTGCAGAGCACAAGCAGAAATCATCGGATTGGCGCAACATTTATCGCGGCTGGCTGAAAAGAGGGCGTTCGGAAATAAAAACAAAAAAGCCGGCGCGGAAACCGGGCCGGCTTTCTTTATATAAAGAAGGATCAGCTGGCCTTCTTCACCAGCGGCAGATCGAAGGCTTTGCGCAGGGCTCTGACGAACGCCTGATCCTGGCAGATGGTCTTGCCGGGGCTGTCGGAGAGCTTAGCCACCGGCTTGCCTTTGCACTCGACCAGTTTGATCACGATATTCAACGGCTTGACGCCCGGAATATCGCAGGTCAGGCGCGTGCCGATACCGAAGCCGAGATTGATGCGTTGATAGAAGTGGCGATAGAGCGCCAGCGCTTTTTCCAGATCCAGGTTGTCCGAGAACACCAGCGTTTTGCTCATCGGATCGATGCCCAGCTTCTGGTAGTGGGCAATGGCTTTTTCACCCCACTCGACGGGATCGCCCGAATCGTGGCGCAGCCCCTGATAACGCTCGGCGAACTGCGGGCCGAAGTCGCGCAGGAAGGCGTCCATGGTGATGCAGTCGGTGAGCGCGATGCCCAGCTGGTCCGGGTATTCATCCAACCAGGCTTGCAATGCGGCGCGCTGGCTGTTGGCCAGTACCGGGCTTATCTGCTGATGTGCCTGGAACCACTCGTGCGCCTGGGTACCGACCGGCGCCAGACCGAGTTGGTGCGCCAAATCGTAATTGCTGGTGCCCGACAGATAGGGGAACTCGGCCTGCAAGGTGCTGACGATGGCCTGCTGCACGCCCTGAGAGAAACGGCGACGGGTGCCGAAGTCCATCAGCTTGAAACGCGAGAGATCCAGGTCGCCCGCCAGCGTTTTGAACTGCGCCAGTTTGGTTTGCAGGTGCGCCACCGCCTGTTCCGGCGTCGCCAGCGGAGAGCGCCGACGGTGCACCACTTCGCTGATCACCGCCAGCAGCGGCACTTCCCACATGATCACTTCGCGCCATGGCCCGGCGATGCGGATTTGCAGCCTGCCGTCGCGGTTGTCGATAGACACCTGCTGCGGATCATAGCGGAAGGTGCGCAGCCAGTTCAGGTAATCCTGGCGGAAAAAGGGCAGGCCCGAGAGGTAAGCGAATTCGGCATCGGTCAGCGCCAACTGACTCATCAGCGCCACCTGCGCGCGGATCTCGTCGGCATATTCGCCCAGCAGTTCGTCGCCGCGGCAGCGGAATTCCGCCGCCACGCTGATCGCGGGATAGCGATGGAACACTGCTTGCTGCATATGAAGCTTGTAAGCATCGGTATCAAGCAGTGATGTCAAAATCGGGGAAGCGTATTGAGTCATAGCGCGTTACAGCATCCTCGTCAGGCGCGTGTCCAAATCCGGATAATCATAAAAGTGGGGGTGGAGTATACCCGGATTATCCTGTTATTGAAGCTGCATCACACCATAAATCACCAAAGCGGGTCGAGGATTAAACGTGCCTTTATGGCGGCCTGGCGGCGGCGGGGCGACAAAAAAGTCAGATATGCCTGTAAGGTGAATGACTTAGCCTAATTAGTCATAAAAATTATAATGTTAATTATTTTAAACAACAAATCAGATAAACCCGGCCAGGGTATGCACGCTGACCCGATCCTTGCCGTTCTTTTTGCAAAAATAGAGCGCTTCGTCTGCCTGTTTGATCGCCGCCTGCAGCGCGCTGAACGCGCTGACCGGCGCAATGCCGCAACTGGTGGTGAAACGCACCTGCCGTCCGTCGGCCAGATTTAACGTCAGTCCATGGGTGCGCGCGCGCAACTGTTCCATGATGTCCCGCGCATTGTCCAACGAACAGCTGCCCAGCAGCACCGCGAACTCTTCACCGCCGTAGCGGCAGAAAATGTCGCTGGCGCGGAACGCGCGCTGCAACAAGTGGCCGAACTCCACCAGCACCCGATCCCCGACGTCGTGGCCATAGCAGTCGTTGAGCTGTTTGAAATTGTCGATATCGATCAGGCAAAAGGCCTGCGGATAGCTGCCGGCACCCAATAGCTGACATTCGAGGAAGAATTTACGGCGGTTATAAATGTTAGTGAGCGGATCGAGGAAGGAAGAGGCCTCGAGCTCTTTAATCAGCAGCTGTTTCTCGCTCTCCAGCGAGACCTTGTCCAGCTGATATTGTCTGAGTTGCTGAATGGCGTCGCTGATGGCGATCAGCTCCCGGCTGTAGAAAGCCTCATTGCGATCGATATTCATCTCGCCGCGCGACAATCGCACGATATTGTTGTGGGTCTTGGTCAACCAGCGGTTGATGCTGGTGCAAAATACCAGCGCCGGCAAGATAAACAGCAGCACCACCAGACCGGCCAGCGCGATCATGCCGTAAATGGTGGTCTGGCTGTCATAAATTTTGTGACGCGAAGCGACGGTTTCCAGCTCGAAACTGCGTTGATACAGCGCCTGCGAAAGCCCGCTCAGCTCGTCGACATAATGCGAAATAAGCGCCGCGGGATAGGGTTTTTGGGTATTGATGGCGGTATACAGTCCATCGGTAATCTGCTTGAGGCGCTCGGCGGACACCTCGGTGAGCAATTGGTTGACGAGGTCGGTGGTTTGCACGTCGTCGTAGTTGATCTTCATGAAGATCAATCGGGTGCTCAGCGCGTTCAGTACGCCGGTCAGCTGGATGGACTTCAGGTAGGCGTCTTTGCGATCGAGCGGGCTGACATTGACGTCGATAATCTGATCGCTTAACTCCGTCAGTGACATATTCAGCCGATTGTTGAGGCGGATGGCCTCGAGAAACATAAAGGAATCGGTATCCACCATCCGGGTATCGTAGGTGTAGCGATAATAGCTCTTGCTGGTTTGCGAGATGTAATAGGCGCTGTTGATGTTGAACAGATTGGCGTTGGCGTTGTTGACCTGCGAAAGCTGCAGATTGTCGTTATCCAGCAGCTGTTCCAGCAGGCCGATCATCGACAGCGCGGCGATTTTTTGCCGCACCCCGAGCTGTTTGGCGACCGCATCGTTCAGGTGTTCGCGGATCCGGGCGATTTTCTCGCGCGCTGCCCGATCGGCGGCCAGACATTGCGCGCGGGTGATTTGCGGATCGATCAGGCTCAATCGCTTGAGGCGGTGGGCCTGCAGAGATGCCTGAAAGGCCTCGGAGATTTCTTTGGCGCGATCGATCTTATACAGGTTGAGCTGGTTATCACGGTATTCGGTATGGGCTTCGAGCAGCTCCTCGACAATGAACAGCGAGAAGGAAGTCATCAGGCACAGGGTGAAAAAATAGATTGCGTATTTAATCTTCATAATGCGAGCCATCCCTGAACCTGATTCAGCAATTATACCATCATGCCGCCGGCACCGCCTTAACTATGCCGGGGCGCACCGATGGCCTCTTTTTAGCATTTAATGCTGAATTTTATTTAGCCACTGGTCACCCACTCCTGCGCCCGGTGGGCGATTTATGACTTGCTTCTGATTTCTCTATCGCGAACGCCCGGCGACTCTGGGCTTTTCAGCCAGCTGTGATACAGTTTATTCACAATCAGGTCCGCCGGGCGCCGCAGGTGAATATACCGGCTGCGGCGCGGTTGAGAAGAGCGGCTTGGCTCCTATAACTCACTGAGACGTTTAAGGGTTTTTATGACACAACAGCCACAGGCAAAATATCGCCACGATTATCGCGCGCCCGATTACACCACGACCGATATCGACTTGGACTTCAGTCTGGACGCGGAAAACACGCGCGTGACCGCCGTCAGCAAAATCAAACGTCAGGGCGCGGCCGGCGCACCGTTGGTGCTGGATGGCGAGGATCTGACGCTGGTGAGCATTGAGGTCGACGGCCAACCGTGGGGCGCCTATCGTCAGCAGGATAACCAGCTGATCATCGAGGATTTGCCGGCACAATTCACTCTTACCATCGTCAACGATATTCATCCGGCGAAAAACACCGCGCTGGAAGGGCTGTACCTGTCCGGCGATGCGCTGTGCACGCAGTGCGAAGCCGAAGGCTTCCACCATATTACCTACTATCAGGATCGCCCGGACGTGCTGGCGCGTTTTACCACCCGCATCGTGGCCGACAAGGCGCGCTATCCGTTCCTGCTGTCCAACGGCAACCGCATCGGCCAGGGCGAATTGGCCGATGGCCGCCACTGGGTGCAATGGCAGGATCCGTTCCCGAAACCTTGTTACCTGTTTGCGCTGGTGGCGGGGGATTTCGACGTACTGCGCGACAGCTTCACCACCCGTTCCGGCCGTAAGGTGGCGCTGGAGCTGTTCGTCGATCGCGGCAACCTGGATCGCGCCGACTGGGCGATGACCTCGCTGAAGAACTCGATGAAGTGGGACGAGACCCGCTTCGGCCTGGAATACGATCTCGACATCTATATGATCGTGGCGGTCGACTTCTTCAATATGGGCGCGATGGAGAACAAAGGGTTAAATATCTTTAACTCCAAGTATGTGCTGGCCAAGGCGGAAACCGCCACCGACAAGGATTATCTGAACATCGAAGCGGTGATCGGCCATGAATACTTCCACAACTGGACTGGCAACCGCGTCACCTGCCGCGACTGGTTCCAGCTCAGCCTGAAAGAGGGGCTGACGGTGTTCCGCGATCAGGAGTTCAGTTCCGATCTGGGATCGCGCTCGGTCAACCGCATCGACAACGTGCGCGTGATGCGCGGCGCGCAGTTCGCCGAAGACGCGAGCCCGATGGCGCACGCCATTCGTCCGGACAAAGTGATCGAAATGAACAACTTCTACACCCTGACGGTGTATGAAAAGGGTTCCGAAGTGATCCGCATGATGCACACCCTGTTGGGAGAAGCGAATTTCCAGAAAGGGATGCAGCTCTATTTTGAGCGCCACGACGGCAGCGCCGCCACCTGCGACGACTTCGTGCAGGCGATGGAGGATGCATCCAACGTCGATCTGTCGCGCTTCCGCCGTTGGTATAGCCAGTCCGGTACGCCGCTGTTGACGGTGCGCGACGAGTACGACGCACAAACCCAACAATATCGCCTGCATGTCAGCCAGAAAACCGCACCGACCGCCGATCAGCCGGAGAAGCTGCCGCTGCACATCCCGCTGGATATCGAATTGTACGACAGCGAAGGCAACGTCATTGCGCTGCAGAAGGGCGGTCTGCCGGTCAACAACGTGCTGAACGTCACCGAAGCGGAGCAGACTTTCGTGTTCGACGGCGTGGCGCACAAGCCGGTGCCGTCGCTGCTGCGCGAATTCTCCGCGCCGGTGAAGCTGGACTATCCGTACAGCGATCAGCAGCTGACCTTCCTGATGCAGCACGCGCGCAATGAATTTGCGCGTTGGGATGCGGCGCAGAGCCTGCTCGCGACCTATATCAAGCTGAACGTGGCGCGGCACCAGCAGAAACAGCCGTTGTCGCTGCCGCTGCATGTGGCCGACGCGTTCCGTGCGGTGTTGCTGGACGAGAAGTTGGATCCGGCGCTGGCGGCGCAGATCCTGACGCTGCCGTCGGAGAACGAGATCGCCGAGCTGTTCGCCACCATCGATCCGGAAGCGATCGCTGCAGTGCACGAAGCGATCGTTCGCTGCCTGGCGCGGGAACTGGCCGATGAGTGGCTGGCGGTGTACCACGCCAACAAGACCGACGGCTACCGCGTGGAGCACGCCGAGATCGCCAAGCGCGCCTTGCGCAATGTTTGTCTGGGCTATCTGGCGTTTGGCGAAGATGCGGCGCTGGCGGATCAACTGGTGAGCGAACAGTATCGTCAGGCGGATAACATGACCGACTCGCTGGCGGCGCTGTCCGCCGCGGTCGCGGCCCAGTTGCCGTGCCGCGATGCGCTGTTGGCGGCGTTCGACGAACGCTGGCATCAGGATGGTCTGGTGATGGACAAATGGTTCGTGCTGCAGGGCGGCAGCCCGTCGGCGGACGTGCTGAGCAAGGTGCGTGCGCTGCTGCAACACCGCTCGTTCAGCCTGAGCAACCCGAACCGCACTCGTTCATTGATCGGCGGTTTCGCTTCCGGCAACCCGGCGGCGTTCCACGCTGCGGACGGCAGCGGCTATCAGTTCCTGGCGGAGATCCTGAGCGATCTCAACCAGCGCAACCCGCAGATCGCCGCGCGTCTGATCGAACCGCTGATTCGCTTGAAGCGTTACGATGCCGGCCGCCAGGCGCTGATGCGTAAGGCGCTGGAACAGCTGAAAGGGTTGGAAAACCTGTCCGGCGATCTGTACGAGAAGATCAGCAAGGCGCTCGACGCCTGATTTTTTCGCGCTAGAGACATCAAGGGACGGCCTGGGCCGTCCCTTTTTCATTCATTCAATTCGCCGCCCGGCGCGCGGCGTCCGTCGCGGCAGGCGGCGATAGTACCCGTTCCAGCACTTCGGCCTCCAGTTCTGCCAGCCTGGCAGAGCCCTTGCGCCGCGGCCGCGGCAGATCGATGGCGAGATCCAGCCCGATATGCCCCTCTTCGATCAGGATGACCCGATCCGCCAGCGCGATGGCTTCGCTGACGTCGTGCGTGACCAGCAGTACGGTAAAACCGTGCTGTTGCCACAGTGTCTCTATCAGACCTTGCATCTCGATGCGCGTCAGGGCATCCAGCGCTCCGAGCGGTTCATCCAGCAGCAGCAGGCGGGGGCGGTGGATCAGCGCGCGCGCCAGGGCGACCCGCTGCTTTTGTCCGCCGGATAGCGCCGCCGGCCAGTCGCCGGCGCGATCCGCCAAACCGACCGCGGCCAGCGCCTCCAGCGCCGCGTCGCGCCAGTGGCCGCGCAGCCCCAGCCCTACGTTGTCGATCACCGTTTTCCATGGCAGCAGGCGCGCATCCTGAAACATCAGCCGGGTATCCTCTTTGGCGGCGGCGAGCGGCGCGTTGCCGCTGAGCAAAGCGCCGCTGCTGGCCTGTTCCAGGCCGGCCAACAGGCGCAGCAACGTGCTCTTGCCGCAGCCGCTGCGGCCGACCACCGCCACGAACTGCCCGGCGGAAATGCGCAGCTGAATATTGTCCAGCACCGTGCGGTTGCCGTAACGTTTGCCGATGGACTCCAGCGTCACCGGCGTGCCTTGCGCAAGGCGAGCGGGAAGGGTCATAGCGCTTCTCCCTGTTTCAGTTGATAGGCCGGATGCCAGCGTAGCCAAACGCGTTCCAGCAGTTGCGCACCCACGTCCGCCAGCTTGCCGAGCAGGGCGTACAGCACGATCGCCACCACCACCACGTCGGTTTGCAGGAATTCGCGGGCGTTCATCGCCAGATAACCGATGCCTGAGTTGGCCGAGATGGTTTCGGCGACGATCAGCGTCAGCCACATGAAGCCGAGGGCGAAACGCACGCCGACCATGATCGACGGCAGTGCGCCCGGCAGCACCACCTGTGTGAACAAGCGGAAGCCGCTCAGGCCATAGCTGCGCGCCATCTCCAGCAGGCCGCGATCGATGTTTTTGATGCCGTGATAGGTATTGAGATAGATAGGAAACAGCGTGCCGAGCGCCACCAGAAAGATCTTGGCGGATTCATCGATGCCGAACCACAGGATCACCAGCGGGATCAGCGCCAGATGCGGCACGTTGCGGATCATTTGCACCGAGCTGTCCAGCAGGCGTTCACCCCAGCGCGACAGGCCGGTAATAAAACCGAGGGTAAGCCCGATGCCGCCGCCGATGGCAAAGCCTAACAACGCGCGCTGGCTGCTGATGCTCAGATGCTGCCACAGTTCGCCGCTTTTGCTCAGGCTCCAGAAGGCGGTCAGTACTGCGCTCGGCGCCGGCAAAATGCGGTTGGACAGCCAGCCGGTTTCGACGGCGATTTGCCAGATGATCACCAGCGCCAGCGGCAGCGCCCAAGGGGCCAGCCGGTACAGGATGCGTTGTGCGTTATTTGCCATCGGGGCGCTCCTCAACTCTGCGACACTTTTTGCGGAACATAAATGTTGGCTACCACTTCGCCCTGTGGACGCACCGGCTGAAGACGCGCGGGCGTTTCCTCCTGCGCCAGATCGAGGTGTGGGAACAGCAGTTCGCCGACGCGGTAGGCCTCTTCCAGATGCGGATAGCCGGAGAGAATGAAGGTGTCGATGCCCAGATCGGCATATTCCTGCATGCGCGCCGCGACCGTCGGGCCGTCGCCCACCAGCGCGGTGCCAGCGCCGCCGCGTACCAGGCCGATGCCGGCCCACAGGTTCGGGCTGATCTCCAGGTTATCTTTCTTGCCGCCGTGCAGCGCCGCCATGCGCCGTTGGCCGACGGAGTCGAAGCGCGCAAAAGCCTGCTGTGCATTGGCGATGGTTTCTTCATCAAGGTGAGCGATTAGCCGATCGGCCGCGCGCCAGGCCTCTTCGGTGGTTTCCCGCACGATGACATGCAGGCGGATGCCAAAGCGTACCTGGCGGCCTTTCGCCGCCGCCTTGGCGCGAACTTCTTCGATCTTCTCTTTGACCTGCGCCGGCGGCTCTCCCCAGGTGAGGTACAGTTCCACCTGTTCGGCGGCCAGATCCTGCGCGGCGGCGGAAGATCCGCCAAAATAGAGCGGTGGGCGCGGTTGCTGCACCGGTGGGAACAGCAGTTTGGCGCCTTTCACCTGAATATGCTTGCCGTGGAAATCGACGGTTTCGCCTTCCAGCACCCGGCGCCAGATATGGGTGAACTCGGTCGAGGCTTCGTAGCGTTCTTCATGGCTGAGGTGCAATCCCTCTGCCGCCAGCTCTTCCGGATCGCCGCCGGTAACCAGATTGAACAGCGCGCGCCCGTTGGACAGGCGATCCAGCGTTGCCGCCTGGCGCGCCGCCAGCGTAGGGGAGATGATGCCCGGCCGCAGCGCGACCAAAAACTTCAGCCGCTGAGTGACCGGGATCAGCGAGGCGGCCACCAGCCAGGAGTCTTCGCACGAGCGGCCGGTAGGGATCAACACCCCACCGAATCCCAGCCGATCCGCCGCTTGGGCGATCTGCTGCAAATAGCCGTGATCGACGCTGCGTGCGCCCTGTGCGCTGCCGAGGTAGTGGCCGTCGCCGTGGGTGGGTAAAAACCAGAAAACGTTCAGGCTCATCGTCAATGTTCTCCCATTATTTATTGTGCGCTTGGGCGCCAGATGCGTTGCGAGATATCGACCTTCACCGGCACCAGTCGGTTTGCGTAAAACAGGTCGGCGGTTTGTTGCTGTGCGGCGATGGTATGCGCATCGAGCGGTGTGATGGCGGTCGGTGGGCGGTGATCCAGATAGCTGGCGATCACCGGCTCCGGCAGCCCCATGGCGTTGGCCAGCAGGGTCACGCTTTGCGCCCGGTCGCTGCGGGTCAGCGCATCGGCCTGGGTCAGCACCGTCAAGACCTGGCTGATAAAGGCGCCATTAGCTTCGACATACGGCCGCGCCGCCAAATAGAAGGAACCGGTCTGATTCAGATCGGTGCCGTCGCCGAGCACCCGGACGCCGCCCTGCAGCAGCGCGGCGGAATAATAAGGATCCCAAATGGCCCAGGCATCGACATTGCCCTGTTGGAAGGCGGCACGCGCATCGGCGGGCGTCAGGTAAGCGGGCTGGATGTCGGTAAATTTCAGGCCGGCCTTTTGCAGCGATCGCAGCAGCAGGTTGTGCGAGCTGGATCCTTTCTGGAAGGCGACCTTATGGCCTTTCAGATCGGCGACGGTTTTGATCGGGCTGTTTTCCGGCACCAGGATCACTTCCGCTTTGGGTTTAGGTGGCTCAACGCCGACATACAGCAGATCCGCCCCGGCGGCCTGCGCGAAGATCGGCGGAATATCGCCGGTGCTGCCCAGATCGATGCTGCCGACGTTCAGGGCTTCCAGCATCTGTGGGCCGGCGGGAAATTCGATCCAGCTGATGCGGGTGGCGGGGAAACGCTCCTCCAGCAGCCGGTGGCTTTTCGCCAGCACCAGGCTGACCGATCCTTTCTGGTAACCGATGCGGAATTGCGCCGGATCCTGCGCGGCGGCGGCGGCGTTGGCCCAGACCAGCGACAGTAGGCCGGTGAAGGCGGCGGCGTTCAGCCAACGGCGCAAAGCGATGCGTTGTTTCATTCAGGCTCTCCTTTTCCAGGCGTTTCAGGCCGTCTGGCGCGTCGCCAGCGGTGAGGCGACGCGCAGCGCAGGTGGTTTGCGGCGGCCAAGCGCCAGGTAGAAGCTGGCCAGCGCCTCTTCCAGCCGGGCGGCGACGGCGTCGGTGAGCGTGGCGCTTTCACCGGTCAGTTGGATCTGGCTGTCGTCGGCGAACACGCCGTGCAACACCTCTTGCGCTTTCAGCGCCGCCAGCACCGGCTTCAGCGCATAGTCCACCGCCAACATGTGGCCGATCGAACCGCCGGTCGCCAGCGGCAGCACCACCTTATGATCCAGTGCGCGCTCCGGCAGCAGATCCAGCAGGGTTTTCAGCGCGCCGGAGAACGACGCCTTATAAACCGGCGTGGAGATCAGCAGGCCGTCGGCCTGCGCCAACTGGTCGGCAAAGGCCTTGATCGCCGGGCTGTTGAAGTTGGCGTACAGCAGATCTTCGGCATCGAAGTCGTGCAGGGTATAAGCCGTCACCTCCACGCCTTGCTGCCGCAGCCAGTTCTGACTCAGCGAGAGCAGTGCGGCGGAACGTGATGGGATGCGTGGGCTACCGGCCAGTGATATAACGCGCATTGCCACTCCTTATAACTAAAAGTTAGGTTTAATTAGAAAATCAATAGGAAGTGTTTTAAACCTACCAGCAACTGGGCGCGTTTTTTAAATCTCATTTTTTGATTTGGATATGCGCAAAAGCGGATTGGCGCCGATTTGGCGGCGAAGAGAGAAAACGATTGCGTAAAAACGGCTTTTTTTGCCTTTAATCAATTCCAATTGGGCGGGGGATACCGGATAATACGCCCCCGGTTTGCAACCGGGAAATCAGGAGAGTCCATGTACTACCCCCTCATCAGGAAAGCGTTGTTCCAGCTCGATCCGGAGCGCGCGCACGAAGTGACCTTTCGTCAGCTCAGCCGTATTACCGGCACCCCATTAGCGTTTCTTGTCCGCCAGTCCGTGCCGACCAAACCGGTCAGCTGCATGGGGCTGTCGTTTAAAAATCCGTTGGGATTGGCCGCCGGTCTGGATAAAAACGGCGAATGCATCGATGCGTTCGGCGCGATGGGCTTCGGCCATGTGGAAGTCGGCACCGTGACGCCGCGTCCGCAGCCGGGCAACGACAAGCCGCGCTTGTTCCGCGTAGTTGAGGCGGAAGGCCTGATCAACCGCATGGGGTTCAATAACCATGGCGTGGACAATCTGGTTGAAAACGTTAAGAAATCCCATTTTGGCGGCATTCTTGGGATCAATATCGGCAAGAATAAAGACACTCCGGTCGAGCAGGGTAAAGACGATTATTTGATCTGCATGGATAAAGTTTATCCGTATGCCGGTTATATCGCGATCAACATCTCTTCACCGAATACGCCGGGGTTACGGTCCTTACAGTATGGCGAAGCGCTGGACGATCTTTTGGCGGCGATTAAAAATAAGCAGCAGGAATTACATGCGCGCCATCACAAATATGTGCCGGTGGCGGTAAAGATCGCGCCGGATCTTTCAGAAGAAGAATTGATCCAAATTGCCGATAGCCTGGTGCGGCATAATATCGATGGCGTGATCGCCACCAATACCACCTTGGATCGAAAATTGATCCAGGGATTGAATTACTGCGAGCAAGCGGGCGGGTTAAGCGGGCGTCCGTTGCAATCACGCAGCACCGAGGTGATTCGTCGTCTCTCCACCGAACTGCAAGGGCGCCTGCCGATTATCGGCGTGGGCGGCATCGATTCGCTGACGGCGGCGCGCGAAAAAATGGAGGCCGGCGCGAGTCTGCTGCAAATTTATTCCGGATTTATCTATCACGGCCCGCGTTTGATTAAAGATATCGTTACCCATATCTAATATTTTTCCTCTCATTTTATTCCGGGGGTTTATTTCTGCCCCCGGCTCGTCTATATTTTGTTCGTTAGCATAAATATCGTTCGCGGAATTATCCGATGTTTAAGCTATTTTATCGATGATAAAATCGCCTTTTAGGGTGAGTGCGGCGTTGGCGTAGGCAGCGAGAAGGATACGAAATGAAGATAAAACCTGACGATAATTGGCGTTGGTATTTTGATGCCGAACACGATCGGCTAATGTTGGATTTAGCTAATGGTATGATCTTTCGTTCACGTTTCCCGGCCAAAATGTTAACGCCGGACGCCTTCGATGAATGCGCTTTTTGCGTGGATGACGCCGCCCTTTATTTCACCTATGAAGAACAGTGCAAACAGGTCAAGCTCAGCCACGAGCAGCGCGCCGAGCTGGTGCTGAATGCGCTGGTCGCCTACCGTTTCCTGAAACCGCTGATGCCGAAAAGCTGGCATTTCTCGCAGCAGCACTATCCGTTGCAGCCGAAAAACGGCGAACTGGCGGCGGTGAAAGTGATGGAAAGCGGCGCGGAAGCGCGCCTGCTGGTGGTGGAGGCCGGGGATAACGCCAGCCTGTGCCTGCTGGCGCAAAATCAGCTGACGGTGGCCGGTCGCACCATGGTTTTGGGCGACGCCATCAAGGTGATGCACGATCGGCTGAAACCCTGCGCGCAGGATGAAAGCGCCGCCCCGGCTTACGACAGGGCGGTGTAAGGCGGATTACGCCAGGGTTAAATCGCTTTTCGGGATGCAGCTGCAGCACAGGATGGTGCCGTTGTCGCCCAACGCGCTTTTCTTCAGGGGCGCGACCTCACCGCTCACCAACGTAATGCGGCAGCTGCCGCAAATCCCGGCGCGACAGGAGTAAGGCACGCGAATGCCTTGCTGCTCCAGCTGTTCGAGCAGGATCTGCTGATTGTTGCCGGTAAATACCTTTCCTTCATAGTCGATAGTGACGCTGTGCGCGCTGTCTTGCGGCGCCTGCACGCTCTCCACCACTTTGCCGGCGCCATACGGGCGCGGCGGTTTGGTCGACAATACTTCCACCGTATCGCCCACGCGAATGATGCCGCTGTTGCGCGCGATCATATTCTGGCCGAAATCGATATCGCCGTTGTCGGCGGTGCGGAATTTTTGCAGCGTGCTCAGCGGTTCGCCGCTCGGATGCTTGCGGCCGCGTTCGGTACTGACGGTAGTCAGCACGCAGCGGCTGCAGGGTTTCACCAGATCGAACATCACGTCGCCGACGCGGATCACCTGCCAGCCGTCTTCGGCCCAGGCGGTTGCGCCGCTCACCACCAGGTTGGGGCGAAACTGCTCCAGCTTGATGCTGCCGGGGCAGCGCTGCTGCAGATCGTTGAACGAGGCCTGGTTAATCAGCAGATAAGGGTAGCCATCGGCAAACGTCAGCGGAATCTCAGGGTGCTTCTTCACCCGGCGGGTCAACTCCGGCCCCAGCCAGCGCAGCTGCACGTCGCGCTGGAAATAGCCGCTCAGCCAGCGGTTGATCTCATCCGGCGCGATCAGCGCGGTGAAATGGTTGCCCCACACCTCGGTCGGCTGCGGCGCGGCGGCGAAGTCGCTGAAGCGAATGGCGGCGCTTTCGCCGTCCGGCGCGGTCAGGAACAGTCCGTCCGGCAACAGCGCCGGCGTGAACAACACCATCTGCGGGTATTGGCGCGCGGTAATAAAGGTGCCGTCCGGCTCGGTGATCATAAAGTTGCGGTCGAAAGCCAGGCCGCTGCTGCCGACCTGGGCGTAAGAAAGCTGCAGACCGCGCAATGATTTAACCGGATGGACGTAGAGTCTGGAAAGCGTAATCACCCTTATCTCCGTGCGATGATTAAATAGAAGGGAGCAACTTTATGACAAGCGGTGCGGATTAGCTATAATGCGCAACAATTTTCTTTTTGGTGATAAGCACGATATGAACTCTCTGTTTGCCAGCACGGCGCGTGGATTGGAAGAACTGTTAAAAAGCGAGCTGGAAGCGCTTGGCGCTCACGACTGCAAAGTGGTGCAGGGTGGGGTACATTTTCAGGGTGACGATCGTCTTCTGTACCAAAGCCTGCTCTGGAGCCGCCTGGCTTCGCGCATTCTGTTGCCGCTGAACGAATTCCGCGTGCACAGCGACCTGGATCTGTACCTCGGGGTGCAGGCGATCGACTGGCCGAGCATTTTTGGCGTGGATAAAACCTTTGCCGTGCATTTCAGCGGCGTGAACGAAGAGATCCGCAACAGCCAGTATGGCGCGCTGAAGGTGAAAGACGCCATCGTCGACAGCTTCACCCGTAAACTGGACCAACGCCCGACGGTCGCCAAGCAGCAGCCGGATATTCGGGTTAACGTCTTCCTGCAACGCGATATGGCCAGCGTGGCCCTCGATCTGAGCGGCGAAGGCCTGCACCAGCGCGGCTATCGCGATCTTACCGGCCAGGCGCCGCTGAAGGAAAACCTGGCGGCCGCCATCGTGCTGCGTTCCGGTTGGCAGCCGGGCACGCCGATGCTCGATCCGATGTGCGGCTCCGGCACGCTGTTGATCGAAGCGGCAATGATCGCCGCCGATCGTGCGCCGGGCCTGCACCGCCAACACTGGGGCTTCAGCGCCTGGAACGGTCACGACGCCGACCTGTGGCGTGAAGTCACCACCGAAGCGCAGGTGCGCGCGCGCCGTGGCCTGCAGGAAACCACTTCTCGCTTCTTCGGCTCCGATATCGATCGTCGGGTGATTGAAATGGCGCGCGGCAACGCCCGCCGCGCCGGCGTCGCCGAGCTGATCACCTTCAACGTCGGTGACGTGGCGCGCTTGACCAATCCGCTGCCGGAAGGCCCGCACGGCACCGTGATCAGCAACCCGCCGTACGGCGAACGTCTGGAAAGCGAACCGGCATTGATCGCGCTGCACAACATGCTGGGTCGCGTGATGAAAAGCGCCTTTGGCGGCTGGCAGCTGTCATTGTTCAGCGCTTCGCCGGAGCTGTTGAGCTGCCTGCAGCTGCGCGCCGAGCGCCAGTTCAAAGCGAAGAACGGCCCGCTGGAGTGCGTGCAGAAAAACTATCAGCTGGCGGCAAACCCGGCCGGCGCCGCTACCGGCGGCGTGCAGGTGGCGGAAGATTTCGCCAACCGTCTGCGCAAGAACTTGAAGAAGCTCGACAAGTGGGCGAAGCAGCAAGGCATTGAATGCTACCGCTTGTACGACGCCGATCTGCCAGAATACAACGTTGCGGTGGATCGCTACGGCAGCAAGGTGGTCGTGCAGGAGTATGCGCCGCCGAAAACCGTCGATGCGCAAAAAGCGCGTCAGCGCCTGTTCGATGTGATCAACGCGACGTTGGCGGTGCTGGAACTGCCGTCGAATCAACTGATCCTGAAAACCCGCGAGCGGCAGAAGGGTAAAAACCAGTACGAGAAACTGGCGCAAAAGGGCGAGTTCCTGTTGGTGGAAGAGTATAACGCCAAGCTGTGGGTCAACCTGACCGACTATCTCGATACCGGCCTGTTCCTCGATCACCGCATCGCGCGCCGCATGCTGGGCGAGATGAGCAACGGCAAAGACTTCCTCAACCTGTTTGCCTATACCGGCACCGCCAGCGTGCACGCCGGGCTGGGCGGCGCGCGCAGCACCACCACGGTGGACATGTCGCGCACCTATCTGGAATGGGCGGAGAAGAACCTGCGCGCCAACGGCCTGACCGGCCGCCAGCATCGGCTGATCCAGGCCGACTGCCTGTCTTGGCTGAGCAACGCCGACGAACAGTTCGACGTGATCTTCATCGATCCGCCGACGTTCTCTAACTCCAAGCGGATGGAGAACACCTTTGACGTGCAGCGCGATCATCTGGCGCTGATGAAAGATTTGAAACGGTTGCTGCGCCGCAACGGGACCATCATGTTCTCGAACAACAAGCGCGGTTTCCAAATGGATATGGCAGGGCTGAGCGCGTTGGGTCTGGAGGCGAAAGAGATCACCGCCAAGACGCTGTCGCAGGATTTTGCCCGTAACCGTCAGATCCACAACTGCTGGCTGGTGACTCACGCCGGCGAAGGAAAATAATTACTATGTCGTTAATCAGCATGTCCGGCGCCTGGCTCTCTTTCAGCGATGCGCCGCTTTTAGACAACACCGAAATTCATATCGAAGACAACGAGCGCGTGTGTCTGGTCGGGCGTAACGGCGCCGGTAAATCCACGCTGCTGAAGATCCTCGGCAAAGAGATCCCGCTGGACGATGGCCGGGTGATCTACGAACAGGATCTGATCGTGGCGCGCTTGCAACAGGATCCGCCGCGCAATATCGGCGGCAGCGTGTTCGATTTCGTGGCGGAAGGCGTCGCGGAGCAGGCGGAACACCTGAAGGCGTATCACGCGATCTCGCACCTGGTGGAAAGCGACCCGAGCGAGAAAAACCTGGCGCGCATGGCGCAAATCATGGAGATCCTCGATCACCAGGGGCTGTGGCAGCTCGACAGCCGCATCAGCGAAGTGCTGCTGCAGCTGGGGCTGAACGGCGACGCCGAACTGTCTTCGCTGTCCGGCGGCTGGCTGCGTAAAGCGGCGCTGGGCCGCGCGCTGGTGAGCTCACCGCGCGTGCTGCTGCTCGACGAACCGACCAACCACCTGGATATCGAAACCATCGACTGGCTGGAAGGCTTCCTGAAAGAGTTTGACGGTAGCATCGTCTTCATCTCGCACGACCGTTCGTTTATCCGCAACATGGCGACGCGCATCGTCGATCTGGATCGCGGCAAGCTGGTCTCCTGGCCGGGCAACTACGATCTGTATCTGCAGAGCAAAGAAGAAGCGCTGCGGGTGGAAGAGCTGCAAAACGCCGAGTTCGACCGCAAGCTGGCGCAGGAAGAGGTCTGGATCCGTCAGGGTATCAAGGCGCGCCGTACCCGCAACGAAGGCCGCGTGCGCGCGCTGAAGGCGCTGCGCGTCGAGCGTTCAGAGCGTCGTGAAGTGATGGGCACCGCCAAGATGCAGGTGGAAGAGGCGACTCGCTCCGGCAAAATCGTGTTCGAGCTGGAAGACGTCAATTATCAGGTCGGCGAGAAAGTGCTGGTGCGCGGTTTCTCCGCTCAGGTGCAACGCGGCGACAAGATTGCGCTGGTGGGGCCTAACGGCTGCGGTAAAACCACGCTGCTGAAACTGATGCTCGGTCAGCTGAAAGCCGACAGCGGCCGCGTGCACTGCGGCACCAAGCTGGAAGTGGCTTATTTCGACCAGCACCGCGCCGATCTCGATCCGGAGCGCACGGTGATGGACAACCTGGCGGAAGGCAAGCAGGAAGTGATGGTCAACGGCCGCCCTCGTCACGTCTTGGGTTATCTGCAGGACTTCCTGTTCCACCCGAAACGCGCGATGACGCCGGTGAAGGCGTTGTCGGGCGGTGAGCGTAACCGTCTGCTGTTGGCTAAGCTGTTTCTGAAACCGAGCAATCTGCTGATCCTCGATGAACCAACCAACGATCTCGACGTCGAAACGCTGGAGCTGCTGGAAGAGCTGATCGACGGCTATCAGGGCACCGTGTTGCTGGTCAGTCACGATCGTCAATTCGTCGACAACTCGGTGACCGAGTGTTGGATCTTCGAAGGCAATGGCGTGATCAACGCCTTCGTCGGCGGCTACTACGATGCGCATCACCAGCGCGCCACGGCGAAACCGATTCGCCAGGCGGCGCCGAGCGCGAGCAAACCGGCGGCGGAGAAGAAGGCCGAACAGCCGAAGAAGGCGGCGGCCAAACTGAGCTACAACCTGCTGCGCGAACTGGAACAGCTGCCGCAGCGGCTCGAACAGCTGGAGGCGGAAATCGAAGCGCTGCAGGCGCAGATGAGCGACGCCGACTTCTTCACGCGGCCGCACAGCGAAACGCAAGAGGTGCTGACTGCGCTGGCTAACGCCGAGCAGGCGCTGGAGCAGGCCTTCGTCCGCTGGGAAGAGCTGGAAGCGATGAAAAACGGCTGACCGTTGCGATACCGCCCGCGCGCTGCTGCGGGCGGTATCGACGTGCCGGTGAGCAACGTTATTGAGGAGGAATATGGTGTGTTCCCACAACAATCATCAGCAGCATAGTCATTCCGCACCGGCGGCGCAGCAGCAGGATAACCTGATACTGTGCCCGCAATGCGACATGCTGGTGGCGCTGCCGCCGCTGGCCTATGGCAGCAAAGCGGTATGCCCGCGCTGCAAAACCACGCTCAGCGCCCGCTGGGACGAGCCGCGCAAGCGGCCGATCGGTTACGCGCTCAGCGCGTTGTTCATGTTGGTGTTGGCCAACATCTTCCCGTTTATCAACATGCGCGTCGCCGGCCTCGGCAACGAGATCCGGCTGATTCAAATTCCGGAAGTCATGGTGGCGGAAGACTACGCCAGCATGGCCACGCTGTTTATGGTGTTCGTGCAGCTGATCCCGGCGTTCTGCATGGTGGCGATCATCCTGCTGTGCGCCAAAGTGCGACTGCCGCTGGGGCTTAAAGAGTGGATGGCCAGGGTGCTGTTCCAGTTCAAGACCTGGTGCATGGTGGAGATTTTCCTCGCCGGGGTGCTGGTCAGCTTCGTCAAGCTGATGGCCTACGGCGATATCGGCATCGGCAGCAGCTTCGTGCCGTATTGCCTGTTCTGTCTGCTGCAGGTTCGCGCCTTCCAGTGCGTGGATCGGCGCTGGCTGTGGCAGGACATCGAGCCGGCGCCGCGTCTCGATCGCCCGCTGACGGTGGGGCGCACCGGCATGCGCCAGGGCGTGCGCTCCTGCGCCTGCTGCACGGCGATCCTGCCGGCCAGTCAGGTGCGCTGCCCGCGCTGCCACACCAAGGGCTACGTGCGTCGCCGCCACAGCCTGCAATGGACGCTGGCGCTGCTCGTAACCTCCATCATGCTGTATATTCCGGCCAACCTGATGCCGATCATGGTGACCGAGGCGCTGGGCAACAAGATGAACTCCACCATCATGGCGGGGGTGATCCTGCTGTGGGGAGACGGTTCTTACCCGGTGGCGATGGTGATTTTCATCGCCAGTATCATGGTGCCGTCGCTGAAAATGCTGGCGATCGGCTGGCTGTGCTGGGACGCCAACGGCAGGAAGAAGCCGCGCGCCGACAGCGAGCGCATGCATCTGATTTATGAAGTGGTCGAATTCGTTGGCCGCTGGTCAATGATCGACGTGTTTGTGATCGCCGTATTGTCGGCGCTGGTGCGAATGGGGCAGTTGATGAGCATTTATCCCGCGACGGGCGCCGTGCTGTTCGCGTTGGTGGTGATCCTCACCATGTTCGCCGCCATGACATTTGATCCCCGGCTGACCTGGGATCGCGCAAGTGAAACAATCAACAAGGAGCCGCAAGGTGACGGAAAATAATCATAGCGTCGCGGACGTTGAGAAGATCAAACGCTGGTCGCCGGTGTGGATCATTCCCATCGTGACCGCGCTGATCGGCGCCTGGATCCTGTTTTACCACTTCAGCCATCAGGGGCCGGTGGTGACGCTGGTCACTACGACGGCGGAAGGGCTGGAAGCGGGTAAAACCAAAATCAAAAGCCGCAGCGTTGACGTCGGCGTGGTGGAAACCGTCACGCTGAGCGATGACCTGAGCAAAGTGATGGTGCAGGCGCGCCTTAATTCCGGCATGGAGAAATTGCTGCGCCAGGACTCCGCCTTTTGGGTGGTGAAGCCGCAGATTGGCCGTGAAGGCGTCTCCGGCTTGGGTACGCTGCTCTCCGGCGCCTATATCGAACTGCAGCCGGGCAGCAAGGGTAAAGACGGCAAAGACAACTATCAGCTGCTCGACGCGCCGCCGCTGGCATCTCCGGACGCCAAAGGGCTGCGCATCGTGCTGGACAGCGAAAAATCGGGCCAGCTTAACGCCGGCGATCCGGTGCTGTTCCGCGGTTATCGCGTCGGGTCGGTGGAGACCAGTTACTTCGATCCTAAAGAGCGCGCCATGCGCTATCAGCTGTTCATCACCGCGCCTTATGACCAACTGGTCACCACCAACGTGCGCTTCTGGAAAGACAGCGGCGTGGCGTTCGACATGTCGGCGCAGGGTATGCGGGTGGAGATGGGGTCGTTGACCACGCTGTTCAGCGGCGGCGTCAGCTTCGATGTGCCGGACGGCTGGGATCGCGGTGAGCAGGCGAAAGAGAAGGCGGAATATCAGCTGTTCGACAACCAGCGCAGCACGCAGGATTCGCTGTATACCGTGCATAAAGACTACCTGCTGTTCTTCTCCGATTCGGTACGCGGCCTGCAGCCGGGTGCGCCGGTCGAGTTCCGTGGCATCCGTTTGGGCACGGTGGCGCAGGTGCCGTTCTATAAAGAGGGCATGGCGCAGCGTCTGGATAACGATTACCGCATTCCGGTGCTGATCCGTATCGAGCCGGATCGTTTCCAGAAACAGCTGGGCGGTAACTTCGATATCGAAGGCCACTTGAAAGACGCCGAGTCCCGCGGCATGCGCGCTTCGATGAAGTCCGCCAACCTGCTGACCGGTTCGCTGTATATCGATCTCGACTTCTATCCGCAGGAGAAGGCGTGGAAAGGGCCGCGTGAGGTCTTCGGTTATCCGCTGATGCCGACCACCAGCGGCGGTCTGGCGCAGATCCAGCAGAAGCTGATGCAGACACTGGACAAGATCAACGCGATGCCGATCAATCCGATGATCAACGAAGCGACCAAAACGCTGGCGGAAAGCCAGAAAACCATGAAGTCGACGCAGCAGACCATGAAGTCGCTGAACGACATCATCGCCAGCAAAGAGATGCAGGCGCTGCCGCAGGATATGCAGAAAACGCTGCTGGAGCTGAACCGCAGCATGAAAGGGTTCCAGCCTGGCTCACCGGCTTACAACAAGATGGTGGGCGACATGCAGCGCCTCGACCAAGTGTTGCGTGAGCTGCAGCCGGTGCTGCGCACCCTGAATGAGAAGAGCAACGCGCTGGTGTTTGAAGCCGCCGGCAGCAATGACCCTCAGCCGAAGAAGGCCACTAAATGATGAAATGGATCCCGGTAGCCCTGGCGCTGTTGCTCAGCGCCTGCAGCAGTTCACCACAGAAGACCTACTATCAGTTGCCGGCGCTGGGCGCGCCGGCGGCGGTCAGCAGCAGCGGCGCCTCCACGCGTCAGCTGTGGCTGGAGCACGTGAGCGTGGCGGATTATCTGGCGCAGAGCGGCGTGGTGTATCAGACCAACGACGTCCAGTATGTGATAGCCCAAAATAACCTGTGGGCCAGCCCGCTCGACCAGCAGCTGCAGCAAACGCTGGTCACCAACCTGAGCAGCGCGCTGCCGGGTTGGGTGGTCTCTTCGCAGCCGATGAGCAGCGATCAGGATGTGCTGAACGTGACCATCAGCGGTTTCCACGGCCGCTTTGACGGTAAAGCGATCATTCGCGGCGAGTGGGTGCTGAACCGCCAGGGGCGTTTGATCAAACGGCCGTTCAGCCTGGAGCTGAAACAGGGTGAGGACGGTTATGACGCCCTGGTGCGCACCCTGGCGCAGGGCTGGCAGCAGGAGGCTCAGGCTATCGCAACACAGATGGGCGGCATTTAGTCATAATTTGGTCTAAAATCATCTAATCCCTGTCGGCGTGAAAAGTCTTTTTTTCTCATCGGCAGGGATTTTTATTTCATTTCAAACAGTTAAATCCTTTCCCTGCAGATCAGCCACTTAGCCTTTTCCGCGTGTGTAGCTCACAAATATGACATTGGCGTGAATTTTGCGCATTGATCTTCTGCTCTTTTAGCGCTATTGATTACTCGTGGCTGCGCAAAAAGCAGCCATTGTTTTCTTTCCACCAGACCAAAATGAGGGAAACGAGGCATGAAGAGACAGAAACGCGATCGTCTGGAAAGGGCGCATTCGAGAGGGTATCAGGCAGGTATTTTAGGGCGTTCCAGGGAACATTGTCCCTACCAATCATCAGTGGACGCCCGGTCTCAATGGCTGGGAGGTTGGCGAGAAGCCATGGAAGACAGGGCTGTGACCGCTTAAGCGGCTCCCTGTCAAATAAAAGGAATAACCTCCGCCCTTTGGCGGAGGTTTTTGTTTCAGCGTTTATTCATCCCGCCAGCGTTTCAGCAAAATACTCGCATTCACGCCGCCAAATCCGAAGCCGTTTGATAAGGCGTAGGTCATGTTCATCGACTCCGCCTGTTTCGCGACCAGGTGCAGGCCTGCCGCCGCCGGATCGGGGTTATCCAGATTCAGCGTCGCGGGGGCTATCTGATCGCGCAGGGCCAGGGCGGTAAAGATGGTTTCCAGCCCGCCAGCGGCGCCAAGCAGGTGCCCGGTCGCTGATTTTGTCGAGGTCACGGCGACAGTCCCGGCGCTGCCAAACAAATGCTTGATGGCGTTGATTTCGCCCAAATCGCCGACGGGGGTCGAGGTTGCGTGCGCGTTTAAGTGCTGAACTTCCTCGGGAGCGACGTTCGCTTGCTTCAACGCGATTTTCATCGCCCGATAGGCGCCGTTGCCGTCTTCAGCGCCGGAGGTCATGTGGTAGGCATCGGCGCTGGTGCCATAACCGACGATTTCCGCGAGCGGCGTGGCGCCGCGCGCCAGCGCGTGTTCCAGCGTTTCAATCACCAGCATGCCGGCGCCTTCCCCCATGACAAACCCGTCCCGGGCGCTGTCGAAGGGCCGGGAGGCCTGGCGCGCCAATTCGGCCGGTGCAGTGGACATGGCGCGCGCGGCGGCGAAGCCGCCCAGACTGACGGTATCTATCGCGGCCTCGGTACCGCCGCATAGCGCAATATCGGCCTCATCATTGCGGATCAGACGCACCGCATCGCCAATGGCCTGCACGCCGGCCGCGCAGGCGGTGACCGGGGCGCCAATCGGGCCTTTGAAGCGGTGCTTGATTGACACATGCCCGGCCGCCAGGTTGACGAGGAAAGAGGGGATGGTGAACGGCGACAGGCGCTTGGCGCCTCGGCTGTCCGTGGTGCGTACCGCTTGGGCAATCGCCGGGAAACCGCCAATGCCCGAGGCAATGACGGTGGCGGTGCGCTCCTGTTTTTCCTCCGTATCGGCTATCCAGCCGGCCTGACGAATGGCTTCGTCGGCCGCCGCGATGGCAAACAGGATAAAGCGATCCATTTTCTTTTGGTCCTTGGGGGCGACGGCAGCGTCGGCGTTGAATCCCGCCTCGGCATCTTGCGCCAGCTCGGGAACCTGTCCTCCCACCTTGACCGGCAGCTCTGCCACGATCTCTTCAGGTAGAGGACGAATACCGGATTCTCCGTTTAACAAACGTTGCCAGATGGTCTCTACGCCGCACCCTAGCGGTGAAACGGCGCCCATGCCGGTAATGACGATACGACGATGGTTCATGATGTCTCCTTGGTCAATTCTGGGAAATTTTCGAGGCGCCGGCGCCGCATCAACTCGGCGCGCTGATGTATGCCGTCGCTGGCCGCCGGCCCTGGCGCCAACGTAATAAACCGTTGCGGCACCGGTTGCTGAGTGTCGTGATTGATCAACTGTACCTCGATCGGTTGATCGGAACGGCTGTCGATCAATTGGGCGCTGATGTCACCGTCGGTCAGATGGCGATTACCCCATTGCGAGAGGGCAGCCAGCACGGGGAGAAAATCGTTGCCGCGCTCGGTGAGCAGATACTGATAGCGCGCCGGCCGCGTTTGATAGAGTTCCTTATGCAGAATGCCGTGGGCGACCAAATCCTTCAGCCGTCGGGCCAGCAGAGTTGGCGACATCCCCAGGCTCTGCTGGAATTCGTCGAATCGGGAGAGCCCTTGAAAGGCGTCGCGCAGAATCAGGATGCTCCACCATTCTCCGACGAGATCCAATGAGCGCGCAACCGGGCAAGGCGCATCGCTAAAACGGGTTTTTTGCATTTGATTCCTTTGCAAGTACATTTATTGTAGTTACTAGGTAGACATATTAGGCGATCTTGAAAGGCAAGCAAACAGCAGGAGGAAAAAAACCGTCAGGGCGATGATAAGGGGCGCGTTTGAGCCGCTGTTGATTTGGCCGCATCAGATAGGAATAGGGCAGAGATAGCGGAGTCAGGGGGTAAAGCAGGCCGTGAGAATTGGGATACTCAGACACTGAAGGCGAAAGTGATAATCCGCCGATTGGCTTGAAAAGAGAAGGCGGTGGCCGCCTTCTCTTCAGCGCGATTAGAACGCTGCGGTATCCTTGAACAGGCCCACTTTCAGATCGGTGGCGGTGTAGATTACTTCACCGTCAACCAGCACTTCACCATCGGCGACGCCCATGATTAACTTGCGGGTGATGACGCGCTTGAAATTAATGCGATAGGTCACTTTCTTCGCGGTTGGCAGCACCTGGCCGGTGAATTTGACTTCACCGACGCCCAGCGCGCGGCCTTTGCCTTCGCCGCCCAGCCAACCGAGGTAGAAGCCGACCAACTGCCACATCGCGTCCAGGCCCAGGCAGCCTGGCATGACCGGATCGCCGATAAAGTGGCAACCGAAGAACCATAGGTCCGGATTAATATCCAGTTCCGCTTCCACATAACCTTTGTTGTGAGTGCCGCCGTCTTCGGTCATCTTGACCACGCGGTCCATCATCAACATGTTACCTGCCGGCAACGGTGGGCCACCGGCGCCAAACAGCTCGCCACGGCCGGATGCTTCGAGGTCTTCTTTCGTATAGGAATCGCGTTTATCTACCATGTTCTCAGTAAGCCTTATTTTAATGAAGGACGCAGGTTAGCTAACACGTGTACGCTGAACAAGTCCGATCAGCCGTGGTTGAACCAGTTGAGCCAGCGCAGCGGCCACGGACGGCGGCGTTCCTGCAGGCTGACCTGCGCAATCCGTTCCTGAATGGCCGCCAACAGATTCGGCTGTTGTTCGTCAGAGTAGAGGCAACCCGTGAGCAAAGGCAAGGCTTCCGCCGCACTTTCGACTGCCCACAGATGGAACTGCCCCTCGCGCACCGCATCGACGATATCTTGACGCAGACACAGGTGGCGCACGTTGGTCACGGGCAATACGACGCCCTGTTTGCCCGTCAGACCGCGACGCAAACAAACCTCGAAGAAACCTTCGACCTTTTCGTTAACGCCGCCTATCGGCTGTACGTTGCCGAATTGGTCGACGGAGCCGGTGACGGCGATCTGTTGAGTGATCGGCTGCTGAGACAGGGCGCTGACCAATGCGCACAGCTCAGCCAGCGAGGCGCTGTCGCCGTCCACTTCACCGTAAGATTGTTCAAAGACGATCGAGGCGGAGAAGGGCAGTTGCTGATCCAGATCCAGCTCGGCGATCAGGAACGCCTGCATGATCATCATGCCTTTCGCGTGCAGGTTGCCGCCCAGTTCGGCTTTGCGCTCGACGTCAGTAAACTCGCCGTCGCCGAGGTGTACAACGCAGCTGATGCGCGACGGTTCGCCGAAGCTGCGCGGATGACCGGGATAATCCAGAACTGACAGCCCGTTGATCTGTCCGACGACTTCACCCTCGGTCTCAATCAGGATCTGGCCCAGTTCGATCTCATCCTGCATACGCTCGGCCAGATAGCTTTCACGCCATTCGCGGGCATTCAACGCCGCTTCAAACGCTTTGGCGGTAATGCGATCCTCTTCGGCATACAGAGCGGCTTCGGACAGCTGCTGACCAAGCCAAACCGGCGAGAGCGGCAGGATGCCCTGGTCGCCACTGTAACGCACCGCCTGGACGATCAGCGGCGACCAGGCGTCGGCCGCCAGCATCGGCAATTGCCGCTCGGCGATCACGCCGTTGACGTAGCCGCACCACTGCGCCATATCATCAACTTCGGTCAGCTGCAGGTCGTCTTCATATTCACCGTAGACCGCTTGTTCACTCAGCTCCGGCTCGATATCGTGGAAATCGGCCAGGCCGTGGCGGTCGCCGACGACGATCAGACGCAGATCCAGCGGCATTGGCGGAATGGCTACCGGCAGCGGGCGGGTTTCGTCGGGTGAAACCCAATGGAACTGGCGCTGGCCGATCATTTGCTTCAGTCGCAGCCATAGCAACGGCTGGGCCAGCAGCGCCCGGGCCGACAGGATCAGAATGCCGCCGTTGGCCTGGTGCACCAGGCCTGGCTGCAGGGTGATGTCACCATTGTGGATCCGCACGCAGCCAAACAGCTGCTCGGGTTCAATCCAATCCTGGAACACGCAAGCGCCGCCGGCGGCGAAAGGTTCATCGCCACGGCTGGCCGGTGCTACGCTGACCTGGCCATCCTGAATGACATAGTGGCTGCCGCGGAATGCGGTATTTTTCGTCAGCAGCGGCTTGACGGCGTTAGCGATCAGCTCCAGGTACTCGCGCGTTTCTTGCGCTTTCAACAGCATAAAGCGCGGCGGCGATTGGGGGTGGCAAAATAGCGTCAGGGCATTTTCCAGCCGAGGCTGAATGGCGGAAAAGGGCACGGGTGCCAACTGAGCGGCGGTATCAAATATCGCCTGATAAGGCGTTACGTCCGGCAATAAAGATTGCCATTCAAGTCGGTTATTGGTCAAAGTGTTAGATGCAATCGTTAAAAAGGGAAAGGGCGATTATACAAGAATAACGGCGGCTTGATACATGCGGAGTGCCAGTTGGCGTCAGGGAGTTTGACATCGCGCGATGACTGTGCAAAAAACAGTCTAAAAGACGGCTTAATTGCCGGGGAAATTCGGCGCAAAGCTGTTATGCTTAGTTGAAGTTACGCGGTCACTGAAGAGCTCAAGATGAAATATCAGCAACTGGAAAATCTGGAGAGCGGTTGGAAATGGAAGTACCTGGTGAAGAAGCACCGGGAAGGGGAACTCATTACCCGCTACATTGAAAACAGCGCTGCTCAGGAAGCGGTTAACGAGCTGCTGAAGCTGGAAAATGAGCCGGTAAAGGTACTTGCATGGATTGCCGCCCATATGAATCCGGAACTGGATAACCGGATGAAGCAAACGATCCGCGCCCGCCGCAAACGTCATTTTAACGCAGAACACCAGCATACGCGTAAAAAATCTATCGATTTGGAGTTTTTGGTTTGGCAACGCCTGGCTGCTTTAGCACGCCGCCGCGGCGTTACGCTGTCGGAAACCGTGGTGCAGCTTATCGAGGATGCTGAACGCAAAGAGAAGTATGCGAACCAGATGTCGTCGTTGAAAGAAGACCTGAAGGCGATTCTCGGCAAAGAGCCCAAGTAAACGGGGCTGAGGGAGGGCCTTCGGTTGCGTCTGGCTTTGAATGCTCGGATAAATTCAAGACGAAAAAAAACCCCGCAATGCGGGGTTTTTTACTAAGCGAGTAAACTTAGCCCTGAGGCTGAGTTACAACGTCTTTGATACCTTTAACTTCGATCTCTACGCGACGATCTGGTGCCAGGCAGTCGATCTGAGCTTTGGTAGCGCGGCCAGCTTTGTAGCCACAGGTGTTGCCTGTAACTGGATCAGCTTTGCCCATGCCACGTGCAGAGATTTTGTCTGACGGGATGCCTTTGGAGACCAGGTAGTCAACAACGCTTTGTGCGCGTTTTTCAGACAGTTTCTGGTTGTACTGAGCAGAACCAACGGCGTCGGTGTAACCCAGAACAACTACGGAACCGTCTTTAGGATCCATGGAGCTCAGCTGGGTGTACAGCTGATCCAGAGCCTGCTGACCTTGTGGCTTCAGAGTTGCTTTGTTGAAGTTGAACAGCACGTCAGACTTCAGAGTGAAACGCTTGGTTTCAACAACTGGAGCCGGAGCTGGAGCTGGAGCAACTGGAGCAACTACGTCATCCTGACCGAAGCGGTAAGAAACGCCCAGGCTCAGCATGGTGTTGTCTGGACGTGCGCCAACGGTACCTGCGTCACCGATGTTGCTTACGAACTGGTAGTCCAGGCGGGTAGCCCAGTTTTTGGTCAGTGCGTATTCAACACCAACAGCAGCCAGCGGAGAAACGCCGGTGTCGTGGTCGCTCAGGCGAGTGCCGTTGCCGTAGTTAGCTTTGGAGTCTGCGCGCCATACCATACCACCCAGACGAGTGTAGATGTCCAGATCGTCAGCAATTGGGTAGCTCAGTTTAGCGGCCAGTTGAACGCCCTGCGCTTTGAAAGCACCGTTGTTCACGCTGCCTTTGTAAGGCATGCGGCCGAGCCAGTCATAGCCCAGTTCGAAGCCCAGGTATTGGTTTGCCTGGTAGCCCAGGAACGCGCCTGCACCCAGCTGATCTTTGTGGGTTGGGCCGTTGCCGATACCGTTCTGGTAACCGTTACCGTAGAAACCAGTGTCGTGGTACTGGGACCAGCCCAGTTTAGCACCGGTGTACCAGGTGTTATCTTTTGGAGCGGCTTGCGCTACGGTAGCGAAACCTGCCAGTGCCACTGCTAATGCGATAGCTGTCTTTTTCA
>NZ_JCAXDO010000002.1:37768-70256 GCF_059740205.1 Serratia sp. LTN-2 | reverse complement strand
TAGGCAATGAGCTTTAAAGCTGTTTTAAGCCCTTGGTTAAATTCCTTCGCCAAGGTTTAAGCCCTCGTTTGTTACTCGCCAGTTTTTCTGGCGTTATAGAGCAACCTTGGCGATGTAAAGTCTACAACGTGGCGCGAAAGTTACAAGTGTGATGTGATAAGGCTCTAAAAAAAAACGCGGAATCGTACATATTTGCTAACATTCTTCGCCTAAAAAAACGGCGATTCACCGGGCGTTTTTTCGTGCCAAACCGCAGCCGGACTAGCTTTCTGCCTGACCCCGCAAAGGTTCCCTTCACGGGGTGCGAAAATGATGGGAAAAATCCTAAATTTACTTAATGATACAAAGAAGAGTGAATTTTTAGGGTGGAACAGTGTCCGTGAGTCGGGCCAATGTCACGTTGAGGACGCATGATAAACCCGTAGGCATTACCCAATTCTGCCGCACGTCTTAATTTTAGACGATCCTCCTCCGTTAGCTCGGGCAACCAGCCGAGAACCACGCTGTAATTTCCCGTTTGCAGCGCTTTTTCCATCGCCTCAACCGTATTTACCGGGCTGATTTGGCTTAGCTGCACCATTTTATCCACCGGCAGGCCGGATTGCTGCAGCCATTGCTTGCTTAATTTTTGCTGCGGCGTCAGCCATAAAAGCCAGCGAGACTGCTTGCCCAATTGCTGCAACAAGGGCAACAACAATTGAGCCACGGCGGGCTGGCGTTCGTTGTAAACAAGTTCACTGATCAAGCCATTCTCTTTGCCGACATCCGTGTTCTTCGCAACGTTGCGCGCTGTAAAAGCGCCTTGGCCGAAATGAGGTTGGTAGAGTGATTGAGTACGCATTGAGTTCCCGCCCGTCGTGTTACTGTATGTTTATACAGTATCCCTGATTTAGGATAAGATCAACCCAAATTTTCGTAGCGGCTCGCATAATTACGAACATTTTTTATACCGGGGTTTGTTTGGGATTGGCAGGCAGACGGATAGTGCGTATTTTTCTAATTAGTTGTTCACGTTACTTTTTTCATTGATGAGAGAAATATTACGACCAGAACCTAAAACGGAGAAACGCTATGAAAAGGATGTCGACGAGTAGAATCGCGCAGGCTAAAAATTGCTTTGCGGCGCTGGGGGCCATCACCACGCGATCGCAGTTTGGCGGCTACGGCCTGCTGGCTGAAGGGGTCATGTTCGCCGTGATCGCAGAAGGCGAGCTGTATTTGCGAGCAACGGCGAGCATGGAGCCGGTGTTTCGCGCACGGGGAATGGTCAACATGGTCTATTCCAAGCGGGGCGTGCCGATCACACTGCGTTATTACTGGGTCGACGAGTCGCTGTGGCGCGAGTGCAACGAGCTGGTCGGGCTGGCTTGGCAGGCGGTCAGAGAGGCGCGCCGGGAGCAGAGGCTCAAGGCCGGCGATCACGGCAGGTTGAAGGCGCTGCCGAATATTGACGTCAATATGGAGCGTCTGCTGTGGCGAGCGGGCATTCGCAACGCCTATGATCTCCGATTGCAAGGCGCCAAGCGCAGCTATCTGCGTTTACTGCAACAGCAGACCAATCTGGGGCTGCGAGTCTTGCTGTCGCTGGGGGGCGCGATAGCCGGCTATCACCAGGCGGCGTTGCCGGCCGAATTGCGTAACGAGCTGGTGCGCTGGTTCGAACATACGATGGCGATGCGCCGTCACGGACATGAACCGGTGATTCAGGGCCCGTCGATCAGGCCCTGAACATTAGGTTGTCTTATTAATTTGGGCGTGCAGCGCGGTGAGCTCCGGCAGAAGTTCGAGCATCAGCCCCACCTGCTGCAGGACCAACTGTTCTTTGCTTTCCGGCTCCGGAACGGCTTTGCGAATGCGCTCAGCCAGCTGCTCCAACGCCTGTGCAACCCGCTGGCTGTTCTGCTCTTCCTGATGCAAGGCACCATCCACGTAACACACAGCGTCATTGAGCAGATCGAGCGTGGCGGGGGTACTCAGCCGCTCGCGATGCGCCCCCAATGCCGAGATATAGCTCAGAAGAGTGTGGTTCAGGCAGAGCAGGCGGAAGGCCGCCTCCTGCAGGGCCTTGTCGGCTTTGGGATCGGCGGACATGTTAGAGATGACCGAAGCCAATTCGGCGTCGCTGTTGTGGGCGTCCCGCCGCGCAATGCGGTAGGCGAGGCCGTTATCCTTACCCTGATGATATTGCACCAGAATGGCGTCCAGATAGCGGCAGTTGGCATTCAGCGTTTTATCCACCACCACCGGCAACTGGCGGAATTTCCAGTCCGGCCAGATAAAGCTGACCGCCGCCCAGGCGATGGCGCAGCCCAGCAACGTGTCGTAAACGCGCGGGGCGGCCACTTCGAACCCTTCGCCCAACAGGTTAAAGCACAATAATACCAGCAACGTGATAAACATGGTGGCGTGGGCATATTGCACGGTGCGGAAAGCGAAGAACAGAACGCCGGTGATAACGATCAACACCAGCTGTCCCTCCACTGAAGGTACGAAATAGAGGATTGGCAAACCGATCAGTATGCCGGCCAGGGTGCCGATGATGCGCAGCGCCAGGCGCCGGCGGGTGGCGTTATAGTTCGGTTGGCAGACGAACAGGCTGGTCAACAGGATCCAGTAACCGTGCTGCATGCCGGTGAATTGAATGAAGGCGTAGCCTACGCACAGCACTGCCGACATGCGGATGGCGTGGCGGAACAGGGCCGATTGGGGCGTCAAATGGCGGCTGATGCGCAGGCGGATGTCGCTCCAGCCGGTTAAGCGGTCGTCGGCCAGGCTGTTCTCTTCCGCCTGCCCGCTGGCCAATGTCTGCTCTGATTCGATATTGGCCAACTGCGCATCGATCGCATGCAGGTTTTTCAGCAGATGCGCCAACGCCTTGGCTTGCTCGGCATTACCCTGGGTTTCGGCGATGCGCGTCAAGGCTTCCTGAATGCGGTTGAACGCCGGCTCAAAACGCGGGTTGTGCTGGTACTTTTGCCGTAACAGGATGGATTGCGCCAGCTGGCGACAGGCGCGCGCCTGCATGCTCAGCAAGCGCTGGAAGCGGAACAGAATATCGCTGTGTCGGAATTGTCGGCTGAGCGCATGATACTGAACGTGGGAAGAGCTGGCGCGTTCGTGGATATCTTGGGCGACAAAATAGTAATGCAAGGTGCGGCGAGTGCCGCGCTGGCCGCGATCGCCTTTCAGGCGCGTCAACAGCGAGGCTTTGGTTTGGTTGAGCAATGCAACCAAGGCGCTGTTGGCCATCGCGACATCCATCCACGGCAGGTCGGCGTCGCGCTCGGCATCGGGATCGAACAGGTTGGCTTTGGCGTCCAGATAGTTGGCCAATTGATCGTAGCAGCGCGCCAGGTTCTCTTGCAGCGGCCGGATAGGAAACAACAGGTGGCCTGCCAGCGTCAGCAGGTTATACCACAGTGCGCCGATCACCAGCAGCAGCGGCTGTTGATACCAGGCATCGTACATGGCGGTGCCGAGCATGGTGTAAACCGCGATCAGCAGCGCGCCGAAGGCGATGGTGGCGTAACGTTGCCCCAGGGCGCCAAGAAGAATAAAACCGCAGGTCGACGTGGTTAAGCCCAGGGCGAATAGCCAGGGATAGGGGAACAGCAGCTCGATCGAGGCGGAGGCGATAAAGAAACATACCAGGGTGATCAGCAGATTGCGCAGCCGGCCGGCCAGGCGATCGTCCAAATCAGTCAGGGCCGCCGCCACCACGCCCAGCGTGAGCGGGATGGTCAGCTTGGGAATGCCCAGCCACCAGGGAACGGCGGTGGTGCCGGTCAGCGCAATAAGGATGCGCAGGTGGTACAGCAGGTTGCTGTTGTAGGTATATCGACGAACTGCGAGTGCAAAAGAGAGCACGAAAAACTCCTCAAACGGAGAAAAAATTAACGCTGTTGATATTGGCGGCGAGCATTCTCAATACGGGCTTGCTGAGCCATTTCTACCGAGACGACGCGGCGTCCCACCGGCCACAGTGCGATGGCGGCAATTTTGAAGTTGGCGATGCCGACCGGAATGCCGATGATCGAAATGCACTGCACGATACCGGCGGCGATGTGCGACAGGCACAGCCACCAGCCGAACAGCACCAGCCAGATAATGTTGAGCAGCGAACCGCCGGCGGAAAGCAGCGTATTGCTTTTCTCCGGGTACAGTTCATCGACGTGTATCGCTTCGTTGCCGAACGGCACCAGCGACAGCTTGGTGATTTCCCAGCAGGAGCGGGTAAGCGGCAATGTGATGACCAGCAGCACGCTGAACACCGTGGCGATGAGCCAGCCGAACGTGGTGACGAAACCGCCCAACACAAAATTAAGAATATTCAGTACAGTACGCATAGACGTCATTCTGCTCTAATGATGGCCAAACCGCGATGCGGGCGTATTCACGATAAAAACGCAAAATCTATTCTACCCTTTTTTTAGCGCTAGAGTGCCACTGCTTATCGCAGGTAAACTGGCAGATATCCGTTATTTAATCTCAACATAGTCATGGCGCGACGATATGGAACTTAAAGCGACATCGCTGGGGAAACACCTGGCTCAGCACCCTTATAACCGCGTGCGGTTGCTGCACGCCGGCGTTGAGGTGAGCGGGGAAAAACATGAATACCTGATCCCCTTCAATCAATTGATTCAGGTCAGGTGCAAGCGCGGCATCGTCTGGGGCGAGCTGGAATTTGAGCTGCCGGACGAAAAAGTGGTGCGGCTGCACGGCACCGAATGGCAGGAAACGCAGCGTTTTTATCACTATCTGCAGCAGGCGTGGCAGCAGTGGAGCGCCGAAATGAGCGAGATCAGCGCCGGCGTGCTGCAGCAGCAGGTGGCGCAGATCCAGCGCATCGAGCAACAAGATAAGTGGTTCAAAAAGTCTGAGTTGGGCAAGCTGCAGCAGCAAATTCACGAGGCTTTCTCCGCGCTGCCGATGCCGGTGGCGCGCCTGGAGGCGTTCGATAACTGCCGTGCCGACTATCAGCTGTGTCTGCAATGGCTGCAGCAAGGGCAGCGCAGCGTCGACCAACGCAACCAGCAATGGACCGAGCGCATGCTGGAGCAGCACCATGACTTCTTCCAGACCGTCGAGAGTTCGCCGCTCAATGAGTCTCAGAGCCGTGCGGTGGTCAATGGCGAGGATTCCGTGCTGGTGCTGGCCGGTGCCGGCAGCGGCAAAACGTCAGTGCTGGTGGCGCGCGCCGGTTGGCTGTTGCGTCGTCAGGAGGCGGAGCCGGGCCAAATTTTGCTGTTGGCGTTCGGCCGTCAGGCCGCCGGTGAAATGAACGACCGTATTAAAGAACGCCTGGGTGATGCCGGCATTCAGGCCAAAACCTTTCATGCATTGGCGCTGCAAATCATTCAGCAGGGCAGTCGTAAAGCACCTGCCATCAGCCGCTTGGAAACCGACGCCAAAGCGCGCAAAGAGCTGCTGATTACCCACTGGCGCCAACAGTGTGCGGAGAAGAAAGCCCAGGCCAAGGGGTGGCGTCAATGGTTGACTGAAGAGCTGGAATGGGACGTGCCGGAAGGCGACTTCTGGCAGGATAAACGCCTGGCGGATCGGCTGGCGGGCCGGCTGGAGCGCTGGCTGGGGCTGATGCGCATGCACGGCGGCAGCCAGGCGGAAATGATTGAGCAGGCGAATGAAGAGATTCGCGATCTGTTCTCGAAACGTATCCGGCTGATGGCACCGCTGCTTAAGGCCTGGAAAAGCGCTTTGAAAGAGGAGGGGGCGGTGGATTTCTCCGGCCTTATCCATCAGGCGGTCAACATTCTCGACAAGGGGCGCTTCGTCAGCCCGTGGAAACACATTCTGGTCGATGAATTTCAGGATGTCTCGCCGCAGCGCGCGCTGTTGCTGGCGGCGCTGCGCCGGCAGAACAAACAGACCTGCCTGTTTGCGGTGGGCGATGACTGGCAGGCGATTTATCGCTTCAGCGGCGCAGAATTGACGTTAACCACGGCGTTCGCCACGAACTTCGGCGAAGGGGCGCAGTGCGCGCTGGATACCACTTATCGTTTCAATGAGCGGATCGGCGAGGTGGCTAACCGGTTCGTGCAGCAGAATCCGCATCAGCTGAAAAAACCGCTCAACAGCCTGAGCAAGGGCAATAAAAAGTCGGTGGCGATCTTGCCGCACGAGCAGTTGGAGCCCTTGTTGGACAAGCTGAGCGGTTATGCCAAGCCGGATGAGCGTATCCTGGTGTTGGCGCGTTATCACCATCTGAAACCGGAAGCGCTGGCGAAAGCAGCCACCCGCTGGCCCAAGCTGGATTTGGAGTTTATGACCATCCACGCCAGCAAGGGGCAACAGGCGGAATACGTCATCATCGCCGGTTTGCATGACGGGCGTGACGGCTTCCCTGCCGTGGCGCGTGAGTCGGTGTTGGAAGAGGTGCTGCTGCCGCAGCCGGAGGACTTCCCGGATGCTGAAGAGCGCCGCCTGCTGTATGTCGCATTGACTCGCGCCAAACATCAGGTTTGGCTGTTGCAGGATCCTGAACGTCCTTCGGTGTTCGTTGAACACCTGCGGGAGCTTGGCGTCCCGGCGCAGAAAAAGCCTTAAGCATCCGGCCTGGCGGCCGCCAGGCCGCGAGGACTATTTCAGGCGATCTTGCAGATAGCGCTGATAGTCGGGGATGGCGATCTCCACTTCGCTTTTGAACAGCGGAGAGTCAATGAGAAAATCCGCGGTTGAGCGGTTGGTGGCCACCGGGATATTCCATACGGTCGCCAGCCGCAACAACGCCTTCACGTCCGGGTCGTGCGGCACCGCATTCAGCGGATCCCAGAAGAAGATCAGCATGTCTATCTTGCCTTCCGCAATCAGTGCGCCGACTTGCTGATCGCCGCCCATCGGGCCACTTAGCATGCTGGTGACAGGAATGCCGCTGGCGCGCTGGATCAGGTTGCCGGTGGTGCCGGTAGCATACAGCTGGTGCTGCGCCAGAATGGTTTTGTGGCTTTCTACCCACTCCAGCAGGGCCTGTTTACGGTGATCGTGCGCCACCAGCGCAATGTGTTTGCGCGCGGCGATAGTGCGGGTGGTCAATTCCATCTCGATGTCCTTCGCTAATCGGGGATGTGCGACAGATTACTGAAACTGTTTTTCACTGCCTAGCGTTTGCACCAGAAAATGCGAAGAAACGGCGCCTTTGCGGGTAAAGGCGCCGAGGCGGGTTCAGCGCACCGGCTGCTTATTGGCCCAGCGCAGGAAACGCTTTTGCGTTTCCTTATCCGCTTGCTGGAACCAGTATTGCAGCATCTGCTCCGATACGTTTTCGCCTTTCAGCGTCACCGTCGGGGCATTCAACGGTGAGTTGGCCTGCGGGGATACCGGGGCATTACCGGCGTTCGTCTGCACGAAGGTCGGGACGGAGGCCGGGCGGTTTTGGCGGTTGTAATCCGTCATCACCTTTTCCAAATCGGCATTGAAAGTCACGCTGTCGGGATGCAGCACATCCTGTTTGAACGGCAGGGCGTTGCCCCCTTTGTCCACCACCAGGTAATTCAGCGTTTTGTCAAAGCGTTGCGCGTCACGATCGTTCTCAATACGCGGAATTTCGATCGCGACCTGGCTGATCTTTTGCGTATTGAAGGTAGCGATCAGCGGCAGGGATGCGTAGGTTTGCGCATGCTGGCCAGAATGTAGGGTTTTGGTCACTTTAAACAGCAATTGATGCTGCCCGCCATCCAGCTCAAGGCTGTCGGCGCCTTTTAACAACGAACCTGTCATTTTCTTGCCGTCGACCACCAGCAGGTCGATGTCCGGGGAGAGTTTCAGGGTCGTAGCCGCGGCAGGCATGCTGATGCTGAGCAACGCCGCAACCACCAGACCAAATTTCATCATTATCTCCTTATAAAGTGACGTAGCTCTAAGTGTTGAACACGGCACAGGTTGTGTCAAAATTTTTCAATCGGGTATTTTGTTTACATTTTCACATATTTTATCGCGATTAGACACGACCATGCACAGCTGAACCGCGACAGCCTCAGACCATAAGATTGCGCTGAAGTTTCGCACGCGTTGCGTTTAGCCGAGAGAAGGCCGATCGGTTACACTCGAAACGGAGAGTGACGCAGTGATAAACGGGAGTTGAAGATGCAAGATCAAGAGATTGTTGAGCTGTTGCGGCAGGTGCAAACCATCGCACTGGTGGGTGCCAGCGATAATCCGTCGCGGCCCAGCTATGGGGTGATGGCTTATCTGTTGGCGCAAGGGTATCAGGTGATCCCGGTCAGCCCAAAACTGGCGGGGCAGACGCTGTTGGGCCAGCAGGTTTACGCGACGTTGGCAGACATTCCGCAGCCGGTGGATATGGTCGATGTTTTCCGCAATTCGCAGGCCGCGTACGGCGTGGCGCAAGAGGCGATAGCGATCGGCGCCAAGGCGCTGTGGCTGCAGATCGGGGTAGTTAACGACCAGGCGGCAGAGCTGGCACAACAGGCCGGGCTCCGGGTGGTGATGGATCGCTGTCCGAAAATCGACATCCCGCGTTTGGGGCTGGAGCGCTGAATAAAAAGGGCCTGGCGCGATGCCAGGCCCTCTCGGGTTTCTCAGGTCTTGGCGCGGTCAATTGCGCAAGCGTGGCGCCTGTAGCTGGTGGCGGATGGATTCCGCCAGCTCATCCAGCGATGGTTGCTCGGGGTGGGCTTCCTGGGGCTCGCCATCCAGCTGTGCTTCCGCCAGATAGGTGTGCACCGGTTGGCCTTCCTCGTCTTCCATCACCACGTGGTACCAAGGGGCGGAACGCAGTTCATCGTTCGCCGCTATCTCGTCAGCTTTGGGTTGTTCCAAAGAGTATTCGGGGTCGATATCGATCACGACGCCCAAATACCCCAGCAGTTTATGTCTAACCTGTTGTCCGATACCGAATTTGCTGGCAATCATGATGACCTCCTGAGAAACAATGCCTTGCTCATATATGGGGGCAAGGCAGCGCATTTCAAGTTACATCACCCGACAAGCGAAGCCTTTCAGATACAGCCCCTCAGGGTATGTGGCGATCACCGGGTGATCGGCGGCCTGCCGGAACTGCTCTATAAATTGTACATCACGTCCGGCATCGACAGCGGCGTCGGCCAAAATTTTCTGGAACAGGTCGGTCGGCATCAGCCCGGAGCAAGAGAAGCTGAGCAGAATACCGCCTGGGTTCAGCAGCTGCAGCGCCAGCATGTTGATGTCCTTGTAGCCGCGGCAGGCGCTGGCCAGCTGGTTCTTGTTCTCAACGAATTTCGGCGGATCCATGATGATCAGGTCGAACTTCTCGCCCTGGGTGCGGTAGTTGCGCAGCAGCTGGAATACGTCGTCGCGGACGAACTCCGCCTTGTTCAAATCCAGTTTGTTGAGCTCGACGTTCTGTTTGGCGATATCCAGCGCCGCCTGCGAGGTATCCACGCTGATCACCTGCGCGCAGTCGCCCATCAGAGCGGAAACGGCGAAGGCGCCGGTGTAGGAGAAGCAGTTCAGCACCCGACGGCCGGCGGAGTAGTTGCGCGCCGCCAGGCGGCTGTCGCGCTGATCGAGGTAGAAGCCGGTCTTGTGCCCTTGCTGAATGTCCACCAGCAGCTTCATGCCGTGTTCGGTGATCGGCAATAGCTCTGGCGGCAGATCGCCCAATACCGGGCCTTGCGCCAGCGGCAGTCCTTCTTTCTTGCGCACCGCGACGTCGGAGCGATCGTAAATCGAACATTCCGGGTAGCAATGCTGCAGGGCGGAAAGCAGGGCCGGGCGCTGGTATTCCGCGCCGGCGGACAGCAACTGCAGCACCAGGAAATTCTGGAAGCGATCGATAGTGATGCCCGGCAGGCCGTCGGACTCGCCGGCGATCAGGCGATATCCGTCCAGACCGTCACGCTGCGCGACCCAATCACGCCAGCTTTGCGCTTGCTGCAGGCGTCGAATAAAGAAATCGATGTTAATCTCTTCATCCTGCTGGAAGGTCCAGACGCGTGCGCGGATCTGCGACTCGGGCGAATAGGCACCGCGAGCCAGCCATTTGCCCTGGCTGTCGAGAATATCGATGGTTTCACCGGAGAGAGCTTTACCCTCAACGCGTTGAACGGCGCCGGAGAACACCCAAGGGTGGCGACGGAGTAAGGACTTTTCACGTCCTTTGGCGAGAAACAGGCGTACGGTCATAATTAATAATGCTGCCAGCTAGGATAGAAAGAGTGACACGGCGGTGCAAAGGCACGGCAATGCCATAATGAAAACTGAATTAAGGGGGCGATTATGACACAAGTTTGCATTGCTGCGTATGTGTATGGCGTAGTGCAGGGGGTTGGGTTTCGCTATTCCACCCAGCGGCAGGCCGAGGCGCTGGGCGTGACCGGCTATGCGCGCAACCTTGATGACGGCAGCGTTCAGGTAGTGGCCTGTGGCACTCAGGCCCAGGTGGATCTGCTGGTGGCATGGTTGAAACAGGGCGGCCCGCGCAGCGCGCGTGTCGAACGCGTGCTGGTGGAGCCGCAGGGCGTGGCCGATTACGCCGGGTTCGGCATTCGCTATTAAACGCTCGCCTGCAGCTGCGCTGCGGGCTGTGCAGTCAGATGCATTTCACCGGCTTCGGCAACCCGGCTATCTTGGTGGCTTGTTTGGCCGGCCCTTTCGGGAACAGGCGATACAGGTAACGGCTGTTGCCTTTTTCCTCACCGTATTTCTGCGCCATGGCCTTGACCAGCATGCGAATAGCCGGCGAAGTATTGAATTCCTGATAGAAGTCGCGCACGAAGCGCACCACTTCCCAGTGTGCTTCGGTGAGCACGATTTCTTCCTGCGCGGCCAGCAGCGGCGCCAGGCCCTCATGCCAGTCGGCGCTGTTTTTCAGATAGCCCTGCGCGTCAGTGTCGATAACCTGACCTTCAAACTCCAACATACTGCCTCGATAACGGATAATTCGGAACGGCCGCCAGTTTAGCAAATTTTTTCGGCCGCAAAAAACAAAGCCCCGCCGGAGCGGGGCCTGGAAGGCATGCGTAGCGTGCTATCAGTTGCTGCGGGCGAAGCCCAGAATGCTCAGCAGGCTGATGAACATGTTGTAGAGCGACACGTACAGGCTAACGGTGGCGCGAATGTAGTTGGTCTCGCCGCCGTGAATGATGTTGCTGGTTTCCCACAGGATAGCGCCGGCGGAGAACAGAATGAACAGCGCGCTGATCGCCAGATGCAGGGCAGGGATCTGCAGGAACAGGTTGGCGATCACCGCCACTAGCAGCACCACAAAACCGGCCATCATCATGCCTGACAGGAACGACATGTCCTTACGCGTGGTCAGCACATAGGCCGAGCAGCAGAAGAACACCGCGGCGGTGCCGCCCAGCGCCAGCATGATCAGATCGCCCGCGCCGGCGTTCAGGAACGAGCTGAGGATCGGGCCGAGGGCATATCCCATGAACCCGGTCAGCGCGAACGCCGCCAGAATGCCCGCCGGGCTGTTGGCCAGCTTATGCGTCAGGAACATCAGGCCGTAGAAGCCGACCAGCATCAGCAATAAGCCCGGCGCCGGCAGGCCCAGCATCGTACTGGCGGTAGCGGTCAACGCCGAGAAAGCCAGCGTCAGGGATAACAGGAAATAGGTGTTGCGCAGGACTTTATGCGTGCTGAGCAGCGAGTCGCGCGAGGAAGACGAGACGACAATGCGGTCCATAATGCTCTCTCTTATCAAGCCATCACAAAATAATCCCGATGATAGGCAGCGCAAGCGTTTGATTAAAGTCTGTTTACCAATCTTTACCCTTAGTTATCATTATTGCAACCGCGCGGGAGCGGCTGCGCGTTTGTTCGCCGCTTGCATGAGTATCGCCGATTTTTCGCGCGGTTGAACGCCGCCGGGCTTTACAAGCGAATAAGCTCTGTTTATAGTGCGCGTCGTTGCGGAGGGGTGGCCGAGTGGCTGAAGGCAACGGTCTTGAAAACCGTCGACGGGAAACCGTTCCAGAGTTCGAATCTCTGCTCCTCCGCCATACATTCTGACCCCGCGCTCTCTGAGCGCGGGGTTTTTTGCTTTTGCGTGCGGAGAAACCGGCGCGCTTTGGCAGTAAACGCGTTCGGCTATTGATAAGGGCCACGCATCGGTGAGATTATGCGGTCACCAAGGTCGGCCGTTCGGCTGCCTGCTGCTGTCAGGCGTGACCGGCGTAATAATCAACGCCGCCTTATCAATTTTGCGTAATGCTCTTATGGAGACAGAGATGAACTGGTATCAAGTCGCCCTATGGACCATGATCTTCCTGAAGTCCGGCGCTTTCCTGGTATTCGTATGGTGGTGGATGTTCAAACGCGCGACCAAACCTTATGTGCGCCCGCAGGACGTAGTGGTGGACGATAAGCCGTATGACGAGAATCTCACCATGGAAGAGGTGATGAAAAAACATGGCATTACCCGCGCGGAGAATTCGGTTCAATAAGCGCGTTGTTGCCGCCGGGGGCGTTTATCACGATAGCGCCCCTGTTGATTTTCCTTTCCTGTCCCTGTTGGTTTGCGCGATGAGCGTCCGTTAGCGGCACATCGCGACGGGGAACAACACGCCATGCATGATATAGGCGTCCTGCCGTACTTTTCGCATCGAAAAGAACCCGTTCTTAATGCCGAGAGAAATCATGGGGATCTCCTTGGTGAGCTCATCCGGTGCGTTGTCGTCGGGGCTTTTGATCACTTCACGTTGCGTCGTCATATAAAAGCCATCGCCTATTTTTTTGAGTTTAAAGATGAGTTTCTGGTCCAGATTGTAGGTTTTACCCCTGAGGGTGATATCGCCGCGTTGCACGATCACCGCCCTGTCTTCATCGTAAATGAACAAGCTGCCCGACACTTTCAGATCGAGAGCGTCGCCTGAAGCCAACAGCTTCCGAGTCACCGTCTCCGCCTTGCAGTTGATGTAGGAGGGGGGACGCAGGGTGAAGACGCGGACTATGACAATAAGAATAATCGCGGCTGACAAGCCGATAATCACTGCTTTGGGGGTGCGCAAGGCCGTCATTTATTTACCGTTGAGTATTTTGTAGGTCACACACTGAGTGTATTGATGTTCATTTCCCAGGTAACAAACGCCGAGAAATGTGTCATAACTCAGCGTATGTCTGCGCATCGAAAAATAGACGTCGGCGCTGATTTTCTTACAATCTACGTTGCTGAGCTGCAATATCTTCCCCGCCATGCGTTTTTCCGCTTCATTATCGATGTGTTTTTCGGCATCCAGTGAATACAGAGTGCAGTTGTCTTGTTTTCCCAGCGCAATTAATTCTTGCTGCAGTTGCTTGGGAAATTCAATCGGATAGAACATCGCCATCATCAATAGTGTGGAGAGCAGACCGATAATAATGACGGTTGGCGAGAGTCTCAGCCTTTTTAGCGCGTTATTGCGGCGTGGGGAAGGAAATGTCTCGATCGGCAATGGCGTCTGGGACGGTATTTCCTCTACCAGAGGCAGGGAGTGTATTTCAACCAACGCGGTAAAGCAAAAACCGACCTTGGCAATGGTTTTTATGGGAGGCGTCTCCCTTCCCAGCAGCTTGAAGGCTTTTCTTATTTCACTCACGGCGACATTCAGGCTGATTGACGAGCCGGTAAAGCCGTATTCTTCCCATACCTTCTGTATCAATACCTCGCGTTTTAATGGAACGTTTGGATGCGTCAGCATTTCAATTAGCAGTCGTGATGCCGGGTTGGATATTCGTATTGATGACTCATGGTTATCAATAAGCTGGAGGTAACAGGTGCTTGCGTCATAGATCACGCAGAGATCGATAATGTATTTCATATTTGCAGGTTTTTATAAGGATATAGGCTTCCAATGCGCGGCTAGTATTTAGGTAAAAGGCAAGGAGGTCAAGGATTATGGCGGAATTCGCAAGTGAACCGGGTTGGTTTTTTATTTTTACGCTGGGCGCAATGTCTGGCCTCGAGTGTGATGAATGATATTTTAAGTGTTTTGTGCTAATAATTTTAATATTTTTAGATTATTGTGATTAAAATTTCTGTTATAAAAAATAATATTTCTAGTGGTGGCGGTTTGGTGCAGAATTATCCTGGCTGTACGGAACAGGGCTTCCCTGTGCATGTGGCTTATTTTCTATGTTTATCTGGTAATAAGAATTTTCCGCAAAAGTGTTTTTTTTTCAGTGATGATGACGTGTTCTGGTTAAGCCACGGATGGAGGGGATATGCTCAGTGTCGGTATTGTATCTGAAAATCTGTTCTTCAGAGAGGCGGTCAAGAGAATATTGACGCCAAGGATTTATCATCAAGAACACGTTATTACCTGTTACGGCGATTTGCCATTGGTAATGGGAAGTTGTTGTCATGACATTCTGGTTATTGACGACGCGGTAAAAAGCATGTTGCGTTTCAGCGTGGCGGTAACCTTATTACCGTCCATCCACGGGGTTAAATTTTTTATTGCAACGGAAGAGATGCGCCGCCTGCTATGTCGATCCTTCTGGCACGATGTCGTGGTGTTCGACAAACGGGACAGTGTATCTAATATGAGCCAGTCTCTGGCATTATTACTGGCCGATATTCTCCGTTGCTCAGCATCGCCCCAAAAGATAGATGACAGACCGGTTCGTGCGGCGAAACATTGCCTGACGGAAAGCGAGGCGGAAACTCTCCATTTGCTTTCTTTTGGCTATACGGTGACTCAGGTTTCCAAAATGTTGGATAAAAGCGTAAAAACCGTCAGCACGCAGAAATGCAGTGCGTTACGCAAAATGGGCCTGGGAAACCGGGTGCATAATTTGTTGGGGATTTCTTCCGGTTTTATAAGAGAGAGGTAGGGGGCTATTTCTCGCTTATATTCCTGGTGGATGCATCACGTTATTTATTGGTTTTTATAAAAACAGGAATGTGATCGCTATTTTTTTTTGCCTCTGTATTACGGGGAGGGACTGTTTCATCCCGCCGGCAGCGGCCGCTTTATTTATTCTCTCAAACCAAACTGTTATGGAGTTTTATCATCATGATGAAGAAGATGTTTTCTGTTGCAATCATGGCGGCTGCGGTCGCTGCGCCTACGGCTTTCGCTGAAGATAATTCCGCCGGTGGCGTCATTAACTTTACCGGTGCCATTACCGACACCACCTGTACCATCAACGGCGGCAAAAGTGCGGATTTCACCGTAGCGCTGAGCCCGATCTCGGTGACCGATGCCGGTAACGCCGTTGGGCCAATCACCAAGAACAAAAAGTCCTTCTCGCTGACCTTCTCCGGCTGTTCGCCGGCGGCCGGCACGGCAGGCACCCCGCTGAAAATCTACTTCTCCTCCGCGGATAACATTTCCACTGACGGCAAATATTTGCTGAACAACTCGGTCAACGAGAACGACGCTTCCGTCGCGAAGAACGTGGGCTTCTCTCTGGCGGAAACCGGTTCTTCTACGCCGATCCAACTGAACGTGCCGTATGTCACCGACATCATGGGCGACAAAACGGCGCCGGATTCGGAAACCCTGACGCTGGATGCGTACTACTACAAAACCAACGCCGAAGCGGCAAAAGTGGGCGCTCTGAGCTCCAACGTGACTTACACCATTTCTTACCTGTAATCACGCTGACCGCCAGGCCCCTGACCGGGCCTGGCCACTCGGGGGAACGATGAAAAAATACTTGATGATGGCGGCGTTGCTGCTCACTGCCGTTGGCGCTCAGGCCAACGTGGTGGTTAACGGGACGCGGGTTATTTATCCGGCAAACAACAAGGACGTGATTGTCCAACTGCTGAACAATGGCGCCGACCCCTCATTGGTTCAGGCCTGGATCGACGACGGCGATATCAATTCCACCCCGGAAACCGCCAATGTGCCGTTTTTGCTGTCGCCGCCGGTGGTGAAGGTCAACGGCAATAGCGGCCAGCAGCTGCGAATTCAGAAAGTCGGCGCCGCGTTGGCGGCGGATCGCGAATCGGTGTTCTATCTCAACGTGCTGGATATCCCGCCGACGCCGGAAAACCTGCAAGGCACCAACACGCTGCAGCTGGCGATCAAGTCGCGCATCAAACTGTTCTACCGCCCGCCGGCGTTAACCCGCGGCGTAGAAAGCGCGTTGGAAAAACTGACGCTGCAAGCCAACGGCAAAGGGTTCGACGTCACCAACAGCAGCCCGTATTTCATCACGATAGCGAATATCGGCCAGGGCGCGGACAAACACTTGCTGGTTGACTCGCTCATGGTTGCGCCGTTTTCCACCCAGTTTGCCGCCAGCAAACGATCGGCCACTAAAAACGCCCGCTATGACCTGATGTATATCGACGATCTGGGGGCTTACAAGTCTAAAGCCGTCACCGCACACTAACCTGAAAGAACAACAATGAAGCTGAATAAAAAAGTCCTCTCGTTGCTGACCGCCTCTTCATTCTTGTTGCCGGACACGGCCTGGGCGGTGACGTTCGATACTTCGCTGCTGGCCGGCGAATCGCGCGATTCCGATCTTTCGCGTTTTTATCTCAACAATGACATGCCTGCCGGCAGGCAGGAGATCGATGTGTATGTCAACCATGACTGGAAAGGGCGCTACGCGCTGCTGTTTGGCGCCCAGCGCGACGATATTCAAATCGACTACCGGGATGCGCAGCGTCTGGGCATCGATCTGAGCCGGTTGCCGGCGCCTCAGGCGCCCCAGGAGACGCTGCCAATCGCCACGCTGGTACAGGGCGGGCGGTTTGATATGGACGTCGGCGCGCTTAGCCTGCGGTTGACGGTGCCGCAGGCGCGGGTCAACCGGTCGGAGGCGGGGTATGTCGATCCCGCCTTTTGGAATCGCGGCATCTCAGCGCTGACGCTGGCCTACAACGCGACCTACTATCACGCAGAGACGCACGGCGACGGCAATCGCAGCAGCAATGACGATCTCTATACCGGGCTGGAGTCAGGGATCAACCTGGCCGGTTGGCAATTTCGCGACAGCAGCAGCTTTCGCCACGGCAGCGGGCGCGGTAGTCACTGGCAGAACAACACGCGCTATCTGCAGCGCGGCTTCGCCGACATCAAATCCAACCTGACCGTCGGCGATTTTTATTCGCCGGGGGATCTGTTCGACTCGGTGCGCATTCGCGGGGTGGCGCTGGCGTCGGACATCAGCATGCGCCCCAACTCGCAGCAAGGTTTTTCACCGATCGTTCGGGGCGTGGCGCAAACCAACGCGTTGGTGAAAGTGGTGCAGAACGGCAACGTCATCTATCAGGAAAACGTGCCGCCGGGCGCCTTTACGCTCGACAGCATTCAACCTACCGGCTCGGCGGGCGATCTGTGGGTGACGGTCAAAGAAGCGGATGGGCGCGAGCAGTCGTTCAGCGTGCCGTTTTCCGCCGTGCCCAACATGTTGAAGCAGGGTGTCGGCCAATACAGCGTGCTGGCGGGCAAGGTTAACGAAAGCAATACCGATTACGATCCCGGCTTTGTGCAAGGCACCTTGCAGTATGGTTTCAATAACCTGGTGACCGGCTATGCCGGCAGCATTTTGAGCGACGATTATCAGGCCTGGCTGCTCGGCAGCGGCTGGAACCTGCCGATTGGGGCGGTGTCCATCGATCTGACGCATGCCGATACCCGTCTGAAAAATCGCCGCGAAAGCGGGCAGAGCTTTCGCATCGCCTACAGTAAATTTCTCGATGTCACCGCCACCAACTTCACGTTGGCGGCCTACCGTTACTCCACCCGCGGTTACTACAGCTTTACCGACGCCATTTACTCCAATGACGGCTATCGCCAACTGGAGCGGCAATTTGATCGCTGGCGCGACGAAGAGGGTGTATCGGAACTGGATATGAACACCTGGGATGCGCTGCGTTCCGCGCGGCCGAAAAATACCTTTACGCTTAACCTGAACCAGCGCCTGAACGAAGGCTGGGGCACGTTGTTCTTCTCCGGCTCTCAGCGCGATTACTGGACGGCCAACGCCAAGAGCCGCGAATACCAGCTGGGCTACTCCAACAATCTGGGGCGCGTCAGCTACGCGGTTTCCGCCAGCCGGGTGCGCAACAGCCAGCGTGAAGAAGAGACGCGCTATTACCTGTCATTCAGCCTGCCGCTGTCGGTATTCGACAACAACGCCTATCTCAGCACCGGTCTGTCGGCGACGGACTCTCACTATCAGCAAAGCACGGTCAGCCTGAGCGGCAACGCGCTGGAATCCAACCGCCTGAGTTACTCGCTGAGCGGCAGCAACCGCAGCGGCGGCGACAATATGGCCAGCGTCAATGCGGCCTATCGCGCTCGCGCTTCGACGTTGGGCGTCTCCTACAGCGAAGGCAACGATTATCGTCAGAGCGGCCTCAGCGCCCGCGGCAGCCTGGTGGCGATCCCCTGGCATCTGCTGGCGTCGAACGAAATCGGTAACACCATGACGGTGGTGGAGGCGCCGCAGGCTGCGGGGTTGATGGTCAACGGCGACGAAAGCATCGTCACCAACGCGCAAGGATTGGCGCTGGTGCCCTACGCCACGCCGTACCGGCAAAACTCGATCACGCTATCGGATACCGGCCACAGCAGCGGGGCGGAAATCAGCGGCAACGTCGCCAACCACGTGCCTTACTACGGCGCGGTCAGCTACCTGAAATTCGAAACCGATCAACGCCGGCCATTCCAGCAACGGGCGCAACGCGCCGATGGCGCGCCGCTGCCGTTCGGCGCCGAAGTGCTGGATGAACACGATCGGTCGGTAGGCTTTGTCGGCCAGGCCAGCGTGCTGTATCTGCGCGCCGAACAGCCGCCAACGGCGTTGACGGTGCAACTGCGCGATGGCCGCTGCCGCATCGCCAAACCTACTCTGACGCTGGATGCGTCGCCCGGCGTTTGCCGCTAATACAGGATAATCGAACCTATGATCAGGCTGATTTCTTTACTGCTGCTGTCCGGGCTGTTCAGCGGCTATGGCTATGCTTCCTGCTATGGCAAAGGAGCGGAGTTTGCGCCCCCGATTTTCGTTGATCTCTCCGACAAGCTGAGCGCCAATACGCCGGTCTGGGAGGCGCAATATAATACCCAGTACACAGGCACATTTAACTGCAGCAAGTCCAAAAGCAACTTTTCCTACACCATCAAGCTTTCGCCGAAAGATTCGCAGGCCGCGATTTTCGGTTTTAACAACGGTCAACAGTGGGTCCGAGCGGAAATCACCAACAAGATAAGCGACAGAACGTTGAGGGGGCGCGGGGAACACTCCGCGTCAGAGTTAAACTCGCCGATGACCATTCGTTATTCGCTGGTACAAAAACCCAAAGATGGGCGGGTGGTGCCGGGCGATGCCTTGATGCTTGATGACGTTTTACTGGTGAGCGATGTGACCGGTATCGGCATTCTGGAATTGCCGTTCTGGCTGCTGGAACAAGTAGGGAAACTGCTCACCTGGTTGCTTACCGGCAACTGGCCTTATGACGATCGCGACATGTACGGCCAGCCGATGAACATCAAATACGCGCCGAAAACCACCACCTGTCGTTTCGACAATGCCGGCCTGACGGTCAGGTTGCCCAAAATGGGCGTGGCGCAGGTGCTGAATAACAGCCAACCCGGCTACACACCGTTCTCGCTCACCATCAGCTGCCAGAACATGCAGCAGGAAGGCATCGCCGATCGCGCCGTAGAGATGTTCCTGTCCAGCAATAACCTGCTGGCCTCTGACGCCAGCGTACTGACCAATGCCAATGCGGGCGGTGCGCAAGGGGTGGGGCTGCGGCTGGTCAAGCGCGACATGCCGAGCTCGCCGGTGGTGTTGTCGCCCTCCAACGTCGATCGCGGCGGCGCCACCTCGCTGTTTCACGTCGCCGCCGGCGGCAGTCTGAACAGTCACTTCATCATCGGCATGGGCGCTTATTATTACCCTTATCAGCGCGATGGCGTCACGCAGGGGGAAATTAACACCTCGGCCACGTTGAACATCATCTATCCCTGAGAGGAATGGGCTGGGAAGCACCGGTGAGCCGCCGTCTCGCTCATCGGTCCTTTCCGGCGCCATGTTCGAGAATCTGTGCGCCGGTGCCCTGTTGGCCCAGAATATCGTTTGGGTTACGCAGCGGGCAGTCGGCAAGCGACAGGCAACCGCAGCCGATGCAGCCGTCGAGATGGTCGCGCAGCATGGTCAGCCGTTGAATGCGCTCATCGAGCGTTTTGCGCCAGGCGGAGGACAACACGCCCCATTGCTCCGAGGTCAGCTTGCTGCCGGCGGGAAAGCGGCCCAGCGTGGCGCGGATCTCCTCCAGCGGAATGCCTGCGCTTTGCGCGATCTTGATCACCGCGATGTAACGCAGCACCACCGGCGTGTAGCGGCGCTGGTTGCCGGCGTTGCGCGTCGCCTGAATCAGCCCCTTGCTCTCGTAAAAGTGCAAAGCGGACACCGCTACGCCACTGCGTTTCGCCACCTCTCCCACGGTCAGCAGCCGATAGTTGTCAATCGGTTCATTTCTTGCCATTCCACATCCCTTAGCTTGACCTCAAGTTAACCTGAGGTTTTATAGTGCAGCCAGCCGGGCTTGGCAACCGGCATCTCTCGTCACCTGCCTGCGCTGCGTCGGGGGAAGGATGGCTTTGGCTGTAAAATCAGGAAGAAACCGTTACATGATGAAACGATACCTCATTATTGCCGCACTGTTGGCGGCGGTCGCCGTCGCTGCGGTAGCGATGCGCTCCACCGCCCGGCAAAGCGAAGGCGCGCCGGCCTATCCGCCGGTAAAAGTGGCGCTGGCGCCGGCCCTGCGTGAACAAACGGCGCGCAGCTATGCCGGCGTGGGCGAGCTGGAAGCGGCCAGCCAGGTGGAGGTCGCGGCGGAGACCAGCGGCCGCATCACGCGCATTCTGTTCGAGTCCGGCCAAACGGTGCGTCAGGGGCAACTGCTGGTGCAGCTCAACGATGCGGTCGAGCAAGCGGAGCTGGTGCGCCTGCAGGCGCAGCTGCGCAATGCCGATCTGCTGCTGGGGCGCATGCGCAAGCTGATGAACCTTAACGCCACCGCGCGGCAGCAGTTGGACGATGCGCTGGCTGAACGGGATATGGCGCTCGGTGCGGTGCAGGAAACGCAGGCCAAAATCGCCCAGAAGGCGATCCGCGCGCCGTTCTCCGGCGTCATCGGCATTCGCCGCGTGCATGAAGGGCAATACCTCAACGCCGCCGAGGCGGTGGCCAACCTGGTGGATGCCGATACGCTGCGGGTCAATTTCTCGCTGGACGAACAAAGCAGCGCCGGGTTGGCGTTGGGCCAGGCGGTATCGGTGCAGGTCGGCGCCTATCCCGATCGGGCTTTCCCCGCCGTTATTACCGCTATCGATCCGATGATCGGCAAATCTCGCACCGTACAGGTGCAGGCGACGTTGACTAACCGCCAGGGATTGCTGAATGCCGGCATGTACGCCGGCATTCGCGTCACGCAGCAACAGCGCGTGGCGGTGCTGACGGTACCGGAAACGGCGCTGACCTATACGGCGTACGGCGATACCGTGTTCGTCGCGCAGCAGGGTGAAAAGGGCATGGTGGTCAAGCGCGTCTCGGTCACCGTGGGCGAACGCAATGACGGGCGCGTCGAGATCGTCAGCGGTCTGCAGGAAGGCGAGCGGGTGGTGACCTCGGGCCAGCTCAAACTGAGTGACGGCATGGCGGCCGAGCCGGTGGCGCAGGATACCCTGAGCGCCGCCCAGGCCGGTTCCTGAGGAGAGACCGATGACATTTACCGATCTGTTCGTGCGCCGGCCGGTGCTGGCGCTGGTGGTCAGCACGCTGATCCTGCTGTTCGGCGCGCTGGCGCTCAGCCAATTGCCGATTCGCCAATACCCGCTGCTGGAAAATTCGACCATCACCATCAGCACCGACTATCCCGGTGCCTCGTCCGAGCTGATGCAGGGCTTCGTCACGCAGCCGATCGCCCAGGCGGTGTCGTCCGTCGAAGGCGTTGACTACCTTTCTTCCTCGTCGGTGCAGGGGCGCAGCGTGGTGACGGTGCGCATGGCGCTGAACCGCGATTCCACCCAGGCGTTGACCGAGGTGATGGCCAAGGTCAATCAGGTGCGTTACAAGCTGCCGGAGCAGGCATACGATCCGGTGATTGAGCGTTCCGCCGGTGAAGCCACCGCCGTGGCCTATGTCGGTTTCTCCAGTAAAACGCTGTCCACGCCGGCGCTGAGCGAATACCTGACGCGGGTGGTGGAGCCGATGTTCACCACCATCGACGGCGTCGCCAAGGTTGAAGTGTTCGGCGGGCAAAAAATGGCGATGCGCCTGTGGCTGGACAGCGATCGGCTGGCGGGCCGCGGCCTGACCGCCGCCGACGTGGCCGACGCGGTGCGGCGCAACAACTATCAGGCGGCGCCGGGCAAGGTGAAAGGGCAGTATGTGGTCGCCAACGTGCGGGTGAATACCGATCTCACCAGCGTGGAGGAGTTTCGCAATCTGGTGGTGCGCAACGACGGTAACGGCCTGGTGCGCTTGAAAGACGTCGGCACCGTGGAGCTGGGCGCCGCGGCCACGGAGACCAGCGCGCTGATGGATGGCGAACCGGCGGTGTTCCTCGGCGTCTTCCCCACGCCGACCGGTAATCCGCTGGTGATCGTCGACGGCATTCGTCACCTGATGCCGGCGATCGACAAGATGCAGCCGCCGGGCGTGAAGATGGCGCTGGCGTTTGAAACCGCGCGCTTTATTCAGGCCTCGATCGATGAAGTGGTGCATACCCTGCTGGAAGCGCTGGCGATCGTAGTGGCGGTGATCTACCTGTGTCTGGGATCGCTGCGCACCGTGTTGATCCCGGTGGTAACCATTCCCTTGTCGATTCTCGGTGCCGCCGGGCTGATGCTGGCCTTTGGCTTCAGCGTCAATCTGCTGACGCTGCTGGCGATGGTTCTGGCGATCGGTCTGGTGGTGGACGACGCCATCGTGGTGGTGGAGAACGTGCATCGCCATATCGAAGAGGGGAAAACGCCGCTGGCGGCGGCGATGATCGGCGCGCGCGAGGTGGCGGGGCCGGTGATCGCCATGACTCTGACGCTGGCGGCGGTCTATGCGCCGATCGGCCTGATGGGCGGGCTGACCGGTGCACTGTTCCGCGAGTTCGCGCTGACGCTGGCCGGCGCGGTGGTGGTGTCCGGCGTGGTGGCGCTGACGTTGTCGCCGGTGATGAGTTCTCTCCTGCTGCCCGCCAAACAGAGCGAAGGGCGCGTGGCGCGCGCCGCCGAGTGGTTCTTCGGCGGCCTGACGCGGCGCTATGCCCGCGCGCTGGATTTCTCGCTGCATCACCGTTGGCTGACCGGAGCGCTGGCGCTGCTGGTGATGATCAGCCTGCCGCTGCTGTATCTGATGCCGCAGCGCGAGCTGGCGCCGACCGAGGATCAGGCCATCGTACTGACCGCCATCAAGGCGCCGCAGCACGCTAACCTGAACTATGTCGAACGCTTCGCCTATAAGCTGGATGAGGTCTACAACCGCATGCCGGAAACCGAAAGCCGTTGGATCATCAACGGCAGCGACGGCACGGCGTCCGGCATCGGCGGCATCAACCTGACGCTATGGCAGGCGCGCCAGCGCTCGGCGTCGGCGGTGCAGGCCGATCTGCAACGGGCGGTGAACGATGTCGAAGGCACCAGCATTTTCGCCTTCCAGCTGCCCGCTTTACCGGGCTCCACCGGTGGGCTGCCGGTGCAGATGGTGTTGCGCACGCCGCAGGACTACCCGCAGCTGTACCGCACCCTGGAAGAGGTCAAGCAGAACGCCAGAAACAGCGGCCTGTTTATGGTGGTAGACAGCGATTTGGACTACAACAATCCGCTGGCGGAGGTGCACATCGACCGCGCCAAGGCCAACAGCCTGGGGATCCGCATGAGCGACATCGGCGAATCGCTGGCGGTGCTGGTGGGCGAGAACTACCTCAACCGCTTCGGCATGGACGGGCGCGCCTATGACGTGATCCCGCAGAGCCTGCGCGAACAGCGGCTGACGCCGCAGGCGCTGGCGCGGCAGTATGTCCGCACGCAGGACAATACGCTGGTGCCGCTCTCCACCGTGGTATCGGTGGCCGTTAAGGTCGAGCCGAACAAGCTGACCCAGTTCAACCAGCAGAATGCGGCCACCCTGCAGGCGATCCCCGCGCCCGGTGTTTCGATGGGCGAAGCGGTGGCGTTCCTCGAACGGCAGGCGAATGCGCTGCCGGCCGAATTCAGCCACGATTGGCAGGGGGATTCGCGCCAGTATACCCAGGAAGGCAGCGCGCTGGCGTTCGCATTCCTGGCGGCGCTGGTCATCATCTACCTGGTGCTGGCGGCGCAGTACGAGAGCCTGAAGGATCCGCTGATCATTCTGATCACCGTGCCGCTGTCGATCTGCGGCGCCTTGCTGCCGTTGGCGCTGGGCTATGCGACGATGAATATCTATACCCAGGTCGGGCTGGTGACCCTGATCGGGCTTATCAGCAAGCACGGCATTTTGATGGTGGAGTTCGCCAACGAGCTGCAGATGCATCAAGGGCTGGCGCGGCGCGCCGCGATTTTGCAGGCGGCGCAAATTCGTCTGCGGCCGGTGCTGATGACCACCGGGGCGATGGTGTTCGGCCTGATCCCGCTGCTGTTCGCCAGCGGCGCCGGCGCCGCCAGCCGCTTCGGTCTGGGCTTGGTGATCGTATCCGGCATGCTGGTGGGCACGCTGTTTACCCTGTTCGTGTTGCCGACGGTGTATACGTTGCTGGCACGCGACCACGCGGTAGCCTCACCTCGTCAACGCGAGTTGGCCGCTGCGCAAAAGGCGCTGACGGAGTAAGCCGCCGGCGCCCGCGTGAAAAATAAACCCGCCTCGGCGGGTTTTTTCGTCAGTTTTTGCAGCCCATCAACTCCGGTAGCACGCCGGGTTTGCTCTTCAGCGAAGCCTGCACGTCGTCCGGCAGGCCGGCCCAGATGATCAGACCGGTGCGTTTCTCAATTTCGTCCACCGTCACGCGGAATTGGCAGAAATCGGCGCCCTTCGGCGTGTTCTGGTCGAACAGGAAGGCGGCGTAGTGGTTTACCGCCGGGCTGTTGTTGATAAAAATCACCTTCCAGTAGGCGCTGGGGATGGTGTGCGCTTTCTGGGTGCCCGGCAGTTTGCCCATATCGCGCTCATACAGCGGCCCGGTCACGGTATAGACCGAAGAGATGTCGGCGCGATCGATCAGCTTGCGTTCCTGGTCTTCCAGCCGCGCCCAGGCGCCCTGGTTCAGATCGGACTTTTGCGGCGTGATGTTGGACAGATAGTTCAGCGATTCCCAGTCGGAAACGCCTGCCAGCGAAGCCAGCGGCGCCTGATGGCCGCGATCGACCTTCAGCGCCGCGTTGGCGCCGGTGTAATCGGCGGGCGCCAGGGTATCCGCCGGATTGAGTGCCGGATCGGTTTTCCAGTTGCGCGTCTTGCCGCTGGCCGGCGTGTCTTTGGTGATGTGATAGGCCACCCAGTTGGCGAACTTGGTGGTGCTGTTGTTATTCAACGTATAAGCATGACGCACGATCGACACGTTGCTGCTGCCGCCGGTCGGGCAGCCGACCGCGCAGTTGTCGATGGATTCGAGCGTGTCGGCCGACGCCTGTACGGCGAACAGCAGGGCGACCAGGGCCAACATCTTGTTGTTAAAGCGCATATTCATATCCTCAATAAGTTAAAATTCACTGTATATATTTACAGTGAATTAAACTTATCGCAGTGAAACGAATACAACAATGCAACATATGTGTGTTGTGAATGTGTCAGCGATAACCGAGCGAAACGGTGGCTTCATGCCGGGTTTGTCCGCTTAAAAACGCCAAAACGCGCGTGAACAAAGGATCAGCATCGGGTAGATCTCGAGGCGGCCAAGCAGCATGGCGGCGCACATCAGCCATTTCGCCGCGTCGTTCAACGTGCCGAAGCCGGCGGCGGTTTCTCCATATCCCAGTCCCATATTGTTGATGCAGGCGGCGACGGTGGCGAAAGCGGTGACCAGATCATAGCCCATCAGATTCAGCAGCCAGATAAACAGGCAGGTGAACAGCACGTAGAGGAAGAAAAAGCTCCAAACCGAGCGCAGCATCCGATCCTGGATCGGCGCATTGCCGACCTTGATGGTGTACAAGGCGTTAGGATGCACCAGCTGGTTGATCTCGAGCCGGCTTTGCTTGTACATGATCAGAAAACGCAGCGCTTTAATGCCGCCGCAGGTGGACCCGACGCAGCCGCCGAAAAAGCTCGCCGCCAGCAGCAGCATGATGGTGTGGGACGGAATTTTGGTGTAATCGGCGATGGCCAGACCGTTATCGGTCATCATCGAACTGGTGAGGAAAAAACCGTGCACGAAGGCGTCCTTGACCCCGTACATGCCCGAACGATACAGCTCGACGCACACGATAGCCACGACGATGGCCAGCACCAACAGGAAAAAGCGCAGCTCGGGGTTCCGGTACAGCGGTTTCAGGCTGCGGCGGCCGACGGCGACGAAATAGAGCGTGAAGTTCACCGCCGCCAGAACAGAGAAAATGCCGCCGACCATTTCCACCGCCGAACTGTCGTAGTACCCCAGGCTTTCGTTGCGGGTGGAAAATCCGCCGAGCGAGACGGTAGAGATGCCGTGACACAAGGCATCGAACCACGGCATGCCCGCCAGGCGGAAGGCGACGGTGCAGGCCAGCCCCAGGCCAAGGTAGATCAGCCACAGGTTTTTCGAGGTGTCGGCCAGCCGCGGCGTCAGGCGCTCCTCTTTGAATGGGCCGGGCATTTCCGATTGATAAAGTTTGGCGCCGCCGATGCCCAGCAGCGGCAGCACGGCCACCGCCAACACGATAACCCCCAGACCGCCGATAAAATTGAGCTGAGAGCGATAGTAGAGGAATGATTTGGGGACGTTGGAGACGTCGTTCAGCACCGAAGCGCCGGTGGTGGTGATGCCGGAGACGCCCTCGAACATCGCGTCCACCAGGCGGACGTTTAACGTGTCATCCAGCCACAGCGGCAGGGCGCTGATTGCGGAAAACAACAGCCAAAACATGACGATGATCAGGAAACCGTCCTGGGTGCGCAGCTGCACTTTCGACTGCCGGGTGCTGAACCAGCCCAATCCGCCTAGCGTGGCGGCGAGCACCAGGGTATAGAAAAACGAGAAGGCGCTTTTTTCTTTATACAGCAGGCCCATCAGCAGGGGCGGGATCATTGAAAGGCTGTAAAGGAGGACTAAAAAGCTGCAAAGATGAATAACGACCAGGATTTGTTTGGTTTTGACCATGCTGTTGCTCGGAGTGCCCGCCGACGATGCGTCAATTTATTGAAGTGTATCAAGCATAAAGCAGGCGATATAAAAATAACGTAAAAATTCATATCGCCGAATAAGCATGGCGTGGAGGGGGAGAACGCTATTCCAGCAGATCGTTGACCGTGCGGCGCACGTAGTGGGTCATCTGCGCCAGATCGTCCGGCGACACCGGGCCGCCGCCGGCGCGCACCACCTGCTGTTCGATCTGGGCGATCTCCTGCTCGACCTTGTTGGCGATCTGCACTTTGACTATCTTGTCTACCGAAGACAGCAGCACCTTCAATACCACTTTCAACGCGATGTTTTCGCAGAACGAGTCGTAATGATGAACCGGCGGCGGCGGGGCCGGAGCCGGCTCGGGCGCGCGCGGAGCCAGAGCTTTGAAGCTGTCTACATTTTCAATAATAAGATCCATGTCTCTTATTAGTTCATCAAAATCTTTAGACACTGACTTATTCCCTTCGCTGTGCGCAAAAAACAGAACGCCCGTCCTCAGGCTGAAAGCCGATGAGCGACGGGCAGAACGAATTCGGGCCTGGCCTTCAGACGCTGAATGGCCGGGGGAGGGGCATTCTAACCTTGCGGCGGGTCGGCAACAAGATGGGGCCGTGCGAATGCGCGGCCCTTTGAATCACGGGTACGGGAGGGCGCTTAACTTTTCAGCTTGGCGGTGATTTTCGCCACGTGCTCGCCCTGATAGCGGGCGATGGTCAGCTCTTCGTTGCTCGGCTGCCGCGAACCGTCGGCGCCGGCGATGGTGGTGGCGCCGTACGGGGTGCCGCCGCGCACCTGCGAAACGTCAAACAGCTCCTGCGTCGCATAGCCGATCGGCACGATGATGAAGCCGTGGTGCGCCAGCGTGGTCCAGGTCGAACTGATGGTTTGTTCCTGGCCGCCGCCGGTGCCGGTGGAGGAGAAGACGCTGCCCACCTTGCCGTACAGCGCGCCGGACGCCCACAGGCCGCCGGTCTGATCGAGGAAGGTGCGCATCTGTCCGGCCATATTGCCGAAGCGGGTCGGCGTGCCGAAGATAATGCCGTCATAGTCCGCCAGCTCTTGCGGGGTGGCGACCGGCGCCTGCTGGTGTTGCTTGCCTCCGGCCTTGGCGAAGGCTTCCGGCGTCATGGTTTCCGGCACGCGTTTAATCGTCACGTCCACGTTATCGACCCGATTTGCCCCTTCGGCCACCGCCTGCGCCAGGCGTTCGATGTGGCCGTACATTGAGTAATAAAGCACCAACAGTTTCGTCATGTTCCGTACTCCCTCTCAGATGATTAACAAAAACCCCTGATAAGCATAGAAGCGAATGACGAACTTGGCGTCGCGGCGTTACTTGATGCCGGCGATCGCCAGCAGGGTGCCAAAGGCGATCAGCAGCCCGCCAAAGGTGCGATCGATGCCGCGGCGCAAACGCAAAAAGCGCGCATTGACCCCCGGCGCGGAAAATAGCAGCGCGACGGCGGCAAACCAGAAGATATGGACGGCGGCGATAAAAAGACCATAGCCAATTTGCACGCCGAGCGGGGTGTGCGGAGAAACCACCTGCATGAACAGGCTGACGACGAAGATGGTGGTTTTCGGGTTCAGCGCATTGGTTAAAAAACCGGTTTTCAGCGCCGCGACATCGCTGATGGCGGCCGGTGTCGTGGTGGGCGCGGCGTCATGATGCGCCGCGTTGCGCAGCAACGTAAAACCGAGATAGATCAGATAGGCGGCGCCGATGCCTTTAAGCAGGTTAAACAGCCAGGGCGACTGTTGAATCAACACGCCGACGCCAATCAGCGTATAGCTGACATGGATCAGCACGCCGGCGCCGATGCCGCAGGCGGTCAAGACGCCGGCGCGGCGCGAAAGCAACAGGCTGTTGCGCGAGACCATGGCGAAATCCGGCCCCGGGCTGATTACAGCGAGTAAAGTAATGGTGACGACAGCGATGAGTTCAGTCATAGTTATCCTTGCGATGTTTCTCGATAGAGTGACTGATTTATAAGAGTAATTTCCCTCGGTGACAAACGATGAATAGTGACGGTATCGGTGAGAAAAACTCACGCAAAACCCGTAGGCCGCTGCCGCTGGGCGGTCTGCGCTGTTTTGAAGCCGCCGCGCGGCTGGAAAGTTTCACGCAGGCGGCACAGGGGCTGAATTTGACGCATGGCGCGGTCAGCCGGGCGGTGCGGGCGCTGGAAGAGGAGCTGGGCGTGGCGCTGTTTGAGCGCCGCCATCGGCGGGTTCTGCTCACGGCGGCGGGGCGCAAGCTGTTTCAGGCGACGCAGCAGGCATTCGGCATTTTGGATGCTACGGCGCTGGAGCTGCGCCAGCAGGCACTCAATGCGCCGTTGGTGTTGTCCTGTGAGCCGACCTTACTGATGCGTTGGCTGATCCCGCGCCTGCCGGCTTTTCAACAGGCGCACCCGGATATCAACTTACAGCTGGTGGCCGGCGGCGGGCCGTTTTCGTTCCATGACGGCATTACGGCGGCGATCAGGCGCAATGACTTTGATTGGGGAAAGCAGGTGCATAGCCTGGCGCTGTTTGATGAGAAAGTCGGGCCGGTGTGCCAACCCGAAGCGCTGACGAGGCTGACGGCCAGCGTGGACGGCAGGCAGAACCTGCGGCCCGACGCCAAGTTGCTGCATGCCGCCACCCGGCCGGATGCCTGGCGGCACTGGGCGCAGCGGCAGGGGGTGACGTTGGCGGGGCATCCGGAGCAGCGTTTCGATCATTTCTATTTCAGCCTGCAGGCGGCGGTAGCCGGTCTTGGCATCGCTATCGGCCCGTGGCTGCAGGTGCGAGACGATCTGGCCGCCGGTTTGCTGAGCGCGCCGTTCGGTTTCACGCCCGACGGCAGCGGCTATTACTTGTTGTCGCCGCAGCCGATCGTGCCGGGCAGTGCGCTGGCCCGGCTGGCGGAGTGGCTGACGTTTACGGCAGGCGCCTGAGTTTTTGCGCCAGCCGCTGTTCCTGCCAGCGGCTGAAGGCATTGCGCAGCAGCAGGGTGCGCACCGCCCGCATAACCAGCGCGAGGCTCATGCCGCCGATCGCCCACAGCGACCAGAGGTATTGCGGGTGAGTCAACTCGTTGATGGCGAACAGCAGCGCGCCAATCACGGCGAAACGCACCGCCATGCTCAGCAGTTTGCCTTCTGCCGCGACCTGGCGACGAATGCGCTGCTCTTCATCTACCTCACTCGGCGTTTCCGCCTGCGGCGGTGAGGTGAGATCGCTGACCTGCACCCCCAGCGCGGCGGCGATCGCGGTCAAGGTTTCCAGGCTGGCCTGTTCGCCGTTTTCAATCCGCTGTACGGTGCGGGTGCTGAGACCGGCAATGGTCGCCAGCTGCTCCTGCGACCAGCCTTTTTCCAGACGTAATGGCCTGATGCGGTACTTTTGCATGATGCACTCCCGAGTTCACTGTCACTGTCATCCAGTGTAGGGCGTGCGGGGTGACGGCGCCACGACAGCGGCACGACAGCGGCACGACAGCGGCACGACATCCGCCGCCGGCGCGGGCTGGCGGGCAGTCAGAAGGCGACGTTGCGGATAAAGCGCAGGGGCAGGTCGCCGAGATTGGCGTAAGCGTAGCGTTGATCGCTGTTGAAGGTTTGCGCGGCGCCGGCGGCAAGGGTCAGCGTACCTTGTTCCAGCTCCAGCGTCAGGGTGCCGGCAATCACATAGATCATCTCGCTCCAGCCTTCGGCGTCCGGCGCCGAGTCATAGCGCTCACCCGGCATCAGCGTCCATTCCCACAGCTCGGCCCGTTGGCGCGCCGGCACGCTGGCGGCGAACAGCGCCTGGCTGCCGGACTGCGCGCCTTGCCAGGCCAGTTCCCCTACCAGATGGCTGCCGCGCGCTTCCGGTGCCTGGATCAGATCGGTAAAGGAAATCGCCAGGGCGGCGGCGATCTTGTCGAGCACTGCCAGGCTGACGTTGCGATCGCCGGCCTCGATGCCCGCCAGCATGCGGCGGCTGACGCCGGAAAGCTCGGCCAGCGCCACTTGGCTCAGGCCCGCCTGTTGGCGGTAGCCGCGCAGATTGCTGCTCAGATACTGCAGCACTTTGGGAGGATCGGTTTTCGCGTTATGCGCCGTATTGCTCATCGCCGGACTTTATCTCATACTGGCAGGATCTGTGCATTATATTGCACTCAGCAGGAAGGGCAAGCCGGTGTCAGCAGCAAAAAAATCCTTTATTTCCGCCGTGGTTCCGCAAATCAGGTTGCCGGAAGCGGTGTTGATTTTCATCACCATGATCTGGGGCGGCACCTTTTTGGCGGTGCATCACGCGATGCAGGTCAGCGGGCCGTTCTTTTTCGTCGGTCTGCGTTTCGCCACCGCCACGCTGGCGCTGACGCTGTTTTCGCTGCGCGTGCTGCGCGGCCTGACGCTGTATGAACTGAAGGCGGGCGGGCTGATCGGGCTGGCGATCATGTTTGGCTACAGCATGCAAACCGTCGGCCTGCAGACCATCACCAGCAGCCAGTCGGCGTTCATTACCGCCATGTATGTGCCGATCGTACCGCTGTTGCAATGGCTGGTGCTGGGGCGGTTCCCCGGTATCATGTCGTGGATCGGCATTCTGCTGGCCTTTACCGGGCTGATGCTGCTGGCAGCGCCGAGCAGCACCGACATGACGCTGAGCCTCGGCGAAATTCTGACGCTGGCCGGCACCCTTGGTATGGCGGCGGAGATCATCCTGATCGGCGCCTTTGCCGGCAAGGTGAATATCCGCCGGGTGACCATCGTACAGCTGGCGACCGCCTCGCTGACCTCATTCTTGATGATGGCGCCGACCGGTGAATCGCCACCGCCGTATTCGGATTACCTGCTGTACAGCGCCATTGGGCTGGGGCTGGCCAGCGCGTTGATTCAACTGACCATGAACTGGGCGCAGCGCAGCGTTTCGCCGACGCGGGCCACGGTGATTTACGCCGGCGAACCGGTCTGGGCGGGCATCGTCGGGCGGTTGGCCGGGGAGCGTTTGCCGGGTGTGGCGTTATTGGGCGGAGCGTTGATCGTGATCGGGGTGGTGGTCAGCGAGCTGCGCGTGCGGCGTAAGGGGAAAGCGGCGGTGGCGACGGAAGCGGATTAGCGCAGAGGCGTAAAAAGAAAGGGGCGGAGAGATGTATGAACCGGTCACATGGGTAACAGGTTATAACGGTACGGTAAACAGCCTATGGCGGTTTACCGTGCCCTGGAATGAGACTGTTACCATGCAACGTTTACAGTTTGTCACGGCCTGTCTGGAAGGTGAGCTTCCGATTGCAGAAGTATG
>NZ_JCAXDO010000002.1:32325-37729 GCF_059740205.1 Serratia sp. LTN-2 | reverse complement strand
AAGATAATTCGTTGTTTGTATTAAAATTTAACGTTCTAAGTTCCCCCTTTAAAATACCCTCCGGGAGCGTGAACGTACAATGCTCCAGCATATTGATATGCTCATGCATCAGTGGGGATAACCGGGCGATATCTTCATTCCCGGCTTCTGCTCCATTTTATGTCCAACAATCCATTAAACGCCCACTCACCGCAACGCTGGTGTTTAGCGATTTGTTGACGGCATAATGGGGCTGGACTTCATTCCCCCTTCTTTTTAAGGAAGAAAAACGGTGTTTCGCCAGGAAGCGATCGATAATCAGAGAATGAAATGGCGTGGTCGGGCGCTCCTCCTTCCCGGCATTCCCTTTTGGCTCATAGCAGGGCTCTGCCTGTTTTTTCTCATTGCATTTCTCACCTTCGTGATCGCCGGTACCTATACCCGACGGGTCAATGTGACTGGTGAGGTCAGCACCTATCCGCGTGCCGCCAACGTCTATTCTTCCGTTCAGGGGGTAGTCGTCAAACAATTTGTCACCGAAGGGCAGGTGATCACCGCCGGAGCACCCATTTACCAGATTGACGTCAGCAAAAGCACTCGCAGTGGTGTAGTCAGCGATAACCAGCAGCGGGATATCGATGGCCAGCTGGCACGCATTGCGCAAATCATCAGCCGACTGGAAAGCAGCAAGCAGGCCACGCTCACTATGCTGGAAAAACAGAAGGCGCAATATACCGCCGCGTTTTCGCGCTCAACCGACATTCTTCGGCGTGCTCAGGAAGGGATACGCATCATGAAGGAGAACATGGAGAACTACAGGCACTATCAGACCAAGGGACTGATCAACAAGGATCAGCTCACCAACCAGGTGGCCCTGTATTACCAGCAGCAGAACAACCTGCTGGGCCTGTCCGGCCAGAACGAACAGAATGCGTTGCAGATCACCGCGCTGGAAAGCCAGATCCATACCCAGGCCGCCAACTTCGACAACCAGATCTTCCAGATGGAGCTGCAGCGCTACGAGCTGCAGAAAGAGCGGCTCAACATCGATGCCGGTGGAGCGATCGTCGTTCGTGCGCTGGCTGATGGCCGTATCGATTCGCTGAGCGTCACGGTTGGCCAAATGGTCAACGTCGGCGACAGCCTGCTGCAGGTGATCCCCCACGACATCGATCACTACGCCCTCGTGCTGTGGGTACCTAACGATGCCATTCCTTACATTGCTGCCGGTGACAAGGTCAATGTACGTTATGACGCCTTTCCGGCGGAAAAATTCGGCCAGTTTGCCGGTACGGTGTCCGTCATCTCCAAAGCCCCGGCCTCACCGCAGGAAATGCTGACCTATCAGGGGGCCCCAAAAGCGGCGCTGACCGCCGCTGTGCCCTACTACAAGGTGATTGTCATTCCGGAAAAACAGGCCATTGCCTATGACGGTAAACGTCTGAGCCTGGAAAACGGCATGAAAGCGCAAAGCACCCTGTTTCTGGAAAAAAGGAAGATTTATCAATGGATGTTGTCACCGTTCTACGACATGAAACACAGCGCGACGGGGCCGGTCAATGAGTAAGCCTGCATTCAAACAACGGGTCAGCCAGCTGGATCTGCGGCTACGTCACCGGGTTCCGATGGTGCACCAGACCGAGTCGTCGGAATGCGGGCTGGCCTGCCTGGCGATGATATGCGGTTACTACGGAAAAAACATCGACCTGATCGCGCTGCGCCGGCAGTTCAACCTGTCAACGCGCGGTGCCACATTGGTTGGATTGACCGGTATCGCCGAGCAGCTGGGGTTGAACACCCGTCCTCTGTCTCTGGATCTGGACGAACTCAACGCGCTGAAACTGCCCTGCATTTTGCACTGGGAATTCAACCATTTCGTGGTGCTGGTCAGCGTCAAGGGCCACCGCGTAGTGCTGCATGATCCGGCGCGCGGGCGCCGGGCCATCAGCCTGACGGAACTGTCGCACAGTTTCACCGGCGTAGCGCTTGAGGCCTGGCCCGGCACCGCCTTCACCGCCGACAGCATTCGCCACCGCATTCACCTGCGTACGCTAATTGGCAGCGTGCATGGCCTCAAGGGGGCGCTCGGCAAAATCTTTTGCCTGTCTCTGGTATTCGAAACCATCAACCTGGTGATGCCTATCGGCACGCAGCTGGTGATGGATCACGCTATTCCTGCCGGGGATCGCGGGTTACTGACGCTCATCTGCCTTGGGCTGATGCTGTTCATCCTGCTGCGGGCCGCCATTGGTATGGTGCGCGCCTGGTCCGGACTGGTCATGTCGACGCTCATCAATGTGCAGTGGCAGTCCGGTCTGTTTACCCACCTGTTGCGCCTGCCGCTCGGTTACTTTGAACGGCGTAAGCTGGGTGACATTCAGTCACGCTTCGGTTCGCTGGATACGCTGCGCAGCACTTTCACCACCAGTATCATCGGCGCCATCATGGACGGCATCATGGTGATCGGTGTGTTGGTGATGATGGTGCTGTATGGCGGCTGGCTGACCTGGGTAGTGCTCACTTTCACCGCGCTCTATGTGCTGATGCGCCTGTTGACCTACGGCTATTATCGCCAGCTGTCCGAAGAAGCGTTGGTGAGAAATGCCCGCGCCGGTTCATATTTTATGGAGACGCTGTACGGTATCGCTACCGTCAAAATGCAGGGCATGGCGGAACGCCGCATCGCTCACTGGCTCAATCTTGAAATCGACACCATCAATACCGGTATCCGGATCACCCGAATGGACATGCTGTTTGGTGGGATCAACACCTTCGTGGCGGCCTGTGACCAGGTTGTCATTCTGTGGCTGGGGGCCAGTCTGGTGATCGACAATCAGATGACCCTCGGCATGTTCGTCGCGTTCGGTGCCTTTCGGGGACAGTTCTCCGATCGTATCGGGTCCCTGACGGCGTTTCTGCTGCAGCTGCGCATGATGAGCCTGCATAACGAACGTATTGCCGATATTGCCCTGCACCCACGGGAAGATCGCAAGCCCGACCTTCCATATATCTCGGGAATGCAACCGATGGGGTTGTCCACCCATGCCCTGAGCTACCGGTACGACAGCCAGTCACCGGCGGTCTTTGATGCCTTGGACATCAACGTTGCACCGGGGGAAAGTGTGGCCATCGTGGGCCCGTCCGGGGCTGGCAAGACCACGCTGATGAAGGTGCTGTGCGGGCTGTTTCCCCCGGATTCAGGGCGGGTTGAGGTGAACGGCGTCGATATCCGGCAGCTCGGCATCAACAACTATCACAAGATGATCGCCTGCGTGATGCAGGACGACAAGCTGTTCTCCGGCTCGATCCGGGAAAATATCTGCGGGTTCGCGGACGAGATGGATGATGCCTGGATGGAGGTCTGTGCCCGAGCCAGCTATCTGCATGAGGTGATCATGCGCATGCCGATGGGGTACGAAACCCTGATCGGCGAACTGGGGGAAGGGTTGTCCGGTGGGCAGAAGCAACGCCTGTTTATTGCCCGAGCCATTTACAAGAAGCCGGCGATTTTGTTCCTGGACGAGGCGACCAGTGCGCTGGACAAGGACAGTGAAGCGAAGGTGAATCAGGCGATTAAGGCACTCAGCATTACACGGGTGTTTATTGCCCACCGCGAAACGACAATCGCGTCAGCAGATCGGGTTATTTACCTTGGGCTAAAGGAAAGTTAGATGAATAACAGAACGGGAATGAGTATAAAACGCGGGTTTGCTTGTTTTGCGTTGTTTATTCTTTTGGTTGGGATAACATTTTACCCAATTGTTGTTCCTGATAAGGTTGCACTCGAACAATCAGGGCTATTACTAATTGTTTTATATGTTCTTGAGTTCTCATTTATTGTTCCCTTATATTTCATTTTCTTCAGAAAATGGGACGACATGGGGCGGGGATGTTTTAGTGTTAGGCAATTTTTAATATTTCTACTCCTCATTCTACTTGCTCAAACTGCGGTTGCTTACATTCTGGATATCAGGGAAGCAGAACACTGGGTGATGGAGCAGGAAACCGGAAAAGGAAGCTTATTTTGGCTTAATTTTTTCATGTTAGTTTTAATCGTTCCGGTTTATGAAGAATTGGCGTTCAGAGGGGGGTTGCTAACAGCTTTACTGGTTTTTTTTCGTGGTAATATTTACATCGCATCTCTAGTAACTTCGTTCTTATTTGCTGTGTTACACACTCAATACACGGATGTCAGAACGTTAATTATTTTGTTTCTAATTTCTATCATCCTGATTGCATCCAGAATAATATCCAGAGGGATAGTAATGCCAATTGCACTGCATATGGCAATGAATTGCGTTATATTGAGTGCAGGTATTTATACAATATAGTGGACGGATGTCGAAATATATTGCCGAGCTAACTTCTTCATCTATAAATCGACTATATGTATATGACTCATAGATGAAGCTATTTGTCTACTTTTACTTTGAGGATGTTTTTTTTCCACCATTGGCTACTAAATACAGAAATAAGTATTACAGTCACCAGTGATAAAATACTAGACTTCACTATGTTGATAGTGACCTCCACACCAAAAAAAACATTTCCTAAAAAGAAAATAACAAAGAAAAAAATAAACCGCTTAAACTGATTTAACATTATTTGGCCTATGAATCTAAAAAAGAGGTTCAAAAGAACCTCTTTTGTATATTTACCAATGGCATTGTCCGTTAACACTATTCTTGTTACTATCTCCACCAAACGCACCGCCGCCATTACCATTATTACCATATTTATCTACAGCGCTCATCGCCGAATCATAGCTCTGACCAGCAGCAACGGTACCAACTAAGCCACCGACAAGTCCCCCGACAGGCCCACCGGCTAAGATTCCAATTGCAGTGCCTGCGGCCCCGCCTGCATATGTAGCTGCATCACGACCTGAATTTCGAGCGCTATCGTTCCGGCCACCATTATCAGCACGGTCACCGCCATTGTTACCCCTACCACCAGAAACAAAGTTTAACATTGAAGAATCAATGATTTTCATAAACAACTCCTTTTGATTATTTGGTTAACCTTGTGTAATCTTTTGTAAAGCCATTTACTAGTATCTCTTTTTTCCATAAGAGTCAAGCTTGGATTGGAGGGTGTATAATAATTATATACTTTTTGTTTATATTAAGTTTAAGCTAAGGATACTCAATGAATAAAGCATCATGGATCAAAGCTTGGTTTTCTGGGGCTACGGTTTACACATGCCTCGATCTCAGTAAGCATGTGGGGGACGAGTTCCTTTGTGGCGCAAGATGGCCACAGCTGGTAGGTATTGTACTCATATTTATCATTTGCTTCGGCGCACGCTTTAAGTTGAAGGAGCTGAGTTAGGGAAAAGTAAAGATTTTGACAGCTCCCGCTTGCAACGCTGAGTACCAACCTTAAATTGTTATGATAAAGCTGGCGCTATCACGAGGTCTTCATA
>NZ_JCAXDO010000002.1:0-32018 GCF_059740205.1 Serratia sp. LTN-2 | reverse complement strand
ACGATGCTGAGCTGAGGGAGACCATATTTAGCAGCATACCGAAAAGCAGGCTGGCAGAATCCGTCAGCAAGGTAAATGAGCTGGCCCGGCCTCAGAACAACAATTTCCATGACGAAATGGTGGAGCAGTACGGGCGGGTAAAGCGTTTTCTTCCGGCGGTATTGAGCGACTTGCATTTCCAGGCAACGTTAGCCGGAGAACATATGCTGTCCGCCATTCATTATCTGACCGAACTGAACGGCTCGAAAAAGCGCATCCTGGACGATGCGCCTGAACATATTATTACCGGCCCCTGGAAACGCCTGGTGTACGATGCGAAGGGGCGGATACAACGTGCCGGTTACTCGCTTCGCCTGCTGGAGCGTCTTCAGGATGCACTGCGTCGACGGGGCATTTGGCTCGAAAACAGCGATCGCTGGGGAAATCCCCGTGAGAAGCTGTCGCAGGGAGAAGAATGGCAGGCGCAGCGGGTCCCCGTCTGCCCAGCGCTGGGACATCCCACCGATGGACATAGAGACGTGCAACAGTTGGCGGTCCAGCTGGGTGAAACTTTTTTGTCTGAAGCCCTGCGGTATGAGCGAGTCTGGTGGAGGGCGCTGGATGAGGGGGGGGGGACGACATAGGGTTCGGCGAACTGATACTGGCCCGGTACGACAAACGAAATCATCGTATAATCCGGGCCGATTAAGTCAAAAAGTGTCACCTATGTGACCGGTCAGGTCTGTAACCTATGTGACCGATTCATACAGAGATCCGCCCCTTTTTTTGCATCACGCGGTTTTCTTCTTGCGCAGGAACACGTAAGACAGGCCGAGCACGATGAACCACAGCGGGGTGATGATCAGCGCCTGGCGGGTGTCTTCGCGCAGCGACAGCAGCACCAGCACGAACGCGAAGAACGCCATGCACACCCAGCACATCAGTTTGCCGGCAGGCATTTTGTAGATCGACTTCTGGTGCAGCGCCGGGCGCTGTTTACGGTAGACCAGGTACGAACACAGGATGATGGTCCAGACGAACATGAACAGAATCGCCGACACGGTGGTCACCAGGGTGAAGACCGTCACCACGTTCGGGATCAGGTAAATCAGCACCACCCCGCCCAGCAGGCAGATGCAGGAGAAGGTGAGGCCGTTGGCGGGTACCGCGCGCTTGGACAGGTTGGCGAACGACTTCGGCGCGTCGCCTTCCAGCGCCAGCCCGAACAGCATGCGGCTGGTGGAGAACACCCCGCTGTTGGCGGAGGAGGCGGCGGAGGTCAGCACCACGAAGTTGATTACGCTGGCCGCGGCCGGCAGGCCGATCAGCACGAACAGTTCAACGAACGGGCTCTTGTCAGGCACCACGGAGTTCCATGGCGTCACCGACATGATAACGATCAGGGAGAACACGTAGAACATGATGATGCGGATCGGAATCGAGTTGATGGCGCGCGGCAGCGACTTCTCCGGATCCTTGGTTTCCGCGGCGGTGGTGCCCACCAGCTCAATGCCGACGAAGGCGAATACGGCGATCTGGAAGCCGGCGAAGAAGCCGCTGATGCCTTTCGGGAACATGCCGCCGTCATTCCACAGATGGGTGAATGAGGCCACGGTTCCGGTCGGCGACTGGAACTGCATGGCGATCATCACCAGCCCGGCGACGATCAGCCCGACGATGGCGACGATTTTGATCATCGCAAACCAAAACTCCATTTCGCCGAACATCTTCACCGTCGCCAGATTAAGGCCGAGCAGCAACAGCACGCACAGCAGTGAAGCGATCCACTGGGAGAGTCCCGGGAACCAGAACTGGGCGTAGGCGGTGATCGCCACGACGTCGGCGATGCCGGTCACCACCCAACAGAACCAGTAGGTCCAGCCGGTGAAGAAACCGGCCCACGGGCCGAGCAGGTCCGCGGCGAAATCGCTGAAGGATTTGTACTCCAGGTTGGACAGCAGCAGCTCGCCCATGGCGCGCATCACGAAGAACAGCATAAAGCCGATGATCATGTACACGAAGATGATCGAGGGGCCGGCCAGGCTGATGGTTTTACCGGAACCCATAAACAGGCCGGTGCCGATGGCGCCGCCGATGGCGATCAGTTGAATATGTCGGTTAGTGAGGTTTCGCCGTAGATGATCTTCTGAGGCGGGCGTCGCTTCAGTCGCTATTTTAGAGTGATCTACCATCTGATGATGTCCTGTTTTACCTGTCATTAGTGAAATCGCGAGCTCTGAAGTGGCTCTTTTTTATACATTTATCCGGTTGGTCCGGCTTTAGTAAGGTAGTGCAATAACGCCACCTTTGTGCAACATGTTTACAACATTTATACGCGGGATAAAAGTCGATCAATCTTTACACGGAGGAGGCAAATCGGACGTTCAGGGAGCGGAAGATTACTCTTCAAAAGAGGGGATTAACAGACCTTATGCGGCTTATCTCGTTGATTAAACAAAGGGTTGTAAATTTCGCATGAGAAAAAGTAATGCGTGTAAGCGTTTGACAGCGCCTCCGACGAGGAGGACAATTTACCTCGTTGGGTCGTTAGCTCAGTCGGTAGAGCAGTTGACTCTTAATCAATTGGTCACAGGTTCGAACCCTGTACGACCCACCAACCAAATCAGCGTGTTACGCTCAGACTTTTCTTCGTTTCTTCCCGCATTGCGCCGTTTTAAGCGCGCATTCTGCAAAAAAATTCGCATTTTTCGACTGATGTTCAGAAAGGTGATCTGGCGCAAACTGCAATGTTGCACCGGACTTTATACGGCAAGGAAGGCTGTGCGCTGGCGCAACGTCGGCGTAGGGGCGGGCCATTTGCCCAAGAATCTTTCAGGTCAGGAAACGGGGAATAAATGCGCAGCCGACATCAAAAGCAGCGCCCAGACGGCGGCCGAGAGCGCGGCGGTGGCATAGACGCGCCGCGCCGGCAGTTGCAACATGCCGGCCATCAGCGGCACGGTGTAACGCATCACCGCCAGAAAACGCGAGGCGAACAGCAGCGGTAGCCCGCGTTTTTGCAAGGCGCTTTGCGCTTTACGCAGCGGAGCGTGAAAGCGCACCGGCAGCCGGCGGCCAAGATCTCGGCGGCATAGCAGCGTGCCGCAGTGGAACGACAGGATCGATCCCAACGCGGCGCCGAGGGCGATGGCCGCCCAAACCGCGCCGATGGGCAGCGCATGCTTGCCCGCTACGATGCCCATCAGCAGCGTGACCGAGGCGGGCGGCAAGACGGAAGACACTACGATCACGGATTTACCCAGCGCAAACAGGAAAATCAGCAGCAGCAACATCTCCGGGTCCGGGCTGTATTTGGCGATAATGTGCGTCAATTCATCCATTTAACACCTGCGGGTGAGGAGGCTGAGTGTCAGTGTCACATCCACAGGTTCAATAATGGCTAAATAACGCGCCGCTATCCGGCAATCTCTGCGTCTGGTTTGCTCACGTCGGCACGCCGATGTTTGAGCGCCCATAATAGCGCGGCGCACAGCAGTGAAAAGGCGGCCAGCACCAGCGGCCCGGCATGTGGGCTGTTGAAGCGCTGTTCCGCCTCGGTGCGGATAAGCGGAGCTAAAAAGCTGAATGCGGCGCCGAGCGTGGTGCAAAAACCGATGCCGGCCGCCAGCGCCGGGCCGGTCAGCACCTGGGCGGGAAACGTCCAGAAAATCGGTTGTACCGCCAGGAAACTTACCGCGCAACAGCTCAGGGCGACGATAGCGAGCAAAGGGCCGGCATAGGATGAGACCACCAAACCCAGCGCTGCCGCTACCATGCAGCCGACGGCGATCGGTAATCGTCTGGCGGTTTTTCTGTCGGCATAGCGCGGCAGGAAATAGACGCCCAGCGCGGAGAATGCCCAGGGAATGGCGGCCACCAGCGAGGCCTTGAAGCCAAGATGGGTGCCCATCAGCGAGGCGACCTGCGACGGCAGGAAAAACATCAGGCCGTATACGCCGATCTGCAGGGTGCCGTAGATCAATGCCAGATGCCAAACTTTGCCGCTGCTCATCGCCGCTTTGACGCTGCTGGTTTCGGTCTGCTGCTGTTCATCGGCCAATTGTGCCACCAGCGCCGTGCGTTCTTCCTCGCTCAGAAAGCGCGCCTGCCGTGGATTATCGTCGAGATAGAAAAAGGCGAAAACGCCGAGGACGACGGCCGGCAACCCTTCCAACACAAACATCCAGAACCAGCCGGGTTTACCCAACACGCCGTGCATCTCCAGCAATGCCCCCGACAGCGGTGAACCAAGCGTCAGCGCCGCTGGCACGCCGAGCACGAAAATGCCAATGACCGAGGCGCGAACCTTATTGGGAAAATAGATCGACGCCAGCAGCAGGATGCCGGGGTAAAAGCCGGCTTCGGCGATCCCCAGCAGAAACCGCAGGACGATAAATTGCTGTTCGTTGGTCACCAGCCCGGTGCAGGCCGATAACGCGCCCCACAGCGCGGTGGTGGCGCTAAGCCAGCGTTTGGCGCCCCAGCGATTCATCAACAGGTTGGCAGGGATGCCGAACAGCGCATAGGCGGCAAAGAATATCCCGGCGCCCAGGGCAAAGGCGGATTGCGACAGTGCGATATCGATGGCCATTGCGTCTTTGGCAAAACCGACGTTAACCCTGTCGATAAAGGCGATGAAATACATGGCGAACATCAATGGCACCAGTCTGCGCCAGGTTTTGCGGATGGCGGCATTGAGCGCAGGGGCGGCATAGGTGGCGTGATTCACTGGCGTTAACCTCTCTTCTGAGAATGACAAACGTCGGTCACAAGACCGTCTGGCGCCGTCGCCGATGACATCGGATTTTTTTCGTGCCTTTAAAGGTCTAAAGGACTAATGGTAAGGCCTTTAACGGCGAAAAAACGCCGCGCAGTGCGTCGGCATATCGCAGCAGACATCACCCTAGTGAATGGTGTGTTGCTTTTTTGTTAATCAAAAGTTCACACAGGGCTGTGGCGTGTTCAAGCGCTTTGATCGAGATCTGTGTGCGCTATCACCGAATTGAGAACTCGGTTAGAGGCCTGGAGAGCGTCGCTTTCTTCTCGAGAAGGAGAAAGATAAGGTGAAACACGACAAAACGGAATGCAGGAGTGCGACATGCTTAAGGTCATTGCTGAAGATTTTATTCATCCGGAACACATTGAAACCGTCATGCCCTGGTATCGTGAGCTGGTGGAAAAAACCCGACAGGAGCCGCTGTGCATCAGTTATGACCTGTGCATCGATCGGCAGGATCCCGGGCATTTTATTTTTATCGAAAACTGGCCGGACCGCGCCGCTCTGGATGTGCATTGCCAAACCGAGCATTTCACCCGGCTGGTGCCGCAGATCAATCAGCATCAGCGCAAGCCTTGCACCTTCCTGTTTATGCAGGCATTTCCGGGCCTAAACGACGGCTAGATGAAAAAAGCCCCGCAGGGGGGCGGGGCTAATGGCTTCTCAATGCATGTTATAGTGGTTAATAAATAACCTTTCCGATCGCGTTATGCTTTGAGAATGCTCCTAAACACATTCGCACTATGAATGGTTGTGCGGCATGACCTCGCTGGCGGTTTTGATGGCGCGCAACATGCGGCGGCGTATCAACCCGCTGACCAGGCGAATGGTATACCAGTAGGGAGTAAACCGCCGCCGGCTGGCGTCGTCGGGGCAGAAGATGCGCGTTTCCGTCACCAGACGGCAACGGCCGTCCGGCAGCGGGCTCACGGCATAGCCCAGCGCCAGTTTGGCGACGCCGGGCTGCGCGAAGGCCAGAAATTCCGGCCCGTCAGCGACCTGTTTCAGGCCGTATTCGGCCTGCCAAAAGCGGCCGATCAGGCCATAGACCAACGCGCCTTCATCTTGCTCGAGCAGGCAAAAGTTATGCAGGCCAAACGGCGGCGGGCTGGGTTTATTGCGTGGCATCAGACGCGCGGGCAATTCGCGCAGCGCTATCATGCTGCGGAAAAAGCGATCGTGCTTGGGATCGTAAGCGACCACGGCCGCCAGGACCCGGGCCTGCGGCGCGGCGATGGCGATCGCGTGCCGCTCCGAGAACTGGTATTGCCTAAGGTATTTATTCAGCAGCTTCATGTTTTGCAGCTTCCCGCCATTCGCTTTGCAGCAGAGCGAAACCGAATTCGTCGCCCCATGCGCCTTTGAAAAACACGTTTTGCCGCCAACAGGCTTCACGACGAAAACCAAGATTGCTGAACAGCGCGGCGGCGCGAAGATTTCGCGCGTCCACCACGGCGGTAATGCGGTGCTTCGCCAGCGGCCCGAACAGCAGGGCGATGGCTGCGCTCAGCGCCTCGCGCGCCTGACCTTGCCGCTGATGAGCGGGATCGAAGGTCACGCCCAGCTCAGCCTGGCGTCCCTCATCGAAAAAATGCACTGCGACATCGCCCAGCAAGGCGCCGTCCTCGCGGCGTTCGACCGCCAGTTGAAACCAGCTGTCGTCGCGGTTGAAGGGGAGCTGCTGCTGCTGTTCGAAGAAGGCCTGTGCGTCCGCCGCGTTGTAGTCGCTCCAGCTCTGGTAGCGCGCCACGTCGGGATGGTTGCGGTAAGCGGTAAAATGGGGCAGATCGTCGGCCGTGAACGGGCGCAGGATCAGCCTGGGGGTCAACAGAGGCAAATGGCGCATTGTTTTTCCTTATCAGCGCATTAAGGCAACGGGCAGTGTAGCTTAGCGTCGAGAGATGGGCTGCGTAAAATGAGCTGTGGAGGAGAGGCGGGAAATGCCGACTCAGGCGAGCCGGCAAGGAGGATTAACGCCGGGCGGCCGCCTGGCGCAGGCGCTCGACCGGCGCTTGTTGAAAGTCGAACGATGGCGCTTCGCGCTGCGTCAGCCCCTGGCGGACGATGGCCTTGACGGCCAGGCTGGCGTCACGGTCTTTCCCGGCGATCTGCTCGGCGATGCGTAACGCTTCTTCCCGGGCCGAACTTGCGCTGATGCGGGAAATGGCGCCGTGTGACAACGCTTCCTGTGCGCTGACGGTTCTGCCGGTCAGCAGCCAATCCAGCGCCACGTAGGGCGAAACTCGCGTCGGCAAGCGGGCGCATCCTCCCTGGGCGGCGACTAACCCAAGCCCGGTCTCGGGAAAGCTGAAGCGCGCATCGCACCCGGCGACGATCAGATCGCACGCCAGCGCCAGCTCAAAGCCGCCGCCGTAGGCGATACCGTCAACGGCGGCGATGATCACCTTGCCGATCTGCGCATGGATCAACCCGCCAAATCCCTCCGGCGTGACGATGGGCAGTTCGCCCTGACGGAAGGCGTTAACATCCATGCCGGCGGAAAATACCGTCGGTTGACCGGTCAGGACGATAGCGCGCACCGAGTCGTCGCTGTCCGCCTGGCGCAGGTAGGTGCGGATCAGTTCGGCCATCTGCAGGTTGATGGCGTTCTTTTTTTCCGGCCGATTGAGGGTGATGACCGCAACCTGCGCGCCGTGGCGTTCATAAAGCACCGGCGGTGATTCACTCATCGATGGCCTCTCCCCGGAAAAAGAACAGCGTCAGCAGCAGGGCGATGGCGCCGAGCGGCAGCGAAAACAGCGGCAGATAATAGGCCGGCAGCGCGTAGAGCGTCAGGCCGCCCAGCATGCCACCCGCCGCGATGCCGGCGTACAGCACCGAGCTGTTGAGCGACACGGTCAAGGCGCCAAAGCGTTTCGACAGCGATAACAAGTGGTGCTGGATCGGCACCAGATACATCCAGCCGGTAATGCCCCAGACCAGAAAGATAACCAGCACCCACCAGGGCGAGGTGACATAAAAGGCCAGCAGAAACAGGGACAGCGTCTGGATCGCCACGGAAAACAGCAGCACGAATTTGCTGCCGAGGGCGTCGGTCAGCGCGCCGGAGGCAAAATTGCCGATCACCGCGCCAATGCCGAACACCAGCAGCGCGAGGGGCAGGATCGCCTCCGGGCCGAACTGGGTGTTTTTCAATAATACGCTGACGTAGCTGTAGACGATGTGCTCCGAGCAAACGGCAAAGAAGGTGATCAGCAGCGTGGTCAGCACCGCCTTTTGCCGCAGCGGGGCAAGCCGCTCTTTCAGCGAATGCTTGCCCGGCGGCGCAATGGCGCGCAGCGCCAGCGAAAGGCCGAGCAGCGCAATCACTCCCAGCAGGGCGATGAACAGGAAGATTTCGCGCCAGCCGATCAGTTTGGCGAGAAAGGTGCCGAACGGGATGCCGAGCGCGATGGCCAACGTCATGCCGCCATAAACGATGGAAATGGCCAGGCCGCGGCGTTTTTCCGTCACCAGCCCCACCGCGGCGGCGGCGGCCTGCGGCGTATAGCAGGCCGCGCCCAATGCTGCCAACACTCTGCCGAACGAGATCTGCAGGTAGCTGGTGGCCCAGGCGCAGGCCAGATTGCCGGCGATGAACAGCACCAGCGCCAACTGCAGAATATGCTTGCGGTTGACGTTGCCCAGCAGCCAGGCGGTCAGCGGCGCGAACAGCATATAAGCCAGCGCGAATACCGATATCAACTGCCCCGCTTGCGCGGGGCTGACGGCAAAGGTTTCGGAAATGTCGCTGAGCACGCCGGCGACGATAAAGGCGTCGGTGCCGATGGCGAAGGTGCCGGTCGCCATCAAACAGAGCGTGACCAGATGGCCGTTATAATCCGCTAACTTCATCCCGCCCTCCGCAGATCGTTCGCCGCCCAAACCTGTCCCAGCGCCGCCAGAAACGTTTCCACGTCGGCATGGGAGTGCGCCGAGGTCGGCGTCACCCGCAGCCGCTCGCTGCCGGCGGGCACCGTCGGGGCATTGACCGGCTGCACGTAGATATCATGCTCGTCGAGCAGCACCTGACTGATGTGCTTGTTGCGGTGCGGATCGCCGACCAACAGTGGCAGGATATGGCTGTCGGCCGATACCAGCGGGATGCCGGCGGCGCGCAGGCCGGTTTTCAGGTGATCGACGATCGCCAGCAGGTGCTTGCGCTGGGTGTCATGCTCGAGGTTGTATTTGAAACTGGCCAACGCCGCAGCGACCACCGGCGCCGGTGACGAGGTGCTGAACACGAATGCCGGCGCCCAACTGCGTACCGCCTCCACCACCGAGCGGGGCGCGGCGATATAACCGCCCGCAGCGCCGTAAGACTTGCCGAATCCGCCCTGAATAATGGTGATTTTATCCAACAGGCCCAGCTGTTCGGCGTAGCCCAATCCCCGTTCGCCGTACACGCCGGCGGAGTGGATCTCGTCGAGATAGGTCAGCGCCTGGTACTGTTCCGCCAACGCCACGATCTGCGCCAGGGGAGCAAAGTCACCGTCCATGGAATACAGCGACTCGAAGGCGATCAGCTTTGGCCGCGCCGGGTCGGCGGCCTGCAGCAGCTCGGCGAGGTGCGCCACGTCGTTGTGGCGGAAGATCTTTTTCTCCGCTTTGCTGTAGCGGATGCCATAAATCATCGAGGCGTGATTCAGTTCGTCGGAGAACACGATCAGATCGGGAATGGCGTCGCACAGGGTGGACAAGGTGGCGTCGTTGGCGCCGAAGCCGGTGGTGAACAGCAGCGCCGACTCTTTGCCGTAGGCGCTGGCCAGCAGCGTTTCCAGCTCGCTGTGATAAACCGAGGTGCCGGAAATGCTGCGGGCGCCGCAGGTGCCCAGCCCGACGCGGTTAACCGCGTCGGTGGTGGCCAGCAGTACCTTGGGATGGTGGCTCATCGCCAGATAGTCGTTTGAGCACCAGACGTTGAGACGACGCTCGCCTTGTTGCCCGTGACGGGTGGCCCAGGGTTTGTCCTGCACGCCGCGCTCAAGATTGAGGAACTCGCGAAAGCGCCCCTGTCTTTTGGTTTCTGCCAGCTTTTCTTCAAGAATGTTCAGTACGCTCATAGCATATTCCTTGTGTTAAACGGCTTTAAGGCTTAATGACAGACCCTGACCGACGCCGACGCACATCGTCACCAATGCATTGCCGGCCTGCCGATCGCGTAATTCCAACGCCGCCGACAGCACCAGACGCGCGCCGGACATCCCCAGCGGATGGCCGAGTGCGATGGCGCCGCCGTTCGGGTTGACGCGCGCGTCGTTGGCGTCGATACGCCAGTGTTTCAGCGCCGCCAGCACCTGTGAGGCGAACGCTTCGTTAATCTCGATGATGTCGAAGTCGTGCAACGTGAATCCGCCGCGCTGCAGCAAACGCTCGGTGGAGGCGATCGGCCCCAGCCCCATCAGCGCCGGTGCAACGCCGGCGGCTGCGCTGTCGCCGATCTCCGCCAGCGGTTGCCACCCCTGGCGTTTCACGTAGCGGCCGGAGGCCAGCAGCAGTGCGGCGGCGCCGTCGTTGATGCCGGAAGCGTTGCCGGCAGTGACCGAGCCGCCGGCGGAGAACGCCGGTTTCAATGCCTGCAGCTGTTGCAGCGTGCTGAGGCGGGGGAATTCATCCTGCGCGAACAGGCGGGTGGTTTTACGATCGGCCGGCACTTCCAGCGGCGTGATCTCCCGCGCCAACCGGCCGCTGTCGATCGCCCTGCGGGCCTTTTGCTGCGAGGCGAGCGCGAACAGATCCTGTTCCTCGCGCGAGATATGCTGTTGTTGGGCCACGTTTTCCGCCGTGATGCCCAGCGGATCGCTGCCGTAGCGTTCCGCCAGACGCGGGTTAACGAAGCGCCATCCCAGCGTGGTGTCGTACAGCTTTACCCCCTTATCGAACGGCGTTTCGCTTTTGCTCAGCACATAGGGCGCGCGGCTCATGCTTTCCACGCCACCGGCCAGGATCAGTTCGCTGAGGCCGCTGCGAATTTTCGCCGCGGCGTAAATCACCGCATCCAATCCGGAGGCGCAAAGGCGGTTGAGGGTAATGGCCGGCACCGACTGATCCACCCCGGAAAGCAGCGTCGCCATGCGGGCGACGTTGCGATTGTCTTCACCGGCCTGGTTGGCGCAGCCCAGCACCACTTCGTCCAGACTCGCCTCTGCCGCCGGATGGCGCTGCAGCAGGCTGCGAATGATGGTCGCCGCCATATCGTCGGGGCGGGTCTGCGCCAGGCTGCCGCCATAGGCGCCGATCGCCGTGCGCGTGCCGTCGATCAGATACACACCGTCATCTTTAATGCTCATCGTTGATCCTTAAGGCGTGGTGGTCAGCGCCGGTTGGGCGGCGTGCAGAAGGGTGTAATGCGGCGCATAGCGGGCCGCGTGCAGCAGCTGCGCCAGGTTGCTCAGCGTCGTCCTGACGTTTTTCTCCCCCAGGCGAGTGAGCCAGCCGAAAATGCCGTCGGCGTAGTTCACGCCGGCGACGGCGGCGACATCGATGTCTTCCCGGCTGCAGACGCCGCTTTCCACCATGATCACCGACTCGTTGATCAGGCTGCTGAGGACGCGGGCGACGATTAGCGCCGGGGAGTCCTTGATAAATTCAACCTGCGGAAGCGCGGTGTGCAGCAGGCGCAAAAACAACGCCTTATTAGCCGCAGAGGCGTGGCGGCTGTGCGCCGCCACCAGATACGCCGTGTCGGCGTAGTTCAGGGCGACATCGACCACAAAGGCGTCCGCCGCCGTCTGCTCGGCCAACTGATTTGCCGTGCGGCCATCGGTGATGCTGACGGTGAAAGCGTCATTGACCTGAATGGCCGCTCCCAGGCCCGACAAGGCCGGCCGCTGTTCTACGCGCAACTGCGGCCATTGCAGTGCGGCTCGCTGTTGCAGCAGGGTAAACAAAGGGTGTTCGCCGTAAATGCGCAGCGTCTCGACATCCGCCTCGGCGGCGGCCTCAACCGGCGGGGCGGTTTCTTCGGCGGAAAAATAGGAGCGACCGTTCTTTTTCCCCAGCAGCCCGGCATCGACCAGCGAACGCTGCAGATGGCCGGGGGTATAGCGCGGGTCGTACTGCATGTCCTGCCAAATTTGCCGGCTGACCTGATAGTTGATGTCCTGGCCGATAAAATCGGTCAGCTCGAGCGGCCCCATGCGAAAGTGTCCGCCGGCCTTGAGGGCGCGGTCGATCTGCGGCGCGCGCGCCACGTGCTCTTCCAACAGGCGAAAGCCTTCCAGGTAGTAGGGGCGGGCCATACGATTGACGATGAACCCCGGCGTAGCCTGGCAGACGACATCGCGTTTCCCCAATGCCGCCACCAGTTGGCGGCAACGTTCAGTGGCGGCCTGGGCGGTAAAGTAGGCCGGAATGATTTCAATCAGCTTCATTAGCGGCGCGGGGTTGAAAAAGTGCAAACCGATAAAGCGTTCGCTGTGGGTCACCGCCGTTGCCAGCTTATTGAGCGACAATGAGGAAGTATTGGTGGCGATCAGCGTGTCGGGTTTGACCGCCGCAGCGATGGCGGCCAGCACCTCGAGTTTGGCTTGCTCTTGCTCGGCGATAGTTTCGAGCACCAAATCGCTGTCGACGATAGCTTCAAACACCGATGAGAACTGCAGATTGGCCAGCACCGCGTCTTTATCCTGCGGCGCGAGCCTGCCCTGTTCGACCTTTTTGTCCAGGTCTTGCACGATATATTCACGAGCCTGAATGAGGGTATTGCCGTTGCGATTATAAAGCACCGTACGAATGCCTTTTTGCGCGAAAAGATAAGCGATGCCTCTGCCCATCGTTCCCGCGCCGATAATCGCAGCCGATTGAATTGCCGCATTACGTTCTGCCATAGAAAATCCCCGTCACTGTATGCCATGCGAAATTCGCAAATGCTTATTATCTCTTTGGATTTACGGCGGCACCGGGTGCCTGTGAGGAAAGTAATTGGCGGTGTGTTGGCTGTCTAACGGTAGAAATGACAGGTTTACGCGCCGGAGGGTTTATGCTATTCGCGTAGTTTTCCCGTGTAGCGTAATAAAAAGGCGTATTCTGAGGTCAATAAACGGGAGAATAGCTTTTTTCGTTATAGCCTTGGTATTTTTTATTATATGAAACGGCTACTGACGCCAGGCGGCGATATCCTATAGTGAGTCTGACCTATCGATAAATCGGCATCGCTATCTGGAGAACTCGCGTTATGGATACCCGCACTCAACGGCTCATGGCGGAGGTGATTGGCAGCTTAACCGATCGCGAACGTTTTCTGACGCAGCTGGGGCCCTGCGCCGAGGCGTTGGGGTTTGATTACTTCTCCTACATCGTTTTTTCCTGCTACCCGGCCAGCCGGCCCAAAATGCTGATCGAGGGGAATATCCCTGCGAGCTATCTCGAGGAATATCGGCGGCAGCGGGCCTATTTGCAGGATCCGGTCATCGAGCGCGCCCACCATTCCACGCTGCAGTTTCAGTGGGACGAAAGCTTTTATCACCAGTGGCCGGCGATGTGGCGGCGTATGGCGCAGTTTGGCCTGTGTACCGGTTGGTCGCAGTCGGTCAAGGATTGCTATGGTCGCCTCGGGATCCTGACTTTTGCTGGCAAGACGCTGCCGCAGCAAACGCCGCAAGCGCGCGCGGCCAACGAAACGTTTTTCCTTTGGCTGGCTCAAACCGCCCACAAAACGCTGCGTGAAGCGTTGATATCGGTGAACGACGAAGCGATAAAAGATGTGCTGACGCTGCGCGAGAAAGATATCTTGCGTTGGTGCAGCGAAGGGAAAACGGCGGAAGAGATCGCGTTGCTGATGGGGGTGAGCGAACGCACGATCAACTTCCATATCGGCAACTCGATTAAAAAGCTTTCTGTCGCCAATAAGACCGCGGCCACCGCCAAAGCGGTTTATTTACAGCTGATTTAACGGTGAGAAATAAATAATTAATCGCCTATCAGTTAGCGGCGCGGTGTTTATATTTTGTTAAATTAAACATTGTCCTTGTCAGTATTTACCCCCGATCACAAAAGTGCGATAAAGCGGTTCACCGCGCTGGTGCGCGGCAGTATTCTGTAGGCACCCGCTTTACATAGAAAGGATGTGATATGTATAAGACTATTTTGGTGCCGATAGATATTGAAGAAGATCTGTTGACTGAACATGCGCTGAAGCATGTGGAATATTTGGCGAAGATGTCCGGCGCTAAAGTGCATTTCTTCCATGCGTTGCCGGATGCTTCGGCCTTTGTTACCGCCTATTCATTTGGCCTCAAGGAGTTTGAGAATCAGGCGGAAGTGAAGGCGGTGGACAAGCTGAAGAAAATCATGTCGGAGATCGATCTGCCGTTGGATCGCCTCAACTACACCGTCAGCTTCGGTTCGGCGCGCGATCAGGCGCTGGAACTGGCGGAAGAGATCGACGCCGATCTGATCATTATCGGTTCGCGTCGCCCGAGCGTGAAAACCTATCTGCTGGGCTCCAACGCCGCCGCTATCGTGCGCCATGCCAACATCTCGGTGATGGTAGTGAGATAACCCCCCTCAAGCCCGCCGTTTTCAGGCGCGTTCTGCGGTTGCAGAGCGCGCTTTGCGTTTTTTTGCCATCTCAGCCTGAACTGCTACGATTTTAGCTGACGTTTTATCGGTGTAATCCGGTCTGCCGGCCTTACACGTTTTCATCTCAGCCAGACCAGAAGAGGGACAGCCATGCCATTAGAGGCCAACGGGATCATTAAGGGCGATCGAGGTGCCGAACCGGGCAAGTGGCAGCATACGCCCACTACGCCGTCAGTAACATTAACCTGGCACCACACCATTCCCTGGAATTGCCTGCGCGCGGTATGGAATGGTTTAGTGGCGGGAGAACATTGGGAGGCGCTGGCAGAGTTTATGCAGTTGATCAGCGTGCCAAATTACGCGGGCGTGCTTCAGCAGATTAAAGATAAAAATGTGCATGACCGCGATGGACTGCACACGCTGGTGACCTGGCAAGGATGGAATATTGTAGAAGGGCCGGGCAGCGAATATCGCCAGCAAGGGGATGATCCCGGGGAGAAGTATGAGCATTGGTCCGGCAAAGGGATGAGCGGCAACCAACTTTCGACGCTGCAACAGGTTAACGTGCTCAATCTTTGCATGGCGCCGTTCGCCGCCTGCGCGCTGGATCCGGCCACCAATGCGCCGGAGATCAAGCGCGCAGAGGCGGAGCACCTGCGGCGAGTGATTAAGCAGGTCAGGCCCACGTTGAAAGGCAAAGCCCCGATGCTGTGGAAAGAGAGCATGTGGCATAACGTGCAGCAGGGCAAGGTGGATAAAAAGAATGTCGGCAAATGGGCGACAAAACCGATCTGGCGTCGGCGATTGCATACCGATTTAGTCCAGACCGGTTGATTAAGGCGGGCCCGCGATGACGCTTATCGCGAGCCCAGAGCGGCGCTTATTGGCACAGTGCCGCTATTTCATCGTACAGCGTTGCGGGAATCGCTACCCCTGACTGCTCGCTCTGTCTGCGACGCTGGTAGCGCCGTTCGCCGGGGATGCGTGCGCCTTGCGCCTGCATCTCGGCAAACATTGTTTCCGCCGCGGCGAAATACGTCTCCTTATCCGCACCGAGAAAACGTTCGGGATCCAATGCGATGATCAACTCACCGCCGTAAGGCGACGAACCGGTGCCGCCGTCATAAGCCAGCGATTCCTTGCTGGTCATATCGCCGATCAGCGGGCCGGCCAGCAGTTCCACCATCGCCGCCAGCGCCGAGCCTTTATGTCCGCCGAAGGTCAGCATTGCGCCCTCCAACACGCTGGCGGCGTCGGTGGAGGGGTTGCCCGCTTTATCAATGCCCCAGCCTTCGGGTAACGGGGTGCCGGCGCGGCGATGCAGCTCGATTTCGCCGCGCGCCGCCGCGCTGGTGGCCATGTCGAACAGAAACGGCGGCCGCTGGGAGCGCGGCCAGCCGAAGGCGATAGGGTTGGTGCCGAATAGCGGGCGCGAGCCGCCGGCCGGCGTCACCCAGGCGTGGCTGGGCGTGCAGGCCAGGGCCACTAATCCTTGTTCAGTCAGCGGTTCGATGTCGGCCCACAGCGCAGAGAAATGCACGCAGCGATTGATCGCCAGGGCGGCGATGCCGTTGGCGCGTACCTTATCGATAAAGGCCGGCAGCGCGGTGCGGTAAGCCAACAGCGAAAAGGCGCCGCCGGCGTCGACGCGCAAGATGGCCGGCGCCTGGTCGACCAACCTGGGCTGGGCATCGGCGGAGACTTTGCCCGCCTGCAGTGAGCGCACGCAGCCCAACAGCCGATACAGCCCGTGCGAAGCGCAGCCGTCGCGTTCGCCTTGCGTGACATTTTGCGCTACCGCTTCGGCGTGAGCCTGATTGAAGCCGTTGCTGCGCAGCGCGCGCAATGCCAGTTGATAAGCCTGTTCCAGCGACAGAACGTGCATGGCTGTCATCTTGATCTCCTCCCTGGGGTCACTCTTCTTCATCGCCGATAAAATTGGCCTGGGGTAAACAGGTATAGGCGCCCCAGTAGTAAATCGCCAGCGCGATCGCCGCCATGGTGAGGGTGTCCCACGGGTGGGCAATGGCGCCGATGCCGCCGAAGCTGCTGAGATAGGAAAGCGTGATCACCAGCGCATAGAAGACGATCAGCCACAGCGAGGACCAGATTTGTTGCCTGAGACTAACGGCGTGGGTCGGCACCTGATTCTTGAACAGGATGTAGATGAAGAACATCAGGATCTGCAAACCGAGTAGCCAGGAAACGGTATCCCAGCCGGACCAGAAAACGATCAGCGCCGAAATGATAAATGACAGCGGGCCGAGTACGCAGAAACCGCGCACCCTGAACGGACGCGGCATATCGGGCGCATTGCGCCGCAGCCCGGCGGCGGTGACCGGCGCGATGGCGTAGCTCAGCACCAGCGCGGCGGACACCACGCCGATCAGTTTTTCCCACGACGGGAACGGCAGCGTCCAGAATACCGAGAGGGCGAAGGTCAGCCACAGCGCCGGGCGCGGGATGCCGGACTCACCATCCACCCGGGTGAATAGCTTGAAGAAGGTGCCGGCGCGTGCCCAACCGTAGATCACGCGAGGCGTGGCGTTCATGTAGATGTTGCCGGTGCCGCTCGGCGAAACGATCGCGTCGCTGACCACCAAAAACGCCAGCCATCCCATGCCCAACGTGATGGCGATATCGCGGAACGGCAGGGAGAACTGTTGGCTGATGCCGGCCCAGCCGCCGCTCAGCATCTCGCTGGGGATACTGCCGAGAAAGGCTATCTGCAGCAGCACATAGATGATGGTGGACAACACGACCGACAGGATCAGCGCGATGGGGATGGTGCGCTGCGGTTTTTGCACCTCGCTGGCGACCGAGATGATCGGCGTCAGACCGAGGTAGGCGAAGATGATGCCGCCGGCGGAAATGGCGGCTTCAACCCCGGCGGAGCCGAAGGGGGCAAAGCCCTGGCTGTGCAGGTTTTCCGGTTTGAAGAAGCCGAACAGCACCACGATCACCAACAGCGGCACCAGAAACTTCAGCACGCTGATCAGGTTATTGGATTTGGCGAAGGTTTTGACGCTGTAGTAGTTGAGCGCGAAGAAAAAGCACAGCAGCGCCAGCTGCACCAGCCAGCCGATCGGCGTCGGGTCGCCGGAACCCGGCTGGCTGAGGAACGGAAACCAGGCTGCGGCGTACTGTCGGGCGGCAACGACTTCGATGGCAATGAGGCTGGAGAAGGCGATCAACGTAATAAACCCCAGCAGATAACCCATCAATTCGCCGTGCGAGAACACCGGATAGCGAATAATGCCGCCGGCGCGCGGCAGGGCGGCGCCGAGCTCGCAGTAGACGATGCCGAGCAGCAACACCGCCAGGCCGCCGATCAGCCAGGAATAGATGCCGGCGGGGCCGGCGATGGAGGAGACATGGCTGGCGGCGAACAGCCAGCCGGAGCCGAAGATGGCGCCCAGACCGATGAACGTCAGATCGGTGAGCGTGAGCTGCTTCTTGAATTTGCCTTGGGTTGTCATGGTGTGACCCTTTTGTTATTGGCAGATGCGGCCGGGCTGGTGTTGGGCAGGTGAAACTATGGGATCTCGGGTATAAACGCCGTTCACCAGCCGCAGCAGGTTGAGCGGGTTAGCGTCCTGCAGCGGCGGCGGCAACAGCGCCGCGGGGGTGTTTTGCAGGCAAACCGGCCGCAGAAAACGCTCGATGGCCAACGTGCCTACCGAGGTGCCGCGCGCGTCGCTGGTCGCCGGATAGGGTCCGCCGTGCACCATGGCGTCGCACACCTCTACCCCTGTCGGGTAGCCGTTGAACAGCACCCGACCGGCTTTGCGCGTCAGCAATGTCGTCAGCCCGGCAGCCATGTCGAGATCGCCGTCATCCGCCAGCAGCGTGGCGGTTAACTGACCTTGCAAGGCCGCCAGCGCCGCATGCAGCTGCGCTTCGTTATCCACCGCCACCAGAATGCTGGCCGGGCCGAATACCTCCTGTTGCAGCAGCGGGTCGGCCTGCAGCAGCAACGCTCCCTCGGCCCGATACAGCTGCGCCGCTGCCCGATGAGGAGGCGTTTCGCTTCGGCCCGCCAGACGCCGCATGCCCGGGTGCGCATCGAGGGCCGCCAGCCCGTGGCGGTAGTGCTCCAGCGTCCCGGCATTCAGCATTGGCTGCGGCTCGGCGGCGTTGACCAGGGCACTCATCGTTTCGATCAGCTGTTCGAAGGCGGTGCCGCGCAGCGCGACGATCACGCCGGGCTTGGTGCAGAACTGACCGCAGCCGAGCGTGAAGGAAGAGACCAGTTCCTGCGCGATGCGTTGCCCGCGCCGCGCCAGCGCCTGCGGCAGGATAACCACCGGGTTGATGCTCGACATTTCGGCGAAGACCGGGATCGGCTGAGGGCGTTGCATGGCCAGATCGAACAGCGCCCGGCCGCCTTGCAGCGAGCCGGTGAATCCCACCGCCTGAATCGCCGGATGCTGTACCAGGCCGGCCCCCACACGGTTGCCGAAGATCATGTTGAAGACGCCGGCGGGCATGCCCGTGCGTCGCCGCGCGCGCTCGATCGCCTGAGCGGTCAGCTCGGCGGTGATCATATGGCCGCTGTGCGCCTTGAACACGACCGGGCAACCGGCGGCGAGTGCGGCGGCGGTGTCGCCGCCCGCGGTGGAAAAGGCCAGTGGGAAGTTGCTGGCGCCGAACACCGCCACCGGACCGAGTGCCGTGCGATATTGACGCAGGTCGGGACGCGGCAGGGGGGAGCGCTGCGGCAATGCGCAGTCGATGCGAACACCTTCGACGTCGCCGCGCCGCAGCAGCGTGGCGAACAGCCGCATCTGGCCGCTGGTTCTGGCGCGCTCGCCGCTCAACCGCGCCGGCGGCAGGGCGGTCTCCTGCGTGGCGAAGGCGAAGAAGGCCTCGTCCAAGGCGTCCAGCTCCTCGGCGATGGCGTCGAGAAAGTTCGCGCGCCGCTCGGCGCTGAGTTGCGAATAAGGCGCAAAGGCCGCTGAGGCGGCTTCGGCGGCGGCAGCGATTTCCTCCGCCGTAGCCTGATGAAAACGGTAGCCGGTCGGCTGACCGTCTTCGGCGCGCAGGCTCAGCAGCACCGCTTCTTCCGCCGCGCGGCGCTGGCCGCCGATAAAGTGTTGGCCGCTGATGGCGGCGTAGCGATCGTTGGGCATCGGTACCCCCGGTAGAAAAAGAGTGACGCCCGACATGGCCGGGCGGTGAAGGCGTTACAGACCGACGTTCGGCAGCGCGGGGCGGGTGGCCAGCGCTTTATCGATCACGGCGTTGATTTCGGTGAGCGTTTCACCCTGCAGCGCCAGGCGCGGTGGGCGAGTGACGGCGCTGCCGCGGCCGACCCGCTGTTCACACAGCTTGATGCACTGCACCAGATCGGGGCGGGCATCGAGATGCAGCAGCGGCATGAACCAGCTGTACAGTGCCAACGCTTCCTCATAGCGTTTTTCCTTCGCCAGACGGAACAGGGTTTCCCCTTCGCGCGGGAAGGCGTTGGACATGCCTGAGATCCAGCCTTGTGCGCCAACGGCGATGCTCTCCAGCACCACGTCGTCCAACCCGGCGAACAACACGAAGCGATCGCCGACTGCGTTGCGCAGATCGATAAAGCGGCGTGTGTCGCCGGACGAGTCTTTGAAACACACGATGTTCTCGCAGTCGACCAGCGAGGTCAGGATGTCGGGCGTGACGTCGTTCTTGTAAATCGGCGGGTTGTTGTAGACCATGATCGGCAGATCGGTCGCGCCGGCGACGCTGCGGAAGTGCGTGGCGGTTTCGTGCGGCTTGGCGGAATAGACCAGCGCCGGCATTACCATAATGCCGTCGACGCCGGCCTTTTGCGCTTCGCGCGCCATGTTCTGCGCGAAGGCGGTGGTGAACTCGGCGATGCCGGCGATCACCGGCACTTTGCCGTCGGCGGCGTCTCTGGCCACTTCGATCACCGCCAGCTTTTCCTGCACCGTCATCGAGGTGTTTTCACCGACGGTGCCGCATACCACCAGGCCGGAGACGCCGTCGCGCACCAGGTTTTTGATCACCGAATGGGTAGCGTCGAGATCCAGAGAGAAATCGTTGCGAAACTGGGTCGTCACCGCCGGGAATACGCCGCTCCAGCTTAGGGTTTTATGGCTCATGGTGTTTGTCCTGTCGTTCGAAAGTGTTAATGAAAAGTGAACCGTTGGTGAAACTCACCGACAGATTGACCGGTATTGCACAGGGAGGCTTGACGCTTTTCGCCGATTGCCACGACGAAATTGGCACAGTAGCGCCAAGAGGCGGGCATGCGAAAATCGGGCGCCGGTGCGCCATGAGAAGATGTTTTTAATCTGGTAGATCAGCGCATTAAGCGGAAAGCGTCAGGCGGAAATCGCGCGGCGTGGAGCCGGTCATCGCTTTGAACTGACGGCTGAAGGCGCTGTGATCGGTATAGCCGCACTGCAGCGCGATGTCGGTGATCGGCAGATCGCCGGCCAGCAGTTCCGTGGCCTTTTCCAGCCGTACTTTGTGGATCATCTGGCGCGGGGTGAGGTGGAAGATGCGTTTACAGTAGCGTTCGATCTGCGCCACCGACAAACCGGTCAGCGCCGTCAACTCCTCGAGCGCGATCGGCCTGGCGTAGTGGCGGCGGATGTGCACGTCGATCGCCGCCAGTCGTTGATAAGCAGGGTGATTGGCTCTGGCTTCCTGCAGGTCGTGGGAAATGCCCGCCATGCCGATGACTTTTCCCTGTGCGTCGTACAGCGCCAGCTTTTGCGTCAGGCACCAGCCGGTTTCACGGCCGTTGTACAGATGCATTTCCAGCTGATCCTGGATCAGCACGCCGTGGCGCAACACCCGCAGATCCTGCTCGGTATAGCCGGAACCAAGCTGCGCGGGAAACACGTCGGCGGACGTCTTGCCCAGCAGCGGTGTGACGGTCTTGAAACCGCAGCGCCTGGCCAGCGTCAGGTTGGCCAGCAGGTAGCGGGCCTGGGCGTCTTTGATAAAGAACACCACGTTGGGAATCGCGTTCAGCAACGGTGCGATCAGCGCCAGCGTATTCAACAGATCGCGCAGGTTGTTCGGGCGCTGCTGCGCCAGCCCATCGCACAGGCGCGACAGATGCTCGACGGCGAAAATGTCCTCCTGTTCAGGCTGCCCCGCGAGCGAAGGCGGCGAGAGAGAAACCTGAGTCTGAGGGGCTGAAGTGGTTCGCATAGCATTCCCTTTTCGATCGTTAGCCGGAATAACAGGCGGGCCAGGTTGGCGCTTTCGCATCAATATTAACTTTCCCGTAACGAATCAAGCGCTATTTCCGGCCGGTTATTAAATATGCGGATTGCCGCATACTTTTGTCGCGCTGCGCTTGGCGGTTGCTTGAAAACTGCGGCGTCTCTCGCTACTCGGTGGTTTAGCATGAAAGTAAGGCCATGATAAATAAGTTATTGTTATGGCGTTCGTTAAACTCATACCCGCGACGCGCCAGGTCTGACGTTTATCACTGTGCTGATTTCTTCATTCGCCACGCCGAAACGCATCAAGCCGTCATGCTCGCATTCGTTCAGGCTACTGCTATTGGTAACATCTCATTAACCCTGGAGACGCCGATGGCACTTTCAGCGCATATCACCGCTTTGCGGGCGATCGATTCTCATACCGGCGGGGAGCCGACCCGGCTGATCGTCGAAGGTTTTCCCGATCTCGGCGCAGGCAGCATGGCGGAACGGCGGGCGAATTTCGCGCAACATTATGACGACTGGCGCTGTGCGGTGATGCTCGAACCGCGCGGCAATGACGTGTTGGTGGGGGCGCTGCTGTGCTCTCCCTGTTCGCCGCAGGCCACCGCCGGGGTGATCTTTTTCAACAACGCCGGCTATCTGGGCATGTGCGGCCACGGCACTATCGGGCTGATCGCTTCGCTGGCGCACCTGGGGCGCATCCGCGCCGGGCGCCATCTGCTCGAGACCCCGGTCGGCCCGGTAAACGCTACGCTGCACGATGACGGCAGTGTGACGGTGGAGAACGTGGCGGCTTATCGTTATCGCCATGAGGTGCGGGTTGAGGTGGCGGGTTATGGCTCGGTGACGGGGGACATCGCCTGGGGGGGCAACTGGTTTTTCCTGATCGGTGAGTCGCCCTTGTCCATCGATAAGCAAAATTTGGAGGCGCTGACCGCGTTCACCTGGGCGGTGCGGCAGGCGCTGGAGCAGGCGGGCATCTGTGGTGAAGACGGCGGGGTGATAGATCATATCGAACTGTTCGGTGACGACCCGCGGGCCGACAGCCGCAGCTTCGTGTTATGCCCCGGCAAAGCCTACGATCGATCGCCGTGCGGCACCGGCACCAGCGCCAAACTGGCGTGTCTGGCGGCGGACGGCAAACTGCCGCCGGATACTCCCTGGCGGCAGGCCAGCGTGATCGGCAGCGAATTCCAGGCCTATTATCGCTGGAACGGCGAGCGCATCACGCCCTATATTCGCGGGCAAGCCTACGTGTGCGCTGATAGCCAGCTGCTGCTCGACGAACGCGATCCCTTCGTCTGGGGCATACGCTGATGGGCGCCGGGCGAGCAGCCGATGCGATCGTGGTGGGTGCCGGCATCATCGGCGCCGCCTGCGCCTGGCGGTTGGCGAGGGAAGGCTATCGTGTCTCGGTGGTGGACGATCGCCGCGCCGGCGCTACCGCTGCCGGCATGGGGCATTTGGTGTGCATGGACGATAATCCGGCCGAGCTGGCGCTGAGCGCTTATTCACTGCGGCTGTGGCGTGACTTGACGGGGCGGATGCCGGAAGAATGTGCCTGGCGCGGCTGCGGTACGCTGTGGCTGGCGGATAAAGCCGATGAAATGGCCATCGCCGAGCAAAAGCGAGCGCGGCTGGCGGAGCGGGGCGTGGCCGCAGAGCTGCTGACGGCGGAGCAGATCGCCGCCATCGAGCCGATGTTGCGGCCTGGCCTGGCCGGTGGGCTGCGAGTGCCGGGAGACGGTATTTTGTATGCGCCGCAGGCGGCGCGATGGCTGTTGGCCGATGCTGGCGCGGCGATCGACGTGGTGCAGGGTGAAGCGGTCGCGCTGGACGAGCAGGCGGTGCGGTTGGCGGATGGCCGAGAGTTGGCTGCGCCGGTGGTGGTTTTGGCCTGCGGCCTGCGGGCCAATGTCTTGTTGCCGCAACCGTTGCTGCACGCCAAAAAGGGGCACCTGGCGATCACCGATCGCTACCCAGCGCGGGTGCGGCATCAGCTGGTGGAGCTGGGATATGGCGCCAGCGCGCACGCCAGCGACGGCACATCGGTGGCATTCAATGTGCAGGCGCGGCCCACCGGGCAATGGCTGATCGGTTCTTCCCGCCAATTCGATTCCGTCGACTCGTCATTGGATATGCCGCTGTTGGCGGCGATGCTCATGCGTGCGCAGCATTTCTTGCCCGCATTGGCGCAGATGAACATCATTCGCTGTTGGACCGGGCTGCGCGCCGCCTCGAACGACGGGTTGCCGCTGCTGGGCGCGCATCCGCACCATCCCTGGCTGTGGCTGGCGTTGGGGCACGAAGGGTTAGGCGTCACGACTGCACTCGGCAGCGCCGCGTTGATCGCCGCGCAGATCGGCCGGCAAACGCCGGAGATTGACGACTCCCCGTATTTGGCGGCGCGGGCGTTTGCCGACGAGGAGCTGGCTGTATGAACGAAAGGCAAAACACGCTCATGTTGAGCATCGACGGCGAACCCTGCCGGGTGCCGGTTGGCATCAGCGTTGCGGCGGCGCTCAGTCTGTGTGGCACCGATCGTTGTCGGTTGTCGGTTTCACGCCAGCCGCGCGCGCCATTTTGCGGCATGGGCGTTTGTCAGGAATGTCGGGTGACCATAAACGGCCTGCGTCGTTTGGCATGCCAGACGCTGTGCCAGTCCGGCATGCGTATCGAGAGGAGCGATGATGAGTGACTTTGACTGCGAAGTGCTGATCGTCGGCGCCGGGCCGGCCGGCATGGCGGCAGCGTTGGCTGCGGCGGAGAGTGGGGGGCTGGTGCGGGTGATCGATGATAATCCGCGCCCCGGCGGGCAAATTTGGCGCGATGGGCCGCAGGTGATCCTGCCTAAGGCGGCGAACCGCTATCGGCAGGCGCTGGCGGCGCGGGAAAAAATTGTGCTGCAGTCCGGTTGCAAACTGGTGGCGCGGTGCGGCGCCGATCGATTGGCGTATGAAGACGCAGAAGGCTGTGGCGTGATTCGCTATAAAAAGTTGATTTTATGCCATGGCGCCCGCGAGCTGCTGCTGCCGTTTCCCGGCTGGACGCTGCCAGGGGTGACCGGCGCAGGCGGTTTACAGGCGCAAATCAAGCAGGGGCTGACGATGCGCGGCGAGCGGGTGGTTATCGCCGGCAGCGGTCCGCTGCTGCTGGCGGTGGCGCGCAGTGTGAAGCAGGCCGGCGGCGAGGTGGTGCTGGTGGCTGAACAGGCGCCGCTATGGCGGTTGGCGGCGTTCGCCGGCGGCCTGTGGCGCTGGCCGGGCAAGCTGCGTCAGGCCTTCTCTCTGATGCCAAGCCATTATCGCGCCGGTAGCCGGGTGCTGGCGGCCTTGGGGCAAGAGCACTTGGCGTCGGTGCGTGTCGAGATTGGCGGGCGGGAAAGTACGGTGGCCTGCGACAGGCTGGCCTGCGGCTTCGGTTTGGTGGCGAACATTGAGCTGGCGATGCTGCTGGGGTGCAGAATAGAACACGACGCCGTAGCGGTTGATCATTGGCAGCAAACCAGTCTGGTGCAAGTTTATGCCGCCGGGGAGTGTACCGGCATCGGCGGCAGTGAATTGGCGCTCACCGAAGGCGCCATCGCCGGTTATGCCGCCACCGGGCAGCAGGAAAAAGCCGATGCCCTGGCGGCGCAACGGCGGCGGTGGCGTCGTTTCGCCACGGCGACGGCGAGCGCCTTTCGGCTCGATGAACGCGTGAGCTCACTGGCCAAACCGCAGACGTTGCTATGCCGCTGCGAAGACGTCACGTTGGAACAGGTACGTCATCAGCCGGATTGGAACACGGCCAAGCTGAGCAGCCGTTGCGGCATGGGGGCCTGTCAGGGCAAGGTTTGTGCGGCGGCGGCGCGGCAACTGTTGGGATGGCCTTTGCCGGCGCCGCGCGTTCCTTTAACGCCGGTGAGAACGGAAACGCTGGCTGCTCTGGGGAAGCTCTGCAGCAGCGACGATAACTGATGGGACATTGCCGCAGTGGCGTTTCAGTCCGAACCACGCTCGCTGCATCACCACTGCGGCCAATAGTAGGTTTTCTCCCGCCAGCCCTTGCCGTACATGCAGGCTTCGATGGTGGCGTCTCGAGCGGATTTATTGCGATCGGTCTGCACCGTTTTAATTGACGGCTCCTTGTCATAGCGGTATCCCGATGGGCAATCTTTCTTATTCTTCTCGCAAGGGATGTATTTGTTTTCGTAGCTGAACTCCACGTCCCGCACCACATCCGGCGGGAAGCGATCGTAGCCGCGGCTGCGGCATTCGGCATATTCGGCATCCCGGGTACTCTCAACTGCGCCAGGCCTTTCCCATTGTGTGCAGGCAGTCAGCATCAATAACGGCAAAACAATCAAATAACGACAATTCTTCATAGTGTCCCTAACTCTTTCTTTATCCTAAGACGCGGTCTAGGAATATTCCCAACCTGCGACGCAAAAAAGTGTAATCAACTGGAGCGATAATTGGAAATGATAATAGTTATTGTTTAGGTGTGATTGAGGAAGCGCGATCATCGATAGATGATGCAGATGGGGGCGGGAGGTCTGCAGGAATCAGTGATCTGACGATGTGGGCAGGCAGGCCCGGTATTTTTATCCCTTCCCCTTCGCCGTCATGATCCGGTTACTGCATGAACGTTTGGGTGGTGCGGTATAATATGCAGGCTAAGTATCTTCTTATCCGATTTCACTATTATTTTTGTTTAGGATATTTACCCATGCCAAAGATTTAATTCACGGTATTAATACTCTATTTTTTTATTTCGGTTTTTTTATTGTGGTTTTATTTTCAGATTTTCTCCATAAAAGTCTTTTTAGTTATAGGGAATTCATTTGCATTTTAAATTTGGATTTTTTAAATTCACTCCAGATGAAGGATAACCGTTAGTGACAGATGCAAAAAAAGGAGTTTATTTTGCCTGGGATAAAGAAAACGTCTGAAAACCATGACGGTTTACCTTCAGCATCAGAGGATTATGATACATTTAAGTACCTCGCTGACGTCGGCGCCGTGTTGGGATATGGGCGAACCCGTTTTTATCAGTGGTGTCGCGGGCGCGGGTTTCTTACGCCGATGAATGTCCCATCACATGAAATGATCAGTCTGGGATATATGGTGGCCGTGCTGTCGGAGAGTGGCCATACCCGGGTTTATGTCACGCCGGATGGTTTTAGTTACGTCAGCGGCGCATTGGCGGCAGATATCCAACGCGGTATGGTCAAGTTATAAATTCGTAAAAACCGTCTTTATTTCAATATGTTTAATGCAGAATCTTCTTATCTTCACTGGTCATGGATGGAGGCTGGGAAGTTATCCTATTTTTTCATCTCTGCGGCATTAGCACTACGGGTGGCCGCTATTCTCTTGTTACGATGAGCATTATTTTCTTCAGGAGCCAAGCAAGGATGAAGCACTACGCCGCGTTGTTTTTTGCCTCTGTACTGTTGACGGGATGTACGACCCAGGCCGTGCCGCCGCAGCAGGCCGAATTACCGCCCCCAAGCCGTCTGCTGCTCTATCAAAATATTCCGGATACGCCTTATGCCACGGTGGTCGTCGTGCGCGACAGCGGCATGCTGGCGGGCAGTTGCCGCACTGGCGTCTATGTGAATGGCGAGTTCGCCGCTTCGCTGGGCGCGAAAGAAAAAGCGGAGTTTCGCGTGCCGACGGGCAATACGTCGATCAGCATCGGGCAAGATATGATCGAGAATCACCTGTGTATTTGGCGTGATACCGGCGGCAACGTGCCAATGACGCTGCGCGCCGGTGAGAGCCGCTACCTGCGTATCGCCGGCGACCGGCAGCGCGGTTTCGTTTTGCAGGCGGGGCGCCCGTAATCGCCGAGGCAAGGGCGTTAACGCCCTTGCCACCATCCCCAGAGCGTGATTAATAGCCACGCCGCTGCAATCCAGCACAGCACTGCTGCCCCTAACGCGACGGACAACCGCAGGCTGTTAATCAGAAAATACAGCGAAATCAAATACACCAGATACGGCAGCACCGCCCACATGCCGAAAATCAGCGTGGTTTTCAACGCCGCAATTGAACGTTCATTGCCGACAATGTAGTGCGCAATCAGGGCGAAAGTGGGGAAGAGCGGGACTAAACCGGCGATATAATAGTTGCGCGTTTTGGCCAGCAGGCCAATCAGAACCACGACCAGCGCGCCGATCAGCGCTTTGACAAGAATGCCCATAATGGTCTCGGGTGTCGGGGGAATGCCAACACACTGCCCGAAAGCCTGAGCAAGATCAACGGGGTGAGGCTTAGCTTGGGGAAAAGCAGACCCGCATGAAGCGCGGGTCTGAGGCGCAACGCTTACTGACGGTAAGCGTGCTTGATTTGCTGAATGCTGTTCTTGAAGATTTCTGCCTGGGTCGGATCTTCAATCTGGGCAATGAAACGTTCCATGTTGATGATGACTTTCCCGGCGTCGGCCTGGCCGATCGATTTCAGGATCAGCGTCAGCGTGGCTTTGAGGCAGGCAACCTCGGTTGCCAAGATTTCCGGGTTTGCAGACGTAGTGAAATCAACGTTGCTCATTTTTTCTCCTGATTTTTTTGAGGCCGTAGCCTGATACAAACTGCTTTGGCGCACCGCGCGCGGGCTAAGAAAGGTTGCTCCAGGCACGGCGGCGAATTTAACTGGGCGCGGAGTATAGCATAGCATGTGCCCGCCATCTGCACCGGGCTTGTTTGGGCCGCATTCCAGGGCAAAACTCGCTCACTGCATGACCGAACCATTCAATTATCGACAAGTTATTTCGAGACGGTTAACAAGTATTTGTCCGGCGCGTCATTGTTGAATCCTTGGGGTTATTATAATTATCTTGGGCTGATGGCGCTGATTTCGCCGGCATTCAGCGGGAATAATAGTTTTGCACTCAGGGGGGGCAGGTTCCCATCAGTAGTGGTTCTTCCTTCGCCGTTAAATATCAAATGATTACAAAGAACCGGCAACCGTGTTAATATTATTCATGTCGTGATTGCTTACACAGATTTCCCCTTGCGGCATGATTGTCAGGCTATCCTGTATGCGGCGCAGCGAAATTATTTTATCCGGCCAATGTTTCCCCGCGTGACGATTTATCGGCGGCATAGACGGCTAAAATTGAAAAATCAGCTCTGCTCCGCAAAGTTATTCGGCAGTATGTATTAATCTGTGTTCATTCTTGTCTGAAAAACAAGTAATATCTCTGGCGAAAACAGAGGCTGATTGCGTTACTCCCTTTTTTTGGAGATTTTTCCTTGATTAGCGTTCTTCTTGTTGATGACCACGAACTGGTGCGCGCAGGGATACGACGCATTCTTGAAGATATCAAAGGTATAAAAGTTGTCGGTGAGGCCCAGTGCGGTGAAGACGCCGTTAAATGGTGCCGTGGCAACGCTGTCGATATCGTGCTGATGGACATGAATATGCCGGGCATTGGCGGGCTGGAAGCCACGCGCAAGATTGTGCGCTATGCACCCGACGTCAAAGTCATCATGTTGACTATCCATACTGAAAATCCCTTGCCCGCGAAGGTGATGCAGGCAGGTGCCGCCGGCTATCTGAGCAAGGGCGCCGCGCCGCAGGAAGTGGTTAACGCCTTGCGTTCCGTGCATGCGGGGCAGCGCTATATCGCGTCTGATATCGCCCAGCAAATGGCTCTTAGCCAGCTGGAGCCGCAGGCTGAAACGCCGTTCAGCTGCCTGTCTGAGCGCGAGCTGCAGATCATGTTGATGATCACCAAAGGCAAAAAAGTGAATGAGATCTCGGAGCAATTGAGTCTCAGCCCGAAAACGGTGAACAGCTACCGTTACCGTATGTTCAGTAAGCTGAATATCAGCGGCGACGTCGAACTGACCCACCTGGCCATCCGACATGGATTGTTCAATGCGGAGACGTTGTTAAGCAGTGAATGATCGTTTCGATGCCAAAGCCTTCCTGAGTACCGTCACCAGCCAGCCCGGCGTCTACCGTATGTACGACGCCACGGGCACGGTGATCTACGTCGGTAAAGCCAAAGACCTGAAAAAACGTCTCGCCAGCTATTTTCGGCAGCAGGTCAGCAGCCGTAAAACCGAGACGCTGGTTAAAAATATCGCGCAAATAGACGTAACGGTTACCCATACCGAAACCGAAGCGCTGCTGTTGGAACATAACTACATTAAATTGTACCAACCGCGATATAATGTTCTTTTGCGAGACGATAAATCTTATCCGCTGATTTTTCTCAGTGCGGATACCCATCCCCGTTTGGCGGTGCATCGCGGCGCCAAACACGCCAAGGGCGAATATTTCGGTCCTTTTCCCAATTCTTACGCCGTGCGCGAAACGCTGGCGTTGCTGCAGAAGCTGTTCCCGATCCGTCAGTGCGAAAACAGCGTGTATCGCAACCGGTCGCGGCCGTGCCTGCAGTATCAGATTGGCCGCTGCCTGGGGCCTTGCGTCGCCGGCCTGGTGAGCGAAGAAGAGTACCGGCAACAGGTGGATTATGTGCGGCTGTTCCTTTCAGGTAAGGATCAGCAGGTGTTGCACCAGCTGATTGCGCGCATGGAAGAAGCCAGCAAGCTGCTGAATTTCGAAGAGGCGGCGCGCATTCGCGATCAAATTCAGGCCGTGCGCCGCGTCACCGAACGGCAGTTCGTGTCGGGCGATAGCGACGATCTGGACGTGATCGGCGTGGCGTTCGACGCCGGTATGGCTTGCCTGCATGTGTTGTTCATCCGTCAGGGCAAGGTGCTGGGCAGCCGCAGCTATTTCCCTAAGGTACCGGGCGGCACGGATATGGGCGAAGTCGTGCAAACCTTCGTCGGCCAATTTTATCTGCAGGGCAGCCAGGCGCGCACGCTGCCCGGCGAGATCCTGCTGGATTTCAGCTTGCCGGAAAAAGATCTGCTCGCAGAATCGCTCTCCGAGTTGGCGGGGCGAAAAATCCAGATCCAAAGCAAACCGCGCGGTGACCGCGCTCGTTATCTGAAGCTGGCGCGCACCAATGCGGCAACGGCGTTGACCACCAAGCTGTCACAGCAGTCGACGATCCATCAGCGGCTGGCTGAATTGGCCAAAGTGCTGAACCTGACGGAAATCAACCGTATGGAGTGCTTCGACATCAGCCATACCATGGGGGAGCAAACTGTGGCCTCGTGCGTGGTGTTTGACGGTAATGGTCCGGTGCGCGCGGAATATCGGCGCTACAATATTAGCGGCATTACACCCGGCGATGATTATGCGGCGATGACGCAGGTGCTGAAGCGCCGCTACGGCAAAGCGCTGGAAGAGAAGAAGATCCCGGATGTCATTTTCATCGACGGCGGCAAAGGGCAGCTTGGCATGGCGATCGAGGTGTTCAAATCGCTGAATGTGACCTGGGACAAGAACAAACCGCTGCTGATCGGCATCGCCAAAGGCGCGGATCGCAAGGCCGGATTAGAGACGTTGTTCTTCGTGCCGGAAGGCGAGGGGATTTCGCTGCCGCCGGATTCGCCGGCGCTGCATGTGATCCAACACATCCGCGATGATTCACACAATCATGCGATTACCGGTCACCGGCAGAGAAGAGCGAAAGTCAGAAATACCAGCGCACTGGAGCTGATTGAGGGCGTAGGGCCGAAACGGCGCCAGGTGCTGTTGAAGTATATGGGCGGACTGCAACCTTTGTTGAACGCCAGCGTGGAGGAAATTGCAAAAGTGCCGGGTATTTCACAAGCATTGGCAGAAAAGATCTACAATGCATTGAAACACTGAGGGCAATGTAGCAACATACTCTTAATTTCCACTCTAGCCAGATAGTTACCGTAGCATTATGCAATTGAATATACCGACTTGGCTTACCCTGTTTCGCGTAGTTCTGATCCCATTCTTTGTGCTGGCGTTTTATCTGCCGTTCAGCTGGGCTCCGATGGTATGCGCCGTTATCTTTGTGTTTGCCGCTGTCACCGACTGGTTTGACGGCTTTCTGGCACGCCGCTGGAAACAAACGACGCGCTTCGGGGCGTTCCTGGATCCGGTCGCGGACAAAGTCATGGTGGCGGTGGCGCTGGTGCTGGTGGCGGAGCACTACCACAGCTGGTGGATCACGCTGCCGGCGGCGACCATGATCGCCCGTGAAATCATCATTTCGTCGCTGCGCGAGTGGATGGCGGAGATCGGCAAACGCAGCAGCGTGGCGGTGTCCTGGATCGGCAAAGTGAAAACCATGGCGCAGATGATGTCGCTGGTGGGCTTGCTGTGGCGCCCGGATCGTTCCGTCGAGTATGTGGCGTTCGGTTTGCTGTATATCGCGGCGGTGCTGACTTTCTGGTCGATGTTCCAATATTTGAACGCAGCGCGCAACGATCTGCTGGAACCGTGATCGATACGCTGCAAAAAGCGGCAAACGATCGTGATGGGCCAACAATTTTATTGACTCATCACGTCAGGTAAGTAGAATGCATCGCATCAGACGACAACGATGAATTGCCGAAAGATAGCAAAGAAATCAGTCAGTTCTGGTAATGCGGGAATAGCTCAGTTGGTAGAGCGCAACCTTGCCAAGGTTGAGGTCGCGAGTTCGAGCCTCGTTTCCCGCTCCAA
>NZ_JCAXDO010000019.1:0-72245 GCF_059740205.1 Serratia sp. LTN-2 | reverse complement strand
ATTGTCTGATAAATTGTTAAAGAGCAGTGAGTTAGGCGCTTTCGCTTGCTAACTCGAGGTGGCGTATATTACGCTTTCCTCTTTCAGAGTCAACCCTAATTTTCAGGATTTTTTCTCTTTCTTCCCGGCCGCTGTGTGAAGTGAATCACTTGCGCCGTGTCGATGGAGGCGCATTATAGGGAGCCGGTTCAGAATGACAAGCGATAATATGCTTTTTTTATCTGACCGCTCACTATTCATTCGTAACGCCTATTAAACCCGCTTTTTGATGGCTGCCGGCAGGTCCGCCAGGCTATTTAGCACCCAATCGGCCAACTTTTCGCCCTGCTCCGTCACCGGCTTGCCGGTACGCACCAGCACCTTGGTGCCGACGCCGGCCGCGATCGCCGCCTGCATGTCTTCCGGTTTATCGCCCACCATATAAGAAGCGGCCATATCGATGTTCAATTCCTGCTGCGCTTGCAGCAGCATGCCCGGCTGCGGTTTACGGCAGTCGCACACCTGACGATACTCTTCTACTACCGCCTCCGGATGATGCGGGCAGAAATAGATGCCGTCGAAGTCAACGTCGCGATCGGCCAGCGACCAATCCATCCACTCGGTCAGGTACATAAACTGGTCTTCGCTGAACTTGCCGCGCGCAATGCCGGACTGATTGGTCACCATCACCAGCGCGAAGCCCATCTTTTTGAGTTCGCGACAGGCGTCAATCACGCCGTCGATAAAGTGGAAGTTGTCGATTTCATGGACATAACCATGGTCAACATTAATCGTACCGTCACGATCGAGAAAAATTGCTGGAACGCTTTGTGTCACCGCTTTGCTCCTGAGGGCCTGTATACGCTGACAGTATCGCATGTTTTACCCCACGCTGAGAACGCCGGAGAACGTCGTTGGTCGTTGACTTAGACGTCTAGACGCCTTAACATCTGATCCATACCTTGGTTCCACGCCGAGGTTTACTTTTATCTAGCCACGGGCAACCACGCTAAAATAAGAAGAATATGATTAAACTTTCTAACATCACTAAAGTGTTCCAGCAGGGTTCGCGCACCATTACCGCGCTCTCTGACGTGACCCTTCACGTCCCTGCCGGGCAAATCTATGGCGTTATCGGGTCTTCCGGTGCCGGCAAAAGCACGCTGATCCGCTGCGCTAACATGCTTGAGCGCCCCACTTCCGGCCAGGTACTGGTCGATGGCCAGGATCTGACGTCCCTGTCGGAAAGCGAACTGACGCGCGCCCGCCGCCAAATCGGCATGATCTTCCAGCACTTCAACCTGCTCTCTTCCCGCACGGTGTTCGGTAACGTGGCGCTGCCGCTGGAGCTGGACAATACGCCGCGCGCCGAGATCAAGAAACGCGTGACCGAACTGCTGGAGCTGGTTGGCCTGGCGGACAAACACGACGCCTACCCGGCCAACCTGTCCGGCGGCCAGAAACAGCGCGTGGCGATCGCCCGTGCGCTGGCCAGCAACCCTAAAGTGCTGCTGTGCGACGAAGCCACCAGCGCGCTGGATCCGGCCACCACCCGTTCCATCCTGGAACTGCTGAAAGACATCAACCGCCGCCTGGGCCTGACCATTCTGCTGATCACCCACGAAATGGACGTGGTGAAACGCATCTGCGACCAGGTCGCGGTCATCAGCCAGGGGCAGCTGATCGAAAAAGACAGCGTCAGCGAAGTGTTCTCACACCCGAAAACCCCGCTGGCCCAACAGTTCATTCAGTCCACGCTGCATCTGGATATCCCGGACGACTACGCCGCGCGCCTGTCGCCGGAGCGTCAGGGCGGCCGCCAGCCGCTGCTGCGTCTGGAGTTCACCGGCCAGTCGGTCGATGCGCCGCTGCTGTCTGAAGCCGCTCGCCGCTTCAACGTGAACAACAACATTATCAGCGCCCAGATGGATTATGCCGGCGGCGTGAAATTCGGCGTGATGCTGGCGGAGCTGCACGGCAGCGACGAAGACGCGCTGGCGACGATTAAGTTCCTGCAAGAAAATCAGGTAAAAGTAGAGGTTCTGGGTTATGTCTGAGGCAATGATGTGGTTGATGGCGCGTGGCGTATGGGAAACCGTCATGATGACCTTTGTCTCCGGCTTCTTCGGTTTCGTGCTCGGCCTGCCGGTAGGCGTGCTGTTGTATGTCACCCGCCCGGGGCAGATCATCGCCAACAATTCGCTGTATAAAATTTTGTCCGGGCTGGTGAACATCTTCCGTTCCATCCCGTTCATTATCCTGCTGGTTTGGATGATTCCGTTTACCCGCATGATCGTCGGCACCTCGATCGGTCTGCAGGCGGCCATCGTGCCGTTGACCGTGGGCGCCGCGCCGTTCATCGCGCGCATGGTGGAAAACGCCCTGCTGGAAATCCCGTCCGGCCTGGTGGAAGCCGCGCGCGCCATGGGCGCCACGCCGATGCAGATCATCAAGAAAGTGTTGCTGCCGGAAGCCCTGCCGGGCCTGGTTAACGCCGCGACCATCACCCTGATCACTCTGGTGGGTTACTCGGCCATGGGCGGCGCTGTCGGCGCCGGCGGCCTGGGGCAAATCGGTTACCAATACGGTTATATCGGTTATAACGCCACAGTGATGAATACCGTATTAGTATTACTGGTAGTTTTGGTTTATCTGATCCAGTTCTGCGGCGATCGCATCGTCAAAGCCGTTACCCATAAATAGTTTCACAGCATATTAATGCGAGTCTAATGAGGAAGGGATATGTCGTTAAAATTTAAATCCATCGCGGCAATTGGCGCACTGATCGGCACTCTGGCTCTGACGGGCTGCGGCCAGGATGAAAAGAATCCAAACCACATCAAAGTCGGTGTGATCGTCGGTGCTGAGCAGCAAGTCGCCGAAGTGGCGCAGAAAGTGGCGAAAGAGAAATACGGTCTGGACGTCGAGCTGGTGACCTTCAACGACTACGTGCTGCCTAACGAAGCGCTGAGCAAAGGCGATATCGATCTGAACGCCTTCCAGCACAAGCCTTATCTGGACCAGCAGATCAAAGACCGCGGTTACAAGCTGGTGCCGGTCGGCAACACCTTCGTTTACCCGATCGCCGGTTACTCCAAGAAAATCAAATCGCTGGACGAGCTGAAAGAAGGTTCGCAGATCGCGCTGCCTAACGATCCGACCAACCTGGGCCGTTCGCTGCTGCTGCTGCAGAAAGTCGGTCTGATCAAGCTGAAAGACGGCGTTGGCCTGCTGCCGACCGTGCTGGACGTGACCGAGAACCCGAAAAACCTGAAGCTGGTTGAGCTGGAAGCGCCTCAGCTGCCGCGTTCTCTGGACGATCAGCAGATCGCGCTGGCGGTGATCAACACCACCTACGCCAGCCAGATCGGCCTGACGCCGGCGAAAGACGGTCTGTTCGTGGAAGATAAAGACTCGCCTTACGTCAACCTGCTGGTTGCGCGCGAAGATAACAAAGATGCGGAAAACGTGAAGAAATTCGTTCAGGCCTATCAGTCTGACGAAGTTGACGCAGCCGCCAACAAAATCTTCAACGGCGGAGCGGTGAAAGGCTGGTAAGCGCTTATTCACCCATTTTATTCCTATAATTGCAAGACGGGCCAAGGCCCGTCTTGTTATTTCCGCCATAGCTTGCTTCAATAGCGCCACTTTCATTAAGGCAGAGGAATCTCAATGCGTGTTTTACCTCTCTGTTTGTTAGCGCTCGCGCTGGCCGGATGTTCATCGCAGCGTATCGCGCCATCCTCAACAAGCAGCACCAGCAAGCCGACCACCACCGCTCCGGCCAAAACCACGCCGGCCGCCCGCCCCGCTCCGGTAAAACTGTATAAAAGTGCAGAAGAACTCGTGGGCAAGCCGTTCCGCGATCTGGGTGAAGTGTCCGGCGAATCGTGCCAAACCACCGTGCAAGACTCTCCACCAAATCTGGCCACCGCCCGTAAACGCATGCAAATCCGTGCGTCTTACATGAAGGCCAACGCCGTGCTGCTGCACGACTGCCAGATTGTCAGCGGCGTCGCCGGTTGCTATCAGCAGGCCGTTTGTCAGGGCTCGGCGCTTAACGTCTCGTCCAAATGACCGAATTCGTTTTCGAGCAGATCGGCGTGATCCACTCGCCGTATAAAGAAAAATTCGCCGTTCCCCGCCAACCGGGGCTGGTCGAAGACGGCGGCGGTGAACTGCTGCTGCTGCCGCCCTACAACCAGGCGGAAGCGGTGCGAGGCCTCAGCGATTTCAGCCATCTGTGGGTGATGTTCATCTTCCATCAAACCATGGAGGGCGGCTGGCGGCCAACGGTGCGCCCACCGCGCCTGGGCGGCAATGCCCGTATGGGCGTGTTCGCCACTCGCTCCACCTTTCGCCCCAATCCGCTCGGCATGTCCCTCATTGAACTGAAAGGCGTGCGGGTAAAAAACGGCGAAGTGGCGCTCGAGCTGGGCAGCCTCGATCTGGTCGACGGCACCCCGGTGGTGGACATCAAGCCTTATCTGCCGTTCGCCGAGAGCCAGCCGCAGGCCCGCGCCGGTTTTGCCCAGGCCGCGCCCGCCGGCGATATGCCGGTGCGTTTTGCGCCGCAGGCCGAGCAGCAGCTGCAGCAACATCAGGCGCACTATCCGCATTTAAGGCGTTTTATCAGCCAGGTGCTGGCGCAAGATCCCCGTCCCGCCTATCGTAAAGGAGAGGACGTCGAACGGGATTACGCCGTCTGGCTGCTGGATTTCAACGTGCGCTGGCGCGTCGTGGACGGTCACACCGAAGTGCTGTCGCTCGACCCGCGTTAAAATTCCGCCGCCTCTCTTTTGGCGACCCGCTCGCGCTGGTAAACTAAATCACTTTTTGGCCGCCACTCTGGCAGCCCGATGCAATTTGCAGTTCTAACGGAACCAAAACACCATGCGTACTAGCCAATATCTGCTCTCCACTTTGAAGGAGACACCTGCCGACGCCGAAGTGATCAGCCACCAGCTGATGCTGCGCGCCGGGATGATCCGCAAGCTGGCCTCCGGTCTTTACACCTGGCTGCCGACCGGCCTGCGCGTTCTGAAAAAGGTTGAAAACATCGTTCGCGAAGAAATGAACAATGCTAACGCGATCGAAGTTTCCATGCCGGTGGTTCAGCCTGCCGATCTGTGGCAGGAAAGCGGCCGTTGGGAGCAATACGGCCCCGAGCTGCTGCGCTTCGTCGACCGCGGCGATCGTCCGTTCGTACTGGGCCCGACGCATGAAGAAGTGATCACCGATCTGATCCGCAACGAGATCAGTTCGTACAAACAGCTGCCGCTGAACTTCTTCCAGATCCAGACCAAGTTCCGTGATGAAGTGCGCCCGCGTTTCGGCGTGATGCGTTCCCGTGAGTTCCTGATGAAGGATGCCTACTCCTTCCACACCTCACAGGAGTCTCTGCAGGAGACTTACGACGCAATGTACGAAGCGTACAGCAAAATCTTCAGCCGCATGGGCCTGGATTTCCGTCCGGTGCAGGCGGATACCGGCTCGATCGGCGGCAGCGCCTCGCACGAATTCCAGGTGCTGGCGCAGAGCGGTGAAGACGATATCGTGTTCTCCACCGGCTCCGATTTCGCCGCTAACATCGAGCTGGCGGAAGCGGTCGCTCCGGCAGAGCCGCGCGCCGCAGCCAGCGAAGAGCTGCGCCTGGTGGATACGCCGAACGCCAAAACCATCGCCGAGCTGGTCGAGCAATTCCAGCTGCCGGTGGAAAAAACCGTGAAGACGCTGATGGTTCGCGCCACCGAAGAGAGCGGCCACAAGCTGGTCGCCCTGCTGGTGCGCGGCGATCACGAGCTGAACGAAGTCAAGGCCGAGAAGCTGGCGCAGGTTGCCTCGCCGCTGACCTTCGCCACCGAAGAAGAGATCCGCGCCATCGTCGGTGCCGGCCCAGGCTCGCTTGGCCCAGTCAAGCTGCCGATGCCGGTGGTTGCCGATCGCAGCGTAGCGGCGATGAGCGATTTCGGCGCCGGTGCCAACGTTGACGGCAAACACTACTTCGGCATCAACTGGGAGCGCGATCTGCCGCTGCCGCAGGTGGCCGATATCCGTAACGTGGTGGAAGGCGACGCCAGCCCGGACGGTCAGGGTACGCTGCTGATCAAACGCGGCATCGAAGTGGGCCATATCTTCCAGCTCGGCACCAAGTACTCGGAAGCGATGAAAGCGACCGTGCAGGGTGAAGACGGCCGCAACCAGGTGCTGACCATGGGTTGCTACGGCATCGGGGTCACGCGCGTCGTGGCTGCCGCCATCGAGCAGAACCACGACGAACGCGGCATCATCTGGCCGGACGCCATCGCGCCGTTCCAGGTGGCGATCCTGCCGATGAACATGCACAAGTCATTCCGCGTGCAGGCGCTGGCGGAAGAGCTGTACAACACCCTGCGCTCCCACGGCATCGATGTGATCCTCGATGACCGCAAAGAGCGTCCGGGCGTGATGTTCGCGGATATGGAACTGATCGGCGTGCCGCACTCTATCGTTATCGGCGACCGTAACCTCGATAACGAAGAGATCGAGTACAAGAACCGCCGCGTCGGCGAGAAGCAAATGATCAAAACCGGCGAAATCGTTGATTTCCTGCTGGGCCAGATCAAACGCTAAGCGCCGATCGCCAGAGAATAAAAAACCCGCCTAGGCGGGTTTTTTTATATCCGAAACGCGTTACTTGCTGCTGCAGCTTTTGCTGCGGTCGAACGCGATCTTGCCGTCCGGCACCACCGCTTTTTCAATCTGCCCCTCTTCCATCGACGGCTGCACGCTGAAGTGCGCGTTGAAGGTCAGGAACACCGGCTCGCCGGCAGTCTTATTGGCCTTGGCGTAACCTTGCTCCAGCGCGATGTTGTTATCCACCGGGAAAGTGATGCCGGTGGCGCAATCTTTGAACACCGCCGCGTCGGCCATATAGCTGTAGCTGCCTTTCATCACCATCGGGGTTTTAGGCAACGGCTTTTCGACCGGCTCCAGACGGTAATTCAGCTTGGACTCGATCGGCGCGCCGCTGCGGTCCAGCATTTCCAGGCTCTTGCCCACCGGACGGAAGTAGCGTTTCTCGCCGGTGCTGTCGATCAGCACCAGCTTATCCGCGGTGCGCGCCCATTTGCCGTAGTCGGCAAAGGTCTGATCGCCGTCTTTGCTGCCGCGATAGGTTTCCTGCAGCACAAAAGTACCGTCTTCATCCAGGAACAGCGCCGTATCCAGACCGCCGCAATCGGCGCAAGGCAACACCCCTTGATAACTCTGCGGCATCGCCTGCAGCGGTTGTTCCTTCGGCTGATAATGATTGTTGCATCCCAACAACGAGAGTGCGCCTGCCGCCAAGAACAGGGCTATCGTAATTTTCTTCACAGTTATTCTCCTACTGTGTTCATGTATTCCTAAGTGCGAACCTTGCCACGCAGCGCCTTGGTGGCGCCTTTGCGCGTCTTGCCTTCCAGGCGACGCAGTTTCGCTCCTTTCGTCGGCTTGGTCGCCTTGCGCGTTTTTTCCACCACCATCGCCTGCTGAATCAACGCGACCAGCCTGGCCAACGCCGCTTCGCGATTCAATTCCTGACTGCGATACTCTTGCGCCTTGATAATCACCACGCCATCGGCAGTAATTAAATGGTGATTCAGCGCCAGCAGCCTTTCCTTATAATACTCTGGCAGGCTGGATGCCCGGATGTCAAAGCGCAAATGGATCGCCGTTGAGGTTTTGTTCACGTGCTGACCGCCCGCGCCCTGCGCGCGGATCGCCGTCAATTCCAGCTCATTATCCGGTATGGCTACGTTTCTTGACAGTTCCAGCACCGGTCACACCTGCGCCTGCTGCCACTCGGCAAACTGGATTTCCAGACTATTCTGAGCATCGGACAGCCAAATAGTTCCCTCTTGCAGCGTCGCCTGCAGCGTCATGGTGCGGCTGGCCAGCGCCGTCAGCCGTGCCAGCTGATCGTCGTCGAGGAAGCGTACGCTCAGGTTCTTGTAACCGGCCACTTTGCCCTGCATCGCCTGCCACCAAACGTGCGCGGCGCGCTCGCCGTAAGCGTACAACACCACGCGCGGTGACTGGTTGCAGGCCTTGCGAATGCGCTTCTCGTCGGGCAACCCCATCTCGATCCACATTTCCAGCCCGTTATGGTCGTTGCGCTGCCAGATCTCCGGCTCGTCGTCGGCGCTCAGCCCTTTGGTGAACACCAACCGTTCGTCGGCATGGCAGATCCAGGCCAGCAGGCGCAGCATCATGCGCTGTTCGTTTTCGGACGGGTGTTGCGCCAGCGTCAGCGCGGCGTCGTGGTAGAAATGACGATCCATATCAGCGATATTGACCGCGGCTTTATAAATGGTTGCTTTCAGCGCCATGGGTGACCTCGTAATTATCCGGCGACAGTGTACTTGATCAGGGCCGAACGCCGCCAGCGCAGCCCGGCCCGGCGCAGAGCGAAAGGCGTGTCGGGGTGCTGATAACTCCATAACAGCTGTGCTATAGTCGTCTAGGATAGGATAAAACTCCGAGAGCCTGCGCCTCATCGCGAGAGCGGTCTTGATGATGCAGAGGTTCTTAAGGGAGGAAACTGTGCAACAATACTGTGAGTTAGTACGCCGTACTTACGCCGAGATTGGCAGTGGAGATCTTGGCTACGTGCCTGATGCGCTGGCTTGTGCGTTAAAGGCATTGGACGATGTCGCAGCGAACGACGCGCTACCGTCCTCCGTTAGGGAACAGGCGGCCTTTGCCGCCGCTAACTTATTGGTGAGCGACTATGTTGATGAATGATGAGTACCAACCCATCAATTGCGATGACTACGACAACCTGGAACTCGCCTGTCAGCATAAACTTATTCTGAAGCTGGAGTTACGCGACGGAGAAGTGATCGAGGCCAAGGCGATCGACCTGCTGCAAAAGAAACGCGTTGAGTATCTGACCATCGAGCAGAACGGCCAGCAGCGCGACCTGCGTCTGGACCATATCAGCAGTTTCAGTCATCCGGAAATCGGTACCGTGGTCGTCAGTCTGTCAGACTGAGCAGCGGTAACCCCATCCCAACAGGGCAGCCTACCGGCTGCCCTCGTCATTTATGGCTTCAGGCTGGCGTAATAGGCCGCCAGATCGGCGATATCATCCTCCGACAGGCCGGACACATAGGCCTTCATCACCTCGGCCTGGCCGCCGTTGCGCTCTCCTTTCTTGTACGCCTGCAGCGCGTGCTGCAGGTACATGGCGTTCTGCCCGGCCAAATTCGGGTACATCGGCACCGTCACCTTGCCCTGTGCGCCGTGGCAAGCCGCGCAGGCAGCGGCTTTCGCCTGACCGGCGGCCGCATCCCCCGCCGCCAATGCCGGCAGGCTGAACAGGCCGGCGGCCAACAGCGTGATCCCCACAAACTTCATCATTGCTCCTCACGATTATGATTTTTTTCCCAGCGCAGTCGCCACGGGCGTTCGTCTTCCGCCACTTGCCCCGCCTCACAGACGAATGTGCCCAGGGCGGCGATCAGCTGCTCATCATAATAAATCAACGGGATGCGATCACGCTGCCAGGGAGGAATCCCCAGCTCCTGCCACAGTTTTTTTATCGGTCGCGAATGGGAGCGCCCTACGATGCGCACGGTGCCCTGCACGCCGCCGAAACGAATGCTGATCCGCTGCGCTGGCTGCGGCGCGCGCAGCGCCAGTTCGCCCTCGCCGGCGATCAGGCGCCCCAGCCCGTCCGGCAACGCCAGTGGCTCGTCAGGCCGCCAGGGCAGATGCACACCGCGCAGCGTCGCCAGCGGCGGCAGCAGGTGCAGTCGGCCACGGAAACGGCGGATCTGATAGGCGCCGAGCTGCAGCTGCGGTTCAGCGTCTTCCCGGCTGAGCGCCACCTCCTCCCACAGGCGCTGTAGCTGCTCACGCGCCGGCATAGTGACGTTAAACAACGCGATCCAGCGCCGCAGCAAGGCGAAACGCCGTACCGGAGAACAGTCCGTCAGACCGTCGATCGCCAATGAGCGATCTGCCGCCAACAGGCTTTGCAGCGGTTCCGCCAGCAGTTCGTCCAACAGCTGCTCCTGCTCGGCGCACAGGCTGGCGCTGCGCGCCACCGCCGAAGCGAAGTGCGGCCAGCGCTGGTTGAGCTGCGGCAAAACCTGCAAACGCAGGAAATTGCGATCGAAGCGCGTGTCCTGATTGCTGTCGTCATCGATCCAGCTTAAGGCGTGGCGCTGCGCATAGCTTTCCAGCGTCTGGCGCGAACAGCCCAGCAATGGCCGCAACAACAGATGCTCGCCCAACGTGGTGCGCGCCGCCATCGCCGACAATCCCGCCGGCCCGCTGCCGCGCTTGAGCGCCAACAGGAAAGTTTCGCTTTGATCGTCAAGGTGTTGAGCGGTAAGCAGCGCTTCGCCCTCCGCCAGGGCGGCGCTGAAGGCGGCATAGCGCGCCGCACGCGCCGCCGCTTCGATGCCGCCCTGGCGGGCGTCCACCTGCACGTGCGTCACCGTCAGCGGCACCTGCCAGTCGGCGCAGCGGCGGCGGCAATGCTTCACCCAGCGGTCGGCGAAAGCGCTCAGGCCGTGGTGCACGTGCAATGCACGCAGCTGCAGCGCCGGACGTTGGCGGCGCAATGCCGCCAGCAGATGCAGCAGCACGCTGGAGTCCAGACCGCCGCTGAACGCCACCAGCAGCCGCTGCTGCGCGCCCAGCTGGTCCGCCACCAGCGTCGTTAATTGATCAGTATCCATCGGTAGGCTTTGTCACTTCTACATAGCTGCACGTTAACTCCGCCTACCGTCATCAATCAAGCATTAACCGTCCGGGCCTGGCGTCGCGTCAGCAGCCACCAGCCGCCCAGCACCGCGATCACCGCCAGCGCGCACCCGGCAGCTCCCCAGCCGATCTGAGCGAAAATGCGGCCATACGCCTGCATCGCCGCCCCTTCGATATGATCCTCGGCGGTCTGATTGGCGATAATGCCCGCCAGATAGTTGGCTATCGAGCCGGTCGCCAGCATATAGATGCCGGTCAACACCCCGGTGGCGCCGGGAATGTTCAGCCGGGTGATCTGCGCCATCGCCACCGGATCGATAAACAGTTCGGCGAAGCCCATCACCGCCAGGCCGGCGATCATCAGCCCCATCGATCCCGGCCCGTGCAGCCGCGTATTGAGCGCCATCAGCGTAAAGCCGACGCCGATCAGCAGCAGGCCAAAGGCGAACTTGCACCAGATGCGCAGCGTGCGATCGCCCGCGCCATCGCCGCTAGCCAGCCACGCCAGCGCCACGCCGCCCAGCATCACCGCGCAGGCGTTAACCGACTGGAACAGCGCGGTCGGCACCGTCCAGCCGAACCAGCGCCGATCGACGAAGTGATCGATAAACAGGCTGATGGAGCTGCCACCCTGCTGGGCAAAGGCCCAGAACAGCGTACCCAGCAGCATCAGCGCAACGATCTGCCACAGGCCCCGGCGCTGGCCGGCGTCCGCTCGCAGCATAATACGCGCCACCAGCACCACCGCCGCCACGCACACCAGCCCGAGCAAATAACCGGCCCAGTCGCGCACAAACAACAGCGTGAAGAACAGCGGCGATGCCAGCAACGCCGCCAACAGCCAGCCCCAGTGCGGCAAACCCAGGCTTCTGGCGCGCATCAGCGGTGCATTCACGCCGCGAGTGTGGCGGAAATGACGCCCGCCCAGCAGGAAGATCACCAGGCCGGCGAACATGCCGATCCCGGCCAACGCAAAGCCGACGTGCCAGCCATAGCGCTCGGCCGCCAACCCACAGGCGATCGGCGCCAAAATAGATCCGACGTTACCGGCGGCGTACAGCAGCGAGAAGCCTCCCTCGCGGCGCGAGTCCTGCGCCGGGTACAGCTCGCCCAGCAGGCAGCTGATATTGGATTTGAACAGGCCGTAACCGCAGATGATGATCGCCAGCGCCAGATAGAGCGACTGGGCGGAGACCGCGCTCAGGCCGAGCACGATATGCCCCAGGGTCATCAGCGCCGCGCCGGCGATCACCGCGACGCGGTTGCCCAGCAGGCGGTCGGCGAGCCAGCCGCCCAAAATAGGAGTGACGTAAACTAACGAAGCGTAAGCGCTGTAGAGATCGATGGCGCGGCTGTCGGTATAGCCGAGTTGGTGGGTCAGATAGAGAATCAGTAACGCACGCATGCCGTAAAAGCTGAAATATTCCCAAATTTGTATCGCTACGACATAGTAGATTGCGCGCGGCTGTGAGGGTGTTTTCATGTTGGTCTCCCATCAGTCGGTGAACGACAAAGGGGAAGCGCGAGCGCCTCCCCTGTTTTTGGCTGCGGTTATTTCGCCTTCAGCACTTTCACCCGATAACGTCCGTCCGCCTGACGATAGGCGCCGTGAATGTCGGTTTCAAAGCCCGGATAATGCGCGCCGATTTCGCACAGCATCTGCAAGAACTCAAGCACCGGCCGGCTCTCCTCGGTCAGCATTTCGCCCGGCATCACCAACGGCACGCCCGGTGGGTATGGCAGGATCATATTGGCGTTGACCTTGCCGACCATGTCCTCCAGATAGACCTCTTCCACTTCGCCGTGCAGCTCTTTCTGGAACGCCTGGTACGGGTTCATCACCATGGTTGGCAGCACTTCGAACGCGCGGTACATCAGATCCGGCAGGTTGTGTTGTTCCACCAGGCGGTGAATGTTCTGCGCCAGATCCTGAATGCGCATGTTTTCATAGAAATCAGGCGCTTCCTGATACAGCGAAGGCAGCATGTTTTTCACCCGCAGGTTCAGATCGAACGAGCGTTTGAAGTCGGTCATCGCGCGCAGCAGGCTGAGCGCCTTGGTTTTGTCGATGCCGATGCTGAACAGGAACAACAGGTTGTACGGCCCGGTTTTCTCGACGATGATGCCGCGTTCATCGAGGTATTTCGCCACGATGCTGGCCGGGATGCCGAACGGCTGCATCTCGCCTTCCTTGCTCATCCCCGGCGTCAGGATGGTGACCTTGATCGGATCGAGGTACATGTGTTCATTGTCGATGTTCTTGAAACCGTGCCAGGCGCTGTCGGAACGCAGCGGCCAGCATTCCGGCTCATCGATATGCTCCGGCTGCCAGACGTCGAAGAACCAGCCGTCGGATTCGACTTTCAGGCGTTTGATCTCTTTACGGAACTTGATCGCGCGTTCGATAGAGCCGTGGATCAGGCGCTTGCCGGCGTTGCCTTTCATCATCGCCGCGGCGGTTTCGGTAGAGGCCACGATGCCGTAGTGCGGCGAGGTGGTAGTGTGCATCATGTAGGCTTCGTTGAAGGTCTCTTCGTTGATGTCGCCCTTCACGTGGATCATCGACGCCTGCGAGAAAGCCGCCAACAGTTTGTGGGTGGACTGGGTTTCATAGATCACCTTGCCCTCCACGCGGCCGCCGCTCATGCCGCACTTGCCTTTATAGATCGGGTGGAAATTGGTGTAAGGCACCCAGGCGGAGTCAAAGTGGATAGATTTCACGTCCAGGGTGTTCTTGATAAAGTCGGTGTTGTACAGCAAGCCGTCATAGGTGGAGTTGGTGATCACCGCGTGCACCGGCCAGGTAGCGTTCGGGGTGTCCTTCACGCGTTTGGCGATGGTGGCGCGCTGGAACTCGCTCTGCGGAATGCCGCCGAGGATGCCGTAAGCGTTGCGGGTCGGGCGGAAGTAGATCGGCGTGATGTCACTCATCATCATCAGGTGAGTCAGCGACTTGTGGCAGTTACGGTCAATCAGCACCGTGCTGCCCGCCGGCGCCGAGTACATGCCGACGATCTTGTTGGCGGTTGAGGTGCCGTTGGTGACCATGTAGCTGCGTTCGGCGTTGAACACGCGAGAAATATACTCTTCCGCCTCTTTGTGCGGGCCGGAGTGATCCAGCAGCGATCCCAGCTCGGACACCGAAATCGAGATATCCGACTTCATGGTATTCGGGCCGAAGAAATCGTAGAACAGGCTGCCGACCGGGCTTTTCTGGAACGCGGTGCCGCCCATGTGGCCCGGCGTACAGAAGGTGTACTTGCCTTCGCGCACGTATTTGAACAGCGCCTTGGTCAGCGGCGGCAGGATGGTGTCGATATATTCGTCGGTATTCTGTTTGATCTTGGCGGCGATGTCGGTTGCCGCGCCGAGCGCATATTCGAAGAAGCGCACCTGCATGCGCAGATCGTTCAGGCTGACGTCCAGCGTGGAATAGGTGTTGGCGAACGCGTACAGCGGCATGTACTCGTTCAGTTGGCTGATCTCTTCGCACAGCTCCAGGTTGTATTTGTCCCAGTCGAAGATCACCCCACACAAGCGGGCATTGTTCTCGATCAGTTTCAGCAAGTCTTCGCGATCGTTAGGGTAAACGATGCGGAAATCCAGACTTTCCAGCGCCTGATGCAGTTCACGGATAGGCTCTTCTTTGAAGTAGACACCCATGTGATTCATGATGGCGATAACGTTCATATGCATTTCTCCTGGCAAAGCAAGCCCCTTCCCGTCGCGGCTGACAGGTCGGAAAGAAAGGGGCTGGGTAAATTCAGTCGGTCAGCGGACGCGAATCAGTGCGCTTTGGCCGTGGTGTTTTCATCGACCGCCGCTGCGCTGGCAGCCTGGCGGGTATTCATTTTCCGGGCGTAGAACATCAGGATAATCAGGCTGATGATAAAGGTGCCGGACAGTTCGAAAGAGTTGGCGCCCATCAGCGCGATGAAGCAGAAGCCGCAGCCGCACACTGAAGCGATCAGGCTCAGCAGGTTGCGTACGTTGACCCCTTCAAAGCGGATCAGGTCTACGCAGGAGTAGAAGTAAGGCAGCATGGTCAGCAGCACCGCGATACCGGTCAGCTCGCCGAACAGGTCGGACGCTTTGCCGCCGGCGGAGCTCATCAGGGTGATCAGCACCATCAGCGCGGTCATTTTGCAACCGGCCAGCAGCAGGCCTTTCTTCGGAATGCCGTTTTTATCCAGCTCGCCGTACACTTTCGGGAAATTGCCGTCGTTGGCGGCGCGTACCCCGGCCTGGCCGACCAGCATCATCCACGAACCGAGCGAGGTCAGGCAGGCGAAGGCGGTGAAGGCAGAAACCATCGGCGCCGCCCAGTTACCCATAATCGCCGAGGCGCTGATGGCGAACGGCGCGCCGCTGGCGGCCATTTCAGACGCCGGGAACATGCCGCTGATCACCTGGGTGGCGGCGATATAGATGATGCCCGCCAGACCGGTGCCGAGCATGGTCGCCAGCGGTACGGTGCGTTTCGGGTTTTTCACCATGCCGGTGCTGACCGCCGCGGATTCCACGCCGATGAACGCCCACAGGCACAGCAGGATACTTTTGATGACCGCATGGCTGTCGGTGGTGCCGGAGGTGTTCCAGTTAGCCTGGTAGGTAGCGGCGTCAAACCAGTGCCAGCCGATGGTGGCGGTCACGATCACCGGGATCAGCACCAACACCAGGCCCAGGGTGGTCAAACGGCTGACCCAGGTCCCGCCCAGCATGTTCACGAAGGTGAAGATCCACACGATGGCGATACAGGCAATACCGGCGGGCACCGGGTTGTTCAGCGCCGGGAAGAAGGTGGAGAGATAAGAAACGGCGGTAATGCCGATGGCCAGGTTACCGATCCAGTTGGCATGGTAATAAAGCACGCCGGTCTGGAAACCGAAGGCCGGAGAAATTTCACCGGCATAGGCGATAGGGCCGCCCTGCTGCGGGTTTTTGGTGGCGAGGCGGGCATACACATAGGCCAACGACATCGCCCCGATAATCGAGATCACCCATCCCCAGATGGCGATGGATCCGAGACTCGCCAGGTTGGCGGGCAATAAGGCAATCCCGCTCCCCATCATATTACCGGCGACGACGCCGGTGCAGGCAATAAGCCCTATTTTCTTGGGTGAAGCCATGGTCAGTTTCTCCTGATTTACGTTTCTTATAAGCCACACCCATAAATAAAATATTTTAATGAGCCGGCTTGATAGTCAGGATGCTAACCATCGACGGGAATAAAGTCCTAAAGATAAAGTGAGATTACGCTCATGATCATACAAATGATAACTTGAGGTTTTTCATTAACACATCAAGATAAAAAGGTAAGCTAAAGAAAAGATAAACATCATTTAAAAACAATAAGATGCAAAGGTTAAAAACGAATAACAAACGGCAAAAAAGAGATAATATCGCGCAGCAAAATAATACATTCATGCAACATGCCTTCACCAATAAATAACGCCGCCATGATCCCCAAAGAATAATGGCGGCGTGATATCGGTTAATTATTGGCGCTGATAGTTATTTAAATAAGGCACGACGTTGGTCAATGACGTCTGGAATACACCGTTGGTGATCCAATGCAATGTATCTTCGCCGGGACGCAGGTTGAAGGCAGTGATATAAGAGTCCGCCGCCAAATGGTTCTGCCCCTGCATTTCATACACCTTGCCCAACAGCACATAGTTCAGCCACGACATTTGCAGCTCAATCCCCAGATCGATAGCCCGGTGCGCTTCGTCAATGCGCCCCTGCGTCAAGGCATCTACCGCCAGAACCTGCTGCATAATCGGCGTGTTCTTCAATTCGGGGATCGTCGCCAGATGGCTGATATCGGCCCGCAATTGCGCCAATGCCTGGCTGTCGAACGGTTGATAAGAATTGCGCAGCACATCCACCAGCGCTTTTTCCGCCAGCAGGTAGTGGAAATTCGGCGCGCTTTTAATCAGATCGCTCAACTGAACGCTGGCGCGGGTCAACGAATCGGCGTCGCCGTGGATCAACAATTGATGTGCCTGGTAGAAACGCTGCAACAGCGGTCCGTTGTCGGGCAACAGCTGCGCCAGACGCTGCTCCAGCTGCGGCGGCCAGGGCTGTTTCAGCGCCGCGGACAGGCTGGAGAGGAAGTCGCTTTGGATCTTCAGCTGGTTATCGGCGGTGATGAAGTAACGCTTGTCCAACATGATCGAACTGTCGGCGTTATCCACCAGTCGCACGGACAGGAAACACTGCTGGGCGCGGTAGTGGCGCTGATTAACGAACTCGATATACAGCGACTTGCCCGAGTTGCTGGGGCCGGAATAGTTGTAGTTGGTCTGGTCGTGCACCAGGAAGGTCGAGTAAGTGTTCAACGAATCGGTAATCAGCTCGCTGACGCCCACCACATAAGAGAGCTGCGGCATCCAGTTGCTGCAGCTCTCGCCGCCCTGAATGCGGATATCGATATCGCGCGGGTTGAGCAGCACCGGCATGCTGGAGACCGGCACGCGCTGCGACAGCGTGGCGATGCCGACAAACGCCACGCAGACGCTCAGCGCACTCAGAAACGCCAGCCACACCCAGAACGTCGAGCGGCGATAAAAACGCGGCTTCTTCTCGCCGGGCGCAGCAGCCGGCGCGCTTGCCCGGCGCGGCGGCACATACGGCGTATCCTCTTCATCATCGCTGCCGTCTTCCGGCTCATGCATGATCACCGCGATCTGCGGCGCCTGAGCCAAAGCGGGCTGCGGCTCCCCTTCTTCACACCAGATCACCGAAGCCGCCAACTTATAACCGCGTTTGGGCACGGTAATAATGTATTCCTGACTGTCGCTGTCGCCGTCTTTCAGGTATTTGCGCAGTTCTGAAATGCATTGGGTCACCACGTGGTTGGTGACGATATTGCGCGTCCAGACATTGTCGATCAGCTCGTCGCGGCTCAGCACCACGTCAGGATGCCGGGCGAAATAGCACAGCATGTCGATCAGGCGCGGTTCCAGCGTTTTTTGGCGGCCGTCGCGGCTGATAGTGTTGTCGGCAGGGGTAACCAGCCACTCCCCGACGCGAAAAGCAGGCTCTTGCATGGCGGAAATAACTCTGTAGGCATGTAGGGCAAGGGCGCGATCATAGCATAACCGCCCCCGGCTGTGGCCGCCGGGAGGCGATTAAGCCGTTAACTCTCGTATAATTCTAACGGTAAACCATCGGGATCGCTGAAAAAGGTAAAGCGAGATTGGGTGTAAGGATCGACGCGCAGCGGTTCACAAGCGACGCCAGCCGCCTGCAGATGGGCGATAGCCTGCTCGATATCGTCAACGCTGAACGCCAGATGGCGCAGGCCGCAAGCCTCCGGGCGGCTGACCCGGGCCGGCGGCGAAGGGAAAGAAAACAGCTCGATGGTGTATTGCCCGTTGAGCGCCAGATCCGCTTTCCAGGAGTCGCGCTCCGCACGGTAGACTTCGCTCAGCAGGGTAAACCCGAGAATGTCGCAGTAAAAACGCTTGCTGGCAGCGTAGTCCGCGCCAATGATCGCGATGTGATGCACCTGACGTAACGCCAGCATAGAAACCCTCTTCTGTTCGTTTTGGTGGGGCACGGTATCCGGCGGCGGCAATGCCGTCAATGAGAAAGCCCGGCGCATCTTGCCAAACCGCCGGGCGCTTTATGCCATTATGGCTGCGGCGCTTTCAGCACCTTCACCAGATAACGCCCGTCTTCCGTCAGTTTGGCACCGTGGATGTCGGTTTCAAAGCCGGGGTAACGCTCGCCGATCGAACACAGCATCAGCAGGAAATCGAGTACCGCCCGGCTCTCTTCGGTGATCATTTCCCCCGGCATCACCAGCGGCACGCCCGGCGGATAAGGCAGGATCATATTGGCCGCCACCTTGCCCACCAACTGATCCAGCTCGCAAGTTTCCACATTGCCGCGCACCTGCTCCTGGAACATCTGGTGCGGCGTCAGCTTCATTTCCGGCAGCACGTCGAACGCCCGCTGCATCAGGCGCGGCAGATCGTGTTGGCAGATCAGGCGATGGATGCCGGCGGCCAGATCCTGAATGCGCATATGGCGATAAAAATCCGGATCTTCGGCATACAGATCCGGCAGCATGTTCTTCACCCGCAGGTTGAGATCGTAGGCGCGCTTGAAATCGGTCAGCCCGCGCAGCAGGCTCATCGCCTTGGTTTTGTCGATGCCGATGCTGAACAGGAACAGCAGGTTGTACGGCCCAGTCTTCTCCACCACGATGCCGCGCTCGTCGAGGTACTTCGCCACCAGCGCCGCCGGGATCCCCTCCTCCTCCAGCGCGCCCAGCTCGTTCATACCCGGCGTGAGGATCGTCACCTTGATCGGATCGAGATACATATGATCGCGATCGGTCTGGCCGAAACCGTGCCAGTTGTCGTCGGGATCCAGCGGCCAGCACTGCGCCTCATCGATCTCTTCCGGCTGCCAGATATCGAAGAACCAGCTGTCGCTCTCCTCGCGCAGCCGCTGTACTTCACGGCGGAAATGCAACGCGCGCTCCACCGAACGGTTGATCAAACGCCGCCCCGGGTTGCCGCGCAGCATGGCGGCAGCGGTCTCCATCGACGCCACGATGCCGTAGTGCGGCGAAGTGGTGGTGTGCATCATGTAGGCTTCGTTGAAAGTGCTTTCGTCGTAGTCGCCCTTGATATGAATCATCGAAGCCTGCGAGAAGGCCGCCAGCAGCTTGTGCGTCGACTGGGTTTCGTAAATCACCTTACCGGGCACCCGCTCGCCGCTCATGCCGCTTTTGCCGTCGTAAATCGGGTGGAAGTTGGTGTAAGGCACCCAGGCGGAATCGAAGTGGATCGACGGCACCTCCAGCGTCTGCTTGATGTAGTCGGTGTTGTACAGCAGGCCGTCATAGGTGGAATTGGTGATCACCGCGTGTACCGGCCAGGTGGCGTTCTGGGTCTCCTGCACCCGGGCGGCGATGCTGGCGCGGGTGAACTCGCGCTGCGGAATACCGCCGAGGATGCCGTAGGCGTTGCGCAGCGGGCGCAGGTAGATCGGCACGATATCGCTCATCATCAGCAGGTGGCACAGCGATTTGTGGCAGTTACGGTCGATCAGCACCGTGCTGCCCGCCGGCGCCGAATACATGCCGACGATCTTGTTGGCGGTGGAGGTGCCGTTGGTGACCAGATAGCTCTGCTCGGCGTTGAAGGTGCGCGCGATATACTCTTCGGCCTCGAGGTGCGGGCCGGTGTGATCCAGCAGCGAGCCGAGCTCGGTGACCGAAATTGAAATGTCGGCCTTCAGGGTATTGGCGCCGAAGAAGTCATAGAACAGGCAGCCCACCGGGCTTTTCTGGAACGCGGTGCCGGCCATGTGGCCCGGCGTGCAGAACGTGTACTTGCCTTCGCGCACGTAGTTGAACAGCGCCTTGGTCAGCGGCGGCGTAATGGTGTCGATGTATTCCGCCGTGTACTGCTGGATGCGCTGCGCGATATCGTCCGCCGCATTCAGACCGTACTCGAAGAAATAGAGCACCATGCGCATTTCATGCAGGCTGACGTCGAAGGTGGAATGAGTATTGATAAAGGCGTACAGCGGCAGGTATTCGTTCAGCTCGTTGATCTCGCTGCACAGCTCCAGGCTGTAGTCGTCCCAGTCGAAGATCACCCCGCAGATGCGGGCGTTGGCTTCGATCAGCTTCAGCAGGTCACCGCTGTTTTTAGGATACACCAGTTGGAATCCCATGGCGGCCAGCGCAGCGTGGAGCTCGCGAATCGGCTCATCTTTGTAGTAGACGCCCGTCGGGCCCATGATGGCGATGATATTCATCGGCAGCTCCTGTCAGTTAACGGCCAAGTCTCTATAACACCACGAAAATCCGGCGGTGTGTAGCCAAAAAAAAACCGCCCGAAGGCGGTTTCTTGCAGCGAACAACAGAACTCAGCAATAGCCGTAGTTCATCAGACGCTGATAGCGACGGTTGAGCAACTCTTCGTCGTTCAGACCGTCCAGATCTTTCAGGTCGGCCAACAGCTGCGCTTTCAGCGCGGCCGCCATCGCCGGCACGTCGCGGTGCGCGGAACCCAGCGGCTCCGGGATCACCGAGTCGATCAACTTCAGTTCTTTCAGACGCGGCGCAGTGATACCCATCGCTTCTGCGGCCAGCGGCGCCTTGTCGGCGCTCTTCCACAGGATGGAGGCGCAGCCTTCCGGCGAAATCACCGAATAGGTGCTGTACTGCAGCATGTTCACCTTGTCGCCCACACCGATCGCCAGCGCGCCGCCCGAGCCGCCTTCGCCGATGACGGTGCAGATGACCGGGATGTTCAGGCGCGACATCTCGCGCAGGTTGCGCGCGATGGCTTCTGACTGGCCGCGTTCTTCCGCACCCACGCCCGGATAAGCGCCCGGGGTATCGATAAAGGTAATGAGCGGCATCTTGAAGCGTGCGGCCATTTCCATCAGGCGCAGCGCCTTACGGTAACCTTCCGGCGCCGGCATACCGAAGTTGCGGCGGATCTTCTCTTTGGTTTCGCGGCCTTTCTGGTGCCCGATGATCATCACCGGGCGGCCATCCAGGCGCGCAATGCCGCCGACGATCGCTTTGTCGTCGGCGTAAGCGCGATCGCCCGCCAACTCTTCGAAGTCGGTAAAGATGTGTTTGATATAATCCAGGGTATAAGGACGGCGCGGGTGGCGTGCCAATTGGGCAATCTGCCAAGCCCCAAGATCGGCAAAAATCTTGCGCGTCAGCTCAACGCTCTTTTCACGCAGGCGCTGAACCTCTTCGTCCAGATTAATATCTAATTTTTCGTCTTGACGGCTGACTGCAGTCAGCGAGTCAATTTTCGCTTCCAGCTCTGCAATCGGCTGTTCAAAATCAAGAAAATTCAGACTCATAGCATTCCTATTTTAGTCAAATTCCAAGTCCACCTGCTCATTGCCTACCAACGTCCGCAAGTCGATCAACAAGCGGTCGGTGGGCGTCACGCGCCAGGTTGCGCCAAAACGCAGCTTGGCTCGCGCATCTTCCCGTTGATAGTAGAGATGCACTGGAATCGTCCCCGAGCGATGGGGTTCCAACGACTGACGGAGACGGTTCAAAAGCTGGTCATCAATTTGCCTGTCAGTCAGCGAGATAGCAAGCCCGCGAGCATATTTTTCCCGGGCTTCACTGATGTCCATTACCTCGCGGGCCATCATTTTAAGCCCGCCGCTAAAGTCATCAAAGCTGACCTGTCCACTGGCGATAAGGATACGGTCTTTTTCCAACAAATGCTGGTATTTTTCTAACGCTTCGGTGAATAGCATCACTTCCAGACGGCCCGAACGGTCATCCAGCGTACAGATGCCGATGCGGTTGCCGCGCTTGGTCACCATCACCCGCGCGGCGACCACCAGCCCGACGGCGGTAGTCATTTTGCCCCGGTCCGTCGGGTGCATGTCTTTCAAACGCTGGCCACCGGCGTAACGTTCGATCTCCTTCAGGTACTGGGTGATCGGGTGGCCGGTGAGGTACAGCCCCAGCGTCTCCCGTTCACCGTCCAGCACCACCTGCTCCGGCCAGGGCGCGATATTGGCGTAGGATTGCTCCACCTGCTCCGGCGCTTCCGCCAGCACGCCAAACATATCCACCTGGCCGATAGCTTCGGCTTTCGCATGCTGATCCGCCGCTTTCAACGCATCGCCAAGCGAATTCATCAGCGCGGCGCGGTGCGGCCCAAGGCGATCGAACGCCCCGGACATGATCAGTTTCTCCAGAATGCGGCGGTTCAGTTTCTTGATGTCGGAGCGCGCGCACAGGTCGAACAGGTCTTTGAAGTAACCTTGCTCGCCGCTGTTGCGCGCCTCGATAATCGCCTCGATCGGCCCTTCCCCCACGCCCTTGATGGCGCCGATGCCGTAAACGATCTCGCCGTCGTCGTTAACGTGGAAGTGATAAAGGCCGCTGTTGATGTCCGGCGGCAGGATCTTCAGCCCCATACGCCAACATTCGTCCACCAGCCCCACCACTTTGTCGGTGTTGTCCATATCGGCGGTCATTACCGCCGCCATAAACTCGGCTGGGTAGTGCGCCTTCAGCCACAGCGTCTGGTAAGAGACCAGCGCATAGGCGGCGGAGTGCGATTTGTTAAAGCCGTAACCGGCGAATTTCTCCACCAGATCGAAGATTTTCACCGACAGTTCGCCGTCGATGCCGCGCGATTTCGCGCCGTCTTCAAAGCCGCCGCGCTGCTTGGCCATTTCGACCGGGTTCTTTTTACCCATCGCACGACGCAGCATGTCCGCGCCGCCCAGGGTGTAACCGGCCAGCACCTGGGCAATCTGCATCACCTGTTCCTGATACAGGATGATACCGTAGGTCGGTTCCAGTACCGGCTTGAGCGACTCGTGCTGCCACTGGATATCCGGGTAGGAGATCTCTTCGCGGCCGTGCTTGCGGTCGATGAAGTTATCTACCATGCCCGACTGCAGCGGCCCCGGGCGGAACAGCGCTACCAGTGCGATCATGTCTTCGAAGCAGTCGGGCTTCAGACGTTTGATCAGGTCTTTCATGCCGCGCGATTCAAGCTGGAACACCGCCGTGGTTTCCGAGCGCTGCAGCATGTCGAAGCTTTTCTTGTCGTCGAGCGGAATGGCGGCGATGTCGATCGGTTCCAGCCCGGTCTTGGCGCGCCGGGCGTTGATCATCTCCAGCGCCCAGTCGATGATGGTCAGGGTACGCAGACCGAGGAAGTCGAACTTCACCAGCCCAGCGTATTCCACGTCGTTCTTGTCGAACTGGGTCACCGGGTGGTGCCCTTCGGCGTCGCAGTACAATGGCGCGAAGTCGGTGATCTTGGTCGGCGCGATCACCACGCCACCGGCGTGTTTACCGGCGTTGCGCGTTACCCCTTCCAGCTTGCGCGCCATGTCGATCAGCGCCTTGACCTCTTCGTCGGCCTCGTAAATTTCAGGCAGCTGCGGTTCGGCGGCGAAGGCTTTTTCCAGCGTCATGCCCGGATCCGGCGGCACCAGCTTGGAGATGCGATCGACGAAGCCGTACGGGTGCCCCAGCACCCGGCCCACGTCGCGGATAACCGCTTTCGCCGCCATGGTACCGAAGGTGATGATCTGCGATACCGCTTCGCGGCCGTACATCTCCGCCACGTGCTCTATCACCTGATCGCGCTTCTCCATGCAGAAGTCGACGTCGAAGTCGGGCATCGAAACACGTTCCGGGTTCAGAAAGCGTTCAAACAGCAGGTCGAACTCCAGCGGATCGAGGTCGGTGATTTTCAACGCATAGGCCACCAGCGAACCGGCGCCGGAGCCGCGCCCCGGGCCAACCGGCACATTGTTGTCCTTCGACCACTGGATAAACTCCATCACGATCAGGAAGTAGCCGGGGAACCCCATCTGGTTGATCACCTTCAGCTCGACGTCCAGACGCTCGTCGTATTCCGGGCGGCGCTGCGCGCGCACTTCAGGATCGGGGAACAGGAACTCCAGACGCTCTTCCAGCCCCTCTTTCGATTTGAGCACCAGGAAGTCCTCGGTGCTCATATCGCCGGTCGGGAACTGCGGCAGGAAGTATTCGCCGAGGCGAATGGTGACGTTGCAGCGCTTGGCGATTTCGACGCTGTTCAGCAGCGCTTCCGGGATGTCGGCGAACAGCTCGCACATCTCGTCTTCGCTGCGCATGTACTGTTGCGGGCTGTAGTTGCGCGGCCGCTTGGGGTCGTCCAGCGTAAAGCCGTCGTGAATGGCGACGCGAATCTCATGGGCGTCGAAGTCATCTTCCACCAGGAAGCGCACGTCGTTGGTGGCCACCACCGGCAAACCGCGCTCGGTGGCCAGCGCCACCGCCGCATGCAGGTAGTTCTCTTCGTCCGGGCGGCCGGTGCGGATCAGTTCCAGGTAGTAACAGTCAGGGAAGTGCTGCTGGTAGAAGTCCAGGCACTGATCCACCTGCGCCTGGTTGCCGCGCAGCAGAAACTTGCCGACGTCGCCCTGGCGCGCGCCGGAGAGCAGGATCAGCCCTTCGCGGTGTTCGATCAGCCAGTCGCGATCGATGGTCGGCCCGGCGGCGCCATAGCCACGCTGATAGGCGCGGGAAATCAGCAGCGTCAGGTTCTGGTAGCCTTCGTTGTTGCTGGCCAGCACCGTCAACTGAGCCAGTTCATCGCCCAGCTCTTCGCTTTGCACATGGAAATCCGCGCCGATGATCGGTTTGATCCCGGCGCCGTGCGCGCTGCCGTAAAATTTCACCAGCCCGCACAGGTTGGTGAAATCGGTGATTGCCAGAGCAGGCATGGCTAACGCGGCGGCTCTTTTCACCAGCGGCGCCGTCTTGGCCAATCCATCAATCATGGAGTAGTCGCTGTGGACGCGCAGGTGAATAAAACGAGGTTCGGCCATCTCCAGATACCTGATTGAAGGGGTTCAGCAGGCTGAACCCGGGTTAATGCTATCGTCGAGCCCAGTCAGGCCCGCAGACTACAGCGCCAGCGCCCTTTTCACCGGCGCGAAGCTGCGGCGGTGATGCTCGGTGGCACCCAGCGCGGCCAGCCGCTCCAGGTGGAAGGCGGTCGGGTAGCCTTTATGCTGCGCGAAACCGTAATCCGGGAACTCGCTGTCCAGCTCGGCCATTTCGCGATCGCGCGTGACCTTCGCCAGAATGGACGCCGCGCTGATCTCCGCCACGCGGCTGTCGCCCTTCACCACCGCCTGCGAACGCATCGGCAGACTCGGGCAACGGTTACCGTCGATTAAAACCATGTCCGGCGCGATATGCAACCCTGCCACCGCGCGCTGCATCGCCAGCATCGTCGCATGCAAAATATTCAGCTGGTCGATTTCCGCCGGCTCGGCGCGGCCCAGGCTCCAGGAGAGCGCTTTGGCGACGATTTCGTCATACAGCGCCAAACGGCGTTTTTCACTGAGTTTCTTGGAGTCCGCCAGACCGACGATCGGCTGCGCCGGATCGAGGATCACGGCGGCGGTGACCACCGCGCCGACCAACGGGCCGCGGCCCACTTCGTCCACACCGGCAATCAGCGTGGCAGCGGGATAGATAAAGGGTTCAATCATGCTTTCGCCAGCTCCAACACAGCCTGAGCGGCCTGTTCGTCCGCACCGCAACGGATGCTTTGGTGCAAGGTAAGGAAAGTCTGTTTCAGCGCTTCGGTTTGCGGGCTCTCTTCCAGCAGCGGCATCACGGCGGCGGCCAGTTTGTCCGGCACGCAGTCATGCTGCAGCAGCTCGGTGACGATCTCGCGCCCCGCCAACAGATTCGGCAGCGAAACGTAAGGCGTTTTCACCAGCTTCTGCGCCAGCCAGAAAGTGAACGGTTTCATGCGATACCCCACCACCATCGGACACTTGGCCAGCATGCACTCCAGCGCCGCGGTGCCGGACGCCAGCAGCGCCGCGTCGCTGGCGATCATCGCTTCACGTCCCTGGCCGTTCAGCAGGTGTACGGTCAGATCCGGCGCCACTTCGGCCTTAATGCGCTCAAACTGCTCGCGCCGTTTGGCATTGACCAGCGGCACCACCACTTCCAGCTCGGGATAACGCGTGCGCAGCAGCTGCGCGGTTTTGAGGAAGTCGGCGCTCAGCATCTCGACTTCGGCGCCGCGGCTGCCCGGCAACAAGGCCAGACAGCGCGCCTGCGGAGCGATGCCAAGCTGGGCGCGTGCCGCCAGCCGATCCGGCTGCAACGGCATGGCGTCCGCCATGGTGTGGCCGATAAAGCGGCAAGGCACGTTGAAACGATCGTAAAACGCTTTTTCGAAAGGGAGAAAGGCCAGCACCAGATCGGTGGCTTTGCCAATTTTGAAAACGCGCTTTTGCCGCCAGGCCCATACGGACGGGCTGACGTAATGGATGGTGCGAATGCCGCGCTGCTTGAGGCGGCCTTCCAGCGTGATGTTGAAGTCCGGCGCGTCGATGCCGACAAACACGTCCGGCCGCAGCTCGCTGAAGCGGCGAGTGAGATCTTTGCGGATCTTCAACAGGCGTGGCAAGCGCTCGAGCACTTCCACCACGCCCATAACCGCCAGCTCTTCCATTTCGTACCAGGCTTCACACCCTTCGGCCTGCATCAGCGGGCCGGCGACGCCAACGAAACGCGCGTCGGGGATCTGCGCCTTGAGCGCGCGGATCAAGCCGGCGCCGAGAATGTCACCGGAGGTTTCTCCGGCGACCAATCCGATAGTCAATGGACGATTCGACATAACTCAGCGAATGATGCCACGGGTGGAACGGGTGAAGAAATCGAGGTACTGCTGCACCACCGGCTGCTCTTTAGCCAGGGCTTCAATTTCCGCTTTCGCTTCATCCAGCGTTTTCTCGCTGCGGTAAAGGATTTTGTAGGCGTTGCGAATCGCCTGCATTTCATCCTTGTCAAAACCGCGACGCTTCAGGCCGACCGCGTTGACGCCAAATGGCGTTGCGTGGTTGCCCTGAGCGATGACGAACGGAGGCACGTCCTGAGCGACGCCGGAACAACCGCCTACCATCACATGCGCACCGATAATGCAGAACTGGTGGATCGCGGTCATGCCGCCGATGATGGCGTGATCGTCGATTTCCACATGTCCTGCCAGCGTGGCGTTGTTGGCCAGCACGCAAGAATTGCCGACCACGCAGTCGTGGGCAACGTGCACGTTGACCATCAGCAGGTTGTCATTACCCACTTTGGTCAGCCCGGTGCCCTGCGCGGTGCCGCGGTGAATGGTGACGCTTTCGCGGATGCGGTTGCGATCGCCCACTTCCACACGCGTCGGCTCGCCCGCGTATTTCAGATCCTGATTCACTTCGCCGATGGAGGCGAACTGATAAATCTGATTATCGCGGCCAATCTTGGTAATGCCGTTTACCACCACGTGGGATTTCAACACCGTGCCGGCGCCGATTTCCACCTGGGAGCCGACGTAGCAGAAAGGGCCGATATGCACGTTGGCGCCGATCACGGCGCCTTCTTCGACTATCGCGCTTGGATGGATAAAGGCGGTTTGGTCAATCACGGATTAAGCCTCCCGGCTGCGGGCACACATCATGGTTGCTTCGCAGACAATTTTACCGTCAACGGTCGCCACGCCTTTGAAGCGAGTCAGACCGCGGCGCGTTTTCTCGAAGGTGACTTCCATGACCATCTGATCGCCTGGCACCACAGGGCGCTTGAAGCGCGCTTCGTCGATACCGGCGAAGTAATACAGCTCGCCCGGCTCCAGTTTGCCGACGCTTTTAAACGCCAGGATACCGGTGGCCTGCGCCATGGCTTCCAGGATCAATACGCCTGGGAAAATCGGTTTGCCAGGGAAGTGGCCCTGGAAAAACGGTTCATTCACCGATACGTTCTTCACCGCACGCAGATATTTGTGCTCTTCAAACTCGAGGACGCGGTCGACCAGCAAGAACGGGTAACGGTGAGGAAGCAGATCCAAAATTTCTGCAATATCCAGAGTATGAGTGTCAGTAGTCAAAATACTCTTCCTGTCTCTAAAAACTGATGGCATCAACAACACGGCCTGCGCTGACCCCAAAAGGAGATCATCATGCAGGCCGCAAATTAACATCTCTTTGCGCTTTTGGTCTCACGACCAACGCGTTTCGTTTTGTACCCGCCGGGGCGGGCGGCAATGACTAGTCTTTTCCGACTTTACGTTCGACAGCTTTCAAGCGCTTGCTGATCTCATCGATATTCATTACCAACGCAGCGGTTTTACGCCAAACCTTGTTAGGCTGCAACGGAATGCCCGAAGAGTATACCCCAGGTTCGGTGATTGGTCGCATAACCATTCCCATTCCGGTAACAACAACCTTGTCGGCAATCTCCATGTGACCGTTGATCACGCTGGCGCCGCCGATCTGGCAGTAGCGGCCGATTTTCAGGCTGCCGGCCATGATCACACCGCCGGCGACGGCGGTATTGTCGCCAATCACGACGTTATGTGCAATCTGGCATTGGTTGTCGATGATAACACCATTCCCGATTTGGGTGTTATCCAAAGCGCCGCGGTCAATGGTGGTGCAAGCGCCGATTTCGACGCGATCGCCGATAATCACCGTGCCCAACTGAGGAATTTTGATCCACTCGCCGCGCTCGTTCGCATAGCCGAAACCGTCTGCGCCGATCACCGTTCCGGACTGGATCAGGCAGCGCTGGCCGATTTCGACCGCATGATAAATCGTGACGTTCGCCCACAGACGCGTTCCCGCGCCGATGCGTGCGTGTTTGCCGATGAAGCAGCCCGGGCCGATAACCACGTTATCGCCAAGCACCGCACCCGACTCGATCACCGCATTCGCCCCAATGGCGACGTTCTGCCCCAGCTGCGCTTCAGGCGAGATAACCGCGCTTGGCGCGATATCCTGGGCCGGCGACGGCGTGGTGTCCATCAGCTGCGCCATGCGCGCATAGGTCAGGTAAGGGTTCTTAACCACCAGCGCCGCACTGCGGCAGTGTGGTAAATCCGCTTCGGTAAGCACCACGGCGCTTGCCTGGCAGGAAGACAGCTGCTCTTGGTAGCGGCTGTTTGACAAAAACGTGATTTGGCCAGGCTGTGCCGAATGCATAGAAGCAATGCCGGTGATGACGAGATCGCCATCACCGTGCAATTGTGCATCCAACTGCTGCGCTAAATCAGCCAGTCGAATTGAAAGCATGTGTTATTTAACCTGTTTCAGCACGTCAGCAGTGATGTCTTTGGAAGAGTCTGCATAGGCAACGGCGTTGGCGTCGATCACCACGTCATAACCGCCTTTGCTCGCGACAGACTTCACCGCGTCCTGGATGCGGCTCAGGATCTTGTTACGCTCTTCCATCTGGCGACGACGGTTGTCCTGCTCGAAAGCCTGAGCTTTCTGAGAGAACTGCTCGCGCTGCGCCATCACGTCTTTTTCCAACTTGCTGCGGTCGCTGGCTTTCATGGTAGCGCCGTCACGCTGCAGACGTTGCATTTTGGTCTGCAGGCTACGTTCCATGTTCTGGAGTTCGCTTGCACGGCCTTTAAACTCGTTTTCCAGCTGTTTAGCGACCGCTTCGCGGGCCGGCAGCTGTTGGAAAATGCTGGAGACGTTAACGACAGCGATCTTATCTGCTGCCTGAACGCCAGCTGAAGCAGCCATTGCTAAACCGAGGCCTGCGGCACACAACCACTTTTTCACTATAAACTCCTTACCATCACCCATTTGTGTCATATGACACTGAAGTACACAATTTGCCAGACTTGTCCCACCAAACAATGAGAATCATCTCCCTCTGCCGGCGGGCGCCTGGCCATTGCGATTCTTAATAACTGTTATGCCCAGAGGCGAGACCCGTTACCAGGTCTTACCGATGTTAAACTGGAACTGTTCGGACTTGTCGCCTTCGTATTTCTTGATCGGGTTGGCGTAAGAGAACACCAACGGCCCCAGCGGCGACATCCACTGCAGCGCGATACCGGCGGAGGAACGAATATTGCTGGCCTTGCTGTAGTCCGGCACGCCATACATCAGCGTTTCGTTGGTATTCTTCCACTTGGTATCCCACACGGTACCCGCATCGATGAACAGCGACGTGCGCACCGAGTTGGCGTACTTCTCGCTGATGAACGGCGTCGGGGTGATCAGCTCCAGGCTGGCGACCGCCATGGCGTTACCGCCCACCGCGTCATCCGAGCTACAGATGCTCTGACGATCGGTCGTGCTGCCGGCGTTGAACTGGCACTGGTACGAGTTGGAGTTGTAATACACCGCCTTCGGACCGATGGTATTGGACTGGAAGCCGCGCACGGTGCTTGAACCACCGGCGTAGAAGTTCTCATAGAACGGCATTTCCTTGCCGCCCAGCCCATCCGCGTAACCCAGACGGCCGCGACCCAACAGCACCCAGGTGCGGTCGTCGTTGATCGGCACGTACTGTACGCTGTCCAGCGTCACCTTGTAGTATTCGTTGTCCGACCCCGGAATGGTGACCTTGCCGTTCAACGTGGTGCGGTTGCCCGAGGTCGGGAAGTAGCCGCGGTCCAGGTTGTTGTAGGTCCAACCCAGGTTCAGGGTGAAGTCGTCCGTCGAGTAGCTGGCGCGGTCGGTTTTGTTCGCATCCACGCCCATCGAGTCGAGATAACGCCACATGGCGATCTGCGGCTGCATGTTCGACAGGCCGTTGTGGACATAGCCCAGACCGGTGCGCAACGAGTTGTTTTCGTTGATCGGGAAGCCCAGCGTGCCGTCAACACCGTAACTCTTGTTGGTGTAGTCGGACAGGTCCGCGTTATCCGCTTTAAAGTCGTTGTAGAATACGCGGCCGCCCAGGCTCACACCGTCAACGGTGAAGTACGGGTTGGTGACCGAGAATTCGGTATAGGTCTGGTAGTCGTTCTTGGTGCCGCTGATGCCGACCGAGTAGCCGGTACCCAACCAGTTGTCCTGCTGCACGCCGGCCTGGAAGCTGACGCCGCTCTCGGTGCCGTAACCGACGCCGAAGTTAAAGGTACCGGTGTTGCGCTCTTTCACCTTGTAGGTCACGTCAACCTGATCGGCGGTGCCCGGCACGCGCTGGGTTTCCACGTCAACCGTTTCGAAGTAACCCAAGCGGTTCAGACGCTCTTTACCCTGCTCGACCTGCTCGTTGCCGAGCCAGGCACCTTCCATCTGGCGCATTTCGCGGCGCAGTACGGAATCCTTGCTGGTGTCGTTGCCTTCGAACTTGATGCGGCGCACGTAGAAGCGGTTGCCCGCGTCGACGTTGACGTGCAGCTTGACGGTTTTATCCGCGTCGTTGATCTCCGGCTGAGTGCCGACGCGCGGGTAGGCGTAACCATAACGGCCCAACATCGTTTTGATGTTGTCTTCCATTTTGGTCACCTTGCTGCCGTTGTACAGCTCGCCCGGTTCGATTTTGGTGATCTGCGCGACTTCCGCCGAGTGACCGGCCAGGTTGCCGTTTACGACGACATCGGAAAGCTTGTACTGATCGCCTTCGGTGATGTTGATGGTGATGTAGATGCCTTTTTTATCCGGCGTCAGGCTCACCTGGGTAGAATCGATGTTGAAACGGGCATAGCCGCGATCCAGATAGAAGCTGCGCAGGGTTTCGAGATCGCCCGCCAGTTTCTGCTTCTGGTATTTGCGATCGCCGACCAGGTTCCACCACGGCACTTCGTCACGCAGCTGGAAGCGCGAGATCAGTTCGTCGTTGGTGAAGGCATGGTTGCCGACGATATTGATTTGTTGAATCTTGGCGGAGACCCCTTCCGTGAACACCAGTTTCAGGTCGACACGGTTGCGCGGCAACGGCGTGACCACGGCTTTCACCGAGGCGCTGTATTTACCGACGCTGTAGTAGAAGTCTTCCAGCCCTTTTTCAATGCTGGAGATCGTGGTGCGGTCGAGCGCCTCGCCCACCCGGACGCCGGAGGCTTCCAGGTTCTGCTTGAGCATGTCATCCTTCACCGACTTGTTGCCGGAGAAAGTGATGCTGGCGATGGTAGGACGTTCCTTCACCTGAACGATCAGGGTATTACCATCGCGCAGTACGCGCACGTCCTCGAAGTTGCCGGTGGCAAACAAGGCACGGATGGTATTACTGATGTCATCGTCAGTGACGGTATCGCCGACGCGAACCGGCATGTTGAGTAACGCCGCACCGACGGCGACTCGCTGCAGGCCTTCGAAATGAATGTCTTTCACTACGAACCCGTCTGCACCGTATACGGTGGCGCTGCCAAACAGCAGCGACGCTATGAGCAACTTTTTCATCGCCATCGTTGTTATGCGTTCTTCCTAACCTATCCCCGCCCCTAGAGGCGGGAAAAATCATTGAAAAGTGCAAGACCCATCAACAACACCAGCACGATCGAACCTATGCGGTAGCTGTAGTCCTGTACTCGCTCGGAAACCGGCCCACCCTTCAGCTTTTCTATCGCCAGGAAGAGGAGATGCCCACCATCTAACACCGGTAATGGGAACAGGTTGATGATACCCAGGTTGACGCTAATCAACGCCAGGAACATCAGATAATACACGAACCCGACTCCGGCTGACGCCCCTGCTCCCTGTGCAATCGAGATCGGGCCACTCAGGTTGTTCAGCTTTACATCACCGGTTATTAATTTGCCCAGCATGTTGACCGTCAGCCGCATCAGCTGCCAGGTCTTGTCGCCGGCCTGATACAGCGCCGAGAACGGTCCATACTGACGAATCGTCTTATACTCGTCCGGCAGCGGCAGCACTTTTGGAATGATGCCTGCAAACCCCACCGATTTGTCTTTTCCCACCGGCTTTGTATCCGGTATCAGCGTCAAAGACAAGGGGGCGCCGTTTCTTTCAATCTCCAAAGCCAACGGTTGGCCCGGGCCATCGTGAATACGCTTCACCAGCGTCTGCCAACGACCCAGCGGCTGACCATCGACTTTAACGATCCTGTCCCCCGCTTGTAAACCCGCCTTTTGCGCCGCCGAGTTCGGCTGCACTTCCGCCAGCACGGATTCAATCTGCGGGCCGCGCGGCATAATGCCCAGCGCGACAACGGGATCCTGCTTGTCCGGTTCAAAGTTCCACTGGCGCAGATCCAGGGTTTTGGTCACCACCTGCGACGAGCCGAACGGCGCGACGCCGACTTCGGTTTGCGCATCGCCAATCTTCGCCACCAGCGCCAGACGAACTGACTCCCAATCAGGCGTTTCGATGCCGTCAACCGACTTTAGTTCCATGCCAGACGAAATTTCGGCCCTGGCGGCGATCGACTGCGGCGCGATTTCGCCTATCACCGGACGGAAACTCGGCACGCCGATGATGAACACCAGCCAGTAGGCAAGGATAGCAAACAGGAAGTTGGCGATGGGGCCGGCGCTGATGATAGCCGCGCGCTGCCAGACGGTTTTGTTGTTGAAGGCCTGGTGGCGCATTTCCGGCGCCACCGACTCCACGCGCTCGTCCAGCATCTTCACGTAGCCGCCGAGCGGAATCAGCGCGATAACGTACTCGGTGCCCTGACGATCGGTGCGGCGCCACAGCGCCCGGCCGAAACCGATGGAGAAGCGTTCAACGCGCACGCCGCAACGACGGGCAACCCAAAAGTGTCCGAATTCGTGCACGGTAATCAAGATACCGAGCGCAATCAGAAACGCCACCAGGTTCCAAAGCACGCTGACCATCATCCCTCACTTTCCGTCATCGACGGATTAAAACACCAACAGCATCAGGCAGGCAAACACCGGCACCGCCGCAGTCAGGCTATCGATACGATCCAGTATGCCGCCATGACCGGGGATCAAATGACCGCTGTCCTTGATGCCCGCTTCGCGTTTGAACATGCTTTCGGTCAAATCGCCCAGCACCGAAGCCAACGCGGCGAGCACCGAGCAGGCAAGCAAGGTGGTCGGCACCACGTTCAGCGGCGCATAGCGGCCGAACAGCCAGGAAATGACCGCCGACGTCAACAGCCCGCCGATCAGCCCCTCCCAGGTTTTGCCCGGCGAGACCTTAGGCGCCAGCTTGTGCTTGCCGAACAGTTTGCCGAACATGTAGGCACCGGAATCCGCGCCCCACACCAGCAGCATCACGTACAGCAGCCACCAGGCGCCGGTAAACGGGTTTTGCTCGTAGCCGAACTGGCGCAGCGCCAGCATGCCCCAGAAGAAAGGCACGATGGTCAGCAGGCCAAACAACAGGCGCAGCGGGCGCGAATTGCGCCAGATAGCGGCCGAGCCGGGATAGAACAGCACCAGCAGCAGCGCCGCCAGCCACCAGGCCAGCGACAACCACAGCGAGCCGCTTATCTGCGGCACGGATTGGTGGTAAGCGGGGACGCTGATCATCATCAGCGCCAGCAGAAAACCGCACAGCATCGCCAACCAGATACGCTGCGAACGGGAGGTAAAACCGGCCAGTTGGCCCCACTCCCAGGCTGCTAACATGCACACGACGAGCGTTACCAGCGCAAAGGCCAGCGGCGGCAGCAGGAACAGCGCCGCGATAACGATCGGGATTAAAATCAGAGCAGTTATGAGGCGATACTTCAGCAAAAGTTCTCCCTAGGACGCATCGGCGCCGATAGGTGTGGTTCCCCCGAAGCGGCGCTCACGTTGTGCAAATGCATTCAGCGCACCTTCAAAGACAAGTTCATCGAAATCAGGCCAGAGTACATCAGTAAAGTAAAGTTCAGCATAGGCGATTTGCCACAGCAGGAAGTTACTGATGCGATGTTCACCGCCGGTGCGGATAACCAGATCCACCGGCGCCAGGTCGCTCATGCAAACCCGATCGCTCAATAATTCCTCGCTGATCTGATCCGGGCGCAACTCCCCTACCCGCACCTGTTCGGCCAGCTCTCTTACTCCCTGAATGATATCCCAACGGCCACCGTAGTTGGCAGCGATATTGAGCGTCAGGCCATCGTTATTTTCCGTCAGTGCTTCAGAGCGGCGAATCCGCTCTTGCAAACGCGCGCTGAACCGGCTGATATCGCCGATCACCCGCAGCCTGACGTTATGTTTATGCAGGCTTTTTACTTCACTATCCAAGGCGCGGACAAAAAGCTCCATCAGTGCGGAGACTTCCTGCACCGGACGGTTCCAGTTTTCGCTGCTGAAGGCATAAAGCGTGAGTGCATCTAAATGGTTGCTGGCGGCAAAGCTGACCGCGCGGCGAACCGATTTCACCCCTGCTTTATGACCGAAGACACGTAACTTGCCCTGACGTTTGGCCCAGCGTCCGTTACCGTCCATGATAATGGCGACATGGCGCGGCCCCGGGGAAGATGGAGTAGCCTCTTGTTGGTTTGCGGACGACATAACTCGTACTTATTTCCTCAATAGAAATATAACTGCCTTTCCGGAACATCAGGCCCTTGCGCGCAAAAAAAGCCGTGTGCCCGACACGGCTTTCAGCCTGCCCTCGCGATGCCCGGCGCGGCCGGGCCGCTCTTGACGCACAGGGCGCCAATCGGGCCATAATTCAACGGTATAACCGCTGACAGGTGGCGCAGACTATACCACCTCAGCGGGGCATGAACAAACGGCCCCGCTGCGGCACACGTGAATTACGAGCAAAATCGGATAATCGCCGTGCTCAGTTGCACAACGCGCGAACACGTTCCTCGGCGGCGGCGCGCGCCTGACGGTCAATGTCTAAGACCGCTTCGATGCACGTCGGTTCCTGCAACGCCAGACGCTCGACCACCTGGCGGTTGACCGCCGCGATGTCGGTAAAGCGAATCTGCTGCTGCAAAAATGCCGCCACGGCGATTTCGTTGGCCGCGTTCAGCGCGGTGGTCGCCGCCTGGCCGGCGTCGAACGCTTCGACAGCCAGGTACAAACAAGGATAACGTTCACGCTCCGGTTCGGAGAAGGTCAGCGAACCGATACGGCAGAAGTCCAGCGCTTCCACGCCGGAGTTCACGCGCTGCGGATACGCCATCGCATGGGCGATCGGCGTGCGCATATCCGGCGTACCCAACTGCGCCAGCACGCTGCCGTCGGCATAACGCACCATCGAGTGAATCACCGACTGCGGGTGCAGGATCACTTCCATTTGCTCGGCCGAGGCGTTAAACAGCCAGCGGGCCTCAATGTATTCCAGACCTTTGTTCATCATGGTGGCGGAATCCACCGAGATCTTGCGGCCCATCGACCAGTTCGGGTGGGCGCAGGCTTGATCCGGGGTCATCGCGGCGAACTGCTCCAGCGGCGTGGTGCGGAACGGGCCGCCGGAGCCGGTAAGCACGATGCGCGACACACCATGACTGTCCAGTGAAGAGTATCCCAACTGACGCTGAATGCTCTCAGGCAAACTCTGAAAAATCGCGTTGTGCTCGCTGTCGAGCGGCAGCAGTTGCGCCTGGCTTTGCCGCACCGCATCCATAAACAGACGGCCGCAGGTGACCAGCGACTCCTTGTTGGCCAGCAGTACCTGCTTGCCCGCGCGGATCGCCGCCAGCGTCGGCAGCAGCCCGGCGGCGCCAACGATCGCCGCCGTCACTTGATCGACGTCATCCAACGCGGCCAGCTCGCAGGCCGCTTGTTCTCCGGCCAAGACTTCGGTAGCGACGCCGTTTTCCGCCAGGATGGCGCGCAGCTCACGCGCGGCGCTTTCATCCGCCATCGCGGCAAAGGCGGGCCGGAATTCCATGCATTGCTGCGCCATGACCGCAACGTTGCGGCCGGCCACCAGCGCTTTGATCGCAAAACGGTCGGGATTCGCCCTGACCACGGCCAGGGTGCTGATCCCTACCGAGCCGGTCGAGCCAAGAATGGTCAGTTGCTTCATGAGTTCACTCTGAATAACTGTCTGATGAGATCGGAGGTGCTCCAGTGTGGAACCTTGGACAGCGCTTGTCCATGATCTTTCAGTACGATGAAACGGGATCTGCGCCACAAAAAACAAAGCGCCGCCCAGGCGACGCTTTTTTTCTGCGCGATGCTGATTAGAATTCCATCAGCTCTTTTTCTTTCTCCGCCAGCGCGGCGTCGACCAGCTTGATGTAAGCGTCGGTCATTTTCTGAATTTCGTCTTGCGAACGACGCTCTTCGTCTTCGCTGATCTCTTTGTCTTTCAGCAGCGCCTTGACCTTGTCGTTGGCGTCGCGGCGCACGTTGCGCACCGCCACACGGCCCTGCTCGGCTTCGCCGCGCACGATCTTGATCAGATCCTTACGACGCTCTTCGGTCAGCGGAGGCAGCGGAACGCGAATGTCGGAACCGGCGGAAGACGGGTTGAGGCCCAGATCGGAGCTCATGATCGCTTTTTCAACCGCCTGGCTCAGGCTGCGATCGAACACGTTGATTTTCAGCGTGCGGGAGTCTTCCACGGTCACGTTGGCCAGCTGACGCAGCGGGGTAGCGGCGCCGTAGTATTCCACCATGATGCCGTCCAGAATGCTTGGAGAAGCGCGGCCGGTGCGGATCTTGCTGATTTGGTTTTTGAATGCTTCTACGCTTTTTTCCATGCGTGAATCAGCATCTTTTCTGATTTCATTAGTCACGTTGCAAACCCTTGGAAGCTGGTTACTTGGCAGGCGATACTCAAGTATAGCCCGTAATCGTACTCGGAGAGCGCGCGGCGCCTGGCGTCACGCGCTCCGAAAAAGGGGTGTGAACAGCCTTATTTGCTGATCAGCGTACCTTCGTTCTCACCCATCACCACGCGGCGCAGCGCGCCAGGCTTGTTCATGTTAAACACGCGGATCGGCAGACCGTGATCGCGGGCCAGCGTAAACGCCGCCAGATCCATCACTTTCAGCTCGCGCTCCAGCACGTCCTGATAGGTTAATTGTTCATACAGCGTCGCATCCGGGTTCTTCACCGGATCGGCGGAATATACGCCATCCACTTTGGTGGCTTTCAGCACCACGTCCGCTTCGATCTCGATGCCGCGCAGGCAAGCGGCGGAGTCGGTGGTGAAGAACGGGTTGCCGGTACCGGCGGAGAAGATCACCACGCGGTTGTTGCGCAGCAGGCTGATAGCCTCTGCCCAGCTGTAATTATCACATACGCCGTTCAGCGGGATCGCTGACATCAGGCGGGCGTTCACATAGGCACGGTGCAGTGCATCACGCATAGCCAGGCCGTTCATCACGGTAGCCAGCATTCCCATGTGGTCGCCCACTACGCGGTTCATGCCGGCCTGCGCCAGGCCCGCGCCGCGGAACAAGTTCCCGCCGCCAATAACTACACCGACCTGAATTCCCAGTTCGACCAGCTCTTTCACTTCCTGAGCCATGCGATCCAAAACGCTGGCGTCGATACCAAAACCTTCTGCACCTTGCAGGGCTTCGCCACTCAGTTTAAGCAGAATACGCTGATATACGGGTTTTGCATTGGTTGCCATGGTGTTCTGTCCTAAGAAGCAGTATTAGTATTGGGGATTTCAGCCGATGAAACGCGCCTGGGGTGAATATCACGCCGCAGGGCCTGCCACCGGTGTAATTCTGGCTGGATAGTATGGAACCGCCAGACGGCGGTTCCATCGACAGTCATTAAGACTGTTTGCTCATCGCGGCAACTTCAGCAGCGAAGTCGGTTTCGACTTTCTCGATGCCTTCGCCCACTTCGAAGCGAATGAAGTTGGTCACGTCAGCGTTGTGCTCTTTCAGCACCTGAGCAACAGACTTGCTCGGATCCATAACGAAAGGCTGACCGGTCAGAGAAACTTCGCCGGTGAATTTCTTCATGCGGCCTTCAACCATTTTCTCTGCGATTTCTTTCGGCTTGCCGGACTGCATGGCGATGTCCAGCTGAACCTGGTACTCTTTTTCTACCACTTCAGCAGACACGTCTTCTGGCTTCACGAACTCTGGCTTGCTCGCCGCAACGTGCATTGCGATTTGCTTAACCAGCTCTTCGTCAGCGCCTTTAGCCGCAACCAGAACGCCGATACGCGCGCCGTGCAGGTAGCTGCCCAGCACTTCGCCTTCCAGGGAAGCAACGCGACGAATGTTGATGTTTTCGCCGATTTTTGCCACCAGCGCTACGCGCTCTTCTTCGAACTGTGCTTTCAGCACGTCAACGTCAGTGATTTTGCCAGCCATAGCGGCATCCAGCACTTTGTCGGCGAACGCCTGGAAACCGGCGTCTTTTGCTACGAAGTCAGTCTGGCAGTTAACTTCCAGAATGATGCCGTAGTTGCCTTCGATCTTGGTTTTGATCACGCCGTCAGCAGCCACGTTGCCTGCTTTTTTAGCGGCTTTGATCGCACCGGACTTACGCATGTTTTCGATTGCCAGCTCGATGTCGCCGTTGGATTCAACCAGCGCCTTCTTGCAATCCATCATGCCAGCGCCGGTACGCTCGCGCAGTTCTTTTACCAGGGCAGCGGTAATATCAGCCATTTATTTTTCCTCGGTTATCTCGCGTGGAGACAGTTCTCATTCAGATAAGCAAAGGGGGCCTTTACAGGCCCCCCTAACCAACATATGTCAATACCTGGTTAATAAGGGCTCAGTGACGAGCTTGCCTTATTATTCAGCTTCTACGAAGCCTTCTTCCGCCTGAACGGCCAGATCTTGAGAACGACCTTCACGCACAGCGGCAGCAACGGCAGTCAGGTACAGGTTTACTGCACGGATTGCATCGTCGTTACCAGGGATGATGAAGTCAACGCCGTCTGGGTTAGAGTTGGTATCAACGATAGAGAATACCGGGATACCCAGGTTGTTGGCTTCTTTGATCGCGATGTGTTCGTGATCGGCATCGATAACGAACAGTGCGTCTGGCAGGCCGCCCATGTCTTTGATACCGCCCAGGGAGTTTTCCAGCTTGGCCAGTTCACGAGTGCGCATCAGCGCTTCTTTCTTGGTCAGCTTGTCCAGGGTGCCGTCTTGAGACTGGATTTCCAGATCTTTCAAACGTTTGATGGACTGACGAACGGTTTTCCAGTTAGTCAGCATGCCGCCCAACCAGCGGTGGTTCACGAAGAACTGGTCACAGCTGTTAGCAGCGTCTTTTACCGCTTCGCTTGCTGCGCGCTTGGTACCAACGAACAGGATCTTGCCTTTACGGGAAGAGATCTTGGTCAGTTCAGCCAGAGCGGCGTTGAACATTGGTACGGTCTGCTCCAGGTTGATGATGTGAACCTTGTTACGAGCGCCGAAGATGAAAGGCTTCATTTTCGGGTTCCAGTAACGGGTCTGGTGACCGAAGTGAACACCAGCCTTGAGCATGTCGCGCATGGAAACAGTTGCCATGATTAAACCTCTATAGATTAATTGGGGTTATGCCTCCACGTATCCCATAACGCCGACCCTGGCGGCGACAAGTCACCTCAGGGCACCCCGGCGGATGTGCCGATACGTGTGTGTTATTTACACAAAATGAGTGCAGTTAAAGTATTTTCGGCCAATTCCTGCCTGGTCACAAGAACCAAGTCGCGGATCGCCGGCGCGCTTTATACCATAAACCCGCTGCCGACACCAACTTTTGTTGCTTTACGCCGCGCGCCGGGAAATGAAATTTGGCAGCCCCCGGCCGGGCTGATACCATAAGTCACTGCTTCTTATTGTCGACGATAACGACACCTGCGGACGAATTTCATGGCAATCTCAATTAAAACACCTGATGACATCCAAAAAATGCGCGTGGCCGGCCGCCTGGCCGCCGAAGTGCTGGAGATCATCGAGCCGCACGTCAAACCTGGCGTGACCACCGGCGAACTGGACCGTATCTGTCACGAGTACATCACCAACGAACAGCAGGCCATCTCCGCCTGTCTCGGCTACCACGGCTTCCCGAAATCCGTGTGCATCTCGGTGAACGAAGTGGTGTGCCACGGCATCCCGAGCGACGACAAAACGCTGAAAGACGGCGACATCGTCAACATCGACGTGACCGTAATTAAAGACGGTTTCCACGGCGACACCTCGAAGATGTTCATCGTCGGCAAACCGACCATTCTGGGCGAGCGTCTGTGCCGCGTCACGCAAGAGAGCCTGTACCTGGCGCTGAAGATGGTCAAGCCGGGCATCCGTCTGCGCACCCTGGGCAAGGCTATCCAGCAATTCGTCGAAGCCGAGAAATTCTCGGTGGTGCGCGAGTACTGCGGCCACGGCATCGGTGAAGTGTTCCACGAAGAGCCGCAGGTGCTGCACTATGACGCCGACGACGGCGGCGTGGTGCTGCAGGCGGGCATGGCCTTCACCATCGAACCGATGGTCAACGCCGGCGATTACCGCATCCGCACCATGAAAGACGGTTGGACGGTAAAAACCAAAGATCGCAGCTTGTCGGCGCAGTATGAGCATACTATTGTGGTCACTGATAACGGCTGCGAGATAATGACGTTGCGCAAGGATGACACCATCCCCAACATCATTACGCACGAGATGTAAGCACCGCGGCGCACGCCGCGTGCAGAATGTCACCAGGCCGGCTTATGCCGGCCTTTTTTATGGGCTGCGCACTATGTCTGACAATCTCCTTCAAACGGCCGCGCCGATGCCGCCCGCCTCTCCCAGCGTCTACGGCGACGACGATCTCACCTGCCTGGTGCTGAAACAGCGGCTGGAGCAGTTCCAGCTGTGGCTGGCGGCGGCGTTCGACGCCGGCTCCAGCGCCGAAAGCCTGGTGGCGGCGCGCAGCGACTTCATCGATCGCCTGCTGCGCCGGCTGTGGACGTTTTACGGCTTCGAAGATATCCCGGAAACCGCGCTGGTGGCGGTCGGCGGCTATGGCCGCGGCGAGCTGCATCCGCTGTCGGATATCGACGTGCTGGTGCTCAGCCAGCGCCGACTGACGGAGCAACAGTCGCAACGGGTCGGCGAGTTCATCACCCTGCTGTGGGATCTCAAGCTGGAAGTGGGCCACAGCGTGCGTACCCTGGAAGAGTGCCTGTTGGAGGGGCTGGCGGATCTGACCGTGGCCACCAACCTGATCGAATCGCGCATGATCTGCGGCGACGTCGCGCTGTTCCTGCAGATGCAAAAGCATATCTTCAGCGACGGCTTCTGGCCTTCGCCGCAGTTTTTCCACGCCAAGATCAACGAACAGCAAGAGCGCCACCAGCGCTACCACGGCACCAGCTATAACCTGGAGCCGGATATCAAAAGCAGCCCCGGCGGCCTGCGCGATATCCACACGCTGCTGTGGGTGGCGCGTCGTCACTTCGGCGCCACCTCGCTGGACGAAATGGTCGGCTTCGGTTTCCTCACCCAGGCCGAGCGCAACGAGCTGAACGAGTGCCAAAGCTTCCTGTGGCGCATCCGTTTCGCGCTGCACCTGGTGCTGCCGCGTTACGACAACCGTCTGCTGTTCGATCGTCAGCTCAGCGTAGCGCAGCTGCTGCGCTACGAAGGTGAAGGCAACGAGCCGGTCGAGCGCATGATGAAAGACTTCTACCGCATGACGCGCCGCGTCAGCGAGTTGAACCACATGCTGCTGCAGCTGTTCGACGAAGCCATCCTGGCGCTGGACGCCACCGAAAAGCCGCGCCCGCTGAACGACGATTTCCAGCTGCGCGGCGATCTGATCGACCTGCGCGACGAAACGCTGTTTATCCGTGAGCCGCAAGCCATCATGCGCATGTTCTACCTGATGGTACGCAACCGCGAGATCAAGGGCATTTATTCCACCACCGTGCGCCAGCTGCGCCACGCGCGCCGCCACCTGAAACAGCCGCTGTGCACCATCCCGGAAGCGCGCGATCTGTTTATGGCCATCCTGCGCCATCCCGGCGCGGTGTCGCGCGCGCTGGTGCCGATGCACCGTCACAGCGTGCTGTGGGCCTACATGCCGCAATGGGGCAAGATCGTCGGGCAGATGCAGTTCGACCTGTTTCATGCCTATACCGTCGACGAACACACCATCCGCGTGCTGCAGAAGCTGGAGAGCTTCGCCGAGCCTGAAACCCGGCCGCGCCATCCGCTGTGCGTGGAGCTGTACCCGCGCCTGCCGCACCCGGAACTGCTGCTGCTGGCGGCCTTGTTCCACGATATCGCCAAAGGGCGCGGCGGCGATCACTCGATCCTCGGCGCGGAAGACGTGGTGGAGTTCGCCGAACTGCACGGCCTCAACTCGCGAGAAACTCAGCTGGTGGCCTGGCTGGTGCGCTGCCACCTGCTGATGTCGGTCACCGCGCAGCGCCGCGATATTCAGGATCCGACGGTGATCCAGCAGTTCAGCAGCGAAGTGCAGAGCGAGACCCGCCTGCGCTATCTGGTGTGTCTGACGGTGGCGGATATCTGCGCCACCAACGAAACCCTGTGGAACAGCTGGAAACAGAGCCTGTTGCGCGAGCTGTATTTCGCCACCGAGAAACAGCTGCGCCGCGGCATGCAAAACAGCCCGGATCTGCGCGAACGCGTGCGCCACCACCGCCTGCAGGCGCTGGCGCTGCTGCGCATGGACAACATCGACGAAGAGGCGCTGCACCGTATCTGGAGCCGCTGCCGCGCCGACTATTTCCTGCGTCACTCGCCGAATCAGCTGGCCTGGCACGCCCGCCATCTTCTGGCCCACGACTCCACCCAGCCGCTGGTGCTAGTCAGCCGCCAGGCGACGCGCGGCGGCACCGAGATCTTCATCTGGAGCCCGGATCGCCCTTACCTGTTCGCCGCCGTCGCCGGAGAGATGGATCGCCGTAACCTGAGCGTGCACGACGCGCAGATCTTCACCAACCGCGACGGCATGGCGATGGACACCTTTATCGTGCTGGAGCCGGACGGCAGCCCGCTGGCGCAAGATCGCCACGCGGCGATCCGCCAGGCGCTGCTGCAGGCCATCACCCAGCGGGAGTACCAGCCGCCGCGCGTGCGCCGGCCATCTTCCAAGCTGCGCCACTTCAGCGTGCCGACCGAAGTCACCTTCCTGCCGACCCACACCGATCGCCGCAGCTACCTGGAGCTGACCGCGCTCGACCAACCCGGCCTGTTGGCGCGGGTGGGCGAAGTGTTCGCCGATCTGGGGCTGTCGCTGCACGGCGCGCGCATTTCAACCATCGGCGAGCGGGTCGAGGATTTGTTTATCCTGGCCGACGGCGAGCGGCGCGCACTCGACCAAGAAACGCGCAGAAAGTTGGAGCAACGGTTGACAGAGGCCCTCACCCCAAACGATAAAATGTGATACAAGTAACTTTTTACCGACAACATCAGGAAAGAGAACAGCATGCAGCAATTACAGAACGTTATTGAAAGCGCCTTCGAACGCCGTGCAGACATCACCCCGGCGAACGTAGACACCGTAACGCGCGAAGCGGTAAACCAGGTGATCGGCCTGCTGGACAGCGGCGCCCTGCGCGTCGCCGAGAAGATTGACGGTCAATGGGTCACCCATCAGTGGCTGAAGAAAGCCGTGCTGCTCTCTTTCCGCATCAACGACAACAAGGTGATGGACGGCGCGGAAACCCGTTACTACGACAAGGTGCCGATGAAGTTCGCCGACTACGACGAAGCGCGCTTCCAGAAGGAAGGTTTCCGCGTCGTGCCGCCGGCCACCGTGCGCCAGGGCGCGTTCATCGCACGCAACACCGTGCTGATGCCGTCTTACGTTAACATCGGTGCCTACGTCGACGAAGGCACCATGGTCGACACCTGGGCGACCGTCGGCTCTTGCGCGCAGATCGGCAAAAACGTTCACCTGTCCGGCGGCGTCGGCATCGGTGGCGTGCTGGAGCCGCTGCAGGCCAACCCGACCATCATCGAAGACAACTGCTTCATCGGCGCGCGCTCCGAAGTGGTGGAAGGCGTGATCGTGGAAGAAGGCTCGGTGATCTCGATGGGCGTGTACCTCGGCCAGAGCACCCGCATCTATGACCGCGAGACCGGCGAAATCCATTACGGCCGCGTGCCGGCGGGTTCGGTGGTGGTTTCCGGCAACCTGCCGTCGAAAGACGGTTCTTACAGCCTGTACTGCGCGGTGATCGTCAAGAAAGTCGACGCCAAAACGCGCGGTAAAGTCGGCATTAATGAGTTATTGCGCACTATCGACTAAATTGAAATAGCGGGTGATTCACCCGCTATTTTTTTGTCTGCGTTTCGCTGGCAGTCACAGTCGCAGATCTCGCTTTCCGCCATAATCGCAGTCGTGGAATATAACGATCACATCTAAAGAGGGCGCAGTATGTACGATAACTTGAAGAGTTTGGGCATCAATCAACCGGAAGACGTCGATCGCTATAGCCTGCGTCAAGAGGCCAACAACGACATCCTCAAGATCTATTTCCGCAAGGATAAGGGCGAGTTCTTCGCCAAGAGCGTGAAATTCAAGTACCCGCGCCAGCGTAAAACCGTGGTGGCGGACAACGCCGGTCAGGGCTACAAGGAAATTCACGAGATCAACCCGAACCTGCGTTATGTGATCGACGAGCTGGATCAGCTGTGCCAACGCGATCAGGTGGAAGTGGATCTGAAGCGTAAAATCCTCGACGACCTGCGCCATCTCGAAGGCGTGGTGTCGCACAAGATTGCCGAGATCGAAGCCGATCTGGAAAAACTCACCCGCGGCAAATAATGCGGATCGGTTGACCCGCATCATCGCCAAGGCGCCCTTTCGCGGCGCCTTTTTACTTTACGATTGCAGCAGCGTGCCCCACTGCTCGACCCACGGGCAGGCGGCCACTTCCGGCTCCGGCTGTTCCATCGCATCGATCTCCAGCACTTCGCCAACGCGGGTGGCGCCCTGCTCCTGCAGCAGCGCATCGAACGCGCGCCCGGCACCGCAGAAGTTGTCATAGCTGCTGTCGCCCAGGGCAATCAGCCCATAGCGCAGCTCAGGCTGGTAGCCAACCTGGTCGCGAATGGCGTGGAACAGCGGTGCGATGCTGTCCGGCAGATCGCCCTGCCCGGTGGTGGAGGTGATCACCAGCGCGTAGTGCTGACGGTAAAACTGCCAGGCCTCCAGCGTGCCCTCTTCGAACAGTTTGACCTCATGGCCCTGCTCGCTGAGGATGTTTTGCGCTTCTTCCGCCACCAGCAGCGAATTGCCGTAGACCGTTCCCACGAAGATACCAACCTGAGCCATGGCTCCTACTCCCTTCATTACCTTTAAAAATTGTCAGCTATCCTGACCGTTAGCCGCGCTAAACTCAACCCCGCCGAGTTCAGGGAATAGCCCCGCCCAGCCGAACTGCGTCATCACCCCCTGCCAGTCTTCGTCCCAGCGCGCCGTCACCTGCAGCGGTTCGCCGGTCACCGGGTGCGTCAACTGCAGGTGGCTGGCGTGCAGCATCAGGCGCGGGCAGCCGAAATGTTGCGCCATACCGCGGTTCTGCCGCAGATCGCCATGCTTGCTGTCGCCGATGATCGGATGGCGCAGGTGCGCCATATGGCGCCGCAGTTGGTGCTTGCGGCCGGTTTCCGGCTGCAGCTCCACCAGGCTGTAACGCGCGCTGTCGTAGCGGCCGACGGCCACCGGCATCTCCACCTGCGCCAACGGCCGGTAGTGCGTCACCGCCGGCTGCGGCCCCTTATCGGCATCGGCATGTTTATCGGCGATTTTGTCCAGTTCCGCCGTCAGTGGATAATCGAGGGTCGCCCCCTCCTGCACGTAACCCCGCACCACCGCATGGTAGGTTTTCTGCACCTGATGTTGCTCGAACTGTTGCGACAGCAGGCGTGCCACCTCGCTGGACAGCGCCATCAGCAGCACGCCGGAGGTCGGGCGATCGAGACGGTGCACGGTAAAAACGTGCTGCCCGAGCTGATCGCGCACCGTCTGCATCATAAAGCGGGTTTCATGACGATCCAGCCAACTGCGGTGCACCAACCAACCCGACGGCTTGTTCACCGCCACCAGATGCTCATCCTGATATAAAACCTCAATCACATCGCTTTCCTCGCGTTAAAATTAATGGCTGCAGTAAAGTCAATGTGGCCTGAAGCTAGTGAAACCGCAGTGAAATCAACCTGATAGTGGTGCCATGCATTTACTACCGAGGTATCATAATTGACCTCATGCCGGATAACCACTCTATTCCACCCAGCCATTTGGCGGGTTTGCGCATTGAACATCGGTGCCGGAGGCATGAATAAAACAATGTCGAAAAGGGAAGTTCCCGACAGTGGGAACCTCCCGTTATAACGCCAACGCTCGGCGAGGCGCTGCATCTAATGCCGCATGAAATTACTGAGGGCAGACGTATTTTTTCGATAAATTGTTTATATCAAAAATCCCTTTATCGGAAAACTCAATGGCCATCATATGTTCGGTATTAAACTCGGTCCATTTTTCTCTCACCGGTGCTCCCTGATTAGGATCGCCGTTCTTAATAAAGTTACTTAAATAAGAAACAATATTATCTGATAGGCGTTGCTGTTCTTTGGTTAAGGCCTGCTTCACGCCGGTGGCGCCATGAAATCCGTCAAAGAAATAGATTAGCTCACTGGTGTGCGCCGCCAGATAAGGCCTCGACATCTTTGGTATGTATTGAGGCGCGGTCTTATCGTTAAACACGTAGGCATATAGCCTGTTTTTCTTGGCCATCTCGGTGTTGAACTGAAGGGATGGACAAATAAATTTATACTTTGTCAGATCGTCGCTCAGTTTTGCCGTAAAATCGGTGTTATCATCCGTTTCCTCTACGGAGGAGAATGATTTTCCGTATAAGGTCATCATCGACGCTGTATAGATTTGCTTGTCGATTTTCTTGCCGGCATCGTTTTCTATCACGCCAGCAAAGAAAGTCCCTTCATTATTCTGAAAACCATTGATAATATCAACCTTATTGACTTTTCCTTTCGCGATCGCCTCATTAAACGTATACGGAATGATATCGCCATCAATAGTAAATTGATCGTTATACAAATTGGATATTGCCGTTGTCGCTAGTTTGGCGACGGGCGTTTTCTTTAAGCAAGCCAGCTGCCCGTCCGGCGTGCCATCATCGCAGCCCACCGCTTTTGCCACCTCCAGACCGACCGCGTTGGCCTGCGCGATATTTTTTTGGTCCAGGTTATAAGAACCGCTTGAGATTATCGCTTTCTTAAATAACCCTGAGGACAGAGGGGAAACGATGTTTGCAAGCACGCTATGCCCTCCCGCTGATTCACCGAACAACGTGACATTGTCTGGATCCCCACCAAAGCTGGCTATGTTGCGTTGAACCCATGACAAGGCTTTTTGTTGATCCAAAAGGCCATAGTTGATTTTCTTACTCTCATGGTTAAGCGCTGGATGCGAGAAAAAACCAAAAACGCCCAATCTATAGTTTATTGTTACGACTACGATATCTTTCTTGATAAAATTAGACACGTCGTACTCATCACCCGACCCGGTTCTTAAGCCACCGCCGGGTATCCAAACCAAAACCGGCCGCTTTTTACCCTCATTGTCTTTTGGCGCGTAAACATTCAGGTAGAGGCAATCTTCCGACTGGCTTATTTTACTGAATCCGGCCAGGCTAACCGTCGTCGCACAGCTGTTGCCAAACTTACCGGCAAAATACACGCCCTCCATGACGCTTTTATTTTCCGGCGCTTGCCAGCGTTTTTCACCCACCGGCGGCTCCGCATAGGGAATGCCTTTGAATTGTAAATAACCCTCTTGCTCCAGGCCTTGGTACTTCCCGCTCGGGCTATTGACTATTTCGGTAAGCTTATACTCTATACCGGCATAGGAGGATACGGATAAAAACAACAATGACAAAGGAATGAGTTTCATATAATAACCTTGACACATAGACATTGGGTTATTCCCAGAGGAATTATGGCGCAGCATGTTCAACGCGGAGCATTCACCCCTCGCGCTACGATTTTTAAAATTCAATTGAAAATTTTGCTATTACGCGTCATCTACCCGAGAGATAAATGTCGCTGTATATAAAACTATTTATCATAGACACTAAGACGATAGATACCGCGCTCAATCATCATCTCTATTTGTTTGCTCAGAACGTTTTCCTTGTATTCCTTATGATTTCCTTGCGCATGGTTAAGGTAAATATTTTTGGGATACACTGGCTTTTCATAAATCAATTGCGCGCATTCGGTTCTGATATCTTTTAACCAATTGGTCACTGATGAATGCGTTCGATGATAACGCTGCGCCTCGATATCAATGACGGCATGCACGTAGCTTGAACCGTTGCTATCTTTTTGTTTACCAATAATCTTGCCTTTGTAATCAACGATCAATGAACTCCCACCACCGCAATCTATTGGGGCCAAAGAGTGGGGAAAGGTGTACACAGGGGCGATGTTCGGCGCGACGATATACAGGTTGTTTTCCAGTGCGCGAGCCCTGTTGGAGATTTCGAACATATCATTTTCGGTAAATGGCGTGGGCAGTGAAGCGCGATACACGACCTCTGCCCCATTCATCGCCAAACCGCGCCCATTTTCCGGGAAGTTCCCCTCCATCGCCATCATCACGCCCAGACGGCCAATTTCGGTATCGACAACAGGCCAGAAAGATTGCAGCGTGCGGCCATATTTCTCGACCCATTTGTCAAATAAGTCATGCGGTGATGCGGAACGCTCGCTCGGCAGCAACGCTGACATTTTATGGTGTCTGAGTATAATGTCGCCCTGAGGATTGATAACAAAGCCGACGTTGAACATGATGTCCGGCCAATCAGGCTCCCTGACTTTGGCCTGCGCCATAATGAAGAGATTATGACGTTGCGCCAATTGGCCGAGTCTTTCGGTCTCAGGCCCTGGAATATCAATAGCCCCATCTTTTAAAAACTCAACCATCGGCATATCCAATACTTCATCGGTGAATCCCTGAAGTGCGCCCTCAGGTAAAACCAGCAGGCGAACCGGGATATCCAATGCGCAAAGTGACAAGGCGCCGTTGGTCAATTCTTCGATATGGTCCAGATTCTTCGAAATATCCGCTCTTTTCTGAATGCCCCATGCGGTAGGGCTTAGTCCAATGACGCCATAAGGTTCTATCATAATCAACCACCTATGCATTATTGAGAAACTGCGAATGTTGCAGAACAGGGCCTATCCAGTATTGAAAAGCAGAGCGATTCACATAATCATACGAGATAGCTCACTTGCCATGTTATCAGCACACTGATAACTCACAAGGATTGAAAATGAAAAAGAACGTAAAAAACAGTAATGATATGTTTGATTGCGAAGCGGGAATTCTCGGCTACCTGCTGCGTAAAGCATCCGGCGCTTATAAACAAAAAATGGAAAAGGAATTAAGCCAATATCAAATAACCGCACCTCAATTCGTTATCATGAGCATTATTTCTAATTTTGAAGGGTGCTCTAATGCCGATTTAGCCCGATTGGCACTACTGACCCCTCAGACCGTCAGCTTAATACTCGTCAGATTGGAAAAACTCGAGCTCATCGAGCGTCTGCCGCACCCTCGTTATAAACGCGTTCAAATCATTAAGCTTTCCACGCATGGCGAAACGCTTTTTGCATCCTGTGACAAGGTAATCAACAAGTTAGAGTCAACGCTGGAAGATGAATTTTCTGCAGACGAGATAAAAGTCATTCGCCGCTGGTTAGGGAAAATAATCAGTGAATAATGCCTAAGCGTTCCCTGTTAAACATTACCGGATTAGGTCGCAGCACGCTGGGTTGTTTTTATTTCCAGTGAAAGGGCGGGAAATATTCTTTCTCGAATCCCGGCATCAAAAAGGTAAAAATACCCACGGCGTGCTTATTCTTATCCATGATCCCCGCTGCCGTTCTCCCCGGTTATACAGGCATAACCGAGGCGCCCCAACCTCAGTTAACCCACTCGATGGTCACCAGCCGCGTATCGGCGCGGCCGCGATCGTCCACCGCCCGGATGCGGTAGCGCCCGTTGTTGATCGGCCGCCAGTCGATCGGCTTTTTGCTGGCGCTGCTGCCGAGATAGATATCGTCGACGAACCAGTACACCGTTTTGCTGTCGGCGTCCGTCACCGCGCTGAAGGCGATTTTATCCCGACCCTGCTGCGACTGACGCAGGGTATAGGTGGTGTTTTTCAGCGGTGAGGTGATGCGCGGCGCGTTGCCGCCGACGGCGATGCCGTTATCCTTGCAGCGATTAACCGGCGGCGTGCGTTTCGGTAGACCGGCCTGGGCGAACACGTTGGCCAGATCGGATGGCCAGAACTCAAAGACTTCGGTGCGGGTCTGCGCCGCATCATACGGCGGGCAAACGACCTCGCCGCTGTGAATATCCAGCACCACCGGCCGGTAAACGCTGTCGACTTTGATCGGCGACTTGCCGGGAATGAACCAGGTCTTGCCTTTTTGCTGGCACCACGGCGTCGGCAGATCGCCGCTGGCGAGGCAGATCTCCACCCGCCGCAGCCGTTTAGGGAACGGATGTTTCGGTTCTCGCAGGCCGGGGTAGCTGGCATTAACGCTGTCGATGATGTTGAAAAACAGCGGCGCGGCCGCTTCGGCGCCGACCAACGCATTGTTGCCACGCCCGTCGAAGTTGCCCTCCCACACCACCAACACGTAAGGGCCGAAAATCCCGACGCTCCAGGCGTCGCGGAACCCCCAGGAGGTGCCGGTCTTCCAATACACCGGCAACGCCGAAGAGCGCTGCGCCAGCGTGTCGCCCGGCCGCCGGTGCTGGCGCAGCATATCCAGCGTGATGAAACTGGCCTCCTCGCTCAACAGCCGCACCGGCGCCGATTCAGCCGCGTTAACCTGCATACGCAGCGGCCGCAGCTCACCGCGGTTCGCCAGCAATGCATACAGCTTCGCCAATTCCTGCGCCGTCACCTCGCCGCCGCCCAGCACCAACGACAGCCCGTAGTGGCTTTCGTTGGCCATATTGGCGACGCCGGTCAGGCGCAAAAACTGATAAAAGGTCGGCTGACGCAGCTGTGAAGCGACATACACCGCCGGAATATTGCGGCTGAAATTCAGCGCGTCGGTGGCGGTCACCGGGCCGAGAAAGCGCCGGTCGAAATTCTCCGGCGCATAGGCCCCGAACGACGAAGGCACGTCTTTCAGAATAGTCATCGGATGCAGCACGCCCTGCTCCATGCCCAGCGCATAGATGAACGGCTTCAGCGTCGATCCCGGCGAGCGTTTGGCGTTGGTGCCGTTCACCTGCCCCTGAATAGGGCGATTGTAGTAGTCCGCCGATCCCACCAACGCACGCACCCCCATATCGCGGCTGTCCACCAGCAGCACTGCGGCGTTCTGAATGCCGCGGCTGCGGTTGCGGGCGATAAAGGCATTGACCTGCCGCTCGACCAGCCGCTGCAACCCGGCGTCCAACGTGGTATCGACGCGGGTATCGCGCTGCACCAGTTGCTGCGTCTGCAGGCGCAGCTGTTCGATAAAGTGCGGCGCGATATAGGGTACTTGCTCAGGCTGGCGCAGCGCCAATGGCAGACGGAACAGCGTTTGCTGGCTGGCGTCGGTCGGGTAAACCTGCTGCCAGCGCTGGAACAGACGATTGCGCGCCTGAGTCAATGCGGCGCCGAGCACGCCGGTTTTCGGCTCCAGACGGTAGCTGGGCGACTGCGGCAACACCGCCAGCGTCAGCGCCTCCGGCAGGGTCAAATCCTTCGGCGACTTGGCGAAATAGATCAGGCTGGCGGCGCCGATGCTTTCGATGTTGCGGCCGTAGGGAGCGTAATTCAGATAGGCTTCCAGGATATCGCGCTTGGAATAGCTGAGCTCCAGCTGCACCGCACGCAGCACCTGCAGCAGCTTGCCACCCGGCGTGCGGGTATTGAGATGCCAGCGCATACGCGCCAGCTGCATGCTGATGGTCGAACCGCCCTGCATCTTGCCGCCGGCGACATAGCTGCGCCAGAAGCCGCGCATCAGGCTGACGGGGTTAAAACCGGGGTTGTAGTAGAACCAGCGATCTTCGTGCAACAGCAGCCCGCGCACCGCCAACGGCGACACCTGCTCCAGCGGGGTCCACAGCCGGTAGCGATCGTCGTTGGCCAGCGTAATGCGCAGCAGCGCGCCGTGCCTGTCGTAATAGACGGAAGACTGCGGCAGCCCCTGCCACAAAGGCGGATGCGGCCACAGCCGAATCGCGCCCAACAGCAGCGTCAGTAAAAACACCGCCATCAAGCCGTTTTGCAGCACGCGCCCGGTCAGGATCTTCATACGCTCTCAGCATCCCGGCACCAGGCGTTGGCCTGGCGCCGGATACGGCCTAATCGTTGCTCGCCGGCACGACCACCAGCTTGCCGCCGCCTGCCGACATGGCCTGCACTTCACGGTCGTACATGGCTTCACCGTAGGCCGGTGGAACAATAAAGCTGCCGGTATTGGTGGCCTTGATTTGATAAACGAACTCCTGCACTTCGGTGCCGGCGCTACCGTAGATAATCACCCGATCTTCGCGGATATCGCTGTAGTCCGGCGCCCAGGTGGAGCCGGACGCGGCCAGCGGCGACTGCCAGCCGCCGCGATCGTCGCTCTCTTCACCGGCATCGGCCGGCTCCGGCGGCGTCTGCTGCACCACTTCGAACCCGCCCGGCAGCAGATCGACGATCGCCAGGTTGCTCTGCCCCTCTTTCGAGTTGGCGCGCACCTTCAGATGGACGTTGATCTTCTGCCCCAGCGTCACCTGCGTTACCGGCTTGCCCTGTTCGTCGGTGTAATCGCGAACGATCTCAATCCCGCGCGACAGCGCTTTTTGCGGCGCATTCAGGTCGTAACCGGCCTGCGTCACCACATACCAGGCCGGCGCGCTGCCGCCGTTGGTGAAGCGCACCGCGGTGGCATCGGCGTTGAATTGCCCCTGAACGAACAGCCCCTGCAGCTCGCTGATGCGCTGCGGCTCGCCGCCGGCTTTGCCTACCTGCACGATGCCTAATGCATCCGCATTGGCGGACTGCGCCGCCACCTGGGCCGAATAGCTTTCCAGCGCCAGAATGCTCATCGCGGAGGAGTAGGTGGTGTAACGCTCTTCTTTCAGCGCCTTGACCATATTCTCCAGCACCTGCGGTGGGATCGACGCCACCTTCTCCGGGAAGTGGCGGGTAATCAGATACAGCCGCGTCGCATCCTGCACCAGCGGATCGAAATAGTTCTGCGTCCACCAGGCGCTGTCATACGCCTTGCTCAGCTGCTGCCAGCTCGGTTGCAGCAGCGCGGCGGCTTCGTCGTCCATCTTCAACAGGCGATAGGAAGAAGCCAGATACAGCGCGCTCAGATCGGTTTTCCACCCCTCGCCATAGCGTTTTTGCAGCGTATCCTGCACCGCCGCCAGCGAGTTGGTGGTCACTTCGCCCTGCAGCGTCAGCAGGTAAACCGCCCAGCTGCGCAGACGCAGCAGATACAGATCGTCGAATCCGCTGGCCGCCAGCTCGCGCAACGCACCGTTGGCCTCGTCCAGCATGCCGTCCGGCAGGGCATAGCCCGCCGCTTTGGCTTCGAGCAGATACTGCACCACATAAGGCGTGACGAAAGGATCGGCATCCGGCGACGAACGCCAGGCGCCGATCGCCCCGCTGTCGTTCTGGCGGGCGCGCAGCACGCCCAGCAGGTTGCGCAGCTGCTTGCTGACTTCCGTCTGGCTCAGGCTGCTTTTCATCTCCGGATGACGGCTCTGCAGCATCAGCGGAATAGAGCGGCTGACGATCTGCTCGGAACAGTAATACGGATAATCCGCCAGGTATTGCGCCAGCCCGCTGGTCAGCACCAGCGGTGAATGAGATACCGTCGCCCGACGCTGGGCGAAAGCGTCGAACATCTGGCGCAGGCCGTCGACGTTCTGGCTGCCGCCGCTCATGCGCCCCATCACCGACTGGGTGCGGTACGGCGCCGCCGGCCGCACCGAGGTGCTGACGGTGCGGCGGCTGGCCTGGTCACCGTAACGGGCATCGAACACCAGTGGCGCATCGCCCAGCACGGCTTTGGCGCGCAGGCGGAAGGTGATCACGCCTTCGCGTTTTTCCGCCAGCGTCAGGCTTTGCGTCGCGTTGCCCACCACTTCCAGCTGCGGCGGCGGCGTCAACAGAACATTGACGGCCACCGACTGGCCGTTCAGCCCTTCAAGATTGTTGCTGACGCCCACGCTGACGTCGAACTCGTCGCCCGGCGCCACCATCGCCGGCACGTTTGGCGTCATGATGAAGTTGTCGCGCACCGTGGCGGCGGTTTGCGCCTTGCCGATTTTTTCCGGCGTCACCGAAATCGCCATGACGCGGATCTTGCCGTTGAAGTAATCAGGCACCGGATAGACGAACTGCTTCTCGCCGCTGACTTCGGTAATGCCGGACCAATAGGCCACCGGCTTGTCGCGCTTGCGCTTGAACGGGTTGAGATTGAGATCCAGCCCTTCGCCCGCATCGCCGCCCGGCGCCGCGGTCAGCGCCATCAGCTTGCTGAATTCCGGCAGGATCAGATCGAGGATCTGCGAGCTGCTCACGTTCAGTTCGCGTTTGCTGAAGAAGAACTCCAGCGGATCCTTCAGACGGTAACGCGCCACCTGCAGAATGCCCTCATCGACGGCGAACAGCGCCACCTGCTGCGGCGCATCGGTCTTGACCGTCATCGTCAGGTTTTCACCCGGCTTGATGACCTCCGGCGCCGTCACCTCGAGGCCGTTCTGGCGCGCCTTGGTGCTGATCTTGAACGGCATCACGCCATAGCTCAGCGGGCTCATGAAGATCTCGCTGGAGTTGATGTCGCGCACGAACTGCACGTTGATGTAGCCGTTGCCCTCCATGCCGGCCGGCACGCGGATCTTCTGCACCGAACTGGTGGTGTCGGTGTGGAACCACTGCCAGGCGTAAACCTTGTCCTTTTCGATGGTGATAAGCCCGCTGCCGGTATAAGGCGCGTTGATCGCCACCTCAATCTCCTCGCCGGGCTGGTACTCCGCCTGGTTCAGTTTCAGCTTCAGTTCGGCGTTGCGATCCAACGAACGGCTCAGGTTGGCGTTGCCGGCTACGCTGTAGGCGACGCGGTTAAGCGTCTTGCCCTGCGCATCCTCGATCACCAACACGAAGTCGCCCGGCTTATCGGTCGCCAGCCGCAGATCCGCGCCCTGCTCGCTCAGCGCCAGCGGCTGTTCCGACAGCTGCACTTCCTTCATCTTCGACTGGTATTTGTAAACGCCCGAATCCTGCTTGGTCAGTACCGAAATGTATTTTTGCTCTATCAGCACCTGTTTCAGGTTCGGCATGGCGATCTGTTTCAGGGCCGGATCGATGGCGATCACATTCAGATGCCGCTCCGCGTCGCGGTTGATATAGCCCAGATCGCCATCCGCCTTCACGCCGACCAGGTAATCGTAAGGCGAAACCAACGTGCGGGCGGTGGCCGCCACGGAACGCCCGCCGCCGGCGACGAACGCTTCCGACAACAGCTGTAGCTGATAAGTGGCGTCGGCGTAGGATTTCAGATCGAGCGGAATATCGGCCGCGCCGTGTTCATCGGTGGTGCGATCTTCCAGCTCGGTTTCGAACCCGTCGCTGTTTTGCCGGTTTTCGTAAAACGCATAATCCGGGAAGCGATCGAAGCTCGGATACATCGGCCGCAGCGTCAGCCTGGTCGTCACGCGGCGATCTTGCGCCGGGGTGCCGAACAGGTTCTGCACATCGATGCTGGCCTTCAGCTCAGACGGCTTGACCCAGCCTTGCTGGCGATTCGGCGTCAACGCCAGCTTCACCTTCAGCTGATCCGGTTCGAACTCCTTCACATTGACCGCAGTGTGGCCGAGCAGCGTGGAGGTGTCGTTGTTTTTGCCGATCAGATACAGATAGACGTTCCACTCGCCGGTAGGCGAATTTTCATCGGTGGTATAGCTCAGCTCGTTAAAACCGCTGGCGCCCAGCGTCAGCGGCACGGTGGACATCAGCTTGTCGCGCGGATCGCGAATTTCGGCGCGCACCGGCACGCCGGCCAGCCCGATGCGCCAGTCGGCGGCGCGGGTGATCAAGCCGATGTTGAAGGTATCTCCCGGCCGATAGACGCCGCGATCGGAGAACAGGTAACTGCTGAGCGTGCGCGGATCGGTCGGCGTTTGTTCACCGGCAACGTCGAAGCGCGAGAAGTCCAGCCCGCGATCGTTATAGCTGCCGGTCGGCAGGAAGGAGACATCCCCCTCTTTCTCCACCAGGAACATCACCGGCTGGCGCTCATTGGTGTACACGTCGAGCGCCGGGAAGCGCACGTGGCCGTCGGCGCCGGTGGTTTGGCTGAGCAGCGTCACGCCGTTTTTAGCCACCACCGACACGGTGGCGCCGCTGACCGGCGCGCCGCTTTGAATCGACTGCACGAAGACGTCGCGCGTCTTATCCTGCGAACTCTTGGCGACGATGCCCAAATCGGTCACCACCACAAAGCGCGAATCGCCGACGTCGGGCTGATCTTCTCCGGTGCTCTCCTCCGGTTCCTGCTCCTGCTCGTCGCCCGCCTCTGTCGCCGCCGGTTTCCGGTTCGGTTGCCATTCGGACAGCGTCAACAGGAACACTCCGCGATGGGAGCTGGCGTTGGTGGAGAGATAACGGGAGAGATCGATGCCCTGATAGTTCACTTCCCCCGGCCGCTCGTTGTTAAGCGCGGTCTGGTATTTGAAGTGTTCGGTAAAATATTCGTCGTTGAGCCGGTTGAATTCCGTTGACGAGTACTCCCGGCTTTTGAAGGAGACAATGTGCTGCAGCTGGCTCGGGATCACCCGCTTGATGTCCAGCCGCAGGCCCGCCACGTTGCGCGCCGCCACGCTGATCTGCTTGTCGCCATTGACCGACAGCAGCGAGCCTTGCGACATGAACTGCAGCGATTTCGGGAACTCCGGCACTTCGACCACCCGGTAAACCTTCTTCGGCATCTTGTAACCGCCGACGGAGACCAGCTTGTTGTCGATTTCGAGCAGCACAAAGCGATGCGCCGGGGCTTCAAAACGGAAGCTGAACTGCGGTTGGTAGGCCTCCTCCGCCTCATTAAGCGTCAGCGGCAATGCTGTCGCCTGCGCCAGCACGTTTTTGCCGACGCTGTCGACCGTCCATTGATAGAAGTCTTCGGCATCATTGGCCGTCTCGGCATCGCTCGGATCGTGCTGCGGCAGCAGCCACGCCTTGGTGGCCTTCGCCAGCTCGGCATCCTTCACCGCATCGCTGAAACCGACCACCAGCGCACGCTGGCCTTTACCGCTGTCGGTATCCACCACCTGAGCGCTGGCGTCGTTCAGCGCCAGGCTGTACAGCGTCGGTACCTGGACCCAGTTGCTTTTCGCCTCTTCGACCGCGTTGCCGGCCACCGTCGATTTAATGCCCTTGCCGACCGTCAGATGCACCACACCGCCCTGATCCAGCGCCTGCAACGGCTCGGAATGCACCCAGGCGTTCAGTTTTTTCTCGTCATAGACCAGAGAGAAATTCAGCTTCTTCTCGGAGGTGGTGCCGCCTTCCTTCAGTCCCAGTGAAATCTGTTTTTCAAAGCTGGCGACGTCGACCGGCGCATTGAACTGCACATTGAAAATCGCGCTGCGTTTCTGCGCATCCTGCGGATCGCGGTAATATTCGGCCTGCCCCAGACGGTAGTCGAACGCAGGCACGGTGAAGGCATAGCGGGTTTTAGCGAGCTTGGTCTGCGGCGCCAGCAAGGTGGCGGGCTCGAGCGTCACGTCATATTTTGCGCCCATCGGCAGCGGTTTCTTCGGCGTGAACACCAGCGTCGACTCATTGTTCCATGCCCACTGCCCTTCCGCCGCCGGCTTGAGGGTGATGCCGGCGCTCACGGCTTTACCCACTGCGGTTATCGGCGCAACCGAGCCGCTGAAGCTCAGGCTCACGGTTTGCGGCGCCTGCCGGGCGGCGGCGTAATCTATCGGCGCGGGATTAGCCAGCTCGGCGCTGACCTCTTGAACCACCATCGGCGCCGGTTCGATGGGCTGGGGGCGGTTTTGCCACCAGTGCCAACCGTAAAACGCGCCGCCCGCGGCACCTGCCAGCAGCAGCAGAGCCAGACCGATCGCCGTCGGGTGTTTATCCACGCCGCTTTCGAGCCGCAGAAAACCGCGCGGCAACGCAGCCCACCAGGCCGGAGCGCGCCAGCTGAGGTTGCCGACCAGCGGTCTCAGCAGCCGCCCCAACAGCGACAACACGCCCCCCAGCAGGCGGCACACGCCCTTAACCAGAGTAAAAGGTAAACGCAGGATAAACCTTAATAAATCCATTATTGCAGCACCTCATCATCCTAATGCAGCCCCCGGTCAACCGCCACGGTTCAACCGAGCCGAAAGACGCCGTCGGCTCTCCTGCCCGGCATCCGCGCGAGTACTCTACACTGCCGGGCGGCAAAAATCTGCGCGCCGCCGGCGAATTACGGCTCTTTATTCAACATCAAATCCAGCTGCTGCAGCAGCACCAACAGCGGCAGGCTGCTCGGCTCACGCTCCTTCAACGCCTCTTCAAAATAAGGCGTGATGGCGAAGCGCGTCGGCAATGGCGCTTCGGCGTCCAGCAGCGCATACATGCGCGGCAGAAACACCCACTGTAGCCAGGCTTCGGCCGACATGCTGTCAATGCAGAACGGCTCGGTGCTGGAGAAAGCCTCAGGCTCGGGCGGAGCGGCCTGCCACAAAGCCAGATCGCGCATGGATTGTTCAATCGCCTGCAAACTGCGGCGAACCTGATTATGTATACTCATCTGCATTCCCGATCTCTTTTCATCATGGTATCCAGCACGCTGGCTGAAAGGCGGCAAAGCATAGCATTTTTATAGCCCAAATTCGGCGCGCCTGAGGCCGGCCGCCGTTTTTATCTGGTGGCGCTCGCCGCCGCGCGGCACAATAGGCCCACCGAACTCACCACACAGATAAAGATTCATGTCCGTAATAACAGAGAAAAAAAACCACGCGACGCCCGGTAAGGCCATGCTGGCCTCGGTCACCGGTTATGCCATGGACGGGTTTGACCTGCTGATCCTCGGCTTTATGCTGCCGGCCATCAGCATCGAATTAGGATTAACCTCATCGGCCGCCGGTTCGCTGGTCACCTGGACGCTGATCGGCGCGGTGCTGGGCGGCGTGATCTTCGGCCACCTTAGCGATCGCTTTGGCCGCATCCGGGTGCTCACCCTCACCATCCTGATGTTTTCGCTGTTCACTGGCCTGTGCGCCGTGGCGCAGGGATATTGGGATCTGCTGGCCTACCGCACCCTGGCGGGCATCGGACTGGGCGGCGAGTTCGGCATCGGCATGGCGCTGATCGCCGAAGCCTGGCCGGCGGAAAAACGTAACCGCGCCTCGGCTTACGTCGGCATGGGCTGGCAGTTGGGCGTGCTGGCGGCCGCCTTCCTGACGCCGCTGCTACTGGAACATATCGGCTGGCGCGGCATGTTTTTGGTCGGCCTGCTGCCGGCGCTGGCGTCATTCCTGATCCGCCGTACGCTGGGCGAGCCGGAAGAGTTCGTGCGGCAGAAAGACGCCGGGCAGCCGCTCTCTTTTCTGCAGCGTTTGCGTCTGTTGTTTAAGGATCGCGCCACCAGCAAGGCCAGCATCGGCATCTTCATACTCTGTTCGGTGCAGAACTTCGGCTACTACGGGCTGATGATCTGGATGCCGACTTACCTGGCGAAAAACTTCGGCTTTTCGCTCACCAAGTCCGGTCTGTGGACGGCGGTGACGGTCGTCGGCATGACCTTCGGCATCTGGCTGTTTGGCGTCCTGGCCGACCGCTTTGCCCGCTGGAAGATCTTCGTGCTTTATCAGGTAGGTGCCGTGGTGATGGTGATAGGTTACGCCCAGTTGAGCGATCCGATGCTGATGCTGTTCGCCGGCGCGCTGATGGGCCTGTTCGTCAACGGCATGATCGGCGGCTACGGCGCGCTGATTTCCGATACCTATCCGGTGCAGGCGCGCGCCACCGCGCAAAACATCCTGTTCAATCTGGGGCGCGGCGTCGGCGGGCTGGGGCCATTGGTGATCGGTGCGCTGGTGACGCAGGTGTCGTTTACCGCCGCCATCAGCCTGCTGGCGGCGATTTACCTGCTGGATATCTACGCCACGCTGTTCCTGCTGCCGAAAAAGCAGAGCGCAGGCGATACGCTGGGTGCAATTGGTTAGCGCTGGCGATAGATTAAGGCGGGGCGCACGCGCGGCGGGATAGAACAAAAAGTTGGGGGCACTGCGTTAACAGTGCCCCCGGTTCGTTTTATAGCTATCCCGCTACACAGCGTGCTCCCTGCTCAATCCTTGAAAACTTTTCCTGCGGCCATCCTGACCAAGTGGTCCTTGCATCATCCTGCAGCATCGTCCTGACGCGGTTCCTCAGCCTTCCTGACCCACCGACAGTCCTGTGCCGGCTCTCAATCTCCGTCCTGGAGGTGTCCCTGGTTTCTATCCTGAAACATCCTGGGCATCTCCTGACGCCATCCTTCGCTCTTGCCTGAGCGCATCCCTTTCTTCTTCCTGAAGCTGCATCATCCTGATGCTTTCCTGCTCCGCCGGTTCCATGCCGGTAACGATAAGATCGCTTAAATTCCCCGGAATCACAAGGGTTTGGGAGACATCTCACACTAAATTAACACTAAGAGTTATCCTAAAGAAATTCTAACCAATTGATCTGGATAACAATAATCTCATTGTTCTAAACGAGGTGAAAAAAATTAAGAGCGATCTCTCACAGCCCGTGTGAGAGATCTCTTACACGATCGGCGGTGAATCCGACGCGCTTCAGTCCAGCACGGGGCGCAGCGCATCGAGGAAATTCCCCAGCGTCGCCGCCAACAGGGTGCGCTTATCGCTACCGAATTGTTCCAGCACGACGTTGCCGCTGACGTTGCACAGCGACACCATCGTCATCTCGGATTCGGTGGTCGCCAGGAAAAGGGTCGGCGACAGCTTGAGGCGCTTTTGCGTCACCAGATGACCGATCAGGTTCTCCTGCAGGCGGATGAAATCATCCTCGCTCCAGACCTGCAGCAGGCTCAGGCGATGCTCGCCAAACTGGGCGCTCATATCGCCCGCGTATTGTTGCGTGTAGAAACGGTGCGCGTCCGGCTGCAAACGCAGCTCCAGCGCGGCCTCGACCTTCTCCAGCGTCGCCGCCGGCTCGAAAGGCTGCGGCAACCACAGCACTTCGTCCTCGCGGTTCTCCACGATGCAGGGCGACGGCACGCCGTACAGCGCCTGGCTGGCCGGCGCGTGGCCGCGCGCTTGCTGCCACAACTCGACATAGCGTTGAGTGAATTCACGCAGAGCGTGCGATACATCATGGTCCATATTCTTTCTCGCATACGTTAAACTGGCAGCCATTGTACCTATCTCTGACCAAGGTGACAGCAGATGCGAAGCGCTGTTGCGCTATCTGGTCTCCTTCCGCCACCACAACGAGTTCCACGAGCAGTGCGTCGAGCGCATCTTCAACGATCTGATGCGCTATTGTCGGCCGCAAAGCCTGACGGTGTACGCCCGCTATACTCGCCGCGGCGGGCTGGATATCACCCCGTGGCGCAGCCATGTCGAGTTCACTCCCGGGCATGGCCGCCTGGCGCGCCAATAAGTGCGAAACATTGCTCAACAACTGAGCTAACGAGTGGTTTGTGTTGGTAAAAGCGCGGGGACGGCGGTAAGGTTAAAACGAGGCTGCGGCCGGGCACAGCGCCCGCTGCGCCGCAGCACGCCAACCATAACGAGATGCTGTTTTGCTGCGTATGGATTACTACCGCCCCGCACCGGGTGCAAAGGAGTTACCTTGATTACACACATCAGCCCGCTTGGCTCTATGGATTTATTGTCGCAGCTGGAAGTAGACATGCTGAAGCGCACCGCCAGCAGCGACCTGTACCGCCTGTTCCGCAACTGTTCGCTGGCCGTGTTGAACTCCGGCAGCCAGACCGACAACAGCAAACAGCTGCTGTCGCGCTATGAAACCTTCGACATCAACGTGCTGCGCCGCGAACGCGGGGTGAAGCTGGAACTGGTCAACCCGCCGGAAGAGGCGTTCGTCGACGGCCGTATCATCCGCTCGCTGCAGGCCAACCTGTTCGCCGTGCTGCGCGACATCCTGTTCGTGCACGGCCAAATCGCCAGCGCCGGCCGTTTCCAGCACCTGAACCTGGAAAACTCGGCCCACATCACCAACCTGGTGTTCTCGATCCTGCGCAATGCACGCACGCTGCACCTGGATGAAGATCCCAATATGGTGGTGTGCTGGGGCGGCCACTCGATCAACGAGAACGAATACCTCTACGCGCGCAAGGTCGGCAGCCAGCTAGGCCTGCGCGAGTTGAACATCTGCACCGGCTGCGGGCCGGGCGCCATGGAAGCGCCGATGAAAGGCGCTGCGGTCGGCCACGCGCAGCAGCGTTACCGCAACAGCCGCTTCATCGGCATGACCGAACCGTCGATCATCGCCGCCGAGCCACCTAACCCGCTGGTCAACGAGCTGGTGATCATGCCGGACATCGAAAAACGCCTGGAAGCCTTCGTGCGCATCGCGCACGGCATCATCATCTTCCCGGGCGGCGTCGGCACCGCCGAAGAGCTGCTGTACCTGCTGGGTATCCTGATGAACCCGGAGAACAGCGAACAGGTGCTGCCGCTGATCCTGACCGGGCCGAAAGAGAGCGCCGACTACTTCCGCGTGCTGGACGAGTTCATCATGAACACGCTGGGCGACGCTGCGCGCCGCCACTACACCATCATCATCGACGATCCGGCGGAAGTGGCGCGGCAAATGAAGAAAGCCATGCCGCTGGTGAAGGAAAACCGCCGCAACACTGGCGACGCCTACAGCTTTAACTGGTCGATCCGCATCGCGCCGGATCTGCAGCTGCCGTTCGAGCCGACTCACGAGAACATGGCAAACCTCAACCTGTATCCGAACCAGCCGCCGGAGCAATTGGCCGCCGCGCTGCGCCGCGCGTTCTCCGGCATCGTCGCCGGCAACGTGAAGGAAAACGGTATCCACGCCATCGAGCAGTTCGGCCCGTACAAGCTGCACGGCGAACCGCAAATGATGAAGCAAATGGACAGCCTGCTGCAGGGCTTTGTCGCCCAGCACCGCATGAAGCTGCCGGGCAGCGCCTATGTGCCCTGCTACGAAATCGTAGCCTGACCCTCAATCCCGGGCGGCGTAACAGCCGCCCTGTTTTTTTCCGACCTGACAGCCCATGATGATACACCTACTGATTGTCGACGCCCTGAACCTCATCCGCCGCATTCACGCCGTGCAGGGCTCCCCTTGCGTCAGCGCCTGCCGCCATGCGCTGCAGCAGCTGATCCAGCACAGCCGCCCGACCCACGCGGTGGCGGTATTCGACGAGGACGACCGCAGCGACAGCTGGCGTCACCAAATTCTGCCGGACTACAAGGCCGGGCGTTCACCGATGCCGGAAAACCTGCAGCAGGAGATGCCGCAGCTGCGCGAGGCCTTCGCCGAGTTGGGCGTCGCCAGCTGGCATTCCCCCGGCAATGAAGCGGACGATCTGGCGGCTACGCTGGCGGCGAAGGTCGCCGGCGGCGGCCATCAGGTGACCATCGTCTCCACCGACAAAGGCTACTGCCAGCTGTTGGCGCCGAACGTGCAAATTCGCGATTATTTCCAGAAACGCTGGCTGGATATGCCCTTCGTGCAGCAGGAATTCGGCGTGCAGCCGCAGCAGCTGCCGGACTATTGGGGGCTGGCGGGAATTGGCAGCAGCAAGATCCCCGGCGTGGCCGGCATCGGGCCGAAAACCGCCGTGCTGCTGTTGCAACAATCGGGCAGCCTGGACGGGCTGTATCAGCACCTGGAGCAGGTGCCGGAGAAATGGCGCGGCAAGCTGGAACAGCACCGCGAGCTGGCCTACGTCAGCAAACGAGTCGCCACGCTGCGCACCGATCTGTCGCTGGACGGCAACCTGCAGCAACTGCGCCTGCCGATACAATAAGGGCGCTGCAAGCAGCGCCCTTCATCAAGCTTAACGCGATTAATCGCGCTCGTCGCGCCGGCCCGGCACCGCCGACCACATGCGGCGCACGTGCACGGTGATCTCTTCGCGGTCATGGTACAGCTGCTTGGCATGCACTTCGACGCTGATGCCGGCAGCGCCCAGCGCTTCGCGGATGCTCATCAGGTTTTGCGACACTTCCTCATAGCGCTTTTTCATCGGCAGCTTAAGGTTAAAGATCGCTTCGCGGCACCAACCTTTCACCAGCCACTGAATCATCAGGCTGGTCACCTTCGCCGGTTTCTCCACCATGTCGCACACCAGCCAGTAGATCTTGCTGCTGTTCGGCTCGAACTTAAAGCCGTCGGCGCGATGATGCGTCACCTGGCCGGTTTCCATCAGGCTCGGCGCCATCGGGCCGTTATCCACCGAGTGTACCATCATGCTGCGTTTCACCAGCTGATAGGTCCAGCCGCCCGGGCAGGCGCCCAGATCGACCGCGTGCATGCCGCTGGCCAGGCGTTCGTCCCACTCGTCGGCGGGGATGAACACATGGAACGCTTCTTCCAGCTTCAGCGTCGAACGGCTCGGCGCATCGGCCGGGAAGCGCAGACGCGGAATGCCCATATAGAACGGCGAGTTGTTGTTGCTGTAGGAGTAACCGACGTAGCAGCAGCCCGGCGCGATGAAGAACACGTGCACCACCGGGCGGGTCGGGTTCTCGCGCGCCATCAGCACCTTCTGCTCGCGCATCGCGGCGCGCAGCGGCACCGTCAGCTTGCGGCAGAATTTCATCAGCTCTTTGCTTTCGTTGGTGTCCGGCACTTCCACCCGCAGCTCGCCGCCGCGATCAACCACGCCGATCAGCATGCCGACGATCGGCGATACCCGATCTTCCGGCGGCAGATCGCGCAGCAGCTCGCCCACCACGATCATCTGACGGGCGAAAATCAGTTCGCGGAACGGAATTTCCCGCGCCAGCCGGTCGGCGTCATCCGGCTGGTAGCATTCGAACAGCACGTAGCCGCTGTGCTCTTTTACCCGCGCAAAGCCGTAAATCTCCAGTTGGGCGGCCTTGTCGGTGATCTCCGCCGCACACTCTTTCTCAAAACCGGGACGGCAGTACAACGCAATCTTATTCATGGCGCTCGGCCTTTTTCCTCAGACGCAAAGCGCCAATCAACATCAATATCCAGCCGATCAGGAAGCACACGCCGCCAACCGGCGTGATGTATACCCAAAACTTCAGGTGCGACAGCGCCAGACAATAGAGGCTGCCGCTAAACAACACGGTGCCGAGCGCCAGCAGCGCCCCGCTCCAGTAAAACCACAGGCTCACGCGGCGCTGCATCGCGACCGCCAGCGCCAGGATGGCCAGAGTGTGGAACCCCTGATACTCCAACCCGGTGCGGATCCAGGCCATTTCGTTGGCGCCGAGCGTACCGCTCAGCACATGCGCGCCGAATGCGCCCAACGCGACAAACACAAAGCCGCTGATAGCGGCGAAAACCAGCATGGAACGGCTGCTCATCGTGATCTATCCCATTAAAAATCACCGGCCGCGGCAAGGCGGCGGCCGGCCTTATTGTTCGTAGCGGAAGCGGAACTTTTCTTGTTCGCTGGCGGCGCGCGCCAGGATCCACTGCCGGAAGGCGGCTATTTTACCCAGTTCTGCCTGGCTGTCATGACATACCAGATAAAAAGCGTTTTTGCTGACCAACACATCGTTGAACGGGCACACCAGGCGACCGGCTTCTATCTCGGTTTGCGCCATCACGTTGTTCACCAACGCCACACCCTGGCCGTGCACCGCCGCCTGCACCACCATGGCGCTGTGGCTGAAGATCGGCCCCTGCTGCACGTTGATGTGCTGCAACCCCAGTTGGCGCGTATACGCCAGCCAGTCGCGGCGTGAAACGTCATGCAGCAAGGTATGATAAGCCAGATCGTCCGCGGTTTTCAGCGGATGATCGCCGGTCAGCAGGCTCGGCGAACAAACCGGCAGCAAATATTCCGCATACAGACGCTCGGCGCGCAGCCCCGGCCAGTTGCCGCGGCCGTAGAAAATCGCCACGTCGACATCGTCCGCCAGCTTGTCCTCTTCGCGGTCCACCGCCTGGATACGCACGTCGATGCCCGGATAAGCTGAGTTAAAGCCGGACAGGCGCGGCACCAGCCACTGAATGGCGAAGCTCGGCGGCAGACTGACGGTCAATGCCCCCTTGGCGCTGCGCGCCTGCAGCTTGCGTGTCGCCTCGTTGATCGAAGAGAAGATCTCCTTGATATCGAGGTAGTAACTTTGCCCCTCTTCGGTCAGCAGCAGCGAGCGGTTGCGCCGACGAAACAGCTTCAGCCCGAGGAAGTCCTCCAGCGACTTGATCTGGTGGCTCACCGCGGCCTGAGTCACGAACAGCTCTTCCGCCGCCTTGGTGAAACTCAGGTGGCGAGCGGCCGCATCGAACACGCGCAGCGCATTGAGGGGAGGTAAGCGTTTAGACATTAAATTAGCTACTTTTGTGTAACATTAATCCGAATGATTCGGTGCCGAAAATCGGGCGGCTTTGTGTGGCAAGCCATCGGTAAACGCTAATGGCGTATTGCCATTAGTTTTTTTAATCCGAGCCATTATAATTTGTCCGTTGAGGATGCGCCAGCAAATACCTATAGTGGCGGCACTTCCCGGGCCGGAACGAAAAGGGAGTGGGTGTCGAGGACGCCGATGAACTTTTGGCTTGTGGTTGTGATGTTGTGTTTGCAAATTGTCCGGCGATTCCGGACATGGTAGCTAGGCTACTGTTTTTTCACTTCCTGTACATTTACCCTGTCTGTCCATAGTGATTTTATGCAGCACCGCAAAACTTGCGGTGCTTTTTTTTCCCTGACGATTACTGGTTGCTTTCAACCATCTCTTTCACATCGGCGCGGTTGATCTGCTGCTCGACGCCGTTAGCGTCTTTATAGCTGATCATGCCGGTGTCGTTGTCCACTTTAGGCTTACCGTCAGCGACAATGGTGCGTCCGTCATTGGTATGCATCACGTAGTTGCTGGAACAGGCGGCCAGGGTGAACGTAAGCATCAGGGCAGAGATAACTGCGGCTGTTTTCTTCATTGAGGACTCCTTTGTAGTTTTAAATGCTGATAAATACCTTTTATCTGTATAGATGCGATTAATTAGCGCACATTTAATAGCATAACAAACTTTCCCAATTTTGCCAGGCGATAACTCCTAATGGACGGGATCACTTGTCTCAGGCGGCAAAATAGGACAGGATCACCCATCGACTCAAGCCAGTGACAATCAGGGTATGACGCCTTTTAACCCCAGCCTTTTTCGCCAACAGTTTCCCGCGCTCGCGCAGGACGGCATCTATCTGGACAGCGCCGCCACCGCGTTGAAACCCCAGGCGGTGATCGACGCCACGCAGCAGTTTTATCGCGATGACGCCGCCACCGTGCACCGCAGCCAACATCGGGCGGCGCAGGATCTGACCGTCCGCTTCGAGCTGGCGCGCGGCCAGGTCGCACGGTTGCTCAATGCGCCGTCGGCCGATGACATCATCTGGGCGCGCGGCACTACCGAGGCGATCAACCTGGTGGCGCAGAGCTACCTGCGCCCGCGCCTGCAGCCGGGCGATGAAATCCTGGTGAGCGAGGCGGAACACCACGCCAACCTGATCCCCTGGCTGATGGTGGCGGAGCAAACCGGCGCGCACGTGGTGAAACTGCCGATCGGCGCCGACCGGCTGCCGGACCTGACGCAGCTGCCCGCCCTGCTCAACGAGAAAACCCGCCTGTTGGCGCTGGGGCAAATGTCCAACGTCACCGGCGGTTGCCCGGATCTGGCACCGGCAATCGCGCTGGCGCATGCCGCCGGCGCGCGCGTGATGATCGACGGCGCACAGGGCGTGGTGCACGGCCCGGCCGACGTACAGCGGCTCGACATCGATTTCTACGCCTTCTCAGGCCACAAATTGTATGGCCCGACCGGCATCGGCGCACTGTACGGCAAAGCCGAGCTGTTGGCGCAAATGGCGCCCTGGCAGGGCGGCGGCAAGATGCTGACCCAGGCGTCGTTCGACGGTTTTACCCCGCAAAAACCGCCGCACTGCTTCGAGGCCGGCACGCCAAACATCGCCGGCGTGCTGGGATTGGCCGCGGCGCTCACCTGGCTCAGCGAACAGGACATGGCGGCGGCGGAGCGCTACAGCCGCGAGCTGGCGGATCGAGCGGAACAGCGCCTGGCGCAGCTGCCGGGTTTTCGCAGCTTCCGCAGTTCCGGCTCCAGCCTGCTGGCGTTCGACATCGCCGGCGTACACCACAGCGACATCGTCACGCTGCTGGCGGAACAAGGCATTGCGCTGCGCGCGGGCCAACACTGCGCGCAGCCGCTGATGGCGGCGTTAGGCGTCAGCGGCACGCTGCGCGCGTCGTTCGCCCCCTACAATACGCAGCAGGACGTCGATACGCTGGTCAGCGCGTTGACTCACGCCCTCGATCTGCTGGCCGACTGACTTGACTCCCGGAGACGCTATGCTCGCCCCCCATCCTTTTGGCCGAGAGGTCACCGCCGACGCGTTGATCGCCACCTTCAGCGCGCTGAAACAGTGGGAGGACCGCTACCGCCAGCTGATCATGCTCGCGAAACGGCTGCCGCCGCTGCCGGAAAGCTTACGCAGTGAAGAAATGGAATTGAGCGGTTGTGAAAACCGCGTCTGGCTGGGACACCAGTTGCTGGAAGACGGCACGCTGCATTTCTATGGCGACAGCGAAGGGCGCATCGTGCGCGGCCTGCTGGCGGTGCTGCTGACCGAAGTGGAAGGGAAAACGCCGCAGCAGATCGCCGCATTGGATCCGCTGGCGCTGTTCGACCGGTTGGCGTTGCGCGCTCAGCTTAGCGCCACGCGCGCCAGCGGCCTGGCGGCGTTGGCCGCCGCCGTGCAGGCGATCGCCGCCCGTTACGCCTGACGCGCCGCCTTCGCCAGCATCTTTTTCAGCGCGTGCGATACGGCGACGAAGCCGAAGGTGGCGGTGACCATGGTCGCCGCGCCGAAACCCGCGCTGCAATCCATCCTTTTTGGCCCTTCCGCCGTGCTGCGCGAAGCGCACACCGAGCCGTCCGGCTGCGGATAAACCAGCGGCTCGCTGGAGAAGACGCAGTCGATGCCCAGCTTGCCCTTGCCGTTCTTCACCACGTTGAAATCGTGTTTCAGCCGCTCGCGCAGTTTGGCGGCCAGCGGATCCTGAATGGTCTTCGCCAGATCGGCCACGTCGATTTTAGTCGGGTCTATTTGCCCGCCGGCGCCGCCGGTGGTCACCACCGGGATCTTGAAACGGCGGCAGTAGGACAGCAGCGCCGCCTTCGGCCGCACGCTGTCGATCGCGTCGATGACATAGCTGAAGTTATGGTCCAGCAGCTCGGCGACGTTGTCCGGAGTGATGAAATCATCGATGCAGGTCACCCGGCATTCCGGGTTAATCGCCAGGATGCGCTCCGCCATCACCTCGGTTTTGGATTGCCCGACATGCTGACGCAATGCGTGGATTTGACGATTGGTATTGGTGACGCAGACATCATCCATGTCGATCAGGGTGATGGCGCCGATGCCGGTGCGCGCCAGCGCCTCAGCCGCCCAGGAACCCACGCCGCCGATGCCGATCACGCAGACGTGCGCCTGCGCGAACACCGCCAGCGCCTGCTGGCCGTACAACCGCGCCGTGCCGCCGAAACGCTGCAGATAGGCTTCCGAATAAGCTGTGCTCATAACGCTTTAATTACCTTCGTAATGCAAATGATAAGGGCCGGAAAATCCGGCCCTTGCGGGTCAATCTTTTCACGCCGCGTGCGTTTACCGGGTGGCCAACAACGAACCGCCGCCGTTTGACTGATTGGCGCTGAACAGCTGGCCGCCGCCATTGTTCTTCAGCACCCAAACGCGGCCGTAGTGGTTGTAGTATCCCGCCGAGTGGCCGGCTTCCGGCCCGATGCCCTGATACATGTCAAAATGCTGGCCCTTGATGGCACCGCCAACATCGAGCGCGACCATCAGGCGCATCTCGTATTTTCCCGTGAATTTACCCTTGTTGTCCAGCAGCGGCACTTCGGCCAGCAGCGTGGTGCCCGCCGGGATCAGCGAACGATCGGACGCTACCGAGGCTTTGGCAACCAACGGCACCGCGCTGGCGCCCTTCACTGGCGCAAAAGCTTCTGGACGGAAGAACACGAACGACGGGTTTTGTTCCAGCAGCTCACGCACCTCTGCGGCGCTGTGGGTATCCGCCCACTGACGGATCGCCTGCATCGACATATCCGCCTTGGCCACTTCGCCGCGATCGATCAGCACCTTGCCGATGCTGCGATAGGCGTGGCCGTTTTTGCCGCCGTAGCCGAAGAACACCAGCGGCTGACCATTGCCGTAGTCGACGTAGCCGCTGCCCTGGACTTCCATCATGAAGTTGTCCATCAGCGAGTTGGTGTAAGCGATGATATAGCGATCGTCGAGCGCGCCGGAATAGATGCCCGCGCGATCCGGCAGGCGCCCCCTGCCCTTCGGCGGCATGCGGTACAGCGGATAGCGGAACTCGCCCTGCTGGGTATAGCGCGCCTGCACCACCGGCGTGTAGTAGCCGGTAAACTGCACGTTGCCGTAATTGTCGACGCCTTCCATCTGGTAAGCGCTGAGGCCATACTGGCTCAGCATGCGCGTGTCGGCGCCGGACGCCATCCAGCTTTGCACCGCCTGATAAGTGCTGCTGTTGCGGTTAAACAGCGAAGGCGACGCGTACTTGATCTCCATCAGCTGATCAGAATAATCCTTGGCGTTGACCGGCGAACCTTTGGCGTTGGGCTGATTGACCAGCTCCAGCGATTGATCCAGACGGCCGTCTTTATATTGCTGACCCCGATCGGTCGGCTTGGACGAACAGCCCGCCAACACCGCCACCATCAACCCGCCAAGCAGGTATTTGCCCCAACGTCCTTTCATCGCGCACACTCTCAAACTGATATGATCTACCGGCTGAACGATAACAAACGCTCATTGATAAAGGAATCGCTGCAAATAAAAAAACCCGCACGGAGGATGGTGATGAAAAAGAAGGCAAATTGCGGGCAAATTCAGCAGAAAAACGGGTTTAGGGCAATAAAATGCAAAAAGGGTTTGCAACAAAACGCATGGAGAGTATAGTGCGCATCCATCGGACGCGGGGTGGAGCAGCCTGGTAGCTCGTCGGGCTCATAACCCGAAGGTCGTCGGTTCAAATCCGGCCCCCGCAACCAACCGATGCCGCATTGGCGGTATTTTTCGTTTGGTTTCGATAACAAAGTATTACACGGACGCGGGGTGGAGCAGCCTGGTAGCTCGTCGGGCTCATAACCCGAAGGTCGTCGGTTCAAATCCGGCCCCCGCA
>NZ_JCAXDO010000018.1:72221-73275 GCF_059740205.1 Serratia sp. LTN-2 | reverse complement strand
CATACCGTCGGCATGTGTATCTCCAGGCTGGCCAGAGAGTTAAGCCCGAAGGACGCTAAAGGAAATGTCATCCCGGATACAGAGGTGACAGTGTCACGCTTATCCCGCCTGATTGAAGAGCAGGTACGCTTTGGTGTGCTCGGGCTGGCGGAAGAGCGCACCTGGGATCGGGAATCCCGCTCCTGGCTGCCGACCTATGTCTATATCACCCACCTGGGATTCCAGATGCTGGGCGTCAATATGGACAAGCTGTTTAAGGAGCAGGATAAGAAGCTCCGTCAGAGCGCCGAGCGCGAGCAGCTGATCCGGGACGGGGTGATTAACGAATATGATGATGTTCAGCCCCACTCTGCGCGTAAATGCTGGTCTGCCCGTAAGCGCCGTGAAGCACTGATTTACCGTCGTAAAAAAGGCGCTGAGCGTAAACGTGCCAATAATCTGATAAAGCTGCCGGTGGATGAACGTCTTCATGCCATGGAAAAATGGGTTTTCAAAACCCTTCCTCATGATGAGGCGTACTGGTGTACGCCGGAACGACTGACACAGCTGGCGATTCAGCATCTTTACCAGCTGGACCTGGCGCTGTCACCGCCGAACTAGCCGCGACATACGGCACATCATCTCCCTCTGTTCACATGCCCCTCGCCGGGGCTTCTGGTGCTGGTTTTTCCCGGAAAAATTGACCATTTTTGGTACCCTCCACCCGGTCGGGCGGCATTTTCTGACGCAAACGCATTACCCTGATGGCCTGGAATACCGATGAATTCTTTTTTCCACAGAAATCCGCAAACGAATAAGTCACCTTTTCCGGAAATGAAAAAAACAGAACCCGCAATTTAATCTAACCCCCTTTTTTTATCGCTCTGTTCATTTCATTCCAGAGTGGATCTTTGTCTTCCGCCACTCTGTGGATAATCAAAAAGGCCTTCGCATGCAGCGGCCTCACAACCGCGCGCTCAGATGAAAATCAAAAGTACCTCCCGTCGCAGGCGACGGGCCCCTTTCTGGCCAGAACCTGACACCGTCTCCTGGCCTGACCCCTGCTAAACCGACG
>NZ_JCAXDO010000018.1:53590-72083 GCF_059740205.1 Serratia sp. LTN-2 | reverse complement strand
AGCCCGTCAGCGGCCGCAGGCCTTGACGGGCTCACTCCGACCGCGCACATTAACAACCGGAATGGCTTTAAGCGGGTAAGGCCTCGCAGGGAGTGGGTTGGGACAGGCGGAACCTTTCAAACCGCAGCGGCTGACGCCGGTCACGACGCCCCTCACCAGAATCACCCGGTTCAGCTCCGGCTGGCGTCTCCATGCCGCTTCGCGGCATCATGGCCATGAGCCTTCATGTTGAATATCACTCTGCGGGGGTGACCGGATGGACTATTCAGATACCTTCATGCGACAGCATGATGAAATGTGCCAGGTGGTGGGCAGTATTGTGTTTTCGCTCATCGAAGCCGGGCATGACTCAACAAGCGAAAACATCGTGCTCGTGCTGCTCAACGGGCTTGCCGAAACCGGGAGATGGGAACCGGACCAGCTTCTGTACCTCCAGCTGGCCATTGATTTACTGCAGCGTGGCCGCAACATACCCGGACCGGGCTGACCCCGGAAACGGTGTCAGGTTTACCAGAGCTTTTCCAGTATGAGCAGGACCAGCAGATGGCCGGTATAGGCCATATAAAAGAAATGACGCGGCATAAAACGCTGACGGCCTGCCGGGCAGAGGTCCGTGCACAGGGACATTGCGATCAGGGGGAATACCAGTGTTGGCAGTGTGGCCAGTAATAATGTCTCTGCAGGCATGCTGAGCAGATGCGTGATACCGTTTAAGCAGAGCAGTGACAGCACGGCAACAAAGGCGGCCCTGCGCTTCATTTCGGGGGCAGAGCTTCCCGTAACGGTTGCCAGGCTGACGGCCAGTATGACGCCCGACAGGCCATAACTTGCGGGCTGAAGCGGAAATATCATAAGCGCCAGAAGCAGCCCACCGACAAGGTTTCCCTTCTGGCCATACCGGTACCGCAGGGCAAGCAGCTGCGTGACGCCGGCGAACACGAACAGGATGTTCATCGCCCACCACGGCTGGTGACCCAGGAAGGCCAGGCTGAATACCGGCTGCGTGATGACTGCCCAGATCCACAGCCGGTTTGCCCTTACCTGCAGACGTTCTGGCGAACGCTGCACGTTCATCGCCCATATAAGCGTGAACAGGGGGAAGGCCATCCGGCCAAGCGCATACATCACCGGCCAGGCTGGCGTCAGAAACAGCGTATTGATGTGATCGATGAGCATGGCCAGAAGCGCCACGAGCTTGATCATATCCAGTGCTGCCGGGCTGGGTTGGCTGGTTTTCTGCAGGTTGTGAAATGCATCGGGTACGAACAGATTCATGCTGAATACTCCCCAGACGACATGCGTTCAGCAGCCAGCCCTGAACAGAATGCCAGAATACTCTGCCGGTTTGCGATGTCACCCTGACTTTTAATTTTTCCAGAATTTTGCGCACCGCAAATTCTGATTTATCCCGCAGCACACGCATGGCGCCGGTCACATCTTTATTCTGAATACAAATAGTTAAAATATGAAAATCGTTCATGTATCACCCCGTCCGTACTATATTGTTATCGGCAACAACCACAACATATTTAGATTAGGGGACGCACTGACCTGTAAAAAATTATTTCAGTTTCGAGGGCCCATTCTTTATTTACGAAATAACCGGCCATTAAATGACAGCAGCCAGAATTAACCCACACCAGTATAATACACTTCCTTTTTATAATTTTCAGCGAATATCTCTTTGCCGGACATTCATCCTGACATGTTCTTTCTGTAAAGTTTCAACTGAATACAGACCAGGAATCAGCTTTATCCAGCTGATTCCTTATGAGAAACGCATCAACTTCTCCTCTCATTGCCGGTAACAGTTCCAGCGTATCAAGCTGCCCGGCAGGATCGTATTTTTCTGGTTCGTCATTTAACTCACAGCCTGCCCGGTGCATAACAATGACACTGATAGTCATTATATAGGGCTGCTCATCGTAGTGGTAGCCGGGTGAGTCAGGGTACTGTTCTTCGAACAGTTCGATCAACCGGAGAGTTTCCGCTTTTATTTCCTTTTCCCTGGAGATAATCAGAGCCATTCGCCGTGCTTCTTCTGATTTAATGGCCTGTTCTGCATCTTTGAGAGCCTGTCGTTTACGGGGGTCTCCCGATCTCTTTTTCATAATTATTGAATCTCAATATATTGAATGTACTAATTATCAGTATTTATAACATTAGCCGTTTTATAAGACCATTATCAACCCCTGCGGTGCATCATTCAGTGAAAATTACCCGGCCTGCAATTTTTTGCGTCTGGCAGCCGTACATCATGTTGAACAGATACAGTGAGATTACAGTCTGATAAAAGTCTGTCCCTGAATATGGTACAGGATGTACTTCTCGCATGACTTTTCTGCGTCAGAATCAGTCAATTCCCCTCCTTTAGATGGAGATCGTATGCTAAAGTTTGTCAGCTTAACAGGGGTAGTCTGGTGACAGGAAATTAAAAAAGGACAAATACTCAATGGCTTTACAAGGAAAATTTGTTGTTAATGACGCTACCTTTAGCCCTTTGACGTTCTATGGCATAGGCACATTTCTGGCTTATTCCGGTAATGACCAATACCGGAATCGTGCGGGGTGTATTGGTGTCCCTGATAATGGTCCAATTCCTGACGGCCGTTATCACATAGTCAATCGCCCTTCCGGAGGATGGAAAAGGGTTATTCGTACTGATCTCCATGATTTTTATTCATGGCCGACTTCAAGGCCGGTGATCAAGTATGAGTGGTTTGCCCTGTATCGCGATGACGGGAAAATTGACGATCACACATGGGTTAATGGTGTTGAACGGGGGAATTTCCGTTTGCATCCCCCAGGTCCTCTTGGAATATCCCTGGGATGCATTACGTTGCAACATCGCACTGACTTCATTGCGATTCGACAGGCGTTAATGTCAACGCCGCAGATCAGGCTGCCTAATGGTCTGATGTCTTATGGAACGATTGAGGTGATCTTGAATGGCCGCGAGATGTGTCCCGACGGGATTTAGAATTCTGATTTGTGTCGCTGTATTTGCACTGACGTTTCTTTTGGTTCGGCCGTCAGATCCTGCGACGCAAGGCCAGATTGAATTCTGGAAGAAGTTAGCCGGGCTGTTTGGTGAGCGTGATGTTGAAGGGTTCGTTGGTATCTCTCTGCTTGTCATTTGCTCAGTGGTTATGGTCATAGCATATCCACTTATCGTCCGCTTTATTGAAAAACGGCTGAACAAATGAACTGAATTGATAAGGATCTTCTTGAGTTCCTTTTTTCAGGCGTCATCTGACAAAACCTCTGTCCTGATGCTGGCTCCGCCAGCGCCAGGGTTCTGTCTGGCCCGGAACTGACCAGAGTCCGGCACCCTGCCGGCGGGCTTCGGCTTCCAGCTGTGCGTAGTCAGTCCGGGCCGGTTTTCCGTGGTACCGGTATACCCAGGCCAGCCCTTTGCGGATCTGCACGGCATTCACATCCGTTGCGCCAAGCCACACGGTGCCCAGCCGCCGCCCGTAGCGATCCGTTTCTTCACCCGTGATGGTTACGTTGCGCTGCGCCACCATTGATGTGAGTTCCTGTCTGGAGCGCTGGCCAAAAGGCTGGCTCTTTTCCGGCGCATCGATGCCGGCAAGACGAACGCGCGTAAGACGGTTCCCCGTTTCAAGAACCTCAACGGTATCCCCGTCCAGCACGCGAACGACCCGGCCGCTGATATCTGCGCTGGCCGAAAAGGTCACCACGAGCAGGGCCATGACACTGAGCTGCCGGATCATGCATACACCTCACCTGCTGTACCGCTGTTCAGTTTTTCATTACCAATGAGCTGCAGGGCATAACCGACATTCAGTCCGGTCATGTTGGTATTCAGCTCTTTCATCATGTCTGCGCTCGTATACCGGACACTGTCCTTCAGGCTGCCCCGGTAGCCTTTTGAGGTGACAACCTGCAGCTGTTCAGGCGTACGTAGCGCGTCCCTTCCTGCAAGCAGGTCTGCTTCAACGGCGCGCAGGTACACCGGAGAGGCGGCCACCACAAACCGATCGTCAGGCCTTGCCTGCATCAGCGTCTTCAGGGAGGTACACCGTCGTTCCGAAGGTGGACGCGTTGTCAGCCGTTCCCAGTGAGTGCGATGGCTGAACGGCATCGTGGAGAACGTCGCTTCATACGGGACCACGGGATCAGAGACATGAAGTAGCCCCAGGCCTGCGGATAAAATCCACATCTCAGCACCACTACGCGCCGCAGCTGCTACTGCCCTGCTCCAGTGCTGGCCTGTATACAGCTCGCCGGCGTTCATGGGGGGCGATCCGCGACGGGCCTGCGCCAGTCTTTCCATCCAGAGCCCGTAAGCTCTCTCCACGTCACGTTCATCCGGAAAGACCGCATCACCTGCAGCCACAGTTTTGCGGCGCGTGCAGGTGACGATGAGATGGACGTCAGGTCGCGTTTTATAACAGACTGGCATTATTATCGAGCCGGTTTACGAAGCTTCTGAAGGAGCAGAATTTCCCTGTCATCCAGCTCATCCCCATTCTTCAACTTTTTAAATATAATTTTGTATCTCTTCGCTCTTCTCCATGTATGGATACTGACCAGCATTGCGGTTAATGCAATTATCATGGCAATAATTGATGCATAAATAGATGTATTTTCTGGCATTTTTTATCCTTCATGCAGTCGATGGAATTAATACAGTGAAGACCACCAGAGAGCGCATCTGATATCTCTATCGGATCAGCTGTCAGGCATGGCCCGGTTTAAAAAGATACGCTGACAGTTCTGCTGCAGTGATATCAAACCCGAGTTGCTGTATGACTTCTGCCAGTTTTTTCTCTGCCGTATCGCGGTCAATCTGATTCAGTAACATCTGGAGAGCGGCCTGTTTAAGCTCCGGAGGCAGATGATCCAGATCAATAAGGATATCGCCGTCAGTTTCTTCAGCCGATTCCCTGAAAAGCCAGCCGTAGTCCGTGTGCTCAGCATTCATGTCAGTCGTCTCCGTAACGAAAATTTTTATCGGGATTACTTCACCCAGTCTTCCAGCACCAGGCCCGGCACCCGTTCAAACTCTCTCACATTATTCGTCACCAGTACCGCGCCGGCCGCAATGGCGTGCCCGGCAATCGCCGTGTCGTTCGGGCCGATCGGCGTGCCGGCGAGGCGCAGCGCCACCTTTATCTCCGTGGTCGCATCCACCGCAGCGCGATCCCAGGGCAGGATGGCATCGAGGCGGGAGCAGAACGCGTCAACCAGCTGCATGTGGCGGGGCGAGGCCTTCGGGCCGGTGGCGCCGAATCGCATCTCGGCGTAAGTGATGGCCGAAACCACAATGCGGTGACCCCGCAGCACCGCCTGCTCCAGGCGTTTCAGCACGGCTTCCGGCTGCTCGCGCATAATGAACGAGCAGATGTTAGTGTCGAGCATATAGATTTTGTTCACAGGTCAAATCGTCCTTCGTCTCTGACAACGTCCTCCCGCTCCGCCATAAAGTCCGGGTCAGCTTTTTCGAGCTGCGCGAATGAACCCCAGGTCGGCCGGACGGGACGCAGGATGATGCTGTCTCCTTCCCGGACGATCTCCAGCTCGCTCACCCCCTCAAAATCCAGATCGCGGGGCAGGCGGATGGCGCGGTTGTTGCCGTTTTTGAAAATAGATACGGTTCTCATAGGTTTTATCCCTTGAAGTCCTTAGCCCGAAAAGTGAGCAAGGTCTGCTAATAATACAGACCAGTAACGTTAAGACAGCCAGAGTACGGCTGCTGCATATGTATAGTATATGCAAAAAAAATATTTGTATAGGGTTTGCATATGCAGATGCCAGGCATATGGTTATGTTTAACATATACTATGTTCTCTCTTTTCCCGCTCAGATCCGAAAAAAGGCAAAATCGGACTAGCTGGCCTGAAGCACCTGACTGACCTGACGGTATGGTGAGTTTTTGGACCGAACGGAAGTTTTGAATGGGAAATTATTCAGGTTTAGAGACAGAATTTGTTCAGCGAACGCTGGCGCTTATCGGCCTGCATAAGGGGCTCAGTCGCCGTAAAACTCTCTCTGCGCAACGAGCGCATATATTAAGGGCGCACATTGCGCCCTTCTGTTATTAACTGAGTGTCGCTTCAACGAGGTAGGTCGTAATTTCTTTTTCTGGATTCCCGTAAACAGGGTATTTGAAATTCATAGCGGTTCTGCTGGTAACCGTTATCGTGGCCCCGGCCGCAAAAAGAACTTCAAGCTCATTTCCCTTTTCTGGCTCATCCATGTCGAACACGAAGGCTTTAACCTGGGGATCGATAACCGTAATGACCATCAAATCAATGTAGCCTGCCTTGTACGCTTTACCTGAGTGTTCAGCTTCACGCATGGCAACCTGTGGACAGAAGGTCGTGGCAAAGGGGTCACTGAGTTTTGTAACAATGTTCTTTCCCATCCACTGACCACCGTGGAACAGAATCTGATCATGGGGGATCATCACCCCATGGTTATTTATCTCGTTGTTCGCCTGCGCCATCTGCGCCTGAGAAAGGGGGTACAGCTGCTGATAATCCAGTAAGATTTGCGGTGTAACTGACGGCATGTTTGCTCTCCAGTTCGCGTATTCACCGCCATTCTCCAGTTCATTTTCAATATGCCACGCAATATCGCCATTAGCCCCTGCGAAAGCCAGAACTTGCGCCGCATCAAGCGGGGATGTTATGGGGGAGCGCGGCACATGGTCGGGGTAACTATCGTGTATTCTGGCAGTGCAGTCTGTGTGGAAAGGGTTGATAATATTCATAGTCGGAGCAATCATCCTTTAAAAATTATTGTCATTATTTCATCACCTTTCTAATCGGATACTTAAAAGAACACCATCATTTTCGCTAAAGAATGCACATAGCCTTCAGTAATAAGTCGCATATTGCTTGTTTTTTGCGCACAACCTTTCCGCAGATCCGAAAAAAGTGTTAACCGGTTCTCTTGCACCCACTGACAGGAAGGTTTTACAGTCGCATCAACAATATCGTTTCGCCTGCGCCTGCCTGATAAAGGAACCCTGCATGCATTTTTATGTGGATGAAACCGGTCATACCGGTCCGAATCTTTTTGACCGTACCCAGCCTGTGCTTTCCTACGGTGTGCTTTCCTCACCGGATGACCTGGACAAGGTTGCCGAAGCAGATCTTGCTGCCTTGCGTAAGAAACTGGGAGTGCAGCGCCTGCACGCCGCAGAACTGGGAATTCACCGCCTTGATGAGGTGGTTGATACGCTGCTTGTCCTGCAGAAGAAGCACCGGATACGGTTTGATGTCTGGCAGGTGGTTAAACGGGATCACGCCATTATTTCGTTCTTCGACCAGGTGTTCGACCAGGGGATGAATCCTGCTGTGCCCGGGGTTGCCTACTGGACCCCCTTTCGTTACCCGCTGCTGCTGAATCTGGCAAGCCTGTTCGATGATGAACTGGCTGAAAAAGCGTGGCGTGCCCGCCTCGAAGCCCATGATGAACGTTCCTCATCCCTGTTCAGTGAGGTATGCAGGGCGTTACTTGCGCGCGTCCATACCCTGGGGGATCACCGTTACATTGAACTGATTACCGATGCGTTGTCCTGGGCGATGACCCACTTTGACGAGCTGGGATATAACTGCAAAACCGGCAAGCAAAAACTGCAGATCATGCCCAACATGATTGGATTTCAGTTCGTATTACGCGGTATCTGTTTCCGCCTGGGAGCACCAAATCGAAAAGCCGACATCGTTGTAGACCAGCAGTCGCAGTTCAACACCACCCAGCGGGAGCTGAGGGATTTCTATTACCAGATACGCGAGCAGCCCTGGATAAACGGACCCGGTTTACCGGGCATGGATGTGACGAACATGCCGGCTGAACCGCTGGTCTTCCAGTCGGGTACACAGAGTGCAGGGCTGGAGCTGGTTGATATATATCTCTGGATCTTCAAACGCTTTATGGAAGGGAAGGAGCTGACCAGGCCGTTAGCCCGCCTGGTTTACACCAACCGCAATACCGGCAGGATGGACAGTGTCTCCCTGCAATCGGTCGCTAAACGAGCTAAGGAGTTCCTGGACAAACTGCAGGAGCCAACGGCTGAAATGTTGAAAAAGGCCAGTGAATACCGGGATCAGGAAGAGGCTAAACGGCTGGCACATCGGGTGCAAATCCTGCCGGCATCCTGATCCGGCAGGTTATGTATGCACGTTAGTGGAAGCGGCCGGGACGGGATGATACGTCCGTCCGGCATCTTCGGGAGGGACCGCGGGCCGTTAATCTTCAGACTGGATTTCCCGGATACTCTTCAAATCAAGGCGGTTTGCACTCCAGACGCCGCTTCCGGCCGCAGCGCCCGTGTCCTTTCTGAAGCGCAGGCCGCACTCACTGACCCACTGGGTGTTCGTTTCCCGCAGCCTGACCTCGCGGGGCCGGTAGCATTCTGTAATGATCCCCACGTGCGTCATTGGCCGTTGTTTTTTCTGCCCGGTGACCTGAGTGCCCGTACCTGACGCACCGGCCACCGCTCCGGCGCGGTACTGAGGCAGGATCTCCGTGGAGACCAGCAGAGGCATACTGTCAGGTGCCCTGCCCTGTCCTGACGCAGCGAGCAGTTCGTCCGCCACCTCCTTCAGCCAGGCATACAGGTTACATGCCTGGTCAGGAATGCCGGCGAACGTCAGTTCACGCGTGCTGAGTGTCCCGCCGTGGGCCCGGACCCTCTGAATAAACCCCGCGATCTGCCCGCCGGACTCAATGGGCTCTGCCACAATCCGGTCGTGATACCCGTCAAACTGATCCAGCGTCAGGTCGATGTACTCCCCGTCCAGGGCGACAATGACGTGGCCGTGTCTGTCAGGACCGTCATCCCACTGCATGCCGATAATATAGGGATGCAGTTTGCTGCAGTCTTCCGTCAGATATTCAGCCAGCGTCTGGCTGGCCAGCTCGCAGCAGCCGTCCGGGAAATCCTTCAGTACGTCACGCCAGACGGACGGTACCGGCTCGCCGGACCGTTCACCGGCTGCCAGCTCCAGGGCGCGGCGGAAGGCCTCCACCCGGGCCCGGGTGTCCGCATTCATTTCTTCACCTTCCCGTCCTGGCGGGCCAGGGCCAGCAGTTCGGTCTGAAGCTGACGGCCGTCCTCCCGGGCTTCCTTCAGCTCCGCTTTCGTGTCCTGCAGCTGCGCCGCCAGGTGTTCGCCGGTGGCGGTCAGGCGGGCCACCTGCTCGCGCAGCGGCAGCGCCTCCGCGCGCAGCTCGCGCACCTCCTGCAGCAGGCGGTCACGTTCGGCCACCACCTCCCGCAGCACCGCCAGCTCGCTCTCCAGGGCGGCCACGTTCGCCAGGGCCTCATCCCGCTCCTGGTCGGCCCGGGCAATGTCGTCGTCGGCCTGCTCGCGCGCCGCCAGGGTGTCAGCATCAGCCTGCCTGACGGCCGCCTGCCACAGCAGCCCCAGCTGGCCGGTCAGCAGCTGCGCCAGCTCTGCCGGCAGCGGCGTGGTCTGCTCCGCGGCCTGCTCCCGCTGCCGGGCGCGGAACGCGCGCATCACCGGGGAGATATGGGACAGGGAGCCGCCGCCGAGGTGCTGGCGGACCTGCTCGTTGGTCGGGTTCGGGGTGCCGGCGGCGATGAGGGCGGCGGCGGCGTCCTCGATACGGCGGACGGTTTCGGGGGGCAGTGTGCTCATGATGGCTCCGGGGTGGATAAGGGGTCAGTGACAGGATTGTACGCGGCGGGGAAAAAACACACAATACACAAAATACATATCGTACAAATAATACAACTTATACATATCGTACATTACATACATATAATCATACCGTACATACACAGCGTACTCGTTTTCCCGGTCAGATCCGAAAACTCCCGAAGTCGGATCTCAAGGCTGATGGAAGCAGGGGAGTAAGCTGATATAATGATGTAAGAACAAATCTTACATTAAGAAACGGAGGGGTTATGGCCCGTACGATGACGGTGGACGTGGGTGATGAGCTGCGTGAATTTATCGATTCCCTGGTTAAGGCCGGTGATTACCGTACCCAGAGCGAGGTCATGCGTGACGCGCTGCGTTTACTACGCGAGAAGCAGGCTGAATCACGCCTTCAGGAACTGCGCGACCTCCTGGCCGAAGGACTCAGCAGCGGCGAGGCAAAACCATGGAACAAGGATGCATTCCTGAATAATGTCAGGGCCAGGGTGGCAAATGAAAGAAATTGAGCTGACACCGAAAGCAGAAGAAGATCTGGAAGCTATCTGGGATTACAGCTTCAGACAGTTCGGGGTTGTTCAGGCGGATGCGCATATCGGCCGTATAGCCGCGGTGTTTGATGTGCTGGCCATGCACGACATCGGCACGCATCGCGCGGAGCTGGGAGAAGATATCTGCTCGCTGCCGGTGGAACAGTACATGATCTTTTGTGTCATCACATTCGATGGTTACGGTCATACGTATTCTCAGCCAGTCTCAGGATACGGCGCGGCATGAACCCTGGAGATGAACGAGCAAGAATTTAAAATACATAAAAATCAAATAGTTTGTCTAGGCTGTTTTTAAAGGTCCGCTTTGTGGCTAAATTAAAATGTCCGTATGTGGGTTATGTTTTAGCTTTTGCCGAAGATTTCCTGGCTCCTTGTCTGGAGTTGCTGCAGGGCTTCCAGCATGTCGTTCTGGTCCAGACTTCGTTGTGATTTCTTGCCGGGTTGTTTCTTTCTGCGTGACGTCTGGCCGTCAAGGGACGGCAGAGCCTGTGAGCGAGTATTGTCCCGTTTGTCCTGCACCAGTTTTATCATCTCTAGAGCGCGTCCCAGGCGCTTGTTGTCGATGATGGCGCCCTGGTCCAGCTCTCCAAGCCGGTCGTAGGTTATGAAGGGCAGGGAAGTACCGTTAGCCCGGAGCTCAATGGTACCGTCCGGATACTGCCAGACATCAATGTATTTCCCCTGAAAACGACGGTTTCCTTCATTATCTTCAAGCAGATATAACTTCTTATCGTACTGTAATGTCAGGTTTTTTGAGACCTTACGCTGTTCACGCCAGGTGAATGTTGCCTCCAGATTTTCATTGTTCTCAAGCGGACGGTGAACGTCGAAATCGTGACGAGGTGGCTTTGCAAACCGGCGGTTGTAGTCAGCCATAAACTCTTCGGCAAAGGCGTTTGCGGCCTCTGGTGTACTGATACCACGGAGCCGCAGCTCCTTGACCAGGCGGTCCTGTAACGTGAGGTGGGCCCGTTCAACACGGCCCTTGGCTGAACTGGTGTTGGCGCAGATGCCGGTGATGTTCAGCTCGTTCATGGCACGGCCAAACTGAGTCTGGCCATCTCCGCCGGTGGCCTGCTTGTTGTTGATCCTGAAGACACTGGCCTTGTCGCTGTAGAACGCCAGAGGCTTACCGTAACGTTCCAGATAACCGCGGGTGGCTTCAAAATAGGTGAAAGTGGACTCAGAACTGACGAACAGAAGCTGCATCAGCCGGCTGGTCGCATCGTCAACGTAAACGAGCAGTGTGCAGGCCGGACCACGATCCTCGAACCAGCGATGCTCACAGCCATCAATCTGGATGAGTTCTCCAGTACAAGCCCGACGCGGTCGTGGCTGATGTACACGTGGCGGCCGTGACTTGCGGGGGATCCATAAACCAGCCTGTGTCATCAGCTTGCGTACCGTCTCTTTGGCCAGATACAGTCCATGAACCTCGGCGAGCTTCTCACAGGCTAAAGTCGGGCCAAAATCAGCGTAGCGTTCGCGGATAATACGCAGTGCTCGTTCAGCGAGACCCGACATGAGTTGCCGGTTGCCAGGCTGGCCACGACGACGGTTAACAAGTGAAAGCGGCCCATGTTCACGATAGCGCTCCAGCAACCGTCGGCAGTGTCTGTCAGATATCTCAAGCCGGGTTGCTGCAAGACGTGTGGTAAGACGGCGGTCGATAACGTCCTGAAGGATCCTGAGTCGGTTTACATCGTTCATTGAGAAAAACTCCGTTCCGTATGCCGTCATGAGTCTCATCCTTTGAAAGCTGTGATCGCTGTGGTGAGACTGTAGCGCGGACATGTCTATTTGGTCAGAGACGGACATCTCAATTTAGCTACTACACAATAAGTTCGCATAACAAAGATTATGTTAAATAGAGTTAATTAGATAAATAAAATCAATCACTTTTCTGACTCACTGGTGCCCTCTCTGTTAGAGCCAGTCTGGATAAAGAAAATTATAATGGAGCAGCTAAGTCGTGGTGCCCCTGGACAAGGGACAGTATTTTTCTGGCTTTTTCGAAGTGGTCCAGCTTCATCTCCATGATCCACCATTGGGCAACTTCCATGAGTAATTCTGGGTCATCGTTCTTGTTGGCAAAAAAAGCATAAAATGACACACCAACATCACTCCCTTTAGATGCAATTCTGGCTTCACATACCTTTACTATTTTCGCCCGAATACTGGCTCTCATCATCATTCCCCGATGGTTTCAGAAGTCACATGCAATCACACACAGGCAGACAGGCAATCTGTCATTACGTATTTTCATAAGTGTACCTCTTCTATAGCAAAAGCGGTTATCACTTTTATGCGTGTAATTATTATAAGAAAGATTCACCTTGTAACTACCCGGCTTAAAAGTTCAGCCTCCATAATTCTCATCTCAGCCGGGGCTTACCCGGGCACGGCGCCATTCAGCGAAAGAGTCATATTCCGTTCAGGAGGGGGCCTTCATGCCGCTTTGCGGCATTATTTCCCCCTTCCATGAGCATCTCAGGGGTATTTTCCGACATTCATGCTTCAGCCGGTTCGCACATCACTCATTGATGTGAACTTAACCATGAAGTAGTGCAGTAAACCATTCTGATAAAATCACGTCGGCCGTGCTCCCTGCCCCGGCCGTTTACGCTGAAGGCCTGACAGGGAGTGCCGGCTAAAAGAGAATTAATGACGAATCTGCATCAGGTCATCTTCAGTCAGGCCGGTCATTTTCATGACGGTAGTGCGGTCAATACCATTCTGCAGCATGGTACGGGCAACTTCCAGCCGGCCTTCATTACGGCCTTTTTCAATACCGCGCTGTTCGCCTAACTGGATACCTTTCTCTATTCCCTTCTGCTCGAGCTGCTGTGCGATGGTCATAAGTGCGTCTCCGTGTTGCGGCACACGCTGTGCCAGTTCGCGTACAAAGGCTTCGGCGTCGGACGTTTCGCCTGCCTGTACTATGTAGTGTACCAGCGATATGACCTGCGATGAAGACAGATATCCGGCAAGTAAAATGGGCGCCAGTCTGTCAATCAGCTCAGCCAGGTCGCGCTGGTGAATATGTTTCTGAAGCAGGGTCAGGGCGGCCATACTGCGATGGCCTGCGATTTCATCATCAGGGATAACGGTCACGTCAACCAGCGGAAAAGCACTGCTGTAGAGTTTGCAGGCCAGTAGCGGATCCTCAAACTCATCCAGCCACCGAGTGGAGTAAGGGTAAGGGCTTCGCTTACCGGTGTAGAACAGCACCGGTATGACGAGTGGCAACTTTTGATGGCCCGCCTGTAGATGTCGCTGCATGGCCGCTACTGCATAGCGGATCAGCCGAAAGGCCATGTGTTTATCCGCTGAAGACTGGTGCTCAATGAGCACGTGGATGTAACTGTCACCAGCCGTGGTTTTCAGGCTGTAAAGCACGTCGCTGAAATACTGGCGGAGGTCATCTTCAACGAAGGAGCCCGATTCCAGCTTCAGCGTACTGAGATCGCAAATGTTGCGAAGCTCTGTCGGGAGATGCAGCTCCATAAAATCCCGGGCCACATCCGGCTGAGTCAAAAACTGCCTGAATGCAGCATCATGGGGCGTGGGCGTACTTTTCATCGTTTTCATGGGCAGACAGCCTCCGTGCATAATGTCTTTCAATAGTAACACGGGTAGTGTTTTCGTGGAGAACAGCAGCAGTACAAACGCCTGCATGCCAGACCCTGCCCCCCGGTAAACCGTCACCCCGGCAAACTGCCACTGTCAACCGTTAAGCCATTTTTACATTACACCGGGATCCTGTAGCTTCGCAGTAAATCACCGCGAAGGCACAGACGCCGGGCATGTATTATCATATAATCACGTACTGAATTTACGAAATCCAAGAGGCCTGACTGCATACAATTTATCGGAACCCGACCGTACCGCGTAAGCATTTAATCACGTAAGATCAGCCCGGCATTGACGTTTCCGGCATATAGTCATTGCAGCTAACCATCACACCCATGACAAAAAATATATCACTGTCGCTGCACGATTCGTTTTTTGTATCTGAAGAGAAATCGCAGAGTTTGAATTTTCCATTTTCATATCCGATAAATTTCTGAATTTTATATTCTTCAAAATACGATTTCACGACAACAAGATCGCCGGTGCAGGGATGGGATTTTGAATCAATAATCAACAGGTCGCCTTGATTGTAGAACGGCTTTTCTTCAGCGGTGTTTACCTTTAGTCCGTACAGCCTGTAGGGTATGGTACCGGAGCGAATATAATTACTCCATGCGCCTTCGGCCGTTAAAACAAACTCATTCAGGGTTATAGCCCGCAAATCAGTCTCTCCCACGACAGGTAAGGATGTGCTTTTATATCTGACATATTCAGCATCCCCTGCGCTGTCTGAAAGAAAACGGGCCGGTACAACGCCCAGAACCGAGGATAACGATATGGCATCTTCCAGCGAGATAATTTTTAAGCCTTCCTCGTACCTTTTTACACGCACTGAACTTGGCCAGCCGCACAACAGGGCAAGCTCATCAGGATTTAAATTCCATCTTTCACGAAGCCTTTTAAGTTCTTTTCCGGCTGTTGTCATATTGTGATAACCTCGCACGATTACTGCACACGGAAATTCCCTGAAAACATAAATTAAAGATATTCCTCGCATCAGTCAAGAAAGCAAGTATCGGAATGATTTGTATAAAATATTAAATCTTATTAATCTGAATACTGAATCCACTCAGCGCGGAAATACGGTGCGCACAATACCGGTTCATTAATCTGAATGGGTAGTGAGGGAATTGTTCAGTCCCCATTCAGGAGTAAATCCTCACTCAGAATCTGATGCAGAATATAATTTTAATTAATTTTAAATAAATTAACTTCATCGCCCGGAGGGCTTTGACTACTTTTTGAGGTTGTTACTTATAAAGTCGTTTTTTAACAAGAACCAGTGAGTACGTTATTAATCTTAAAATGGTAATCAAATGAATAATCCGAAGCTAGAATCCCGGCGCGGGGTTAAACTGGTCGCCTGGACGAATATCATTGCCCAGATTGCTTTTCCTGTCGCGGCGGCATTTACACCATCATCCGCGGTTGCCCGTTCTCAACAAGAACTCAATCTTAATGACGCTGAACTCGCGGCGCTCGCGGTGAAACCCTATACCCTTCAGGACAACGAAACTGTACAGACGCTTGCCGAGCGGTTTTCACTCACGGTCGGGCAGCTTAAAAAGCTCAACCAGCTCAGGACATTCAGCACGCCTTTTGAAGATCTTGGCGCAGGCGCAGAGATTGATGTCCCTGCCTCTCCGCTGAAAGAAAAGACGGCGCCGGCCAGCCCATTCTCTGTTGATAACGACTCACTTCAGCGGGACATAGCTTCAGCCAGTACGCGTACCGCAGGTATCCTGCAGTCCCCGGATATTTCAGGCTCCCTTGCCGGGCAGGCGAAAAGCATGGCGGTTGAAAAGGCCAATCAGGAAATCAATAGCTGGCTGAGCGGTGCAGGAACCGCAAAGGCAAAACTGAATATCGACAACAAGGGGCGCATTGATGGCACTGAACTCGATATGCTGATCCCTTTACGCGATACGCCCTCCTCGCTCACGTTCACGCAGTTCGGGGCTCGTCATATAAACGATCGCACCATGGCTAACCTTGGGCTGGGCCAGCGCCATTACATCGATAACGAATGGATGTTTGGTTATAACGCGTTTTTTGACTACGATCTGAGACGCGACCACTCCCGCGCCGGTCTTGGTCTCGAACTGGCAAGAGACTACCTCAAATTCGGGGCTAACAGCTACTTCCGTACCAGCAACTGGCGTGCCTCTCCGGATGTCACCGATTACGACGAGCGTCCGGCTAACGGATTCGATTTCAGGACAGAAGCCTGGCTACCAGCCATGCCCCAACTCGGCGCCTCGCTTGCTTATGAACAGTACTACGGAGAGGATGTCGGGCTGTTTGGTAAAAACAGCCGCAGCCGTAATCCTGCTGCGATGACGGCAGGCCTCAGCTATACCCCCTTCCCGTTGCTGACCGTTGGTGTTGATCGAAAACAGGGTACCACTGCAGGCGAAGGAGAGACCCGCTTCAGTCTTGGTCTGAACTATGATTTAGGTGCATCCTGGCTGCGCCAGACAGATCCTGACTCAGTCGGCTCTAAACGTACCCTCGCCGGCTCTCGCTATGACCTGGTCGACCGCAATAATGAAATTGTGCTTGAGTACCGCAAGCAGGAACTCATCCGCCTTAAAGCCCCGTCACTTGTCAGCGGTCAGTCGGGCGAGACCAAACCCATCACGCTCAGCGTTCGCGCGAAATACGGTCTTGAGCGTATCCGCTGGGATGATGCAGCTCTGGTTGCTGCAGGCGGCAGCATTAGCGGTAGCGGACAGCAATACAACGTTGTCCTTCCACCGTATGCCGAAAACGGCCTGAATACGGTCAGCGTTTACGCCGTGGCCGTCGATAAAAAAGGCAATATCTCGACACGCGAAGAAGTGCAGATCTCTGTTCTTTCCGCAGGAATAAGCGCCACGGAAAGCCTGTTTGACTCAGATGAGGATGTCCTGCCTGCAGATGCAACCAGCACTTCCAGACTGATCCTGAAACTTGAGGACGCAGCGGGTAATCCGGTAACAGGGCTCGCCGGGGATATTGTCCTGAAATTTGACATGCCGGGCAATGAAGGAACGCTGCCTGAGTTTTCCAGCTTCAGGGAAACGTCGCCGGGTGTCTATGAAGCGACCATGACGACCGGGACCCGTGCCGGAACGCTGGTCATCACTCCGACAGTACAGGGCACCGCCCTTGCTCCTGTTACCGTTGAGATTGTTCCGCCTGCAGCGCCTTCGGCGGCCGATCTCAGACTTTCCGGTCAGCTTAGCGTGGGAAGTACGCTTACGGGCAGCTACCGGTTTGTCCAGTCACAGACGGTAGAAAATGCAAGCCGAAATATTGCAAAAGCAGAAGATGCTTCACGCTACGCATGGGGCGAGAAAGGCTCAACAGCAGAGCGTGTTTCAGAGGGCAAACGGATTTCAACATCCGGAGAGATCCCGGGCTACGTCGTTACTTCTGCGGATGCAGGTAAGTTTATTGAGCTGTCGCTTCTTCCGGCCAATACCCTCAGTCTCACGGGTAAAATCCTCACGGTTGACACCAGCATGAGTAAGGATCAGGGCAACGATGCCAGTGATGGCGCAGACGGGCTGGTTATTGATCCGACTGCCGCACCGTCGGTCAGCAGCGTTGTGCTAAAAGGTAAGCTTCTGCTGGGAGAGAAACTGTCTGGTACCTATGTGTTCAGCCCCGGCACCGGCGACAGAACAGATCGTTCCGCGTATGCATGGGGCACCAAAGGAATGACGTCTTCGGCCGTGAACGGTTCAGGTGAGATCATCTCTCAGCAAGGCGTGATACCTGAGCGTGCACTGGTTGAGGATGATGCCGGTAAGATTATTGAACTGTCAGTGCAGGCCCGAAACGGAAAGAACATTAAGGGCAATACGGTCACTGTAGATACCTCCATGTCAGAAGAACAGGGAAATCAGTCCACTGACGGTAACAACGGCCAGATCGTCGATACGAAGGCCTCACCGTCCGTCTCCGGCCTCAAAATCTCCGGCTCGCTCCTCTCCGGCAAGTCACTCAGCGCCGTGTACACCTTCGCCCCCGGCAACGGCAACCCGGACGACCGCTCCCGCTTCGAATGGGGCTACCAGGGCAACACGTCCGGCTCGGTGGCAGCCAACGGCCTACCGGTCACGAACTCCGGCACCGTCCCTGACCGTCCGGTCACGGCCGCCGACGCCGGCCAGGTGATCGAGCTCTCCGTTCAGGCACGCAACGGCCTCGGCGTCACCGGGAACACCCTCACCGACAACACCCGGACCAACGGCGGGCAGGGTAACATCACGGACGGCAACAACGGCCAGGCCGTCGATGCGAATGCCGCACCGTCCGTCTCCGGCCTCGTGATTTCCGGCTCGCTCCTCTCCGGCAAGTCACTCACCGCCACGTACACCTTCGCCCCCGGCACGGGCAACCCGGACGACCGCTCCCGCTACGCGTGGGGCAACGTCAACACCACCTCCGGCCAGGTCGCTGTCAACGGGCAAACCGTCGCAACTTCCGGCACCGTCCCTGACCGTCCGGTCACGGCCGCCGACGCCGGCAACGTGATCGAGCTCTCCGTCCAGGCCCGCAACGGCCTCGGCGTCACCGGGAACACCCTCACCGACAGCACGCAGGCCAACGGCGGGCAGGGTAACATCACGGACGGCAACAACGGCCAGGCCGTCGATGC
>NZ_JCAXDO010000018.1:8610-53418 GCF_059740205.1 Serratia sp. LTN-2 | reverse complement strand
ACCGTCGCAACTTCCGGCACCGTCCCTGACCGTCCGGTCACGGCCGCCGACGCCGGCAACGTGATCGAGCTCTCCGTTCAGGCCCGCAACGGCCTCGGCGTCACCGGGAACACCCTCACCGACAATACGCAGGCCAACGGCGGGCAGGGTAACATCACGGACGGCAACAACGGCCAGGCCGTCGATGCGAATGCCGTTCCGAAGATCAATAACCTCACTGTTGTACAAGCCGCTGATTTACAACCAGGTTCAATCATAAAGGCAACGTATGACTTTGATGACAACAAAGGTGATCCTCAGGATATCTCGACCTATGTCTGGAGCGATTTAAATACTCCAGATGGTTCGACGGCCTCCGCTGCACCTCAGGGGCAGACAATTGTGAACAGTGGGACCGTTCCTGACCGTATTCTGACCGCAGCCGATCTTGGCAAGATCGTTGAAGTATCGGTCTCCCCCCGTAACGGACGTAATACACGCGGGACGACAGTGACGGCACAGATAAAACATGCAGTTGGTTATGTCCTTGCAGCATCATATTTTGCCGATGCGCAGGGAAATGGAAAAATACCTGGAGTAAGTACCTGGATTTGGATAAGAGATCCGAATAGTCCATACTTCGCTTCAGGGCAGTTTACCTTTACAAGTAAAGGTTTCACATCGACTTCAACAACAGGAACGCTCTATGTGAACGCCGATGATAAGGTTGATAAAGTTGTACTGAACGGCACGGAAATAAGCCTTGGCAGTTGTGTAAACAACTGGAGAGACACTTACTGCACAGCCCAGGTCACTAACCTGAAAACAAACGGCTCTAATACCGTGAGCGTAACTGCAACCAACAACCCGGGAGTGGGTGCCGGAAACCCGGGAAGTGTCGGGATTTTAATAAGGGATGCGTCCAGCAATCCTCTTATAAGTACGGACACGGTATCTGACTGGACCTACGATTGATAACAGTCAGCACTAACCTGTAAATGAGGGGCCAGTAAACTGGCCCCTGTCATCTTGACCGTCTGGTCATCTCCGATCGTGCAATGAGCGCAACGTTCAGCGTTGCTGTGAACCTTAGAGGTATTCCATGACTGAGCAAAATAAAAACAGCATCACGCCAGTGCCGGATAGTGGCGCAAAAGAAGAAAGTAAGGCCCCTGAGATTAAGAAAAAAAACTCCGGCGAGTTGATGAAAAAGTACTGCCCTACCGCCATACAACACGCGGAAAGAAAAGGCACGCTTGATGAATCCACGTTTGATTATTTAATCGCTGAGCTTGCTGAAAACGCCCTCAGTGCCGATGTGACAGGAAAGCCGGGGCTCAATCTCAATCTGATATGTATTGAAATTGATGAAACACTCACCCCGCAGGAATCAATACTGCGACTTAAAAAAGCGGAAATGCACTTCCTCGAATCACTGGAAGCCGTAAAGAAACTCAGGGGACTGCGGCACAGGGAAGAGCTGGAGCAGACATCAGATATCATTCGATCCATCAAGCTGGGTATATCAAGATTTAATATCCTGTTTGTTATTCTTTTAATATGCGGGCTGACATGGGCTGCACTTAACCTGCCCAAGGATGCGCTTGCACTCGTTTCGGCGGCGATTGGCGGTGCGATTACACACCTTCTTTCTGAACGAAATGCGGTACTGGCAATGCGAAAAAGTAATGACGGTTCGTGCCGCTGCCATCAGGACGACTAAATATCTAGTTTAGCTGCAAAAATTTTTTAATGATGTAAGCGCCATGTTCAGCTTCATTTTCCCCGACAGTGTCTAAGCACTCACTCCCTCTTCAAACAGATGATGAACTGCCGGTTAAAAGGGGAGTGAGATCGGGGATATCTCAGTAGTTCTTTATAGTTATGAACGATTACCAAGAAAACGATAAAATTCGAGATTACAGGAAATTAGAGTCATGAGCACTACTATACTCTTAAAGAGTGTCTGGTTGTTACCGTGCTTACTATTACCGTAACCTAACAGGTTGTTAAAAAGATAATATTAATAATTAATTAATCAATATCAATTCAATTTCACCTATCTTCGATAAAGCATAGAGAATGTTTTTTAATTATAAGTAAAGTTTACTCCAATTACTGACTGTACATTTCCTGTAGTTAACGTTTTACCGTTTAATACATATCGTGCTTTAAGCCCTAACTGCCTCGGTGCAGTACCTACATTTCCCATATTTACTTCTGTATTTACCGGCACAGCCTGGCCATTACGTACTATTTCAATTCCAATACCAGAAGCTGGTAGATTAGAAGAAATATTTGAAAAAATGCTCTGAGAGTCTGTTCTACCGCTTAATGAAAATTTCAGATTCACTCGTTTTGCACAGCGCACTGATAAATCTATATCTTTCTCGCTAATATCAACAGGATAATCACCCATTCTTATACTAATGTTTCTATTGTTAATATCACACCCGCCGGTGGGCACAATAACGTCATTATTTGCATAAACCTTCCAGTAAAACTCCCTGCGATCTGGAGATTTCTGTGTATTTTTATATATGGCAATTTCAGAAATTAGATCTCCTTTTTTAATTTGCACTCCACCCGCACCTGAAACAGGAGACATAATAAGTTTGTATTTAAAGTTTCGGCGATCATTTTCAGCATACTCTTGTCGGTACTTACCATGATTATCGATCACCATAGGAAACTTTATTGTATTAAGAAAATATATAAGCGTAACATTGTAGCTCTGGAATTTCGGTCCCAGTATAGAATATTTGAACCAAAGGTTGTCTTTAGTTTTACCCCCCCCCTCATGCTTGCAAGTAATAATTGGCTCGAGGTCTACGATGATGTTACCTCCACTTTGCATTGAGGGATTTATATTTACATAAACATCTCTTACTCCGTCGCCAAACCACCCTGAAGGAGGACTATAAGTAATGCATGCAAATGCAAAAGATTGAATTGGTTTAGTGAGTAATGCTAAGCATAGAAAATATCTCATCTTAAACACTGAAAATAATTTATTCATAATAGATATACGAACCTTTAAATACACAAATTATTCATTGATAGGTGTATGTGACGTTGATAGTGCCCTGTATGGTTCCGTCACTTGCCTTACCCGTACTGCTGTAAGCCCTGACTTTTACCGGTAGCTCTGCAGTTCGCTGAGGAGTTATTCCAAGTTTGATACTCTTGCCATTACTCAGATCATTTCCGGCATCTGACTGTAGCTCTATCTCCACGTTTCCTGCTGTACCGCTGTTTCTGTAAAACTTTGAACCCTGCCTGCCACTAAAGCTCGCAGTGATCCCACTTGTCAGCGCAGGGCAGTTACTCAGCCTGATAGTGCCGTTAACCCAAGGACCCGAAGAACCAGCTTTCGCGAGTTCCGAGGCATAAATCTTCCCAAGATCCATATTCAGTTGAGTTGTGTCAACGGTGCACGGTAGTGGCACAACACGCCCGGTTACAGTAATAACGACATCGTCTGCTGCAGCATGTACGCATACTGCAAGCAGCAAAAAGGGTAACAATTTCATTATTCTCAGCGCCATTTGTTAAATCTCGCTATACCACTATGTAACAGGTACGGTTATTTTCTCACTCTCACCACCGAAATCATTGATAAACACCAGTTCGGCTGTTGTTCCGGCAGCGTTACTGCTCCCCATAACCAGGGTTTCATTCGGAGCAAGAGTCAGGCTCTCTTTTTTCAGACTGCCTGTCGTAAACATTGAGATGTTCATGTAGAAAGGGCCTGGGTTATACATCACCACGTCATCACCCCGGAGCGAGACAGTGATTTTCTTCAGCGTATTTTCATCAGGCGTACCGAGCCCCTGCGGACGGTAAAGCAACTTAATACGGTTCGTCACTGCAAACTGCACAAAATTACCCTCCGCTTTGCGTTCAGCTGACGGTACTGCCTTAATGCTCATCCAGAAAAGAGACTCCCGGTCAGTCGGCAGCGGGCTTGGCGATTTAAGAAATACTCTGACTTTGTTTTCCCCCCCGGGTTTAAGAACAAACAGGGGGGGAGTCACTGCAAAATTCTGCTGATTCCCGCCATCCGCTGATTCAATAACAGACTGAACCAGAAACGTCTGACTGGTTTCAGTATTCTTCAGTGGCAGAGTTACCTCGCGCGCTTCGGAGGGATAAATCACACGCGTATTACCCAGTACAACTCCTGACTGCGCCTTCAACGGCATAATAAGCGTCGCGACCGTCAGCATGAATAGACTAATAAATCGGGCAGTTCGTTTACCGCATATAGCAATCATAAATAATTTCTCCACAGCGACACCCCGCTGGTCATGGCTGACAGGGACGTGGCACTAATTTCTGGCCTATAATCTGGACATTACGATTTTATGGGCAGAGAAACTGAATATACCCGAGCCTGATTGTCTTCCCCGATCTGTGTCCATCGCACATCGCACGATGGAGCAGACACTGAACACCCGGAGAGACGCTTTTGGCCATAAGGTGAAATTTCTCCCGGCGAAATGACAGCCTTTCCCTGTACAAAAAGCCGCGATAGCGAAACATAAAATGGAGAAGCGTTTTTCATCACAACATTATCGCCATCACGTACAATTTCAGCTGACGGAATCTGCTTTCCTTCCAGCGAAGCTGGCCGATAGAACAGCTTTATCCAGGTTCTCACCGCTATCTGTACGGTATTTTTTTCTTTACTGCTTTCAGGTATAGCTGAAACCATCAAATAAAACATAGTCTCTCTGTCACGTGCTAATCCATTATCCGGAACAACCACAATCCGCGACTCTCGCATCTGGCCACCCTTCATTAATAAAGCAGGTGGAAGAACGGTAAATTCGCGTGCTTTACTGGCTTTATCACCCTCTTCCAGTGACGTTCCTTCGAATATTCGCGAAATAACCAGATACGCACCACTCCCGCTGGCCCTCAGGCTTACATCTTTATGACCGGCGCTCTCCTGAATCACCAGACGGGTTGCACCAACGACAACACCTGCAAGACATGTTTGCGTCATGACAAGAATGCAGCAGCCCGGAATAAGCAGGTAACGCGATAATAGCCTTTTCATGTCAGTCATATGTCAGCGTAAAAATAAGACTGCCGTCAGCCTTACCGGCAGTAACGGGCATTGCTGTTGAGATATACCGGGCAACAAATCGCAGACCAGTACCATTGCTCCCTGCTCCGTTAAGAACATACGTACCGGAATCTTTGCCTGGCTCTATGCGTTTGCCATACCTGTCGTAAACTGCAATCCCTACATTTTTGGCCGTGTTCGGGGCCTGAGCATTATTCAGTATAAATACTGAAGCGTCTGAAGGGTGCGCCACGCCACTAAGGGAAGCCTTAACTCCTTTAGCAGCCGGTCCGCAGTTTTCAAGAACAATATTAAAAGGATTGTCTCTTGCCTCCACGCCTGTCTGGTAAAAAAGCTTTGTTGCCTCGATCCCCATATCAATTCTGATATTCTGAGAAACCGAGGCCACTGAACAGGTATTATTACGCACAACAGCTTTTACTTTGAGAGAGCCCTTCTCTGTTTTTGCAGCGCTGACACTCAGACTAACAAGCAGAAAACACAGAAAAATAAATATGTTATTCATATTCAATATCCATGAAAATCGTCGCACTCAGATCGCCCGGAGTGACTGACGACTTTACTGACTTCAGGCGCATTGAAAACGAAAGTGTATTATCACCGCCATTCAGCGTATAGCGGTTCAGAGCGCCGGGTACGAGTGGCTGGCCTCCTCCGTTAAGGAGCTCCAGGCCGATATCTCCACCTCCTCCCTGAAGGGCAAAAATAGTGCTGTTGAGACTCGTCCCGCTAAAACGCATCTTTGCTGCACTGATACCGGCAGTACAGTTAGTCATTTCTAATGAGAATGGCACCATTTTTGTAACGCTGCCAGCAGTCGGAAAATCAGTTACGCTGTATTCTCCAAGATCAATATCCTGATTGAGGTTATCGGTATTGATATCGCAGGTTTCAGGCAGTATTTCTCCACTCACGCGTATAGTCGTTGTCGTAGCGCCAGCCCTGAACGCTATCAACGTTGTAGCCAAAAACAGATATAACAGCGGCGAGCGTATTTTCATCCGTTACTCCCCACCGGTTCTTTGTTACATACTGCACTGATCTGAGGCAAACCCTTGCTGTTTTGCGGAATGGTATAATTTGCATGGCATGTTCTGGATGAATCATTTCCCCAGGTAGCAATCAGAGATCCTGTTTCCGGCAGACCAGACATATAAACTTCACCATCATCACCTACTATGCCAGAAATCGGGTTTTCCTCCGCATTACTGCTTAAGGTAACCATGGTACCAAACGGCAGATGCTGGCCATCGCGGGTGAGAGTTATCAGCGCCTTTTTACCTGTACGCATTCCAAAAGAAGTTTTAACAATCGCACCACGGTTTGGGACTACATTTGAGACAGTATCATCTGCTTCAGTATCATCCCCAAAAGAACGGGTATCAAGTGATACACGGTTTTCCCGGTAAGGCGAAGCGCTTGTTACAAGAGCATGACCAAAATAATCTGTTTTCACCCCAGAAACGCCCTCTATAGCAACACCGGCAGCCCCATTGGTATCAACGAGAATGTTGGTTTCACCCAGCCTTGGACCAACGGTAATACCGCCTTCATGAACAAGGATCCCACCGGATAAATCTGTACGAAGCTGACGGGATGATGCACTCCTGGAAACCCCAATACGGCCTTCACCATACCCGCCAATGTAACCAACAGACGCATCAGTACCACTACCATTCCCGCGGGTGTCGTAAGTCTGGTTGAGATTGTAAGAAAGCCTCGAATCTTCAAAAATAGTCCCCCCCAGAGAAGCGCGATGGCGACTGGTTCCATCACGTTCGAACGTTGTACCCAGTGACGCGTTAGCGGTCACACTGCTGCCAGATTTACGGGAATGAATATCAGGTGACATAAGCGGCATAGAAAAGTTAAGCGCCACAGACCTGTCATTTCCGCCCAGAGAATTGTCAGACTGACTGTAGGCCACACCCCATGTGAGACTTTTTACGCTTCCGTTAAGACCAATCTGGATGTTCTGATCAACGTCATCTCTGCCCCAGTAAGTCTGACGGCTGGCGCTTAAATAAAGCGAGCCCAGATCGCCTATTCGCTGGTTTATGCTGGCCTGGGCCTGCCCTTTTTTGGCATAACGCTGCGCGCCAGACGACGTCTCCCAGGTACTTTCATTAAGAGAATAGAAGCCTTTCGTTGAATAACGGTAACCTACCAGCTGGAAGTGTGTACCTAAGCTGTTCAGAGATTTTGCATACAGGAAACGCAGAGACTGACCGCTTTCCTGTTGTCCGCCACTCAGGGTTGTACCTGCGTGCGTGATATCACCCGACACCGCGCCAAAAGTGCCAAGGTTAAGACCACCACCCAGTGCATATGCCCGGTAATTGTTACTTGCCTGAAGACCACCATACAGCGTCACTCCAGCCGGAAGCCCCCACTTAAGCTCCCCCTGAACAACATCGTCCTGACGCTGTGACATCCCCCCTTCAAGACGGCCCAGCGATAGACTGTAACTTTTTTGTCCTTCGCGCTGCAATGATGGGACTGCCGAATACGGAACAACAAACACGTCCTTTCGACCGTCTTCTTCCTCTACGGTCACTTCAAGGTCGCCGTTAGTCCCGGATGGGTAGAAATCGGTTAGCTCAAAGGCACCCGGCTGAACGTTAGTCTGATAAATTTCATAACCATTCTGTCGGATAACAACCTTTGCCGCAGTTCTGGCAATCCCTCTTACTGCGGGGGCGAATCCCTGAAGGGTCTGTGGCCGCATACTCTCATCCGTTTCAAGTTTTGCCCCACGTAAACGTACTGCGTCAAAAATGTCGCCTGAAGAATAGGTGTCACCCAGAATGAAAACTGAGGTGATACCCGGAAACGTCCGCTGCAGTTCTGTAGAGATATGATTCCATTCGCGGCGACCACTGTAATCGCTGTAAGTTGAGAAATCGCGAAGACGCCATGGGCCGAAATTAATTCCACCCAGGAAGTTAATAAACCGACTCTCACTGCGGTGACTGCCGAAAGTATTGTTGCCCGAGAACTGATAGTTCAGATAGGCAGCTGTGATGCCATTATCCCACCTTTCAGGAGGGATATATCCTCTGAACTCAGGACGCAGCGAAATCTGCGGGATGCTAATTTCAAGGCGCAGCTTGTCAAGCAAAGGTGTCGCCGTTGCATCAGGTATAATCTCAGAGATATTCAGACATGTTGCTGTAGCATCAATCCCCGAGAGTGTAGCTGGTTCAATGTTAAACCCTTCCAGCAGCTCAGGACTTAGGCAAGGAAACAAATCCCCGCTCTCAGAAACAGAGCGGAACTCTAATTCCCGTGAACCAAAGCTGTTACCGTTAACATAGATATCAACGCGATAATTCCCCGGAAGGTTTTGGGCACCTTTTTCAAAGCGAGAAAGGTCAGCGACCAGTGACGGATCATCCCCTAAAAATGCAGGGTTGAAATAAACCCCTTCACTGGCGGAGACAGAAAGCGTCGTGAGCGTTATTGAAGCGGCAAAAAAGCCACGGGAACAGCAATTCGGGAGAAGCATACAGCATTACCGGGATTCGTTTACAGGAACGGTAAAATTACTTCATCACACCTTTTTGCTCGGGTGTGACGGCACCATAATCATTAATAGTCCGGAAGGTTATTGACCCGTTACCTGATGATTTGACTGTTGTGCTCCCTTTTGGTAACACCATAGTGTTAGGCAAAACAGTTTTACCATCCATAAAAGCAACCAGTGTTATGTGATAAGGCGTAGGGTTATGGACAACAATCTCGCTCCCCTGTCGTGAGAAGCGAATGTGTTGTGGTGCCTCAATCGCACTCATCTCAAGGCCTGCGGGTCGCATGAAAAGCTTTATCCGGCTCACAGACGCAAGCTGCAGGAGATTCTCCCCTTTTTCTATATCCTTCTGAGGGATTGCCTGAGAGTTAAACCAGTAGAGCGTCTCCCGGTCAGTCGGGAGTGAGCGAACGCCATTAAATTTTATACTGATGATGTTTTCACTACTGGGGCCGATCATGAAAAGAGGAGGGGTTACGGTAAAGTCTGCAGTTTTATTCTCTTTGCTGTCTTCAACCCATGATTTGATCAGGAACCGTGACTGTGCATCTGAGTTATTAACCGGAATAGTTATCTGACGTGAATCCGCGGGGTAAACAACACGGGTTGCCCCGAGCGACACACCGCCAGCAATTGCAGATGACGAAAATAAACTAAAAAATAAAACATATAGATTTGTTTTACGCTTTAAAAGTGAAGACATAAGAACTCCGGGAATGAAGGATGTTATTTAAAAATACGGAAGCATACCGCAAAAAAAATCAAAAAAATTAGTCTTTAAAATTTTTAGTCATAGCTTAAATGTAATAAACCTGTATACCCAGAAGAAACATCAGTAACAGGTTTTGATATAATCAACGGAAGAGAAAACTCTCCCGGATTAATCCGCGCGAACCTGAATGGCTCAACAATGTTTCCTTTGACTACTTTATCCCCTGACTGATGAATAAATTCAGCAAAAGGGGGATTATCAGAAACATCATTTAAAGACATTTTTGCAACATTAATAAAATTATCCGGGCACTGTTTAAGTGCTATTTTTACAGAGGCCGCTTGTTTGCCGGAAGGAGAAGACAGCATTGTTACTTCTTCACCTACAGTTAAAGCACATGTGGCCTCTGTCACCATTCCACTGAATCCCAGACGCCCCTCAATAATCTCAGCATTGGTAAATGCACTTATGCTACTGAGTAATAAAAAACAGGCGCTGTGATTCAGTGTCATGTATACCTCAGGAATTACTGGTAGGTCAGTGTAAATACGGCTGTTGCGTTAGCAGTACCGGCCTGAACAGTCGCAGCAGTTGAGATGTATGATGCAGAAAACGGCAGCTTCATGTTACCGTTCATCATGGGTGTAGCAGTGCCCGGAGTACCATCGAGAGCAACAGGAGCACCTGTTTTATCGGTGATGCGGAGCGCGACACCTGAAGCTGAGCCTGCGCCAGCGCTCAGAGCCAGTGCAGTAGGGTCAGTGGCGTCGACAACCCCGGTGAAACCAACAGCTACTCGTCCCGGAACAGCAGGGGTTGTACCTGTTGCTGCAGTACCACCGATAGAAGAATCACAACCTGTTAACTCAATATCAAAGGGAACAGAACCACTGGTTGCGCCAACACTTGCGAAACTAGCAGTACGGAATTGCCCCATTGGAACAGTAAGATTTTGGGTTTTAACAGCACAAGCTGCGTTTACGAGCTCTCCTTCAAAATTAACAGTGCCACCGTTCACGGTGGCAGCCTGGGCGATACCAGAAATAAATGCAGACGCTACAATTAAGGATGAAATAATGGTACGTTTCATGTTTTTGAATCTCTTATTTAAATAAAAAATTGTCATTACTGAACTGATTGAGCATGCATGCGTAAAATATAAAAAAGCATCACATCTCAAAGCGAAGCAAATATCCAAAAAAACGAGAGACACATCAACATAAATTAAAATAATTTATCATAAATTGAAGTAATTAATCCAAATACAAAAAATAAACCTTTTATATCAAACACTTAGCAGAATTAAAGACTGTCGCAGTGATTATTAAAACGGTAAAAAATTACCATAGAGGACCAAGCCAGCATTGCTATGTGACATGCACTCACCAAAGAATTTCACTCCCCGGCAGGCAGTAGCGACAAATTTTGCACACACCTTGAATAGCCCGCTGCAAAAACCACACTCCCTGAGCTGTAATGACACTGGATACAGAAACGACTATTCAGCACTGCGTTCAAAATCACCATTCTGGCAAAGAAATAAATCATATTTAATCTGAATCAGTGAAAATCGTCTCAGGCAATGTTTTCATTCGCACCACAAGCTTTACCCTCCCTCCCGGTTAATATATCAAATAACAAAGGCGCCAACGGTTAACTATGGGGATTTTTAGCCGGATGCAACTTTATACATCATCTGACTTGCACTCAAAGAAAATCAGTCATCAAGGAAGAGAGAAGCTTATGGAATGAAACATTAGGATTAGCCGCTCGCTATAATGATGAAAAATATATTGAAGTACAACATTTACAGAGAACCTTGATAATCGACCCTATAACATACATCTACCGAAATACTCTGGAAAACACGAAGAGAAGTCGTGCAGCAATGCACTTCTCAGCACGGCGACAGATATGTTGAAGATAAAAATAGCCCAGGCCTATACCGCTACAGATATAACAGCCATAGAAAATAATGTCAGTTATCAAGATCCGTATTGATAAAGGCAGATGAAGGCTACATATTGCCACATACAGCACACATGACCACTCAGTTTTTCAACTCTTCAATACTGGTAGATTGCTTCTCTGTAAGCCTTAACATCACCAGAATCCAGCTGCTGGGGGCTCTCAAACACAGTTGTAGATCAATGACCGTAATGACAGAACTGGTATATTTTCCGCCGGGATTTAGTCACATACGGAAACGATAACTTCAAAGCAAGGGTAAAACCTTGCGGCATGCCACGCACGACGAGCGGAGCGATGAGATTCAGCAGGTTAATTTCAGTCTTAAAATTAACCTGCTGAATCGGTAAAGCCCAGAAATCAAAGAAATATTACATAAAATTATGTGTATATATTATTTTTATTGTCGTAAACAATGAATTCCGGATAGCCCGGAAGATATTTCATTATGCGTTCTGTAAGGAAAATACGATGAAAAAGACTCTTATTGCAGCACTGCTGTTCAGCCCTATTATTGCTAATGCGGCGACAGTCGCCAACATTACGCCACAGACTAAAACCGTTGTTATCACAGCACCAAATGCCTTCACGCACGTCCTGACTCCTGTTACGGGCCTGACGGCAGGCTCTGTTCCGCCGGCGGGCCGGGAAGTGGCCATGGGTGAGGTGAAACCTGTTACCGGCGGAAGCCCTGCGCAGTATGCCGTTCAGTTTGCATTTGGCGGAAGTAATACGTCAACGACAGCGGGCGTTACTGCTTCAATTAAAGGCTCAACAAACGCCTCCAATTTCCTGACGGTGGCACTTCAGCCTGATAACACAATGACAGGTACGGCAACGACACAAACTGTGGGCGGTTCTTCATGGTTAGTGTATCCTTCGTCAATGTCCTTCAAATACGTGGTTAATGCCTCCAACACAACCATCAACGCAGACAGCTATCCAATCACCGTTAACGCGGCCGTGTATACACCATAATCATGGTTTCCACGCCCGGAATGTCTTTCCGGGCGTGAACGGCTTCACGCGGACAACGCGGATCCATACCGGAATATACGGGACCAGAAGTATGCTTCATTCTTAATTTTTTTGACTATAACGATCATTCCTGCACTGCGGAAAATAATGGGTGAAAACACCTGGATAATTTAACAATAAGCTGAATCGGTAAACCTTAAAATAACTAGGTTATTACTAAAAATTATGTTTTTATATTATTTTTTTTATCGTACACAACCCTTTCCGGACATTCCGGAAAAATTCACATTATAAACTCCGCGAGGAAAACACGATGAAAAAAACACTGATTGCGGCAATGGTTTTCAGCCCATTAGCCGTAAATGCTGCATCGGTCGATAATATTACACCGCAGTCAAAAACCATTGTTATCACCGCCCCGAATTCCTTCACTCACGTCCTCAACCCTGTTACAGGCCTGACGGCAGGCTCTGTTTCGCCGGGAACAACGACTGACGTCGCAACAGGTGAGGTTAAGCCAGTGTCAGGGGGCGCGCCTGCACAGTATGCCGTGCAGTTTGCCAGCGGCGGGAATAACAGTGCACCAGTAGCGGCCACTGACGCCATTATTAAAGGCACGTCAGACCCGACTAACACTCTGGTTCTGCTTCTCAAACCTGATGCCACCATGTCCCTGAGCAGTTCGACAGTGTATGTGGGAGGGACTCAGTGGCTGGTTTATCCTTCGTCGACATCCTTCAAATATGTCGTCACTGCAACCAATGGCACCATTAAGGCAGACAGCTATCCGCTTGTCGTCAATGCGGCTGTCTACACGCCATAGTACACACACTTCAGCCCGGAACGTCCATCCGGGCTTTCAGCGCATCCGGGAACAGATACATGATAAAAACGACATCAATTCTGCTGGGCTTGTCTATTCTCTCATTCAGCGTGTATGCGCAGGAGCTCCAGACAACACAAAAAACCTTCGCAATTGAACTCAGCTCCTCGCGCGTTATTTTCACCGGCGAAAGGAATAGCGTTTCCCTCTCCGTGCTCAACCCACAGCCTTATCCGGTTCTCGTTCAGTCGGTTGTATATAAAGAAGATCTCAAAACAACGGGCTCATTTATCATTACGCCCCCGCTAATCAGGCTTGAAGCACAGGACAGAACCAATCTGAGTGTCCGTCTCATAGACGCCTCCGGTTTCGCCAGTGACCGCGAAAGCATGGAGTGGATGTGCGTAAAAGGAATGCCGCCAAAGGATAGTCATGACACGCCTTCTGTACCCGGCGTACCGGAAGTGGTCCTGCAGGTCTCCCTCAACACCTGCAACAAGATATTTTATCGTCCCAAGAGTATGACGGAGTCCCCCTCCTCCTTCTACGGCAGCCTGAAATGGACCGTCAGGGACGGCCACTATGTTGTTAAAAATGACGGGCCCTTTTATATGAACTTCGCGGATGTCAGGCATAACGGAAAACCCGTTTTTGGCTTCGACTATGTGCCGCCTTTCAGCGAGAAAAAATTTAAAGCCGCCGCATCCGGTAAGGGCGTCATGCAGTGGAAACTGGTCACCGATACCGGAGGAGTAAGTTCGGCGTATAAGTCTTCGCTATAGCATGAAACTGTATCCCTGTTTTCTTATCTTCTTTATCGGCGTTAACGGAATAACGACTGCACTGGCAAAGGACTATGAGTTTGATGCCAGTCAGCTTGGAAATGCGGATAGCAGTATTGATGTGTCCATTTTCAATAGCGGGGGACAGCTGCCGGGAACGTACAGTGTTGATATTTACGTTAACAAAAATCTCTCAATGCACAAAGATATCTATTTTTACAACGTCTATGACCGTCAGGGTAAACCGGTTCTTACGCCCTGCTTAAGCAGAGAGCTGCTGCTAAGCCTGGACATCCTTGTCGACAACTATCCGCAGGCCGCGGAAACCAGACCTGAAAACGAAAACCGGCTCTGCGCCGTTCCTGAGGCGATCCCTCAGGCGCAGGTTGAATTCAGCCTCGCCGCACAGGAGCTCCACCTCAGTGTCCCTCAGGTGGCCCTGCAGAAGAAGTTATACGGGATTGCACCACAGGAGAAATGGGATGATGGCATCCCGGCTTTCAGGCTGAACTACAACGTTAACGGTGCAAGGACAACGTTTCGTTCAGGAGAGAATAAGAGCAGGGATGAGCTCTGGTCCACGCTTCAGCCCGGACTGAACTATGGCAGCTGGCGCGTACGCAATATAACTGGCTTCAGCAAAAGCAGCGGAGAAGGCGCCGTCTGGCAGCGGGGTGTCACCTATGCTTACACCGCGGTTAACCGACTCAAAAGCACCCTGACGGCAGGAGAAACCTTCACCCGATCAGATATTTTTGAGCCGTTCATACTCCGCGGCCTTACCCTGGACACCGATGAAGGAATGTATCCGGCAAATATGCGCATCTTTTCCCCCGTGGTGAAAGGTATTGCAAGAACGCAGGCAAAAGTAACCGTTACCGGCAATGGAATAACGATCTTCAGCGACGTGGTTCCTCCGGGCCCCTTTATCCTTGACTCACTGCCGCTCTTTACGCAGCGGGGAGAGCTCCTCGTCACGATTGATGAAGCTGACGGCCAGAGACAGAGCTTTACCGTCCCCTGGCAGGCACCGGCTATTGCGGTCCCGGAAGGTTATTTCAGATACAGCGTGGCCGCGGGTGAATATCAGGGCGGAGGCTTTCAGAAAAATACCCCCCGGGTTTTCCAGTCGACAGCGGTTTATGGTCTCAATGACAGGATCACGCTGTACGGAGGCTATCAGCAAACGCCTGACTTTTACGCGATACTGTCAGGCGCCGGGGCCTCCCTTGGCTATCTCGGCAGCACCAGTATTGACTATTCCCGCTCGGCCAGCACCCTTTCGGATAAGTCTTCGTGGGGGATCTGGCGGTTGCGCTATTCCAGCCAGATAGCGTCTTCAGGTACCGGTATTCAGCTGGAAGGCACACGCTACATGTCACCCGGTACGCAGACCCTGGCGACGGTGATTCAGAGTGGCGGCAGACTGGAAGAGGAAAGAAACGGGCCGCGAACGCAGTACAGCCTCTCCCTGAGCCAGTCCGCCAGTGAGTACGGTTCTTTCTATATGAACGCGTCACGTCAGGGAAATTATGATGGTTCAAAAAATGACAACATCGGCGGCGGCTATACCCTTCCGCTCCCCCTGCAGGGCTCGCTGATGCTGGACTGGTATGAGCAGAACAGGACGAATACCCGCTCAGAGAAAATGAAGGAGCGCATCGTCTCACTCTCGCTGAATCTGCCTCTGGAAAAAATCACGACGGTACCGGTCAATGTCAGCTACCGGCGAACAGCATTTCTCAACAGCATCACGCAGGATTATGCCCTGAACGGCGCATCCTCAGACCAGTCCTTTTTCTGGAATGCAGGACACACTACGGAAAAGGCCTCTTCATCCGCAAGCGTGAAAACCACCTCTGTGCAGGTCATGCTGGACACCCGTGCAGCGCAGCTGGGCGCCTGGTACAGCAACAGCAACAACTGGCAGACGGCCGGCACATCAGCGTCTGGCGGCCTGCTGATTCATCGGAACGGGATGACGGCCGGCCCGTCACTGGGGGAGACAGTGATACTGGTGAATGCAAAAGGAGCCGAGAATGTCAGCATTTTTAATGCCGGCAGTGCGGTGACGGACAGCAGGGGATATGCACTCATTCCCTCAACGGCTCCCTACCAGACAACAAACATCAGCCTCGATCCGTCAACGGTTGCCGAAAACGTTGAAATCGGGCAGACCGATGCCACCGTCACTCCGACGCGTGGTGCCATCATTCCGGCAACCTTCAGCGCCATAACGGGAAATCAGGCCATGTTCACCCTGAAGCGTAAAAGTGAACACCCCGTTCCCTTCGGCGCGGTGGCATCGCTGAAGGAAGGCGATGCCACGGGCATTGTGGATGAGCTTGGCAGGCTTTTCATGGCAGGGCTGCCCGACACCGGAACGATAAACATAAAATGGGGAAAGGAGCACTGCAGTATCAGTTTCAGCCTGACTGACGAAAACAAAAAGTCAGACCTTCATATGCTCAGTGCAGTTTGTGCCTGAGGTACGTTTAAACATCACGTCCGGATATCATTAAAAGTGCACACTTATAAACATCAGCTGCAGAGAAAAAAAACTGCAGCGCTTTCGGTTCTGATTTGTATTATTTTCATTCTTTACCTCATCACGCTGCCACTGAGTCCGCTGTGGCTCCCGGATGAAACGCGGTTTGCGGAAATCAGTCGTGAAATGCTGACGTCCGGAGACTGGCTGCTCCCGCGCATTTTTGATTTCAGCCATTTCGAAAAGCCGGTCGCAGGATACTGGCTTAACAGCATTTCACAGTGGCTGTTCGGCCACAATAATGTCGCGGCCAGGGCTGTCTCCGCCCTGTCGACGGTGCTGACAGCCTGCCTGGTGTACAGAATGAGCATGGCGATCCGCCGGGATGTGAATCAGGCGCTCACGGCGACGTTAGTCTACGCGTCCACGTCGATGGTATACGGAACGGGCACTTACGCCATTCTCGATCCGGCCTTTACATTCTGGATCACCCTGTCTTTGTATCTGTTCTGGAAAGGTCTCAGCGCGTACGGGAATGCGGATGCGTCAGTGTGGTGGTTTACGGGCGGTCTGGCCTGCGGTATTGCCTTTCTGACGAAAGGCTTTCTGGCTTTTGTCATTCCGCTGATTGTGCTCGTCCCCTGGTGCCTTATTTTCCGCAGAATGAAACCCCTGCTTTTCGCTTTACCCCTGATACTCGCCGGTGCCCTGGTAGCAGCACTGCCCTGGAGCATCATGGTCTACAGGCTGGAGCCGGACTTCTGGCGCTGGTTTGTCCGGGTGGAGCATATTCAGCGCTTCATGTCGGGTAATGCGCAGCACACGTCGCCTTTCTGGTTTTATCTTCCCGTCATCTTTCTGGGAATGCTGCCCTGGGCCGGAGCACTTCCGGCAACCCTGAAACAGACATGGCGCCAGGCTAAAGCGATCCCTGCAGTAGCCTGGATGGCATTAAGCGTCGTCGCGCCATTTATTTTCCTGAGCCTCTCAGGAGGAAAACTGCTGACGTATGTTCTTCCGTGCTTTCCGCCGCTGGGCGTCCTTACCGCGCACATGCTCTGTACGCCAGGCCAGCACGTCAAGCATGCGCTGCAGAACAACAGCAGAATAAATATCATTGCGGGCTTACTCGGGGTCATACTGATAACAGGCATCCTGGCCCCCTGGGGAGTATTCCCGCTTTACACCGGGAGCGAAATTATCCCGATGGCGGTGGCTGCCTGCTGCTTTGCCTTCTGGGCACTGGCGGGAATGGTATCCCTTAAGCAAAAGCGGTATGCACTTCTGGTTGCGCTCTGCCCCTTTGCTGTCGGGCTGCTGAATAACATGTTTATCCCGCATGCGGTAGTGTATGCGAAACAACCCCAGCCGTTTATCGAAAACATCCGAAACCAGCTGCAAAAAAGTGAATATATCGTAGTACAAAATACCGGCCTGGCTTCCGCCGTGGCCTGGGAAATGAAGCGTTCTGACATTATTCTGCTGGGCGACAAGGAGGACATTTCCCGCCGTATGTTCCGAAAGCCGGATGATGACGGGATGATCCATGCCAGTCATTTCAGCCAGTGGCTCGAGGACAGGCGTCTTGATAATGATGTCTCGCTGCTGCTGTACATATCAGATGAGAGCCTTATTGACATGTATAAAATCCCCGTTGCCGATACAATATGGCGGCAGGGTAAGTTTATGCTGCTGCATTATATCCGGCAGTCTGAGTGATCCCTGATGCGAAAAGAACCCGGATCGATTGTCATTGACGCCCTTTACCTTAACGGGCGGTACGCCCTTGCCGTTCGCGAGGGTGACGTAAAGCTGCTGATTGAGGCTGGCGCCACACACGCAGTCCGCAAAGGTGACCTCCTGCTCCCCCTGGATAAAAAGACCTATATGGTCAGTCATGAAAAGGGAAAGACCGTAACCGTCCTGAGCGCCACGCGATTTTCGGTTTCACAGTGGCGAATTCTGAAAATGCTTGTGTGCCGGACAAGCGTGGTCGGTCATCCGGAAAGCACCGCTGCGCCAGGAGAGGAGGCATATCAGTAACAGCTTTTGACTGAAAACTTACATCATGCCCTGTAACAGGCTTCTTGTGCAGGGCATTCAGCAGATCGCAGCAGTTGACTCACTGAACAGTATCAACGATCGTCTGCCGCAAGCGCCGCGTGCGATAAATCATAACGTATATCTTCCCTGCAGCATGGAGCGGCAAAAGCCTTCTCTAGTACATTCCCGTCAGAACCGTAAAGTGTGGCTAGCATTTTGAGAAAGCGGCGTGCTGAAAAGCGCAAGGCGCATGACGGGTATGCGCATAAGGCGACAAGCCGGCCGAACAACAGTAAAAACATCACCGATGTTGTCTGGCTTTCCGTTTTTTAACGGTCTGCAACGACAGGTGTTGACGCCCGGCGCTCAGTAAGATGCAGGAAACCCGCGCGGTCGCCACAACAGAAAGACAATCACAACATTACGCAATTCGCTTCATAAAAAAAGCACCCCTCTGAGGTGCTTTTGGTCAGTTAAAACGCGTTATTGAGTATATTTACTCGAATGTCCATTTAGACGGATCGCTTGTATCAAGGACATTTATGTCATCTAAACCAAAGAATCTGTCTAGAACAATCACATTCAGTGCGCCGGGGTTACCACCACCTGGCGATCCATCATTTCTAGCCACAATCGCGATGTTGTTATTTCCATTCTGAATAAAGTTATCAACAGAAACAGTACAGTTGTTCTGATTCCACTTACAGCCATCGGCCGGGACAGAATACGTTTTACCGTTAACCACAATGCCTTCAATGGCATCATCAGCAACCACGCGAATAATGCCATTTGCATTGCGGGTTGTGAAAGGAATCGCATTTCTGAAAGTGAAAGAGCCGATTGCAAACTGTTGAATACTCGCATCAAATGGCCAGATTAGACCTTTCATCCGCTGACCATTTTCGTCACTGACATATTTGAAATTACTCGCATACTCAGTGCTTTCAGGCACACTCTGCAGAATCATACCTACATTCACTTTACTCGTTACTGTTGAGACTGAACCGCGGACGTTCTGACTGTTACGGGGCAATACGGAAAGTTCGATAACTTTCCCCGCATCCGCACTGGTAATATCCCTCTCAGGCACAACACCTTCAGCTGCGATGGTATCTGTAGTGGTGGTTACCGCAGACGCAGTGCCTCCTGCGCCCTGGCCTGGCTGACTCCATGCATACCGGGATGCATCGCCGGGATAGCCGTTGTTCGCATTAAACTGATATGAGCCGGAAACCTTTCCGCCGACAGCAAAGCTGCCTTTGATAGCCAGATTTGTGATTTCAGGCGCTGCGCCAGGGTTGACGATAGCCCCGCCGCTTCCCCCGCCGCTTGTGCCATTACCGTCAGCGATCCCCATACTCGTGTTCACCGTCAGGGTGTTGCCTGATTTCGACGCCCCGTTTCGGGCCTGCACCGACAGCTCCAGCACTTTACCGACGTCAGACAACTCAATCGGGTAAGGCTCAACACTACCCGATGACGTCACAACGTTCGTTGTCGTTGCCAGAGCGTCAGCCGTTGTTCCCTGCACGCCCCAGGCATACGCCGAACGGTCGTTCTTATCGCCCGTGTTAGCATCGAACTGGTAGTTGCCATAGAGCTTCTGGCTCACCTCAAGCTTGCCGGTAAGCGTCAGCCCGGATACCTTCGGTTCCGCATCCGGGTTGACGATAGTCCCGCCGCTTCCCCCGCCGCTTGTGCCGTTCCCGTCAGCGATCCCCATATTCGTGTTCACCGTCAGGGTGTTGCCTGATTTCGACGCCCCGTTTCGGGCCTGCACGGACAGCTCCAGTACTTTACCGACGTCAGACAACTCAATCGGGTAAGGCTCAACACTACCCGATGACGTCACAACGTTCGTTGTCGTTGCCAGAGCGTCAGCCGTTGTTCCCTGCACGCCCCAGGCATACGCCGAACGGTCGTTCTTATCGCCCGTGTTAGCATCGAACTGGTAGTTGCCATTGAGCTTCTGGTGCAGCTGAAGCGTCCCGGTCAGCGTCAGTCCGGATACCTTCGGTTCCGCATCCGGGTCGACGACGCTACCGTCGCTTCCTCCGCCACTCGTGTCGTTCCCGTCGGCATTCGTCATGGCCGTATTCACCGTCAGGGTGTTGCCTGATTTAGACGCCCCGTTTCGGGCCTGCACCGACAGCTCCAGTACTTTACCGGCGTCAGACGACTGAATGGGGTAAGGCTCAACATTACCCGATGACGTCACCACTTCGGTTGTCGTTGCAACAGCTTCAGCCGTTTTTCCCTGCACGCCCCATGCATACGCCGAACGGTCGGTTGTATCGCCTCCACTGGCATCGAACTGGTAGTGACCAGACAGCTTCTGGTTGGCCTCAAGCTTTCCGGATATTCTCAGTCCCGACACTTTCGGCTGCGCGCCAGGGTTGATGACGATACCGCCGCTCCCTCCGCCGCTCGTACCGTTACCGTCGTCATTCGTCATGCTCGTGTCCACCGTCAGGATGTTGCCTGATTTAGACGCCCCGTTTCGGGCCTGCACCGACAGCTCAAGGACGTTACCCAGGTCAGATTGGCCGAGAGTGTAAGGCTTAACGTTGCCCACAGAAGGCACAACGTCCGTCGATACTACAACAGCTTCAGCCGTTTTCCCCCGAACGCCCCATGCATATGCCGAACGGTCGGTCGGTTCACCCGTGTTTGCATCGAACTGGTACCTGCCAGACAGCGTCTGGTTGAGCTCAAGCGTCCCGGACAGCGTCAGCCCCGACACCTTCGGCTCCGCATCCGGGTTGACAACCGTACCGCCGGCTCCTCCGTTTGTCGAACCGTTACCGGCAGCGCTGTCCATGCTGGTATCGACTGTCAGAACTTTACCACTCATATTGAGAGAGTTTTTAGGGAGAAGAGACAACTCGATAATTTTACCTGCATCAGCAGGCTGGAGGGTGTATCCGGGGATCTGTCCTGACGTCGTTACTGTTTTACCAGATGCAATATCGGATTCGGTTTTGCCCTTTTCACCCCATACATAAACAGATTTGTCTTCAGGTGTTACAGTATTTTTAACGGCCTTCTGTTCAGCCTGCGGCTGCAGGAAGGTATAACTGCCCGTCAGCGTTTCACCCACAGCCAGTTTTCCGCTCAGGGTGAGTGACTCCGCAGAAGGGGCGACCGGGGCAACAATCTCTATTGATACAGGTGCAAGTGAAATACCACGCACAACAGGCGTGACCACGAGGGTTCCACTGCGTGTTCCCGTTGTCATGATCGCCTCATAGACACCCGGTGAGGTTTCTTTAAAAGAAGAGAAGGCCGGAACCGTACCTGAGGTGCCGGCCATGTCGAGATTAAGAACAATATCACCTGCCAGTCCCGTTACAGGGTTACCGGCACCATCCGCAAGCTTAAGAATGACGGTCGACGTACTTTGGGCATCAGCAGGTAAGGTATTGTCCTCAGAATAAAACGCGCTTTCTGTCAGGCTGATACCCGCGGATGTCACCGTAATTTGTGTTTCAGCCCGGTTTGAGACATTGCCTTTCCTGTCAACCGCAACAGCGGATATCGTCCAGCTGTTCACGCCGCCTTCCGTGTATGACGGAAGCGTCACGCTGTATTTTTCACCGGACTGCCTGATGCTGCCGCCCGCAGCCGTGAGGGTAGCGTCATCCCAGCGAACGCTGCTCAGACCATATTTTGCGTTAATGCTGAGGTTCAAATCTTTTGTCTGCCCGGATTCACCGGTAACAAGTGGATCGGCTTTGAGGCGAATGAGCTCCTGCTTGCGGTACTCAAGCACAATTTCATTATTACGTTCGACAAGATCGTAGCGGGTGCCGGCAAGCGTGCGGGTATTGTTCACCGCGTCAGGGTCAATCTGACGACTCCAGGATCCGTTGATGTCGTAGGTCAGTCCAATGGTGAAGCGGGTATCCCCCTCACCTGATGTGGTTCCCTGCTTTCTCTCAACGCCCAGATTCAGCAGCGGGAAGGGGGTATAGCTGAGGCCAGCCGTCATCGCGGCAGGATTACGGCTGCGGGTATTTTTTCCAAACAGGCCGACTTCATCACCGTAATACTGTTCATAGGTGAGCGATCCACCAAACTGCGGCAGCGCAGGGATATAGGCCTCAGTACGTAAATCAAAACCGTTAGCAGGACGCTCGTCGTAATCGGTGACATCAGGTGAGGCACGCCAGTTGCTGGTACGGAAGTAGCTGTTTGCCCCGAATTTGAGGTAGTCTCTTGCCAGCTCAAGGCCGAGACCGGCGCGGGAGTGGTCGCGTCTCAGATCGTAGTCAAAAAACGCGTTATAACCAAACATCCATTCGTTATTGATATAATGGCGCTGGCCGAGACCAAGGTTAGCCATGGTTCTGTCGTCAATATGTCTGACACCGAACTGGGTGAACGTGAGCGAGTAGGGCGTATCGTTAAGGGGAACCAGCAGATCGAGTTCACTGCCGTCAACACGTCCTTTATTGTCAATGTTCAGCTTCGCTCTTGCCGTTCCGGCACCGCTCAGCCAGTTATTGATTTCCTGATTAGCCTGATTAACGGCGAGTCCCTTAGCCTGACCGGCAACCGACCCTGCGATATCAGAAGACTGGAGTATGCCGGCAGCCGTTGTACTTCCTGAAGCCAGCTTTTGACTGAACTGATTATCCTCAGCCTTCACTGGCATCACGTCGTCCTTTATGTGCTCAGCAGGTACGTCTATCTCATCACCTGCCTGCAGTTTCTCAAAAGGCTTGCTGTGCTTACGCAGCTGATTGAGCTTTTTAAGCTGCGCGACCGAAAGCTGAAAACGGTCGGCAACGGTGCTTACTGTCTCACCTTCAGCAAGGACATACGGTTTTACCGTCAGTTGTGCCAGCTGTGAGTCAGTCAGATTCAGTTCGCTGTGGGTTTCAGAAATCGCCGTTGAAGGAATAAAAGCGGCAGACACGGGAAAAGCAAGCTGGACAAGTATATTTGTCCATGCAACAGCCTTCACCCCTCGCGGGGACCTGAGTTCGCATATTTTCATATAATTACCGTTAATATTTTATGCCGGAAAGTCGGAAATCAGACACAACATTAGAAATGAATAACCCGAAGGAGATAAAATAGACAAACAGGAAGAAGAGATGTAGTTAATTTATTAGAAATTCAATCAAAAAAACATTAATTACAATTAATTACGGGATAAATCACCCGCCCAGAGAAATAAATTACAAATAACAATTATGAAGATGGCAATACGGTTCAATCCTGAGAGCATATACTCAAAGCCAGCCTTCCGGCGGTTTAACACTGTCATTCAGATCACCGCCATGGATACTCATCAATCAGGCATACCAGCGTCATTAACAGGAAGAACTGTCATATAACAGCACCTCTTCACGGTAAAACAACTGACTTCGTAGATTGCAGTGAAATAACTGTCAGGAAACGCTTTCGCAAATGTAATTGCGCTGAAAATTTCAACTTAGCAGAACAGGCGTCTTCATTAAAGAAAAACGCTGCCATACGGCAGCGTTATAAGCAATACAGCATTGTGTTATAAATCACTTGTGCTGTCGGTTTGAATCAGGGCTGTAATAAGACCACTCAGCAGGAGTGTTTGTGTCTAACAGCATCTGATTATTTTCATCACGAACGGTTAATGCAACAGCGCCCCTTGAGGATGCAGCATTGTAAACTTTTAATGTCATTTTATTACCTGAGACTTTCAGGTTATCTACAGGAATGGCGCATACCTGAGAGAATGAACAACCGGACGTATCATATTTTTTACCATTCAACATAAAGTATTCCATTGAGTCGTCAACCGCAAGACTGACGGTCCCCCTGGTTGTACCTGATGTGAACAACTGTTTGTTGGTAAAGTAAAACGGCCCGGATGCCTCATACGGCAGCCACATCCAGTTCGTACCAGGCACCTGAGCATAGCCACTACCAACCGATACGGGTATCAAACTCCATGCAACCTGCTCAACTGTGTTTGCCGTTAAGATATTACCGTTCAGTCCGTTTCCATTTCTGGCGATAACAGACACTTCAAGTACTTTTCCGAGATCAGCAGACGTTATAGGACGCTTCGGCACAACGCCAGATACCGCAACAGTTTGAGTGCCCGATGCTACCGCAGAATCGGTGGTCCCTTTTTCTCCCCATAGATACGCAGACCTGTCGGTCAGCGGGCCTGTGCCCGGGTTAAAGGTATATAATGCTGAGATCTCATCATTTTCAGATAAGCCATCGGTGATAATTTTAAGTGCGCTGATTGATGGTACGCCCTGTGGATCGATGACAGCACCATTATTACCGCTGCTGGTACCATTTCCCGGAGAAGAACTGTCGGTCGCGACGGTGACAGTGGTTCCTGTGATACCAATCCCGTTGTGCGGCATGACAGAAACTTCAAGCACTGTTCCGACATCACTTTTCTGAATTGTGTAGTCCTTAACAACGTTAGGACTGGAAACCGTATCTCCTGTCGACACAGCGGATGCAGTTGTGTCTTTTTGCCCCCATTTAAAATAGGATGCATCTGCGGTATGACCATTATTAGGATTAAAGGTATATGTAAAACTCAGCGACTGATCTGCTTCAAGTATCCCCTTGATAGTAAGGTCGGTTACGGATGGCGCAGCCAGAGCATCGACCACCTGACCTGTGTAACCCCCATCCGTTGTCCCGTTAGCTGGCGCAGCATCATCAGAAGCAACGGTGATAATGTTTCCTGTTTTATCAAGGCCGTTTTTTGCCAGAACTGATACTTCAATCACTTTTCCGATATCACCTGTCTCAAGGGTTCTTTCGCCCACGGAACCAGATGAGGAAACAGTGATGCCCTGTGCACCAACGTCCTGGGCAGTTTTGCCTTTTTCCCCCCACAAATACTGTGACTTATCAGTTGGTTCACCCGTGTTTGCTTCGAAGGTATAGGTCGCCGTCAGCTTGCTGAAGGTTATTAATTTCCCTGAAACAGTCAGACCAGCAACAGAAGGTGATGCAGACGGGTCCACAATTTTCCCGCTGTTTCCGCCTTCAAAGTTATTACCGGAAGACATATCTGTAGCCATACGCACTACCGAACCCTTAATATCAAGGCCGTTTTTCGGCAGTACAGAGACTTCAAGGATTTGACCTGCATGCTCCTGTCTGACAGGCTCGTCTGGCAGAATCCCCGGGGTCACAACTGGATTACCTGAAGCCGCAACCTGTGAAGCCGTGCTGCCTTTAATACCCCAATAATATAAAGACTTGTCGTTTCGATCTCCGTTATTGGCATCAAATTTATATGTTCCTTTCAGGCTCTCACCGACGACCAGCTTACCCGAAAGTGACAAATCAGTTATCGTCGGTACTGCACCAGGATCGATGACGGTCCCTGCATCATTGCCGTCAAGCCCGTTATCCTTATCGGCAGTGGTCAGCGTGATGGTGTTTCCTGTTACATCTGCACTGTTTCTGGCTCGGACTGAAAGTTCAAGGACTTTACCGATATCTGCCTGTCCCAGCAGACGTGATGGAACCACGCCACTGGTTGACACAGTGTTACCTTTGTCTGCCAGGCCGGCAGTCGTACCCTCTTCACCCCACGCGAACTGAGACTTATCCCCCGGAACACCGACACCGGATGTAAAGTCATAACTGGCAGTCAGGGAAGAGCCAGATACCAGTTTGCCACTGAACTTAAGGTTTGAAACGGAAGGGGCGCTGGTGAGATCGATAATCATCCCGCCTTCACCACCGCCACTGGTATTGTTGCCATCGCTATTTTTCGCATCAGTTGCGAGAGAAACAACTGTACCGGTAATATTTTTGCCGTTTCGTGGCTGGACGGCCACTTCAATAATCTTGCCGGCATCATCAGCTGTGAGAGTATGTTCAGGTATGATACCCGAGGTTACCACCGTGTCTGATGATGTCGCAGCCTGACCTGAAGCCTCTCCTTTTTGGGCCCAGGCGTATGTTGACCGATCCTGAACATCGCCATTTTTTGGTTCGAACGTATAGGTTGCGGAAAGTGTTTTGTTAACCTGAAGAGTGCCTTTTAAAGTCAGACCTGAAATGGCGGGACGGGCAGTAGCATTGATTACCGTTCCGGTACCATCCCCCCCTTCAGTGCCATTCCCTTCTTCTGCTGACATACTCGTATCAATAGTCAGAACCTCACCATCAATACCGAGAGAGTTTTCAGGCAGTACAGAGAGCTCAATAACATTCCCTGCATCATTAGCATTCAAGGGATAGGCGGGTATCTGACCGGAGACACTGATTGCTTTTCCGTTCAGCACAGACTGGGCTGTCGTTCCTTTTTTTCCCCATGCATACTTTGAAGCATCAGATGGCACATAGCTGTTGCGGGGCATACTTCTGTCGGAATCAGGCTGAATAAAAGTATATGTTGCGGTTAAACTCTGCCCGGATTCCAGCATGCCCTTCATGACAAGATTTTTAACTGCAGGCGCGGCAGGAGAAAGCAGTTCTACAGTGGTTCCGACAAGCCTCGTGCCAGCAACCTCCGGAGTCAGGGTTACGCCCCCCTTACGGCTTCCTGCGGTGAGGATTGCCTCGTATGTACCAGGTGAGATCTCTTTCACAGCAGATAACGTCGGTTCAGATCCCTCGCCTGCCTCCATGAAAAGTGTAATCGCAATTTTATCTGAAAGGCCCGTTACGGCGTTGTCATTTTCATCCCTGAGCTCCAGTATCAGGGAAGAGGTGCTTGTACCGTCTGAAGGAAGTGCAGATTCTGCGCTCGTAAACGTACTTTTGGTCGTGCTTATACCCGCAGCCGTTACGCTAATTTGAGTCTCAGCGCGCTTTGACACGTTGCCTTTCCGGTCATAAGCAACTGCAGAGATCGTCCAGCTGTTGACACCAGACGGGCTGTAAGGCGGCAATACGACGTTGTACTGCCCGTTGCTCCCCTGTATCTTACCTCCTGCCTGCCTGAACAGAACATCATCCCACTCGACATAGTCGAGGCCATATTTTGCATTTATACCAATATTCAGGGGCTTCGTTTCTCCTGAGAGACCGGCAATCAGAGAGGGCAGTTTTAAGCGGATGACTTCCTGCTTACGGTATTCGAGGACGATTTGATTGTTTCGCTCCACAAGATCGTAACGGCTTCCTGTCAGAGTGCGCTTATCACGCACAGCGTCCGGATCTATCTGCTTCAGCCATGGCGTACCTAAATCATAGTTAAGGCCAAGATTAAAGAGCGTATTTCCATCGCCGTTTGTACCCTGCTTACGTTCCAGTCCCAGAGAAACCAAAGGTACAGGGGTATAAGTAAGGCCTGCACTGAAGGCTGCCGGATTTTTTCCTCTGACATCCTTACTGATGATGCCCACTTCATCACCGAAATACTGCTCATATGCGAAGGTTCCACCGAGTTGAGGATAGGCGGGCAGCCATGCTTCACTACGGATATCAAATCCGTTTGCCGGGCGCTCATCGTAATCCCTCAGGTCAGGTGAGTTTTTCCAGTTACTGAGACGAAAATAGCCGTTTGTACCGACCTTCAAAAAATCACGGCCATACTCGAGACCAAGGCCAAGACGTGAGTGGTCACGCTTCAAATCGTAGTCCAGAAAACCGTTATAACCGAACATCCATTTGTTATCGATGAAGTGGCGCTGACCGATCCCAAGGTTTGCCGTCGTTCTGTCATCAATATGGCGGATGCCAGCCTGGGTAAAAAGAAACGCATCAGGCTTATCTTCAAAAGGGATAAGGACATCAAGTTCACTGCCGTTAAGACGTCCTTTGTTATCGATACTCAGCTTTGTACGGGCAGTTCCCGCTGAACTGAGCCAGCCTGTTATTTCATCGTTCAGGCGCTCTGAGGCGTATGAGCGTGCTTTATCTGACGCAGCTCTCATTGCATTGTCTGAAGCCAGCATCCCGGCAGCAGAGGTACTGGCAGATGCAAGCTTTCGCTCATCCGACGCGCTGGATCCTGCCTCTGTCTGTTTGCTCTGCCCTGTTTCAACGGGAATGTCTATTTCATCACCGGCAGAGAGCTGGTCAAACGATTTACTGAAAGTTCGGAACTGATTAACTTTTTTTAACTGCTCTATCGTCAGACCTGAACGTGACGCAATATCGTTAACTGTTTCACCCCGCCTGATAACATATGGCCGGGTATGTATATCCTTCAAAGACTCAGTGGTCCATGAAGGCGCTGCAACAGGTGACTGCCCTGCACTCACGGAGGCAGGCGTAAGAGCGGTTGCCACAGGAAAGAAGACCTGCGCGACAATATTTGTCCACGCTGTGGCCTTTAACATTTTCTGAGACGGGATCGGTTTTTTTTTCATAAGGGAACCATTGTGAAAAGTCACGTAATTAAGAAAAAAACATTTAACACGCAAGTTCTTATCCAGACTGCTTATGCAGAGCAGTCTGGATAAATGCAAATGAAAAAATAGATGGGATTTATAAAAAATAAATTTAAGTTTTGTTTTATTTGTAATAATTACGCAAAAAAAGAACCACGATCACGAAAGCAAGCGTGCTTTTTCATGAAGTATTGTGACGCAGCAATGAGTAAGAAAAAAAAACCAAAAAAATAAAATCTTAATTGTACTCTTTGTTTTATTCGTCTGTTGACTTAATTAGCGAGAAGGATTACCTTTAGTCAGCTGGTACCTTTTCTTTAATCCTGTGGAATGATACATTCGCCGTCCCCCAGACGGCATTTTTTTATTTCCGGCGTCATTTCCGGAAATAACCACATCAAAAAGATCAGGATGATTCGAGGTTAATAACAAAATCATTTTTGTGCCTGAACTTCATCCCCCTGACGTAGTTATTAATAAAATAACTCACACGGGCCTCGGGGATTTGCATTTTTTTTGCAATATCCCTGTAAGCCATTTTATAAAACGCATAATAGTAGATTGCTTTCTTCTCCATCACTTTGCTTTTATATCCGGACTGTTGAGCAATGGACAGACAGGCTTCCGGAAGCATAAGTAGATCATCGAGCCCAGTTTCCTTTAACTGAAGCACATGAATCAGCCTGTAAGCCCTGTCGTGGAAAATAACCGAAGTTATTTTACTGAACTGATCGTCATAAAAGATAAGAATTTCATCTTCGGGTGCCACTGAACAGAGGTTCAGAAACTTGTCAATTTCATTTTCGTGAAAGAGAAAAGTATTGAGCTCGTCAAGCTTAGATTTCAGACCAGAATAGAAATAATTATCGTGACTCATCAGTATGGCATATTTTTTCATTGTCATCTCACATCCCATAGTTCTTTAATATAGAGCCCAATTTTTGACAGGTGAGCCGGATAAATTTTATTGCTGTACTCTTCTGCTTTACTGCGTTCTACGTCAACATCCCATTCACCGTACCCCTCGTAAGGGTAAGAAATATTGAAGGTGTAATGAATTAAAAGAAGCAGAGTATAGTGATTAACATCACCTCCGGTCTTACCATTCAAAAGAGAGTTGATAATGATATCCGAGCGCCTCATGACATCCTCATATTTATTAAAATAAAATTAAGAACCAAATTTTTTATTTTATTAATCCTAACCATTACCCAAAAACAACTCAACATAATGATAGATAATTTAAGATAACACCAATAAAATCAGCAAGATAAACAAAAAAATGTCTTTATAAATTATTGCTAAACGCAATCACATAAAATGAAAAAATAAAAACAAGGACAAAACTTTACTTCCGGGAAAAACAAAATATTAATAAAGCACTGTATAATAACCGTGGTTAATTAATGAGTTTTTATTTATATGCTGAATCAAACACAATCAGGCCAAAAACAAAAGTGGTACATTTTAACAGTTATTATACTGATGTATCTTCCTGTTTCTCTTGATGCCACAATACTCCATGTAGCCGCACCGGTACTGTCAGTAGACCTGAAAGCGTCTGCCGATGAAGTTCTGTGGATCATTGATATTTATTCCCTGGTAATGGCAAGCTTCCTTCTGCCGATGGGCGTGCTCGGGGATAAAATAGGGGCAAAAAAACTTGCCATCACGGGAATTATTGTCTTTGGAGTGGCATCATTTATTGCAATGCTGTCACCCACTGCGATGATACTAATTGTCGCAAGAGGCATGCTTGCCATCGGAGCGGCGATGATACTCCCGGCAACCCTGTCGGCACTGAGAATAGCCTTCTCTTCAAATAAAGAGCGCGCTGTTGCTCTCGGAATATGGTCAGCAGTCGGAACCGGTGGTGCGGCGCTGGGGCCAGTCGCCGGAGGGCTGTTACTCGAAAAATTCAGCTGGGGCTCGGTGTTCTTTATCAATATTCCCGTCTGTATCCTGGTGCTCGTAATGGCCTTAAGGATCCCGGACCTTAAAGCCGCAGGCGCAGAGCGCAAAATTCCGGTATGGGATCCGCTTCTGCTGATTGCGTCGATACTGTTAATCATCCTGTCGGTGAAAACAGGTGCGCGTGAAGGTTTTTCACTGGCATTAGCTGCACTTTCTGCATGCGGCATATCTCTGATGGTGGTTTTTCTCAACCGTCAGAGGACGTCAGATAACCCGATGCTGCAGCTGTCCTTTTTCCGGAACAGAACTATCGTGGCAGGTATTATGCTTGCTCTCGCCTCAATGGTTTCGCTGGTAGGATTTGAATTCTACGTTTCGCAGCAGCAGCAGCTGGCATATGGAAAAACACCACTCCAGGCAGGATTATTCCTGATGCCCCTTATACTGGCCAGCTGCCTTTCAGGCCCCTTTATTGGCTGGACGCTCGATCGTACAGGCATCAGATTAATTGCAGTCGGCGGCGTGGCCATCAGCGCAGCCAGTTTCGCCGGGATGGCTTTCACCCGGTTTGATACTCAAATCTGGCATGCATGGCTCCTGATGGTCATACTTGGTTTCTGTATTGAAGCGGCATTACTGGCATCAACAACGGCAATCATGAATGCCGTTCCAGGGGACAAGGCCGGCGAGGCTGGCGCAATAGAGGGAATGGCTTATGAGCTTGGCGCCGGTCTTGGCGTTGTATTCTTTGGCCTGCTGATGGCGTCAACATTCAGGAATAACCTTTCAGCCATGCAGCAAGACTATGACAATGTGAATATTACCGGGATAGGTAATTCCCTGTCTGAAGCATTTTCATATGCAGCAAGTCTTCCGGAAAATCAGAGTACAATTGTCAGGGACGCATCCGTATCCGCATTCCTTAACTCCCATTCGCCGGTTATGCTTGCTTCTTCGCTCTGCCTGACCTTACTGGCAGTATGCATATACGTCCTTCTGAAGGATCGTCCATTGCGTCGCTGATCTCCCCTTCCCTCCCGGCAAACCTCAGTGTCGGGAGGGGTATCGCAACAGAAACAGGTGTACCCTGAATCACACCGCTCCGTCACCCGAAGTTATGCACACTTTTACGGGAAAAATGCGGCATTTTTTGTGGATAATCACTATAACCGCATATTCCGGCTAACATTTCTCATGAAGAACAGAAAATGAACAAAAAACAGCCCCCTCTACATTCTGTGATTTTTCTCACTTCCAAAGAGATTTGCGCTTACGGGATTACATATTACCTCAGGAGCAACACGTCTTAAGCCAGTTGTCTGCGCTGATATTTCAGTCGCATGTCCGGCCTGTACCACTGGTGGTGGTCGAATTATTGAGTGACGGCGGCGAGTTTATATCGAAAGTATAAGATCATGGTTCACCATCCCGGGGGATATCATTGACTGATAAAGTGCAGGTTCAGGACTATACAGAGGCTGCTAAGGGACAGTTAAACGCCCTTCATCAGGGCGTCATGGCTTATTCAGAGGATTTGGGTTTTTCACATCCCTGCATACCGAGCAGACTGATGATGAGGCAGCCGAGCTGATGACCGGTCTCTCCACTTTGCCAGGAGCCCGATCCCGGCTTCTTGGCCATCGCAGGGCTTACTGCTAAAGCGGACAGAACGGAAAAAATAAGGGCAAACTTCTTCATGAACATTTCTCCAGTTTATTGATTTACGCTTATAAAACTATCATATGACGTTTAATCTTATTTCAGCGTTTCAGAGGTAACATAATGAGCGCGTAAAAAAGTGTCAAAAAAAAACCTCCCGGAATGGAAGGCCGCCTGAAGACCTTTGTCGTCGTTCCCGTCAAAGGAAAGCGGCAAAGGAGAATAAATTATTATTGTTTTAAACACATACCTGCTCAGGGTATTTTTGTTTGAACGAAAAATCAGCCCCGTTTCTCAATACAGCTTTTACGGGAATCATCTTCTCGTTTCATAATAATTTCCCGGGTCTCATCCTTTGCAGTAACAGGAAAGCCCATATCATCATACGCACCAAAGCTTATCAGACGATAACCATAAAGCCTGGTATTCGCGAAAGGCAGGCGAAATTCCTTTTTTTCGCCGGGGAGTATCTGGCCGAATGAAGCCGTACGGGGTTCACCGGTTTTACACATTTCATCTACGGGAACAATCACAACGACACCGCCTTCAGCGGGGCTGTCACCTTTGTTTTCTACCGTTCCACCCACAAAAAACTCGTTTTCAGCACCGGCGCCCATATGAAAAAGCAGACGTACATCGGGCTTAGCCATCGCGCCACCGGCGGACAACGAGAGGGCAATAACAATATAACGAATAATATTCATCTATCGCGCACACCTTTTACGCATACAGAAAAACGCCCGTGCTTCATGACTAAACACAGGTTTATAGTAAACTAAAGACAGCTGAAAAATTGCCCCCACGAAATGATCTCTCCTCATACGTGGGGGTAAGAGTCGCGCACAACAGGAAAGTGCGCATTTGTATCCATAAAAAATTAATAAAAGACTATCTTCAGTCAGACTATTTCAACACATTCATGCTAACCATCACCCGGGGGCTTCTGGAAGTTAATTTTCTTTAAAATTATGAAAATTAAGATAAATTATCAACAATAAAGTCAAACACCTGCCTTTGGGATCAGACTCCGGTGGTGCACATGAAGAAAGGATAGGAAAAACCCTCAAAGAAATACAGACCGTTGTCCGGAGAGCTGGCTTTTATATAAAGCTCCTCACCAGGCTTGTCCGGCAGAAAGTAAGTATGAAAAAAATTGCTGTCGACGCCATCATAAGCGCTCACTTTTTCCTTGAATATCTGTATGCCGTACAATCCAACCTTGCCATTTTTCTTGAAGGTAAAACTGTAGGTTCTGTCGATATCCTCTTTTTTTCCTTTGCTGCTGAGAATACCCGTGATGTGCAAAAACCCCTGGTTTCTTGCGCCCAGTGCAAGAACATACAGCGCATCAAGCGTATGCTGCTGACCCTCTTCGAAAACATCATACCGGACGTCCGCTTCACACTTCTGGATCAAAACATCCTGACGCGGATTTTTATACAGCATGAAACCCACGGCTGCAGCCAGTATAACAGCAAGGAAAATCATTCCAGAGAGTAAGATTTTATATTTTCGCATTTCAGATAACCTGACTTATCATTTTTGAAGCATACGGAGACAAACAAATGTCTGGCACGATCTTTATTCAGTGATGAGAAATCGTAATATACATTTGCAGGTTTACTCATACAGCCTGACCGCACTGACGGGAACTGGCTGAGCACCTTATCAAAGGGAATACCGTCAGACGAAAGATTAAAGACATCGCATTGTTCAAATCTGACCATACGCTGGATCTTTTTGTTCAGGGTACTGATCCCCCTGTCCTGAAGACTTATAAACACCAGCGTGACGAGCAGAGTCAACACCGTAATACCCGCAAAGACAATATACACACCATAGCGCGTATGCGATGCAAAGCGACCTGAAGCGGGCTGAATAACATCCGATATTTCGTTTTCGTGAGCCTCATCATTCCCGGCTGCATCAGTCTGTTCTTCATACGGCACAACAGAAGCATTCAGCTGAAAACCAATTTTAGGTACCGTGCGAAGGTCAATCTCAGTGTCACTGAGGCTGGTAAAGTATTTTCTGAGCACGCTGATATTGTTATTCAGGCTCGCGTCAGAAGGAGCATAACCGTTATCCTCCCAGACTTTTTTTAACAATAAAGCACGGGGAAGAACCCTGTTGGGATGCTTTATGATTTCTTCCAGCAATCGGGATGCCGTTGTTGTCAGAGGAACGATAACATCCGGGCTGGAAGCGGAAGATATTTGTTTCCTGTCACTGTCAAATAATATTGCATTTTCAATAATATATTTCATTTTTGGTACCAGACGCAGTGAAAAAAGTGTTGATGAACGCTCAAACCAGAACTGCGATACCGTTATCAGAACCACTGAAGCATTTTAAGCTCTTCTCCCGCATTATCAGAATGATATACGCAATAACCAGTATAAACCCGTACACTGCTTTTTAACCATAGTGTCCACATTATCTACGGACAGCCATCTTCTTCGGAAACCTTTTGCTCACTACAGTGGATATCTGGAAAAGCTATCTTTCATCATTCAGCATGTCTTTCCATACGCAGCACCTCCCCGCACAGCTTTGGCCGCCGGAAGTGAATATGGAAATACACCGTCTTTCCCCGCCGAAGCTCGGTGTAGCCGAGATAACCGATCTCCCTGAGCTGTTCCATTGCCTTTCTGACCGTGGCATTCTGCGTAATCGTCCGGGAAGTAAGATTAAGCCTCATACGAAGACGCCCGATGGAAATCGGGGCAGGGTCGGGAGGCAGACTTTCAATGAAGGTATACAACGCCTGTGCCGATTCCTTACGAGACAGGGCGTTGATGGCTTTGAGCTGCAATAACACCTTGTGATCAAAGCGATAAAGCTCAAAAATGCAGGGATCTGCCTGGAGCGTAATCACATCAAGACGGGGATTATATTTGGCAGACTGAACCAGATGTGTAACGTAGTAACCTCCGCTGCTGCTTGTAAACGAAATCGTGTTAGTGGCAATACGCCCCAGAGAGGCTTCGATTCGTTTTCTGAGCCTGGCAGACGAACGTGAGGTACTGATCCCACAAAGTTTGACAAACTCCACGAAGGGCAGCGTGAGCAGTTCGCCTAGCGAGTTAAGCCGTGAAAAGGCATGGATGATCCCGACCCATACCTTGAAATCATTGTCCATATCGAGCCTGGCACCGGTGATCCTGATATTTTCATATCCTTCCGAACGAACAAGGCTGAGCTGACGGAGCTCATCAGTAACATCGTTGGTTACCATTGACATCGTTCTCCCACGGCCAGTTGATTTCAGCGTAGGCACAAATATCCCAAGACGCATAAGCGCGACAGGCTGAACTGTGTTATCAGAATCCGGAGACAGACTCACGAGCACGCCATGGTCTTTGTGATGCTCCGTAAACGATTCCCTGACCATATTAATATTATTTTCCATAACAGCAGCCTCCTTGCAATGAGAAAAATAAACATATAAAAGAAAATCCTATTATCTGGCTAAGGAAAGCCGGGATGAGAAAGGATATCTCCTGCTGGTTGATGCTGTGGATAAATTTATAGTGAATTTTCAAAAATACAATTTTTTCAGTGTATTAAAGTTTTACACAATGTGGATGTTTTGTCTCTTTCTGCTGACTACAGTGGATACTCAGTGCTGACTACAGTGGTTACTTCACTCGCCACAGTGGATTTTTTACTGACTACAGTGGTTATAAACCTTCGCAATTCAATGATTTTAAAAGAGAAAATCGCACCGTGGATCTTTTATGGATCTAAATACTGGTTCTATCGTGTTGATAACTTATGTAAATGGAATACAATTGTTACTTTTTTAGGATTGATGAATTTTTTAATATTAATCCCACTCACTGGATTCCGTTTATCAACATGGGAAAATTCTGAAATGAATCTAAGCCTTGAGTACTTTGTTGTTAAACATCTTGAAATGCTAGGAATTTATTGATGTAAAAATTAAATTCTTAATAGTTAGCATGTATCTAAGTTCGTGACGAGCGATAGGATAAGCTTTGAACCTCCAGATATAGCAACTTCCACACCGAAAACACTGGAATAAATGTTGGTGTATTCAAGTATATTTCAGGTTGTCAGAGCTATATGGTCTAACTGAGAGGTCATGCTTATAAATCTAATTAAATTTTACGTGCCTTTTTTAGAGTTTTTCTATTGTATAAATAACGTGCGCTAAGTGCATCTTTTTTACAGCAAATTGCTGGATAACTCTTGTTCGTGGTATATAGGAACAGATGTTATTCTGTTCTGAAAACTAGCTGATGCTATGTCGAGCATCTACAGCCGGCCAGATACCTGTACACTGAATGATGCCTCGACAGAAGGATGGTTACGTGAGGTGATCAGCCTAGCTTGAACCACACTTTGAAATCATTGTCTATGTTGAGATATGCGCCAGTGCTCCTGACGTTTTCAAATCCTTATGAACTAGCTATTGAAAGCTAGTTGTGTTCCTTACTAGCATAATTCTGTACAAACTTACCACGAACTCATCTGTTCATTGATTTCAGGGCAGATAAAAATAGGCGCAGTCTTATGTGAGACACGGACTGAACTATCATTTTAAGATCAGACATTAAAAATACAATCTAGACAGAATGGTATTCCTGTTTGCTCGGAAATTGATGGGTTGTATTTTTAAAAATTTCCATGCCGTAATCACATTATTAATGTATAACAGGTTATAATTATAATTCCCGAAAAATTAAATTCTTGTTGTTCATGGTTAGGAAACGCTATCGCCTCTTTTTGACTTTCCTAACCATGAACGGGGGCAATGAGGATCACCATTTGGTGAGACCTGTTGTGTGATAATATGTATAAATGTCAATGTTTATGTTGCTGAGTGCGGTGGTCGTAATATTAATGGACCACTGCACCGCCGCGGTAGTGCCGCCGCTGAGAAGCGGCCACCGCCGGACGCTTCAGGTACCGGCCCAGGTATTTCACGCAGCGCTAAGCGCAGCGAGTCTTTTTGGTAAAGTGGACATTCCGGGCACGGCGATATTGCGCTGCAGGTAACGGTGCCACCGATCTTCGTTGCGGATATGGGCCAGGCCCGCCAGGTGCTGTGTTTTATGTCGAGGCCGCCGCGGGTGACGGAGACGTGGATATGCGGGTGCTGATTGAGCTGCCGGCCGCAGGTATGGAGCACCTAGAAGATACCGACTTCGATCCCCTGTTGGCGCGCCCAGCGGAGCATGGCACGGGTGGCGCAGCGAAACAGGTCATTGAGCAGGGGGCAGTTGTTGTCGAAGAACTGCCACAGCAGGTGAGGCATGGTAAACGTGATATGTTGCCAGTTGCAGTCGGGCAGGATGTGCTGCTGTTCGGCAATCCACTGCTCAGTGGCATTGAGGCCACAACTGCTTCAGGCCTTGGAGTTGCAGTTATGGCAGAAAAAGCGGGAATGGATGCAGTCCGGTGAGGCGCAGCAGTAACGGCGCACGCCCATGGCGCAGGTGCCGCAGCCGAGCATGCACTCGACGGCGAGTTTGAGTCCAGTCGCTGAGGGAGTCGCCGTGTTTATCCAGGTACTGGATCCAACCATCGTCATGCTGGAACAGCAGCTTTGCCGGTCTGGGAATATGCATGCCGCAGAGTATAAAACGGGGCTCAGGGCATGCAAATTATCGGAATCGCGAAGCGATGACGCTCGCACTGTAAGAGCCCTATGTTCACATAAGAATGCATAGGGCAATTTCAATTGAAATATAAAAGAATCTGTAAAAACCAAATGCTATTTAGATTTCAGCATAATATATGGTTTGATTTTGTTGAAATAACAAACACGAGATTGGTTTACCATAGTAACTGCAGGATATAATACATAATACATGAATTATATCCTGCAGTGCTTATTATGCACTCAAAAATAGTTAGCATTAACACCATATTAGCTCCAGATTATTGCAGGTAACTGATTAAGAAATAATATATTGGTGATGCGAAAAGAAGCTTCCTTTTAATTTTACTTTAGGTGGGCATGTAAAATCAGAAAAATTCTAAATGGCATCAGGCCTAACAAAGGTTAAGAATTTATGATTTTTACTAAAAAATCTGATTTTGCGTGTATGTGTTCTGCCTGACATAGATCATGTGATATCATTGGTTGTGTTTAAAAAAAATCGCAGGGGAGTGTTGTTAAGATCAATTCCAATTGTTATTATTTTATCCTTTGCTATGTCACCAGAGTTACTGGGAAAATAACCCAACTGCGGTTCTGATAAGTGGAAAAGTGGTAACGCAAGTAGCCTTCGGCATCCTGAGTTTTATTAACATTAAGAGATGCGAAAGGCCAGAAGATGTCAGGAAATGAAAATATGACTCAATGTAATTGCTTTTTTATGCTATAAAATATATAGTCAGGTATAATGTGCGAAACATATTATACCTTGTATACCCGATTTTTTAATTTAGCACGTTCTAATTTATTTAAACAGGAGTCACCATGTACGCCTATATTCTTCTTGCTGCAGCAATCGCTGCAGAAGTTGTTGCAACAACCTCAATGAAAGCTTTGTCCGGCTTCTCTAAGCCCCTACCCCTTGTTCTGGTCGTTGGGGGCTATGCCATAGCATTCTGGCTCCTGAGTATTGTGGTACAAACGATACCTGTCGGGGTAGCCTACGCAACATGGGCTGGAATGGGGATTGTACTTGTGAGCGTTGCATCCTATTTCGTCTATGGGCAAAAGCTCGACTTTTTTGCCATTGCAGGCATGATAATGATCGTCTGCGGGGTCGTCTTTATTCAAGCACTGTCAAAGACTGCTGGCCATTGACAGGTCTTTATTTTTATTCAGTGAGCATGAATGGCGTTATGCAAAAGCACACTCAGGCTTTTAAAAGAAATACAACCGATATTTATTCCTTTTATTACCAGTAGTTATCATAAATTTAGCACGGACATTAATCGTCCCCTACTTTCTGAAATAGTGGATAATCAAGAGATGCTTTAATACGGATGATAACTGGGTAACGTACATGACACTACAGTGTACCCTTAGTTCAGAGCAATTGCGGATGCGCAAATGAACATAGCACCCTTACAGGGCGAGCATCATCGCTTCGCGATTCCGATAATTTGCATGCCCTGAGCCCCGTTTTATACTCTGCGGCATGCATATTCCGCGCCCTGCCAAACTGCTCTTCACCGTCGATGACGGCTGGAATTTGTTCGTCAATAAGTTCGGCGACAGCGTGACCCCGTGGACCCGTCTCTGCGTCGAGCGCATGCTCGCCTGCGGCACCGTCAGCATGGGCGTAAACCGCTACTGTTGCACATCGGCTGGCTGCACACACTACCGCTTCTTCTGCCAGAGCTGCAAGTCACAGGCCTGCAGCTCCTGCGGTTTTAATGCCACGAAGCAGTGGGTGTCGCAGCAGAGCCACATCCTGCCCGACTGCGACTGGCAGCATATCACCTTTACCATGCCCCACCTGCTCTGGCCCTTTTTTTGACAACAACTGGCCTTTGCTCAGTGCCCTGTTCCTCGCAGCCACCCGGGCCATGCTCTGGTGGACCCGCAAACAGGGCATGGAGGTCGGTATCTTCTGCGCCCTCCGGTGTCGGCGGCGAAGCTCAGGCACGACAGCGGTGGCGAAGTGGTAAATCACTATTACGCCCACTGCGCGCAGCAGTACCGCCAGCAGCCCCTGACCCAGGAAGAGATGATCGGACGCTATATCGGCCACGTACCGGCGAAGCATTTTAAGATGGTGCGCTACTACGGTTTTTTGTCCAGCCGGAAACGCGACGAGCTGCTGCTGAAGGTATACGATGCACTGCAGATGGAGGCGCGGAAAATACCGGAACAACCGGGCTTCGTCGCGCTGATGAAGGCGTTCCTGCACACAGATCCGTAAAGATGCATCCTTTGCGGCAACCTGCTGCGCTTCAGCAGTGCACAGGCTGGCAGACACGCCACGGAATAAGTGGCAGAAAGGCTGAATAACATCGACCGGAAACGGTGGCTTCTGGCACAGACAGCGGGATAAGTGCGCTTTAAAAAAGTCTTTCAGGTTAAAAACTCACCGAAAACCGCATTTTATCGTCATAAGTGCCACAACCACCCGCTACCATTACGCTCCCGACGATAACATCCATGGTCAGGATATTTTTAAAACGAGGATTCATTTTCCTAACCATGAACAGGGGAGGGACTTAACGTATGCCGACAATATCAGACCTGGTGCAAAGATATCTAACCTATAAGCTATAACTTATAATTTATAGGTTAGATAGTGTTCAGCTTAGTATTTCAGCTGCTATCCGAAGAAAACGCTGCTTTGATATATGCATGCACAAATTGCCTATTGATGTTCTTAATATCTGCCCATGTTATAGGCAGCGTCGGGTGAAAAAATATTATTGATGTGATGCAAAAACCACTCTTCGTGCCTGCACTTTAAACGTAAATCGGCAAAGCCTGAATTGTCATTAGATAATTTACAGTGGTTATCTAAAATATTTTAATATGATTTTTATTGCCTTAGGCTTGACGGCGCTTGAGCCCTGACTACATTCATCTTAAGCTGTTTCATTCAGGAAATGAATTTTCAATAAAAAATACCGTAATATTCATTATCACGCCCCAGTAATAAGTAACAGTTGGAGATATGCATGGCAACGTCGAGACGTGATTTTATTGTTGGAAGCGGCGCGTTATTTTTGTCTGCCAGTCTCATAAAATCGTCAGTTGCCGGTAAGATCGGGCTCACGGCAGCAAGGAATGCAGACACTATTATCATTGGTGCGGGCCCGGCAGGGCTGTCGGCTGCACGTAAACTTGTGAATGCAGGCAGGTCCGTTATTGTCATTGAAGCCCGGCAGCGTACAGGGGGGCGAATTTGGACCGATCGTTCGTTTTCGGAGCACGTGGAAGTAGAGCTGGGTGCGGAGCTCATTCATGGTGGGCCGGGTGAAATCAGTCTCTGGGTAATGGTAAAAAATCTGAATATACCCGCCCACCCTGTTGAAAATATGTTCGCCAGATATTCTGCAAATACACCATGGGTTTCCGCGCGCGAAGCGCGCTTCTATTCATTTCCATTATACAAACCTCAACAACCGTCAAGCTTTAAGCCCCTGAAATCCGATAAAAACGCTGAAGAGTATCTGAATCGTCTGGGGATAGAGAAAGAAAACCGACCACTGTCGTTACTCGCCGAAACCATAGACCGTGAGCCATTTGACAAAATGCATCCTAGAGAAATTTCCGGTGAAATGCCCCAGCTGTGGCAGAATGCTTCGGAAAACAATCCTGACCCAGATGGCGGTGACTTCAGACTGACTCAGGGCTATGACAGCATCCTCAGAGCGTTAAGCCAGGGGGTGCCTGTTCAGTTGGATACGGTTGTGACCCGGATCCAGGACAATGGCAATTCCGTTCTGGTTACTGCGACTCATAGCAGCGAGCAGCTGCAATTCAGCGCAAAAAATTGTGTTGTAACCCTTCCCGCTCCTGTGATCCTTGCTGGTAACGTGACCTTCATGCCGCAACTTTCTGACGAGAAAATGCGTGCCCTTCGTTCAGGAAACAGCGTTCCCGTTGTAAAAATAATTATGCTTTTGACAGAAAAGTCCTTCCGCTACATTCGGACAGACTGGATGATTTTTCTCATATTATCCCCTGCGTATGGAATGCATCCGCCGGTATTCCCGACTATCCTGGACAGATACTTGTGGGCTGGTCAACCGGTGATAATGCCAGAAAGCTGCTTTTACTCTCTGAATCAGACCGTTATGAGCATATGTTGCGTGTGGTTCGCGATCTCACCGGAATAAGCGATCTGACGTATCAAAAGGCGACCATGCACTACTGGTCGAGCGATCCATACTCACTGGGTGCCTATGGTTGCTGGGAGGATGAAGAGGGAGTACTAAAGCCAGTGGGGAACATCTACTGGGCGGGTGTTGTCCTGTCACAGGTGGATTACGCTCTTGACTCAGGCGTAAAAGCAGCGAAAGCAATTTTGCGCCAGAGCTGACCAGCCGCCCTTGCCAAGCCTGTATATAGATTTGTGTAATTGCCTGATTTTGATATGTTCAATCCAACATCAAAATCAGGTTGATTTATGGACGAAACATATTTGCAGGCCCTGGCTAACGAACTGGCCAAAAATCTCAAAACCCCTGACGATCTCAACCAGTTCGATCGCCTGCTGAAATAAATCAGTGCCGAGGCGGCGCTCAACGCTGAAATGACCCATCACCTTGGCTACGATATAAATCAGCCCAGACCGGCGACTAACGCCGGCAACGGCAATACCCAAAAGACGGTTATCACTGGCGATCGCCCGCTGGAGTTCCGTACACCGCGCGATCGTGATGGCTTTTTCGAAACGTAACTGGTAAAGAATAACCAGTTCCGGATCTGCTTTCCGGCCTCCGGCGCGCAGCGGCCCGGCAACACAAGATGTAGCGGTGTTCCCTGCTGACAGTGACGCTATATGTTGTGTCCCTCCCCTGCCCTGTGACCGGCCGCTCACCACCATATAAGGGCGCTGTGGTTATTCCCTGACCGTGGTACACTTCCGGAAAGTTGGTATACGGCAGAAAGTCGGATCCGACCGGAACGGCCGTCCGGTAATTTAATAGCGTGGCTATATGACTGCTTATTATCACCCTGAAAATGATGATGGAAGGGAAAAATATTTCCAAGTGACTGTCAGGTGCGTGAGTAGATGGTGGTTTAGGCTTGGTAAAATTGCATTGCTAATTATTCAGATGGGGAAATGACATGTTTACTGCTTTCAATGACAGAAATGATTTCAATTATGCCTTCGAAAAAATTCGCAACGCGATTTCTGCGCCCGGTGAAAGTAATAATTATACAGCCATAAACCTCGGTCTCGGTATTCTGGAGCGTAAGTATGACCAGTTCCGCAAGGAACTGAACGTGGCCGGAGAACTGGGAGACTGGGAATACGATCTTGATACCTACAATCACTGCATTACGGTACTCCAGCGTTATTTCTCCGGCAATCCATCAGGACTGACTGAACGTGATGCCCGGATTTACAGCCATTACCTGCAGGCTGAGCACAAAGGGTTCGTGAAGCTGGCTGAGGAACTTGCTGCCGACCGCTGAAGCCTACAGAGGCGGGATTTCTTAACGACGCGAGCTCGCCTGGTATGGATGCTTTTTACCGGAGCGCAGAACTACATGACTGTGGGTTGTGTTCCGGCCCATGATGGAAAACAGGATGAAATTTGAAACCGTCGCAACGCATCTTCTCAGCCTTCATAGCCAGCTCTGGTTCAGAACAGCAGATGGCATCACTGCCTGCAAGGATAACAGTGCGTGGCGGGCGAGCGAAATCCTCACCACTGAGGGAAGGATCGTGGCCATGCAAACTGGAAGCCCTGATGAGTGGCAATTAGCCCCTGGTTCTGGCCGCCCTGACAGTGATTTTCCAGAGGATATACCCTCTAGGGTTATCCCGCTCAGGGAGGCCGTAGTGATTGCGGAACAACGGGCGCTGCAGGATCTACTGGGAAACGACCTCCCTGTAAGGCCGTTAAAACGGATGGGAAGCCGCTGATGCGACGTATCTTTCGCGGAAAGCGTACCCGTCATGTGATGTTGTTTGATGAACTGCCTCAGCTGTTTGGCAAATCAGGATAAGCCGGAATGAACCATGACCTGATGGCTGCTCAGGCAGCCAGTGAAATCGTTGAGCTGCTGACGCTCTGCCAGGACCTACAGTCGGAAAAGGACGGTCGGGAACGGCCGGCGCCCGGCGAATACTCCCGCGATGAGGATGCGTTTGCGGAACGTATCCGTTCCGCATGCGGGCACGCCCTGCTGCTGCGCCGGCTGCTTCCGGTAACGATCACCCTCAGCGCCATCGGCACCGAGATGGAACGCCGGGGAGAAATCAGTGTGCTCCCGGGTGAGGATTACGCGCAGAAAGCACTGGCTCGACTTACAGTGCAATACCTGTCCACCGGGGACAATAAACAATGATGCCGGCAATACCAGGCCAGGGCGTTTCTTTTTCTGCCGCGCAGCTGCCGGTGGCAATCGACTACCCTGCCGCACTGGCCCTGCGCCAGATGGCACTCGTTCAGGACGAACTGCCGAAATATCTGCTGGCGCCGGAAGTGAGTGCCCTGCTCCACTATGTACCCGATCTCCACCGCAAGATGTTGCTGGCCACCCTCTGGAATACCGGCGCGCGCATCAACGAGGTGCTGGCGCTGACAAGGGGAGATTTTTCGCTGGCGCCTCCCTACCCGTTCGTGCAGCTGGCCACGCTCAAACAGCGGGCGGAGAAAGCGGCCCGAACGGCCGGCCGTTCGCCTGCAGGCAGTCAGGCGCATCGGCTGGTTCCGCTTTCCGATGCTAACTATGTCAGCCAGCTGGGGATGATGGTGGCCACGCTGAAAATACCTCTTGAACGACGTAACAAGCGAAGCGGCAGAACCGAGAAGGCACGCATCTGGGAGATTACCGATCGGACGGTCCGCACGTGGCTCAGCGAAGCGGTTGAAGCGGCAGCGGCCGATGGG
>NZ_JCAXDO010000018.1:5947-8391 GCF_059740205.1 Serratia sp. LTN-2 | reverse complement strand
ATCAGATAACTAAATTTGCCAACTTTACAGACAGTTGTAACGAAACCCACTTATTCGATAATAAATTAATCTTGCGTTACGTGAAAACTGACAGGGTACAAGGCCGGAATTCACGTAGCGCACTTTACCTCTTCTTCATTATTTACCTTCTCGTTCCGATCCTGTCCATCCTGGCATTACCCCATTTCACCAGAACGCATTTCACTGTTGCAGATAGCCCATGGGGTCGACTCTGCGACCGCGGTCTCACTCAGAAGGATGGCCACCTTAACCGGCGCCCCTGGCGTTCCTCCTCGCCTCCGAAGTGAAAGCCCTGCTCTTCTATATGCCGGATCTTCGCCATTACATACTGTTCTCAACTTTCTGGAACACCGGTGTGCGGATCGGTGAATCCCGGACGCTGACCCCGGAATCCTTTGATCTCGACGGGTTAACACCCTTTGTGAAAGTACCGTACTCAGGGCATCCGGCCTGACGCACAATATTGACTGAATGATGAAGGGACACATATCGCAGTGAATATGTTCAGTAAACTGCCCGCTATTCCACACACCGCAGTCAATATCAATACCCCGGGAGGCGTATCCGCATATCGCAGTCAAGGCAGGCAAAACCTAAACGGGATGATGAATCAGTATAAATTGACTGTGGTATGCGCTCTGCATACCACAGTCAACACATCCTAAAACGGCATACTCAGTCATTTTCCGATTTCACGCTGCTGAGCGCTTTTGCCAGTTTCTGAGGATCAATACCTGCAGCCTTCAGAGCTTTAATCACTTCGTCATAGTTCTGCTCAGGTACTTCCTCTTCCGGCTCACGGGGAACAACGACCTTGCTACTGATGAGTTTCGGATTACGGTAATGCACGCTGAAATAGGTGGCCCGGCCGCGTTTGAATTCGGTGTAATCCAGATAGCCGATATCCTTCAACTGCGCCATAGCTTTGCGCACCGTGTGGTTCTGCGTGTAGATGTTAGACGTCAGGTTTAGTCTGTCTCGCATACGCTTCATGGAGATTGGGGCCGGATTCTGCGGTAGGCTTTCGATGTAGGTATAGAGTGCCTGTGCGGACTCCTTGCGCTGCAGGGCATCGATGGCCTTCAGACGCAGCAAGACCCGTCTATCCATCTGATAAAGCTCAAATAGCTTGGGCTCTGCCCTGATCTCCACGACATCAGCAGTGATGTCGTAATAGGCAGACTGAACTAGGTGCGTAGTCCACCCTTTCGTTTCACTCTGAAACTTGAGGGTTACGGATGCCAGCTTGAACAGGGAGTTGCTGATCCTGTCGCGCATTTTCTTGTTAGAGCGCCGGGTGTCAAAGCCACACATTTTAACGAACTCAACAAAAGACAGCTTGAGCGTGTCATCCTTAACGCCAAAATCATACATTGAACGGATGATCCCAAGCCAGACTTTGAAGTCAGTATCCATATCGAGGCGCGATCCGGTGATCCTGACATCGGTATACCCTTCACTCCGGGCAATAGACAGCTGTACGAGCTCCTCAGTCGCATCCGTGACGTTTTTGCGGTTCGTCTTACTCTTGGAGGTCGATTTCAATGTAGGAACGAACAGACCAAGCCTCATGAGTGCAACAGGCTGAACAGTACTGGCGCTGTTGACATCCAGCTTAACAACTTCGCCCGTTGTCTTGTTGACCTCCTGAAGATTCAGGGGTAACTCATTATTTTCCATAGCCATTTTATTAACCCGCGGTTATCCACAAAGGAAAGTATATACGCATATCACAGTCAACGGAAATACATACCCCAGTTAATACAATTGCATACCGCAATAGGTGATCCTGCACACAACAGTCAACATACCGCACACCCCAGTTAATGAAGACAGGCTCCAGGCTCAGGCGTAGCGGGGCGCTGCACGATCCGGGGATCTCTTTTTGATCTCATCATGATCTCCTTAAGGATCAATTACTGGATCGAAATATGGAATAACTGCCAGCATCCCGTACATATGGACGACTGACGTGACACAATATGAATCATGGTACAACAACCCGGTAATACAACACCCTGAAAAGCAATAATCTTGACTGTGATATGCAGAAAAACACATTTCATTACCTTTCTCTATTCCTGTTCTGTTTCATACCGCAGTCAATAATCTGCATACTGTAGTCAATTCCTCACCATTCAGATCCATCAGTGGATCTTCGTTAGCTTCAGAGCGTCAGCCACACCCTGTTAGTACGAAGTAATTCCGCTTCCTCTACGCATGCGTGTGCACGCTTTTTGCGGCGAGCGGATGATATTGACTGAAACATGCGGCAACCTTCAGGCGGATGCTAAACTGAATACGGCTATATTTTGATCAGCTTTGCAATTTTTAAGACGGTTTGCAATTTTAATGTTGCTTTGCGCCTTTCACCAAGATTTAATAGATTAATGCAAAGATGATAACAAGGAACAGAAAATGGG
>NZ_JCAXDO010000018.1:3252-4130 GCF_059740205.1 Serratia sp. LTN-2 | reverse complement strand
CTCTGGGGAGGCGCTGTACAAAGCATTTTCGGGAAAAGAAGCTTTATTGTTGCAACGGACACAACAGCTTCATGAGCAAAAGAAAGCGGGAGTAATGTTTGAATCCGAGGAAGTTATTGGCTTACTGACGGATATTTTGAAAGAGCCATCAGGTAAAAAAGTTAACCTTAATACCCGCCATCAATTTGTACCTGGTGCTACAGCCCTATACAAAGGCGATAAGGTTATTTTTAATCTCGATAAATCTCGCTTGCCTGCCGAGTGTATCGAGAAGATAGAAAGCATATTGCGCGACTTACAGAAAGTTCTGCCTGTTTAATGATACAAGCGAGCGTTATCATTAATTTCCAATATCCTTAATGCGTTACATGCTGCTTCGGAATATATACATCCGGAGCAGCTATTCTCTGGACTATTGTCCTGTGTTGTTAAAAAAGGTCTGATTTCTTCTCCCAACCTGATTGTTACCACAATCTAAGATCTAGTTCCTGCTACTTTTTCTTAACTTGTTCCATGGTTCACCCCTCAACCGGCATATCTGAACTCAGACGGTAACCCCATCCCGGAATACTGATTTCACACATCGGATTTAACTGGGACCACGGTCCCACCCCCTGCTTGCGTGTCAGAACTCACCCGTCTACCCCACCCGGAATGTCGATTCCACACATCGGATTTAACTGGGACCACGGTCCCACCTCCTGCTTGCGTGGCAGAACTCACCCGTCAAACCCCACCGGGAATATCGATTCCACACGCCGGATTTAAGTGGGACCATGGTCCCACTCTATTCAGTTGTTTCTATCACAATACCGATTTTGAGATTGTTACAGTGATTCCTCTATTCGGTGCGTAAGAAGATTATGTTCGTTTTGTTC
>NZ_JCAXDO010000018.1:0-3185 GCF_059740205.1 Serratia sp. LTN-2 | reverse complement strand
CTCTCTGAAAAGCAGAATTTATCTGATCCTCGCAACGGGAATATCTTTCCAGCGGGTGGTGTACGCAGGGGAGAGCATATTGCGTTTCATTTGCCATGCAGGCGCAATCCCTCGTCCGGCAAACCAGACCTGTCCCAGACCGGAATGATTAATTCCATCAAGAACCTTCATCAGCTCCGCGCTGTGAGGACGTGGCGGACGTTCGTCGAACAGCTGCAGCTGCGAAACGCCGGAGCCGGTGAAGTCATTCAGCATCACCCCGGCTTTGGCATACCGATGCCCATCCTTCCAGATACGCTCCAGAGCCGTTGTGGCGGCCGCAATAATGTCCCGGGTATCCTGATCTACAGCCGGTGCCACTGTTGTTGGCGATATCCAGCAGGGGGGTGATCAGGGAAGAGAGGGAACCGGACCTGCCATAGTTACGGGAGCGTTTATGGCTTGTACTTAGCGCTTCTTTCTGCTCAGAACTAAAGCCAGCGTGCAGGTCATAATCTGCACGGCAAAAATGCGCGTATATGAAACCTTTATCACGCTTGCCTGTCATTCTCTCTCTCCGGGCCAAACATGATAGCTGCGATTTTCCGGTCAGTCTCCGCAACAGTCATCGCCATTCTGGCCGCAAGATCAGTGCCTGAAAGATGGATATATATCTGCGTGGTGCGTAGATCACGATGACCAGCATAGGTTGCTATCTCATGCAGCTTCCATCCCGCCCGGGCAAGATGTGTCAGTCGCAGGTGACGAAAGGTGTGCGTGGTCAGAAATGGCATGCTGGTCCTGTCTGACCACTCGCGAACCGTTTTACTCCAGCTCCAGTATGAAAGCGGTGAGCCATAATTTCTGTCAGAAAACGAACGGAACAGTGCTCCACCAGTAATACCCGTTTGCCTCAGGTTCCTGAGATGTGCTGCCAGTACCGGCGTAATCGTCGGGCCGTAGCAGACCACCCGTTCGCGTTTGCCTTTAGTGTTTTCGGCGCGAATCCGTATAAGCCTGTGGGCAGGATCGATATCCTCTATGGTTATTGTTGTCACCTCAGAGCGTCTTAGCGCACCATGATACGCCAGCGCTAGCATCAGGCGATCGCGCAATGAACAGTCTGATATATAACCCAAAAGATGATACCACTGGCCGTCATCCGGAATTTGTGGCAGTCGTGTTATTCGCTGGACTATACCGCGTCCTGCTGAAGGCATGTGGGGTGTGCCTGCTCGCGGTAAAGGGTTCCGGATAATTACCCCCATGTAAATCAGATAGTCAAACCACAGACGTATAGCAGAAAGGCGAAGCTGAAGCGTTGCACTGGCTGCAGGCTGAGGCATGCCGGGTAACTGGGGGCGAATGTACGCAGCGATATCTTCAAAGCTTGCCTGCTCGGGGGGGCAATTCCCGCTGGCAGCAGAAGTGAAAGAAGTGAGTAAGTGCGCCGCGGTAGGCATGAATTGTCGCCGGTGACCTGCCGAGATCGGATAATAACCCCAACCATCGTTCTGCCTGTGAACTGGCAGGAGTACAGAATAAAGTGGTGAGCATTGTGTTCTCCTTTGTAATCAGGAACCCTGTTCAAAGTTTACACAGAAAATGTTGCATTCCACTTAACTTACTAAAGCTCATAATTGCTTGAGAACGCGTATATTTTTTCCGGGTAGCTCTCGTTTTTCATCTGAAACCACGGCGTGCCCATTTTGATCCAGGGCTTTGCCTCGGCACTTCTTGCGATTACGCAGCCATCGTTATTACTGAGCACCACAACCGGCTTTCCTTTCAAATCCGGGCGGAAAACACGTTCGCAGCTGGCATAAAAGCTGTTCACATCGGCCAGGGCAAACATCAGTACATCTCCCTCGGGCGGTGGATGATGTGCGTGACGACGCCAAAGATATCCAGATCGTCCGGGTCGGGATAAATCGGCGACCAGGCGGCGTTCATGGGCTGCAGCGTCAGTCGTGGCGTCAGCAGGAGCCGTTTAACCGTAAACTCCCCCTGCACGCTGGCCACAACAATATCGCCGTGCCGGGGCTTCTCTGCACTGTCCACAACCAGCAGATCACCATTGTAAAGGCTGCCGTCGGACATACTGTCACCGCTGGCACGCAGATAGTAAGTCGCGCTCGGATGCCGTATGCAGTAATCATGTAGATCCAGGTCGGACTCGACATAGTCAGCTGCAGGGCTGGGAAAACCGCAGCTGGCCAGGTCTGCAAACAACGGACGGGCCTGTGGCGGGAGTTCTTTCCCGGTGCTGAAAAGCTGCAGTTTCATCTTTCCTCCTGACGTCTAAATATACTGGTTATACATACAGTGTATTTAACAGCGTGAGGATAATCCAGATCACCTGCTCCATGAACAGGGTGAGTAACCTAAGCTACTCAAAATGTTCGTTAATATCATTTTGATTCACACGTATTGCTCATAATGAGAAATAAGGCTTTTATTTTTCCATTTTGCTCTTATAATGTGTATCAAATTGAGTTTAATTGACGGAGCATAATGATGAATATTTACTGCGATGATGGTTCAACTAATGTTAAGCTGGCATGGTTTGAAGGAAACGAGCTGCAGACACGGGTTTCTGCTAACTCCTTCCGGCATGGCTGGAAAGTGGCGGAATTCAGTGCCGCAACGTTCAACTATCAGGTGGGCACGCTGAAATACACCTGGGACAGCGTCAGCCGTGATGCCATCCCGACAACAAACGTGGAATATCAGTACGGTGATCTCAACCTGCTGGCCGTGCATCATGCGCTGCTGAACAGCGGACTTGAGCCGCAGCCGGTGAGCCTGACAGTGACGCTTCCCCTGAGCGAGTATTATGACGGGGACTGCCAGCGGAACGAGGAGAACATCCGACGCAAACGGGAAAACCTGATGCGTGAACTGGTTCTGAATAAGGGCAGGGCATTTACCGTAACGGACGTGAAGGTGATGCCGGAATCACTGCCGGCGGCGTTCTCCCGTCTCGCGGAGTTGAAACCCGGACCCGCTGAGACCACCCTGATTATCGATCTCGGCGGAACCACGCTCGATGCCGGTGTGATTGTCGGACAGTTTGATGATATCAGTGCGGTACACGGCAATCCGTCTGTCGGCGTGTCACAGGTCACTCGCGCAGCTGCAGGCGCGCTGCGGGCTGCAGACAGCGAAACCAGCGCGCTTATTGCTGACACGGTCATCCGCAACCG
>NZ_JCAXDO010000017.1:66217-73703 GCF_059740205.1 Serratia sp. LTN-2 | reverse complement strand
GGACAGTCGACATCGAAGTTTGAATATTGGAATGCTCTGATTTGGAGTCATGTCCATGGTAGAGCTTCTTTCCTTTAGCTGGACGAGGCATTTCTTCACGTTGCCGGCATCGATGCCACAGAGTCATTCGAAGACTACGGGCGCCGAGTCCGTGATACGGTGCTTCAGCAAACCGGGCTTACCTGCGGGATCGGCATTGCTCAGACAATGACTTTGGCCAAACTCGCCAATCACGCCGCTAAAACCTGGCCGGCTACCGGTGGCGTTGTTGATCTGACAAACCGGGATAGACAACGACGGTTGATGGCGTTACTGCCGGTCAGCGAAATTTGGGGATGTGGGCGCCAGTTGACCAAAAAGCTGGCTGCGATGGGGATCACGACTGCACTGCAGCTTGCCGACAGCAACCAGGCGTTAATACGCAGAACGTTCGGGGTTGTGCTCGAGCGCACCGTGCGTGAACTGAACGGTGTGCCGTGTATCTCGATCGATGCGCTGCCGGCAAAGCAGCAGATCATCGTCAGCCGGTCATTTGGCCAGCGCGTCACGCAGCTGCAGGACATGCGCCAAGCGGTGTGCCAATACGCGGAACGCGCCGCCGAGAAATTGCGCCGAGAGAGGCAATACTGCCGGCACGTTTCGGTGTTTGCGCGAACCAGCCCCTTTGCGCCTCACGAGCCGTATTACGCCAACAGTAATAGCGTGCAGCTCATGCTGGCTACACAAGACACCCGCGACATCATAGCGGCGGCAGTGAAAGCCCTTGAAGCCATCTGGCGCGACGGGTTTCGGTATCAGAAAGCGGGGATCATGCTGAACGATTTCTGTGACAAACCGGGCCAGATCGATCTCTTCGACGAACGTAGCGCCCCTGCGGGGCGAGCACGGCTGCTTTGCAGCCTCAACCGTCTTTAAGCCCCAACCTCACATCAACGCCAGTGCCGCCTGACGGCCAGTCCTGCCGCGAGGTGGCGCATGCCCCCGCCGCGTTGACACACGCATAAAATGAGCACGTCTGCGACGTGAGCCGGCTGGCGCCGACGCCCTTTTCCTGTTCCCTGCCGCCCTGTAGACTCTGCACCATGTATATTCCCCGACCGGCAAAGCTGCTGTTCCAGCACGATGATGGCTGGAGCCGCTATCTCGACAAACACGGTGACGCCCTCAGCGACTGGACCAAACTCGCCGTCGAGCGCATGCTCGCCTGCGGCACCTGCGCCATGGGCGTGCGCCGTTACTGCTGCGCCTCACCGGACTGCACCCATTCCCGCTTTTTCTGCCAGAGCTGCAAGTCCAAGGCCTGCAGCAGCTGTGGCCTCAAGGCCACTGAGCAGTGGATCGCCGAACAGCAGCACATCCTGCCCGACTGCGACTGGCAGCACATCACGTTTACCATGCCTCACCTGCTGTGGCCGTTCTTCAACAACAACTGGCCCCTGCTCAATGACCTGTTTCGCTGCGCCACCCGCGCCATGCTCCGCTGGGCGCGCCAACAGGGGATCGAAGTCGGTATCTTCTGTGCGCTCCATACCTACGGCCGACAGCTCAATCAGCACCCACATATCCACGTCTCCGTCACCCGCGGCGGACTTGATGTCAAACACGGCGTCTGGCGCCATCTGTTCTTTAAAAAGAAAGAAGTGGAAGCCATCTGGCGCAACGCCGTGGTTTACCTGCTGCGCGACAACTATGCGCAAATCAATCCCGGTGCCCTGCCGGGTCTCGGCCATATCCGTAACGAGGACCGGTGGCACCGCTATCTGCATGCCCAGTATCGCCGCGCCTGGAAAGTGCACTTCGCCAAAAAGACCCGCGGCGCCTGGCGCAGCGTGAAATACCTGGGCCGATACCTGAAACGTCCGCCAGTGGCGGCTTCCCAGCTCAGGCATTACCGCGGCGGCGCCGTGGTCCATCAGTATTACGATCACCGTACACAGCAGCACAAACGCCAGAAGATCAGCCAGGAGGAGATGCTGCAACGTTACGTCAGCCATATCCCGGCGCGGCATTTTAAGATGGTGCGTTACTACGGTTTTCTGGCCAACCGCAAACGGGGTACGTTGTTGCCGAAGGTCTACGATGCGCTGGAAATGACGGTACGGGAGAAACCGAAGCGGCCCGGATTCGCAGTACTAATGAAGGGCTTCCTCGGTACCGACCCTTACCAATGCATCCTGTGCAAAGGTCGGTTGCGTTTTGCCGGCGCCGTGGCAGGTGATCACGCCACCAAACTGCTCTCTGACCGGCTGCATCGGATGGCGAAAAAACGATGGCTTCAGATCCCGGCTCTGGATAAGTGCGCCTGAAAAATGGACTTTAGCTTAAAAATACAGCAAAACTGGCATTTTTCCGCATTACTCTGCGGCAGCCCGCACCATATGGGGTTCTTCCTTGACACTGTTCATGGTTAGGAAACTCAAAAAGGGCCGATTGAGTTTCCTAACCATGAACATCCACCGCGCGCCGGTAGCGAACAATTGATGAAAGCCGTCGATGGTATAAATCACTCCGGGCTGGGGAAAGTCTGGTTTGCCGGCCAAGGGATCAATAAGGTTTGGGCAATGCGCCGTGAACTTCTCTCCCCATCATACACAACCCGGCTAAGTGATATTCCTATGGCCAAAATTATTTAAAAAAGTGTATTTGTTCATTTATCAGACCTCCTAATTAAATTATAATAAATCTGTAAAAACAACTCAGAGGTCAAAAATGAAGTACCGTAGTGATATTGACGGCTTACGAGCTATAGCTGTCGCTTTAGTCATTTTTTTTCATGCAGGACTAAGTCAATTTCCAGCTGGGTTCATCGGAGTTGATGTATTTTTCGTCATATCTGGGTATTTGATATCCAAAATAATTTTAAGCGGTACTAATGACCAAAAATTTAATTTAAGTAACTTTTATAATCGTAGAATTTGGCGACTACAACCATCGCTGCTTCTCATCGTTTTAATTTCTATAATTATCGGTAGTTTTTTTTACCTTCCAGCCGATTACAACACATTCTTACACAGCGTTAAAAATACATTGTACTTCACGTCAAACCAGTATTTCTCTGGTGTAACAACTAGTTATGCTTCAGAAGACTCCGGCTACTTATTGCTGCTTCATACATGGTCACTGTCTATTGAGTGGCAATGGTATTTGACATTCCCTGTTATTCTGTATTTTACATTAAAGATTTATCAAAAAGACAAAGTGGCTTTAGCAAACTATGTGATTACAGTTTTTTTCCTTATTGCCTCGCTATACCTGTCATATACAACCAGTAAAGTAAGATACTATGATTTTTTCTCGCGTTGCTTCGAACTGCAAATTGGCAGTTGCCTTGCATTTAGCTCATTCAAGATAAATCATAAATTATCCAATATTGTTGGTATCGTTTCTCTATCTTTAATTATAACTCTTTCGATGTTTCCAGGATTAATATCTGGTTACCCAAACGGGTATACCCTTATGGTTGCATTAGCAACTGGCGCTATAATTCTATCAGGTGATTCATCCAGATCCTATGCATCGAGGTTGCTTGCATCAAATTATCTTGTAGCTATTGGTAAGCGTTCATATTCTCTTTACTTATGGCATTGGCCTTGCTTGGCTCTGTTACATTATATGGATGCGTTTAATGATTCTCTTCTACTTATATTATTACTTATATCATCATTACTCCTTGCGTGCGTTTCTTATAGTTATATAGAGATGCCTCTGCGAAAATGTAATAAAAACTTAAAAACAACAATCCTTTTATTAATTGTAACGCCATTGCTATTAAGCATTGCTCTATATGCTGTGGCAAAAAGTCAAAACTACTTCCCATGGAGGTTTGGAAGTTCATTTAACACTGCAACAAACCTTGAGTTAAAGTACAAAAAAATGGCGGGACATCGTTCAGATTGTCTTACAGATGATATCGAAGGAAAATATTCAAACGAACACTGTACGTTCGGAGCTGAATCACCCAAAAAGACTGCTTTCTTCATTGGAGACTCAAACTCTAATCACTACTGGATGTTCTTAGATACTTTAGCAAAAAATGCTAATTTAGCAATTACCGCAAAAAGTACAGCAAGTTGTTTAACGTTGCCAGGCATCTACCAGTTTGATTGGTGGCATTTTTATAATACTGTTTATGAAACTTGTCATGAAAACACTAAGCAATATTATGAGCAAATAGCAAGTAACAATTATGACTATGTTATTATTGGTGAGCTCTGGCCAATGTATGTGAGTGATAAGATCATAAATAATCAAGGTGATACCCGCTCCTTAGAACTTTCAAAAGAGAGATTAAGCTCTGCTATTAATGAAGCGCTAACAATCATCGAAAAAGCCGGTTCCACACCGGTGATAATGAAAGAAATATTTACTAGGCCAGACGGCTATGAGTATTGTTTGAAAAGAAAATTGATAGGAAGAGATGATTTTGAAAATGGCAAGTGCAACTCACTACGAAATATTAAGCCTTCTCCTTCATGGTTTGATGAAAAATTCGAATTTTTAAAAAAATCACACCCCTCCCTACAAATTATTGACATAAAAGATGTTCAATGTTCAGAAACTGGATGTGCTACAGAAGTAAATGGAGTGAGTGTGTATAGGGATGTTGGTCATCTCAACGATTATGCATCACATGTTTTTGGTCAAATGTATCTCCAATCGAAAGGAAATCCTTTCATCAAATAGCAGCCATAGAGGATCTTAGAGGATCCTCTCCCCCCCCGATCCTGCCAAGACCAGTCTTTTTCCGATTCTGGACGCACCATAAGAGCTTAGATCGCAACGAGCCGTTGCGATACTGGGCTTACAGACAAAGAGCTACCATGGGGTTCTGAGGCACGATCTGCATTGTTGAGGCTTTGATTTTGGGCCCGCCGGGTAACCGGTGGGAGCTACAGCAGTTTCACGATGGAAACTTTAGGCATTTCCCATAGTTTAGATATCAACATATCCACAGTGATGTTTTTTAAAGATTTTTTATTTTTTTATGTTTTTAAATGCTTTTTAGATATGGCCCTAAGCCTTGCAGCTTTTGCCTCTTAGGCCTGTCAATATGGGAAATGGCTTAAGCAAGTATGGGACATAGCTAAAGTATCTATGGGTAAAACCATAAGTTCGTATGGGTAATGGCTAAAGTTTCTATGGGAAATACCTAAAGTTAATTCAGATGTGGGAATCACCAAAGGTTTGTCTTGACCATGGCATAAAACGGATGTAACTATGGGAGAAATACAAACTACCCATAGAATTATATATGGCTGAAAATAAAGGGATTATAAAAACTAGCAGACCTGCCATAGCTCAATCAAACGAGCTAACGGAAGCTGCCTATTATCTGTCATTACAGGCTAAGAGAGTCCTGTGGTTGTGCCTTATGGAGACTTACAGACAAGACGATCATCCTGGCACTTTCACTGTCAGGGTCGCAGATTATCAGCGTCTGTTTAAGGTTAGCCAGGCAACAGCTAGCACTGATGTTAGGAAGGGGATTGACGCGCTTTCAAATAGTTCAGTTACCTTTTTCCCTTCGGATGGCGAATATGAAGAACGTAAACGCCCCTGGCTTGCAGAGGCAGGCTTGAAGCGTGGCAGGGGGTCATGGAACATTGAGTTTAACAACAAGGTAATGCCGTATTTACTAGACCTAAGCAGCCAATTTACGACCTACAACCTATATGATTGCGGCCGCATCAACAGTGTAAGGGCTATCCGTTTGTACGAAAGCCTGTGCCAGTATCGAAAGTCCGGGATCTGGATCACTACAGCGGATTGGCTAGCAGAACGGTATCAACTCCCTCAGTCTCAGCGCGATAACTTCGCCGAGATGAAGAGAACGTTTATCAAGCCGGCCCTGGAAAAGATCAGCAAAGAAACTCCTTTGATGGCGACTATGGCTGAAACCGGTGACGGCAAGCTAATCTTCACGATCGTCACCAAGAATCCAGAACCTTCTCTTCCACTTTAGGCTTTTCCCATATGCTAAAGGAAAAAAAACTTTTGCTGTTTCCCATACTTTAGGTGTTTCCCACACCTAACAGGGGTTGTACGCCAGAACTCGGTAAATCCCGCCTACAACCCCATTTTATTTTTATCCTAACAAGTTATTCTTCAAACTTGCTTCCGCTTCATTAATCAACAACGTGATCAGCCGTACCAAGTCCAGAGTAAGCTTTTCCGCAGCCTCAAAACTTAGCTTCAAAATGTTGATTTGACCTTCTCCAAGGACATTCTGAAGAGATACTTTCTGAAAGCCTTCTTCATCACGTCGTTCTCTCAATAGTTGCATAATGCGTTTAGTCACGATCGTTGTGATATCAGGGAATTCTGGGTTATCGAATATATGGCCATGGCTTTTGGCTAAAGTTTCCCATGAAAAAAGAATATCGTAGCGAGAAGTGAATCGGGCCTGCTTTGGTGGGAAATGCCACAACACGATGAATGGCATACTTCTTTTCATACATTCTTCAAAATGCTGCTGCCAAACGTCTGGAATTGCCCGTCCTTCGCATAACAGGTAGTAATCAGACGGTCTGAGGGAAGTATCGCAATCAACATCCGGCACCGTCTGCGTTGTTCCAAGTTGAGTTTGCCAATGTTCTCGAAGCATGAGCTCCAGGGGAGGAATTATGATACATAACCAGCTTAACGGAATGTATACAGCGATCGGCGGAACGACAGTATGGTGTCCATCCTCAACGAACGGCCGGCAGGTTTCAGCGATCTCTTTAGCCTTTGCGCAGTTCTCGTTCGAAGATAACCAGTCTAGGAACGGAAGTGGTACTACCTGGCATAAACAACCCCAGCTACGGCCATACTTATAGAGCTTCCAGCCAGGCACACGCAGATAGTGACGTTGCACATACAACACCAGCCGCTGCGTCAGCTCATCCTGAGACGTTGTTTTAACTCGAAATCTTTTGCGCGGTTTGATAAGTAGATCGATGAACAACGTCGCCATAAATGCCTGTCTGGTTAAGTTAGCTGCTAAATTCCTAATATACTTAAGATTTATCCTGTTCGCACCCCAAACCCCTCGAATCAATCGCCAACATACCCTGACTTTGAACAAGCTCTAAATTTGATTGATCACTAATCGATCAGATTAAGAGGGTAAACAGATAGGCGACAATTGAGCTTAACAGATACAACGAAAGGTTAGGGTCGCCGGTAGCCCGGCGAAGCCGGTTCGATACTTTTATAGAGCCTCAATCCCCCCTTCGTCCTGCAAGACCAATCAAACTGACAGCGCTTCAGGAGCTTTTGTACGCCGTCGGAGTGGATCCAGCAAGGCCTTGGCCGCAGCTGGAGCGTATCTCCGCGTTAGCAGCCCTTTAGGGCTGTTTACGGGCGTGTACCTTGATCTTATAGCTATGACAGCTATGCAAGGTATCTGCTTGAGTTTCCTCATGGGCCCGTTGCGAAGCAATGGGAGGTACTCGATACCGAACCGGCGCGGGCTATGCCCGCTGCAAGGGCGGACATTTTATGA
>NZ_JCAXDO010000017.1:65262-66170 GCF_059740205.1 Serratia sp. LTN-2 | reverse complement strand
GAAAAGAAAGTTCTTTAAAAGAAGTATTAATTAGTTCTTTAAAAGGAACCACGCACCTTAAAACTTACTCGTATCGCACTTTATATATCTATCGGTTGTAGCCTTATGGAACTTTCCCTTGCAGTTATCTGTGTATAACTGTTCTGATTGCGTCAGTTGATTGTCGGTGATGGTTTTTTCTATATTTACACGCCTACCTAGCGGTGAACAACACGACCGGGAGAAGCCGTTTTGTACAAATTTGAGGCAGCTGTGTATGGCAGGCGTGATGAGTCCTCCGGCGTCAACCGGATCATAAAAATGTGGTTCAGATGGGATCAGGTACCAGGCGGGTGTAGTTTCCCCTAGACATGAGCATGCGCTCTTTAACTCGTCGTTTCACCTCAGTGAAGACTGCAGCCTGGTTGCCAATGAAACGCCCTTCAGCGATCTCACGCGTCAGCTGTCGCTTAACTATAGTTTCAATATCGCGGCGAGTGCGATCGGCATCGCGGCGAGCTCGAGCGCGACGTAGTCCGTGTTCCTTACGTTCTGACTGATAGCTGCGGAACCGTTCGCGCACGAACCGCCAGGCTTTTGCGATCAATTCGTCCATCTCAAGACGTGGCAGGTGCTGTTTTTCACGCTGCTTATTTTCCCATTCCACGCGGCTACGCCGTGCAGCTACAACAGCTACGTCGGAAACGTCTAGAGCAGAAAATAACGCTGGCGTGAAAGTAATATCTGTTGGGATGTTACAACCTATCTGCGGATCATATTCCGTATGATATGTGATCAGCCCGAGTTCGGACATGAAGAACAAGGCTCGAGTCGCCCGAGTGATAGACAAGTTGCCTTTATGGGACTCCGTGGCTAATCCACATTCGATGGCCAAATTTGTGATAGATCGCTGTACCCGATTAGCTAAT
>NZ_JCAXDO010000017.1:6322-65030 GCF_059740205.1 Serratia sp. LTN-2 | reverse complement strand
GAGTAAATTGGTTGTTAGACTGTTCAGCCACCCTGTCCCGAACTTATGGCGGACAGGTGTTGTTTTCTAAATTGCATGAGTTATAATCTCTCACAGGCCAGCGCCTGCTTTTGACCCCCTGATATCTGACTCTTCCGCCAAGTTGATGACAGATTTCGGGGGGTTTTTGCATTCAGGGTTTCGATCAACCCTCTTCCCTGAGCATTTCGGATATGCTCGATCCTTCCCAACCTGAAGCCTCAGCTACACATTGGATATATAAGCTTGTCTGTTCAGGCAATTATGCCCCTGAAAACAGCATAAACATCCGCAAATACTACTCTATTTTTTCTCTGGTGCAACAAAAGGATCTCTGAAGATCATTTTTTGGGCGCACACCTCGGATTTTGATGGCTAAGTTTACCTAGCATACAGACCCACTCTCCAACAGCTGTGCAAACAACCACCAAAAAAATTAAATCACACGCGCAGTCAATAGGATTAAACCCAAAGATAGGCAGCATAAGATGAAATCCGCCCAAAATCAGAGCAAAAATCCACCACCCGTTAGAATAGTTAGGGCAGTTAATTATTCTGTTTTAATTGTCATATCGATCTAATGATCTAAAAAAAGGATCTTTTCCAGATCAATGGTTCAAAAAGTTGAGTTAAACAGAGCTTTTGCTCTGTTGTGATGTGCTTTTACAGCATTTCAGATCGCAAATAAAAGTATTTACACAATTAAAATTTGCCAATACACTTCTTCGCATACTTTAGTACGGTTCATGTAGAACAGCCAGTCCGCCAACTAGCTTTTCGATCCCTCGTACAAGTTTTCTTCAGCCTGGACTGCATCTGATAGCATCTTGTCGGCACCTCCCTGCCATTGGTGTCGGGTGCAGTCCAGGCTAAAGAGCCATAAGGGAATACAGCAAATGCTCAATCCCTCTAATATAAGCGACTGCCAATTGAACCCGTTTGGGATCGATTTTGGCGGAGCCTGCCAAACACCTAACGTTCAATTCAATCATCTGTAGCTTAACCGTGTATTACGGGAGACTTTCATGGAAGGCTGGTATCTCGCCGCGCTAAAACCAGGCAAAGACAATATATTCAAAGCACAGATGATGCTCGAGCGTCGCAACATCATGGCTTTCAGCCCGTTGATGTTTTCTTTTCGCCCTCGAGCTGACCGACCAGGCCAGCAGAAAAAGGTGATCGAGCCTCTTTTCCCTGGCTATATGTTTGTTTGCTTTGACCCGGAAATGTTTCACTCGTCTAAAGTCGAAGCTTGTCCCGGAATCAGCCATCTTGTGCGGTTTGCCGGTGCCATAACCCCGATTCGCGAAGCTGCGATTGAAGAAGTAATGGAGCTCCCTGTCTGCGTCCAAGCTTTTTCATCAGAACGCAGACAAAGAAAGAAACACGCTGCACGTGCACATCTATCACATCATCAGCGCCAACAAATTCAGGCACTCGCGAATGAGCATGATGGTGAGACGCGTAGCGCAATGCTCCATGCATTTATCGACGCTCTAAAATAGTCCCTCTGTTACAACTCCATAGATAGCTCCTTGCCCCTTCAGATATCTGAAGGGGCTTTTTTATGCTTATTGCATCTCAAACTGAGGTCTCTAATGACACAACGCGCCATGGCTACGCGCCAGACCTATTCCATCGTGCCAAAACATAACAACATGTTGAACGAGCAGGCTGTAAACCTCACCGCGATCCTTGAACGTCCAGTAGCCTGCAGAGACGTTCTTCACGCCATTCTTGAGTTAGCCCCTCAAATCGATAGTCAACAGCTGGCTCAGTGCGTACTCGACAAGGTTAAGCAACCTCGTCGGGGGCGTCGTCCACAACAGGTTAACAAGCGTGGAAGCGATTCATAGCGAGGTATAAACGTGAAAAAATGGCTACCCGTCGTTTTAGCACCCGCTGTATTGGGCGGATGCTCCATTAACAACCATCCAGAAAAGTCTGCGATCACTGCCCAGCAGTTAGTAACAACGCTAATCGAAGCGCAAGTGTCGCCTCTAAAACAGGCCCAAAATGAGCTGGCTGCGGTGACTCGCGTAAAACAAACAAAAGCACCTGGTAAGCAAAGCATATCAACGAGCCCTTCTGCGCTGGCTGGCCAGAGGTTGAGCGCGTCGATGACAGCACTACGTTTCGTAGGCAATGCACCACCACCTTCGACCCTGGCGGGGGCCGGAAGTGCGTCGTCATTACGTGATGCATTACGTAAAATTGTGCCGGCTGATTGGACGCTGAGCTTTTCCCAGGATCTTCATCCTGATGAGCAAATACCTCAGGTATGGCGTGGCGGCGTCATCTGGGTTGATGCATTGAATCAGTTATTGGAAAAACAAGGAAAAGTAGGGTTGATTGATTCGGCCGTGCGCCGAGTATCCATTGCAAACAAAACAGCAGCATTTAAAGTTGCAACCAAGATCGAGTCAAAAGCAGTAACCCCAAGCGGATCACCTCAATCTGTAACTCACGGCCGCAACCCTTTCAATGGCGGCAAATCAGCAGATTTAAAACAAGCGGTTGCACCAGCCACAACAACCAGAACATCCAAGAAAGCGACTGTCGTACAACAAAAGCAACATTGGCGAATAGATGCTGGCAACACGCTCAAAGATACCCTGTTTAACTGGGCAGCCAGCGAAGTATGTAACCAACCGGGGATCACTCACTGGACAGTTGCGTGGCTAACACCAGTTAACTATCGCATTGATGCTCCATTGCACTTCGAAGGATCCTTCCGCGATGCGCTAAACAGTCTATTTACCCTTTACGGAACGGCTAAAGTGCCGCTGTATGCAGGTATCCGCCCTCTTCAGTGCGTTATTTCCGTAGATGATAAAGAGGTGCACTGATGATTTATTGGCTCTTTGCCATATTCATGGGAATGATTGTCTGGCTTGACCCTCCACCGCAAGTCCCTCCGGTATCCCTAGAGGATCAGACTCTTTCCCAGCAGGCGCGCAACACGGTGCAATATCTTAATGCGATAAACGACTGGCGCTATAGCCATCCTGAACAAAAAGACGGTGTGATCCCCGATAGCGCCTTCGGCTGGTCATCCGTTGCAGGGTTGCGCAATGTTTTGCACGCTGATCGAGTGTATGTCTATCAGCCAGATCAACCTGGGCTGATGGCGGCGTTGTTGGTGCAGAGCCGACATTCCGCGCTGATTGGCAAAGTCGTCGGAAGACGCCTTATCGACAGCTTTGGCACTGACATGCAGGTCAATGTGCCGGCGAGCATTACTGACGGCAGCCTGGTGTACCTCAACTAATCTCTCATCGTAAGGTTAACAATGAAAAAACACCTCCCCTTGACCGGGTTGGCGGCGACGTTGTGTTTGCTGCTTTCCGCATGTGCGCCGCTTGAGCGCATCGATAAGATCGATAATCGAGTATCACGGGACGAAAATCAGGCAGATAAACATCTGCATGCCCTTAAACAGGGTTCCGTGGTGCGGGATTTGACCTCTCAGTGGATCAACCCTTACCCGTTAAATGCTCAGCCTGGTGGCAATAGTTTGCTGCCTCCTTGCGCTGTGGCCATCAATCGTCCTGGGAGCATCACACTGGCGGAAGTCAGTGCTTTCATCAGTAAGCGCTGTCGCTTGCCAGTGGTGGTAACGCCTGATGCACAGGCTATCTTGGCACCGACTGGTGCCAAAACTGAGCAGATAAGTGGCCCTGTTCCGGCGCCAGACCCGAATGGGTTGGTGCCGTTAGCCGCCTTGGGCGGTTCATCTGCCCGTGCTGCGCCGGTCGTCAGTGGTGGCACTGCACTCAGGGGCGTGTTCTGGCAGGGCGAGTTGGGGGGATTGCTTGATAATGTCACTACGCGTCTTGGGCTGTCATGGCGTTATGAGCAGGGCCGGATCGCCATTTTCTATCTCGACACCCGGACGTTCCCGGTCATGTTCATGGACAGTAAGGCGAGTTTTGGCTCCAAAACCGTGAGCGGCACCACTTCATCGATGGGGGCAACGGGTGACAGCAGTGGCGGTGGACTCAGCGGCGACTCCAATACCTCTCAGGCGACTGAGATGGAAATCAAATCAAGCCTGTACGAGGACGTCACCAATACCATTAAGTCGATGTTAACACCCGGTACCGGTCGCATGAATTTGTCCGCCGGCGTCCTGACGGTGACGGATACACCGCGCGTTCTTGAGCAGATAGGCCGTTATCTGGAAGACCGCAATAAAGAACTCAACCGCCAGGTCGTACTCAACGTGCAGGTCTACAGCGTCGAAAAACGCACTCAGGATCAGTACGGCATCGACTGGAACGCCGTATTCAACAGTGGCAGCGTCGGCTTGTCACTGACCAACGCGTTTACCGGCGCGGCTTCAGATGCGTTGAACGGTGGGGTTTCTATCCTTGATGGCAAAGGGGCGGGCACCAAAGCCTTTATCAAAGCCCTGTCGGAACAAGCGAATGTCAGCGTGATGACAGAGGCCTCGAGCATGACCACTAACCTGTCAGCGGTGCCGATCCAGGTTGCGCTGCAGCAGGACTATGCGTCCAACGTCACTACGGAGAACACGGCCAACGTCGGTTCATCGAGCAGCATCACCAAATCCACGATAACCACCGGTTTCAACATGACCGTGCTGCCGTTCCTGATGCCCCAGTCGCCAAAAATGCAGCTGCAGTTTGCGATCAATATGTCAGATGACCCGACCATGCGCACGTTCACCAGCGAAAAAACGTCGGTTGAGTTGATGAAAACACGGCTCAAAACCTTTACCCAGCGCGTCATTATGCAATCCGGACAAACGTTGGTGCTCAGTGGTTACCAATCTCTCAACAACACCGCAAATCGCCAGGGCGTCGGCAGTTTCCGCTTCTTTGGACTCGGCGGCGGCGCCAACGGTGAAAATAACAAAACCATGCTGGTCATTCTTATCACTCCGGTCATTTTGGGATAAGCCATGAAACAACAGACTACCTACACGCTGCAGAATGGGAACGCCTGGCTTGTGGCCGGGTTGCACTGGCAGTATTTGCCGCTGCGTGGGCACCGCAGCATGCGTTTGCGTGCGAAGGAGGCCAGGGCCACGCATTGGGCAGCATTGCCAACCGGTGACGGCCAGGCACAAGGCACCTTGCTGGGCACTGTCAACCTCGCCGGCAAGGCTGTCCGAAAAGGAGGCGGGATGGCATCGATGGCGTTGGCGGTTCTGCCGGCATTGCCAGAGGCGTGTTATGGCGTTTTTCCGTTATCCAATGGGCAATACTGGTTCGTCGCTGTCAGTGACGGCATGCTTTCCCCGTTCGGTGATATCGTGGGGGATGAAACGGCTATACGCACTGCGGTGACCAATTTTCTGGCGATCACCTCAGCACCTGCTGCGGGGTGGATAATATATGCTCCTGGCGGCTTCTTTCCCGAGGAAGACACGGAAGATAAATCCCTCACCGACTTGGTCGATAGCAAGGTCGGTTTGCGCCGGGCCCGGCTGAGTCAGACTCATGATCCGAAGGTGTTGTGGCTTTGGGGCATTGCAGTGGTGGCCCTGGGGGCCGGGTATGTGGGTTATTCAGTCTGGGAGAAACACCAGGAAGATGCGCGCATAGCAGCAGCTCAGGCCGCGCTGATGGCCAGGCAACAGATGGCACAACAGGCGCCGGCCGACAACCTGAAACCCTGGGCTACACAACCGCGGTTTCCACCGATGCTCAGTGCCTGCAGTCGCGTATGGAAAGATGCGCAGATCTCTATTGCAGGCTGGGTTTTCAATACAGCAACGTGTGATGCGCAGGGAAAAATCATACTGCACTACACCTTGCCGAACGGTGGCACCGTAGGGGATTTTGCCTTGCGGTTACCCGTGCTCTATGGTTCAGATATTCAACCCGTTTTTAATATTCCCGGTAGCGCCGACGACGCCTCTTTTGCATTACCAGTGCCACTTTCTCCTCCAGAACATCCCGAAGATCTTCTCCCGGGCAGCCAGCAAATTCAGCACTTAACCAGTTATGCCCAGCGTATCAATGCGCGCTTGCGCCTAAGCGAAATAGACGTAAGCACGCAGTTAACGCAGGGCGACGTACAAAATCTGCCGTGGCGTACCTACAGCTTCACGTTCATTACCGATATTCCGCCCGATCGGTTGTTTGCGCCAACGCGCTTCAACAGCAGTGGAATAAGGGCGTCCAGCATCACGACCACGTTAAAAAACAACCGTCTGGAATACACCATTGAGGGACTTCTGTATGCCAACCGCTAAATCCAGAGTAACGCCCTGGGCGTTGTGCCTGGTGCTGATTGCACCTGGTGTCTTCGCCGCGCCGGTCGCTGACATACCGGCGGCTCCGCCCGCTTCACCGTCGGTGAAGTCACCCACGCCAGCGGATCTTCCTCTGCCGACCACGTTTGCGCGCGCGGAGGCTGGGCGAGCGTTAAATCTTGGTCAACTGGAAGCCATCCAGGCAGAGACTGTGCTTTACGAGGCTCAGCTGGCCAGGGCCAAGGCGCTGAATGAACTGCAAAAGAACGGGTATGACCGTGCACTGGATCAGCCTTTCAACCCGGCGCCACCTTCTCAGGACAACAAATCCGAGGTCAAGGGCGCGGTGCAAGATGCTGCTCCACCGCAGATTGTGGAGATCACCGGCGCGGGTAAAGGATTCACGGCCGTGCTGGCACTCAGCAACGGCAATCAGGTTACGGTGCAGGTGGGGAATCGTATCCCGGGTACGGAGTTCGTTGTTAAACGGATAAACATCAATGAAGTCGTGGTCTCCGGGAAGAACCAAACACTGGTCTCTCTTTCCTTTGCGGGGTAACCCATATGTATGAGAAACGTGGTTCAACCTATATCCATTTAGATCTGGCCAATACTGATGCCCCGACGCTGTATGTGTCTGACGCACACAATAACAGTCTGGCCGTCACGTCAGAGATTGCCGGCGCGTTTAAAAAACACCCCAGGCTGCAGGTTAAGCGGGTTCAGCTCGATAAGCTGAAAGAGATGCAGCAAAGCCAGCTCACTGAGAACCCCAACGCTAACGAATATTCCGTTCAACAGGCGAAGATTATTAGCTTCTTCAAGGATGCCAAGATGAAAGGCGCCAGTGATATTCATCTGCTGATCGGGATGAATGATGTGACGGTGGTGCAGTTTCGTGTGCATGGCGATCTTGAAACGGTGACAACGCTGGATTGCGCGGAAGGGATGACGCTGGCGTCAACGATAGTGATGTCGATGTGCGATGTGGCCGAGAAGAGTTTTAACCCCAATCGCGCTCAGGATGGGCGGGTGCGTAAAGAGTTTCTGCAAGGGCTTCAGCTCTTCGGCGCGCGTTATGCGCATACGCCGGCAGAATTTGGTCTGTATGTGGTCATGCGCATTTTGCCCGATGAGGGTAAAACGCCGCCTACGCTCGACGAACTGGGTTTTCTACCGGAACAGCAAACGCTTATTCGCCGTATGCTGGCGCGCCCTGAAGGCGTCATCACCCTGTCCGGCCCTACCGGTTCTGGGAAAAGTACCTCCCTGCGCACATTCAGCGAAATGTATCTGTCCTTTACCGGGCATCGAAAACGACTGATGACGCTGGAAGACCCTCCAGAAGGATTGATTTTAGGCGCGGTACAAACCCCCATCATTGCCGATAAAAACGATCCGGACGCTGTTAGCCGTGCCTGGGTCAGGTCTATTTCTGCCGCATTACGGCTGGACCCTGATGCCATGGTTGTCGGCGAAATTCGTGATGCCAACTCGGTTAAGTCTGCTTTGACGGCGGCCAAGTCAGGACACCTGGTGGAAACCACGCTGCATGCGAATGATGCGGTCGGCATTCTTGATCGCCTGACCGATACTCTGGGTATCCCCATGGGCCAGGTGGCCGATCCTCAAGTCATGATTGGCTTAATCGCGCAGCGACTGGTGCAGCTGTTGTGCCCTCACTGCAAGAAACGCTGGGAGGCGGTCAGAGCAAATCTGGGAGAGGAGAAAAGAGCGCTGCTTGAACGCTTTTGTCAGGTCGAAAAGCTGGCATTTCGCCATCCTGAGGGATGTGAGCACTGTTACAAAGGCGTAATCGGCCGGCGGGTCATTGCTGAAGTCATTCGTCCCGATGCCAGATTCATGGAGCTGTTTCGCCATGAGGGCAAACTGGCTGCGCGCAGTTATTGGGTGAACGAGCTGGGCGGTATCACTCGCGGCCAGCACCTGATGCGTTATCTCAATGACGGACTGGTCGACCCGATTGATGCGGACTATATCAGCCCGCTGGACGAGGACAGCCTGACATTGTTACCCCCGGAGGCTGCATCATGATTTCCCGTTTGCGCGAACGGTTGACGGCGCTACGGGGCAGGATGCCGTCATCGGAAACAATGAATGAAGGGGTAGGGCGCTGGTTGGCGCAAAAGACGTTCTCCACCGCTGACCGCCTGACGCTCTACGAGGATCTGGCTTTCCTGCTCGACAACAACCTCAAAGTTGAGAAAGCCATCAATTCAATGATAGGGAGCTTCGGCAAGAAACGCCCGCCGGTGGTCTATTGCCTGGAGGATATGCTCAGTGCCCTGCGTCAGGGGCGGTCAGTCGACCAGGGATTGGCGTCCTGGATACCCCGGCAGGAGGCCGCCATCCTCAGTTCCGGCGTTCAGGACGGCAACCTGGCTGCTGCCTTATACCGGGCGATCACCGTGGTGCAGGGCATGGCGAATATGAAATCAGCATTGGTGTCCACGTTGGCTTACCCGATGCTGTTGCTGGCAATCTCGTTTGCCATGATGAAGATGGTCACTGTCTATTTCCTTCCCCGCCTGGAGTCATTGTCTGCCCGAGATAATTGGACTGGGGCGTTGTGGTGGCTCAGCGCCATCTCAGAATTCTTTGTCAATCATGCAATTATTCTCGGTGGGTTGATACTCCTGCTGATTGGCTTCGTCGTCTGGTCGATGCCGAACTTGACGGGAACGGTGCGGCAGCATGTTTTGGACCGTCTATTGCCGTGGAGTGTGTATCGCGACGTGCTGGGAGTGGGTTTTTTACTTAATTTCAGTGCGTTGATGCGTGCTCAGGTGAAGACGGAGGATGCCATCGACATGCTGAGCCGTTATGCACCGCCCTGGTTATATGAGCGATTGGCCGCTACCCAGCGGCAGGTTAGGCAAGGTGACCATCTCGGGTTGGCGTTGCGCAATGCCGGCTACGGATTCCCCTCCCCGCGTGCTATCGACAAGCTGGTCCTGCTGACCGATGGCGACAACGCTGAAATCATTATTGAAAATTTTGCACGGGCCTGGCTTGTGCAAACTGTAGCCCGGATCAAGCGGACGGCGTCTTTGCTTTCTTACATCGCATTAGGCACCAACGCTGGCTACATGATCATGATCCTTCTGGCCACACAAAACCTCAACGACCTCGTGGGCACACGCTAGACCGTCCACTCTCTACGATACCTAAAGGAAATAGTAATGGAACTCACACAAAACATTCGCTCGACTGTCAACCGTGGGGCAATAACTATGATTGAAGCAATGATCTGGTTTGTTCTTGTCCTTGCTGTATTGGCTGTCGCTATCACACAAGGTGGCGGTCTGTTTAATCGTAACGATGGCAACACAGAGTACAGTAATGCTGCGGAGCTAATGACCAATACTCGCACCATGTTGAAAACATCCGGCATCTATAATTTTGCCGCCGCTGACGCCATGACCGGTGCGCTGATCCAGTTCGGGGGGGCGCCGGCCAACATGTCAGTTGTCGGTACCAAATCCTCGGGTAGCGCCAAGTTGCAAAACCTGTGGGGGGGCGCTGTCACCGTGCAACCCGTGGCAACGGCCGGTGGGCAGAAATCCTCCTTCTCTCTGACTTACGCGGCCGTTCCTCAAGAGGCGTGCATTACTCTGGCCACAAAACTGAGTGCGGCGCCGAGTGTTGTTACCACCATGGTCAACGGCACATCGACGAATGGCGCGATCGCTGCCAGCGCCGTGGGAGCGCAGTGTACTGCCGATAAAGGATCTGTTGGTCAGAACACCCTTACCTTTACCAGCAACACCTGATGCCCATCCTGCCGGCAACGTTCTGTTGCCGGCCTCCATCTGGAGTGCATTCTCATGTTGTCTTCCTTTCAACGAGCCCTGGCCTGTCTGGTGCTGGGCTGGACATTATTATTTTCGCTGCCGGCACAGGCGTTCTGTTTTAACGAGGCGGGTGCACGCTATAAAGTTGACCCGTTATTACTGCGCTCAATGGCAACTGTCGAAAGCAGCCTAAATCCTCAAGCCATTGGCAAAAATCGCGATAAAGCCGGACGAGTTACCAGCCGTGACTTCGGGCTGATGCAAATCAATGACCGGCATATTCCCCAGTTGCGTGCGCTGGGCCTCATCCGCAGTGAGCAGGATTTGCTGACCAACAGCTGTCTCAACGTGCAGATCGGGGCCTGGATATTGGCAAAGCACCTCAAACAATGCGGGGTAAATTGGCAATGCCTCGGCTCCTATAATGCCGGATTCGCAGATAACAACGGTCCGAGGCGTATGATTTACGCGCGGAAAGTGTATGCGATGTACATGAAACTGAAAGGAGGTGCTGCCTGATGGCTTTGTATCTCCTGAAGTTCTCGTTACTGATGGTATGCGCCGGCGCCACTCTGTTTATTGGCGCCCAGCCGTTGGTTCATCGAGCGAAACAATTCTTGCTTGAACATGATGGCCCCCCCCTCACTCGGCGGCAGGTCAGAGGCGTCACAATAGTTTTCGTCGGCAGCGGTACTGCACTGATCGCAACAACAGCCCTTGTGGGGCATCCCTGGGCTGGTACTGTCAAAATTCTGGGGCTGCTGGCCTGGGGTATTCCCATGGTGCTGCTGGATTTACGCAATTACTGGCTACCGCTGCGATATACCTCAGGTTTTTGGCTGACTGGTCTGCTGTTTACTTTGATGCCTGGAAGTGCACTTACCCTGACTGAGGCGCTCACAGGCAGTATCTGCATGTTTTTGTTCCTCTATGCCTTTCACTATGGCGCCAAGCATCTGCGGGGTGAAGAAGGGTTCGGCATGGGCGACGTGCATTTGATCGCCGCGCTGAGCGCCTGGTTTCCCTGGCAGCTCGCCAGCGTGCTGAGCGGATGTGCATTATTGCTGTTTATCGTAGGGGCATTACTGACGAACAAAAAGACTCAACCTTATGCTCCCTGGCTATTCGTGTTACTGGCAGTTGTAGCCGGTAGCTCCCCTCAATTGCTCTCTTCAGGTGCCCTATGACTGCTGAAAATGCCACTCCTCGTATTAACCGGGGGGGCACGTTGGTTTCGATGGCCATCGTTCTGGCGATCGTGTTGATTGCCGCTCCTATTGGGCTGGAAAGATATTCGAACTATATAGAAGAACAAACATGGGTCGTGACCGCGACACACCTGAGCACAGTGAGCGAGGGTGCCCGTCGATACGTGAAAGATAACTACGATACGTTGCTGAATCAGGTAAAAGGGGGCGGCAACGTAACGGTAACCGGCCAGACCCTGCGCGATAAAGGTTTTTTGCCGGCGGGGTTTTCCCTTACCAACAATAACGGCCAAACCTATATTCTTGCCGTGACACGTAATCCTTCGCAAACCGACAAGCTGGTCGCCTTTGTTTTGACCGCCGGCGGTCAAAAAATTACGTTCAAGGGCCAACGCTATATCGCTCAGAACACATCTGGCTTGGGTGGGTATATCGAACCCGTCAATGTTGCCAACGGCGCCGGCGGTGGCTGGCAGGTCAACCTGTCTAATATGGGACTGAATGGCCAAAGTGGCCATCTGGTTGCGTATCTGACGTCGGATATATTAGACGGAGGTACTGAAGAGAGTGACCGTCTCTATCGCTTTCAGGTCAACGGACGGCCAGACCTAAATAAAATGCACACCGCTATAGATATGGGGGGCAACGACCTCAACAATGCCAATAATGTTAACGGGAAGAGCCTGATAGCTCGGGAAAACGTCTGGTCAGACGGCTGGATTGGCGCCAACGGGGATATCCGCTCTAACGGGGGTTGGCTTATCACAAAACACGGAAAAGGTTGGCTCAACGAAGACCACGGCGGTGGCCTTTATATGGACGACAATGACTGGATCAGATCAGTCAACAATAAAGGGATCTACACCGGTGGCCAGCTCAAAGGCGGAACGGTTCGAGCCGATGGACGAGCCTCAGTAGGCGAATATCTGCAGCTTGATGGACAGGCACAGGAGAACACTGGTTGTTGGCCGAATGGATTGGTCGGTCGCATGCCCGACGGAGGCCTGCTTGTCTGTCAAAACGGTGTCTGGCGCGGCACAGGAAAAAGCAACGGGGCCTATCAAAACCTGGGTTATCACGAAGGTATATTCTCTGGCTCGAACCAAGGGGCATCGACGCTTTGGATCATCGCGAGCGGAGGTGAATCGCCCAAACGATGGGATGTTGAGGATGGCAGTTGCATGAACACTTATGCTTTAGAGGCAACTGTAAACGGCATGAATGTTGCCAGCAGCATTAACAATAACGTCCAATGGGCGAAACAAACTTCCATTACCTTCGCCGTTCCGGCGGGTGCAAGCTACAACGTGATCTCAAACCCTTTACCAGCTCATAGCTGCGGGCCTGGACGGTTTAACGTTCTCAGCTATCAATAATTCTTATCTCGCAGGACATCCTCTCATGAAGCGTTTATCTATGATCGCCGCCTTGTTCGGTTTAAGCGGGTGCGTCTGTACGCCGGCACCGCATTCTGTTGTTACTCCAACAGCGGCCGTCACTCCCGCGGCGCAGTCAATCCAGAACATCACAGCGACGCTCTATCAATCTGAGGCGCTGAACCAAGTGCGCCCGGTTTTATTCACACCCAAGATCACCGCCAATTCACAACGCATTACTGTGGATTGGGATGGTGATGCCATCGAACTGCTCAGCCAACTGGCTCACATGCGCGGCTTGTCATTCGCCTATACCGGCGTGCGACTTCCGTTGCCACTTACATTGCATGCCAGCGACGTCACCTTCGAACAAGTACTCCGCCTTGTTCGAACGCAAATAGACTGGCGGGCACGGCTTGAACAGCAATCGCATGAGCTGCGTCTGTTCTTTATGTTGCCCCTTAAAAAAGGAATGCCAGCATGAAAAAAATCGCTCTTGCCCTCGGGCTGGGGTTGCTCAGCACGGCGGCCGGTGCGGCCGTTCTGGATGGGGGGCCGCCCCCAGATATCGGGGCTTACTTGTCGCCAAAGGCGCCGGATAAACATGGATTGAACGACACTCTCTGGCAGTTGATGAACGAAGCTGGGCAAACCGTGGGTTTCCGCGGCGGCAAAGCGCAGCGCGCCTGGGAGCTGCAGCAAGCTTTAAACGCCCAAAACGACGCACTGAACAGAATGTACACCTTCGCACCACTGATTAGCCGTCAGGGTTGGTTACCGCCGGTCATAGTTGCTTCAGAATCGTTGGCACACATTACTGACAGGCAGATTCGCACAGCAAATAAGACTTACAGCATCCTGCTACCAGAACGGTTCGTCAGTAATCCGCCCACCTGGCGGCAGTATTTGCTGGCTGGGTTGACTATCAATACTGATATTCCCACTGACATCCGCCCAAAGAACGGAAATGAAGAAACTGTGTGGCGCGCCGCGGTAGAAAAAGGTTGGCAGGACGGGCGCGAGAGCGCTGATCGCACGCTCGAGAGCAATTTCAACCGCCTGACTCGCGATTACACCGGCATGTTGCGTTACACCACGCTGCTACAGCAAGGGATCATTACCCCGCCGGTCGTCAGTGAACAGCTGCAGACAGTCACGGGTTCCCGCGACAAGGTGACGATCGGTGATCGTACCCGTGAGCTCAAACAGCACGCTGGATTCGAGTTGGATAAAAAGCGCTGGAAGCCAACGGTTAACACCCGACAATAAAACAGGAGCATTGATGATAGCCCTCACCGATTTTGACTTCAGCGGGGGGCTTACCCCCGACAGACTCCGTGAATTTTTCATCCATTGTTACCGCCATAAAGTTTCCGATATCCATCTGCAAAGCGGCAGCAAAATCGTCGTGGATCATCATGGCCGTAAGGTTACCGCCAGTCAGTTCCCGCTAGATCACGCCAAACTGTTACACCTGATCGACAGTATCTATACACCTGATATCAAGGCCATGGTGCAAAGCGGCCAAGGCGCAGATCGGCCATTACAGCTCGAAGGTGACAATACTGGCCGGTACGGGCTGGAGCGCGGGGAGCGCGTCCGTTTTCGCAGCAACTTCATTCAGGCTACGATTGGCGCGCTTAATACCGCTATGGCAGTGACGCTGCGCGTCATTCCAACCGCCATCCCCCCATTGGACAGCCTAGGATTAGAAGACGACTTGCGCCAAAACCTGTTGCCCCTCGATGGCCTCGGTTTGGTTTGTGGCGTGACCGGCTCCGGAAAATCCACTCTGTTGGCGTCGATATATCAGCACTACGGAGAAACGCATCCGCACGGGAAGCTTGTCACCTACGAGGATCCGGTCGAATACCTCTTCGGCGGGCCTACCTGGCAGCTGCGACCTCAGCAGTCGGAAATCGGCCGCGACGTTCCAAGTTTTGCCCACGGGCTCCGTCTCTCATTACGTCAGGCACCGACTCTCATCGGAGTTGGTGAAATTCGCGACCTCGAGACCTTGCAAGCAGCAGTAGCGTGCGCCCAGTCCGGTCACCTGACACTCAGCACTTTGCACGCATTTTCTCCTGGCCATGCATTTTCTCGATGCATCCTCATGGCGCCGGCCGATGCTCGCGAGCAAGTCGCCTTCGACCTTCTCGATGCATTACGTTTCCTGATCGTACAGCGTTTGCTGCCGACCACCGACGGTAAACGCCAAGCGGTTCGGGAATACGTTCTGCTTGATGAAGCATGGCGCCGAAAATTAGGTGAAGTTCACTACTCGCGCTGGCCAGAAATGATTAACGGTGAACTTGCTGCACGGGAACATCGCATTGTTGACCACACATGGCGACTGTTTACCGCCGGGAGTGTTGATGAAGAGACCGCGAAACAGGTCATGGGCTATCCGCTGTTTACTGCGAAAAACAAGGAGGGTTTATGAGCAAAAACAATTCCCCCTGGATCGACAGCGGTGGGAAAGACTATTCACCTTGGCTCGATAGCGGTCGGCCGGCAACGATCCTCGGCATTCCCGTTCTGGTGTACCTGCTGTTTCTGCTTTGCGCTATTTGGCCATCCATGATGACTTTCATGTTCTGCCTGCTCGCACTCGGCATTTACAAAATTTTGTCCCTGTTCGGATTAACCCCAACGGTGTTGTTTCAGCGTCTCCACCACCTACTCCGCGGAACCTCAGTTACCGGCCGTCCCTGGTGGTATCGCAAGTTTTTCGAATAAATAAGGAAACCTCATGATAGCTACCGAACCCACCTATTTGGTGATCCCCGTTGAACAACGCAAAGAAGCGTTTCGCGCAGCGGGAAAACTTCCGGATGGAAGCAATGCCCTCACCTTCGATGGCGAAGCTAAATCCTGGTATGCCAACCCTGGGGCTGACCTCAGCAAACTCGCTAAGTGGCGCATCGATCCCACACTGGCCAAAACGGAAAAGCAAGGTGATGCAAAAAGGGAGTTCCAAGATTTTATTGAGTCTCTAGGCGGCGTCTTTGATAGACGAAACATGCTGGAAATGGATGGCAAGACACACCGAATTGCCATGCAGGACGACAAGCCGGGAAAAAAATCCGGTGTGTATGTTGGTCACCTCAACGGTTTTATTAACGGATGGTTCGCCGACCACAGAGACGGAGGAATGAGGCACACTTGGTCATTGGCTACGGAAAAACCCGATCCGGCCGTTCTTGCGCATCAAAAAGCGCTGGCAGCTCAAGAACGCTATAAACGTAACGAAGAAATAAAAAACGAACAAAATGTTGTCGCTAAAACCCAGAGTCGCATTTACGCACAACTCTCTCAGGCCAGCCATGATCACCCTTATCTTCAACGAAAAATGGTCAAGGCATCTTCGGGAGTGCGCCTCGATCGCCAAGGTAACCTGAAAATCCCCCTGAGCAACGTCGACGGTGAGATTCGTTCTCTTCAAACCATCAAGCCGGACGGCGCCAAGATGTTGACCAAAAACGGTCAGAAAGAGGAATGTTTCTTCGTCGTCGGAGGTACACTTAAGAATGGCTCCCCCATTGTAATGGCAGAGGGATACGCCACCGCAGCCAGCGGCGCAATGGCACTGCATCACCCAGTGGTAATGACCGTCGACTCCGGCAATCTGGTTAAAGTCGCTGGCGCGCTGAAAAATAAATACCCCGATAGTCCCATGATTTTTTTAGCAGATGACGACTTGCCTAAGCCGAAACGTCCGGGTAATCCAGGTAAAGAAAAAGCAGAAGAAGCCGCGGCACTAACCGGTGGCATGGTTCTATTACCAACGTTCAGCCCGGCGGAGCGCCAGCAGGAGTTAACGGACTTCAATGATCTGCATATTGCTCACGGACTGGCGGCACTGAGCGAACAGCTATCCCCGGTGCAGGCAATGCTAAAACCTACCCATCAACAAGAGGCAACCATGCCAAATACTCCGGTCGTACCAGAGATGACCAACCCGGAACCAGATCATGTGGCTAACGACACAGAAACCGTAGCTATTCCGCCAGTGCTTACCGATGAACCTTCTGAACCAACGCCTAACGTCGCTGAATCAGTATCAGATCAGGCATTGCCCGATCACGTAACTGCCAATGTGCCAAACGAGTTCACCGACTACAGCCATATAGCAGACGCCGTCATGGAGAATGAGGCTCTTATAGAAATATCAAAAACGGCAGAAATTGCCCCTACCGTTATCCCATCTCCTCCTTCTGTAGATGAGCAGTCCGCATCTATAGAACACAAAGAACCTGTAAAACAGGCAGCTACTGCAACAATCTCCAGCTCGGAGGCAGAAGACTCCGTAACGGAGGAACCCATTTCTTTTGCCAGTCGTCTGGCACCGCGACCTGCGGTAGAAAAGGAACAGGCGGCTCCAACGTCATCCTCTGAAGAAGTCGACGGTATCCACATTGAGACGCCTATTGGTAGCCAGACGCGCGCGGTGAAACCATTAGATCTGGATGCCTTAATGCAACAGATCACTCATGAAATGGCAGCAGACGGTCGTTCAGTGAAATATCTTTTTGCCGGCGAAGCGGCGTTTGTTGACCACGGCGATCGCTTGTTGATGGCGACTGCCCAAGCCAGCCAGAACGACGCCATGATCCTGAGTGCTCTGTTGGTTGCGCGAGAGCAGTACCGTGGTCGTATTGAACTCACCGGCAGCGACGAATTCAAACAACGAGCCATCACATTGATTGCGGAATACAACCTCGACCTCAAAATGAAGAACGCCCAACAGCAGGTGATGCTTGAGGAGGCAAGGCAGCGCCTCACCGACGAACCTGCCCCCGCTGACAAACCGTCACCGGTGGGATCACCGATATCCGCGATTGTCCCTGATGCAGCGGAACCCAATAAATCCTCCGTTTCGATGCAATCAGCAAACGCCTTGCCGCCAGAGCTTCAACCGGTAACGCTGCCACAAGAGGCGGCGCAAAATGCCAGTCGTGCTGAAGGCGAAGCGGGATTGACCGGCACACTACTCGATCATGGACAGGCCAAGTACAACTTCGATAACTCTGAGAGTAATAGTTACTACATCAAACTGCGTACAGCAGACGGAGAGAAGTTTGTCTGGGGCAAAGAACTGTCTCGGGTAGTACCGGAGAGTGGCTTGGCCAAAGGCGATATCGTCAAGCTAACCTGGCTCGGCCGCAAAGAGGTCACTGTAGAGGCAAAAATGCGAGACCCACAAGGGGAGGTAGTGGTAGACAAACACGGCGTAGAACAAACGAAGCAGATCACCACGCACCGCAACCATTGGGAAATAAAGCCGGCTATCGACCCCTCATTATTAGTTCGGAACGAACAGCAGTTGGTGCCGCCGGCGGCGCTGCATGCTTATGATATGACGCATTATCACGCACTGCAGCAACAGGTGATCCAGCTGGCAACCGAGGCAAAACTACCTATTCCTCCAATGCCAACACTGCAACAAGAGCTGGTCTGGTTAAAACCTAATGGGGAAGGTACCGAACCTCCGTCAACACGTCCTACAGTTACACCGCTACCGGCCCACACCCAGGATGCAGGCACCGCGCTAATTAAAACACTGGATGCGGAGAAACAACTCAAATTGCTTCTGATCAAAGGGCTCGGCGACTATGTACAGGGAATGGTGAAATATCAGGATGCATATCACCCGGTACTCGGCAAACTTTGTACTCATACCAATGGTCATCGCTATTTGACGCTCAACATTATCACTCCTGAAGGCCTAACACCGATCGGTCATGGTAATGCCATCAACAATGAGGAAGGTGCTAGCAACGCTTTTGTGTTCAATCTCAAAGGCGAAAAAGAGCGGTTGTATGCCCCTCTCGTTGAGCCGGCAAAGTGCCCGCCGGCGCTGCATAAACAACTGGGGTTCACGCGCGAGTACACGCCTCCGGCGCACACCCCGCAGCGCCGGGACGACGTGCCGGAGAATACAGTCAAACCCGCAACCGCATTCCCTCGCCCAGGGGCATAGGAGCTCTCATGATCCGTCAACTTTTCCTGGTCGCATTATTAATTGGCAATGTTTCTCTATCGGCGCACGCCGCCAACTGCCGGGCGGTATCTGCCGCGCAGGTGGGTGCGCAAGCGGGCTATGAACGAGATCGTAAAGCTGCCGAGGCCTGGTCGCAGCGTGAAAACCAAGTATCCGGTGGCTTGCAGCAATGCCTGGGTAGTATCAGCACGGCCATAACAGTACCGACATTTGGTGATCTCAGTGGGATCCTCAATGGCATCAAGGACAAAGTTTGCCGCGCGGTACGTGACAAGATCCAATCTTATATACCCAGTAAAATAGACCCATGGGGCGACCTGTCGTCCCAAACTGGCGGTTTGGTGACAACCCGTTCGATGAACGCGGCGCCAACCTACACGCCAACCACCTACAGCCAGCCTGCTACCGTCGCGCCAACATCGACCGGCAACAGCGGCAATTCCGATGGGTACATTTTCTCCCGATAATCCACCGCGCATTCGCGCGATGTTCAGCCATAAACGCGATCCCCCGTCCAGTTTTCCCCTGCGGCGGGGCTCACCCGTGGACAGTCACCATGAAAAAGCCAGTTACTCCACCTGCGTCTGCAGGTGAAACGCCTTACGCAGCTGCCGTGGCGCAGCATATTGCCAGTCAGCTCAATGCCGATTTTGCCCGTCGTTCTCTGGCGGTTAACTTGTGGCAAAGCGTCACTCTCGTCGTATGCGCGTTTATTATCGCTTTACTGGCGTATGTCGCCTTGCATCCTCCAGTGAAGTATTTCGCCACACAGGATGGGCAGATCACGCCGCTTTATCCCACTGATCAACCAGCCTACAGCGATATCAACGTGACCGACTTTGGCGCACAGGTATTGCGAGAGGCTTTCACGCTCGATTTTGTACATTACCGCAGCCAAATGAATGCGCTACAGGCTCGTTTCTCAGACGATGGGTTCCGCAGTTATTACACCGCCCTGACCACCTCCAACGTTTTGACAGCGGTGAAAGACAAAAAGATGAACATGTCGATTATGACCTCCCCCGGCGTAGTGGTTAGCAAAGGAACGCTCGAGAACGGCATTTATGCCTGGAAGATCCAATATCCGATAAAACTCAAGCTCACCGGCCAAGTGACATCGTTGCCCGAACAGTCATTTGTGATGTCACTACTTATCCAGCGTACCGACCCCCGTCTTAAACACACCGGCATGGAAGTGTCCCAGCTCATTACTTTCGAGGCTAAATAACATGAAAACCCCCCTGACCGGTTTGCTTCTGTTGACCCTGGCGCAAGCTGCAGGCGCGGCTACAACCGAAGTAGCGCCTGCCCCCGCCTGGAAACCGGCACAAACGCTGAGCGTGACACCTGTCAATGCCCCGCAACATGTCCCTGTAACAACAACACCAGAGCCAACAACGCCCTTACCGGAGGATGGCTCGCCACCGCTGCCTTTGCCTGCGCTGGATTATGCCCAAAAACAAATGGCGCCGCTCTCACCACGCGAGGTGGACAGCCTGCGTAATACTTTTGACCAACTTCAACGCAGCGAAAGCCGTTCACCGGTAACAGCGGTGCCGCGGGTTAGCTCTCTGACCGTCAACCTGTCGCCAGGTGCCTCATTGCCGATGCTCCGCGCCCTGCCGAATTTCCCGAGCTCTGTTTCGTTTACAGACGAAACCGGCGCGCCGTGGCCGATTGCCGCACCACCTCTTAATGGCAACAACGCTGGTTTTGAGGTGAATTACATTCCCGACAGCCCAGCCATGTCCGTTCAGGCCCGGCGCGCTTACGACACCGGCAGCGTAACGGTCTATCTGAAGGGATTACCGGTTCCCGTCGTCATAGCACTGACCAGTGGCGAACCGGACAACACCGGCAGGTCCCAGATCACTGACAGCAGCCTAAACCTGAGGCTCCCTCTTCGCGGACCATCGGCAAAACCCCTGCCGATCGCACGCGAGAAAATCAGCCTCGATAATCCTACGCTGCAGGCGTTTCTGGACGGCGTCCCGCCCGATGGCGCCCGTCATCTCAAAACTGGCGGCGGAGTTCCGTTGACTGCCGTTTGGCAGATGGGAGACGACCTCTATATCCGCTCACGAAGCGAATTACGCGATGCATTTGTTGAAACCTCTTCCGCGGCTGACGGCACCCATGTGTGGAAACTGCCGCTCACTCCGGAGGTGGTGTTCTCTGTACAGGGTCGCAATACACCACTGACCATCAATCTGGAGTAACCCTATGGCCATCGAAAAAGATGCGGCGAGCGACGGCAAAAAAAGCCTGCTCCTGCTGTTATCCGGAGGCATCGGCCTGCTCGCTCTGTTATTTGTGGGCTGGGGCTATTTGAACCAGCCGGCACCGACCCCATCGCAATACGCTATTAACAACCTAGCCAATAGCGCGCCGGTTACCTCTCAGGAAACAGCGCAATATCAGCAGCTGATCAAAACGGGTAACCGTATTGGTTCAGAAGCAGCAGCTGCCAGCGATGGTAGTTTTATCGCTTCATTGCGCATGAGTGATGTGCAAATCGAAACACCAAATGAGCCGCCTCCGCCGGTAGCCCTTAAAACAACCGCGGAAACCGACACCACCTCAGTTCCTCAGTCTGGGGGAGCCATCCAAGAGGATCAAAAAGCAGCGTTAAAAAGCTATCTGAAGCTGCTCAACGATCGCTGGCGACCGGGCAACATGCAGTTAGCTGGCACCTTTGGGCAGACACCTGCTGCAGGAGAACACGAAGCCGGGGCCGGCAATAACGCTTTCAGTCAGTGGTCGCAGAGTCTGCCTGGAAGAGAGGCAACTGTCGCCTCGGAAGTCCCTCCCTCAGCTCGTACATCTGGTGATGCCGTCATTGTGCCGCCAAACACTCGCCGCCCGGCGGTGGTCGACAATGCCATCGATTCTGACAACCTTAATTCACTGGTGCTGGCCCACATACCAGCCGGCCAGTTGGCCGGTGCAGAATTCACCGCTAAGGGCATACAGTTGGCCGGCGATGGTGTCGTGATCCACTTCACTCGAATGACGCTTAATGGCGTCGACTACCAGGTTGATGCCTACGCGCTGCAGGACGACACCCTGCAATCTACCGTCTCCAGCGACGTCAATAATCGCTACGTCAGTCGTATTTTGCTACCTGCTTTGGCCATGGGCATAGGAAAAGCCGGTCAGCTGTACGAACAGCAAAATACCCAAATCCTTGCCACCAATGCCGGCACCATCAGCGGCGGTACAGGACAGGTGAAAGGTTCAGCCCTCGCGGGCACCGTCGCTGGCGGTATCGGTACTCAAGCCGGACAGGTGATGGCGGCCGACGCTGCACGGTTACCGGTCAAACAGGTGAAAGTCTTCAAAAACCAAACCATCGCGATTCATTTCATGAAAGGCGTATACGCCAGCGATCGCATCAATCGGGATGCTATTACCACATCCCTCGCAGGAGAGCGTTAATGTCTAAGTCTCATTTCGACCTGAATAACCCGCCCCCGGACGAGCAACTGGATGAACCAATCGAGGCAGAGACTCCGATCGTTCGTAAGCCTTCAGAACCACGGCTGATCACATTGCCCTTGGGCTTAAAAGTTACACGTCTTCAGATGATCGCCCTAATAATCGCGCTGTTAGCCATAGTCACCTACGGTGTGCTACGCAACACACCACAGTCCAGTGGTAGTAACGGCAGCACCCAATTCGTGACTCAAGAGACACCAATACAGCCCACGCCAACTCCAGCGCCAGCAGCACCCCAGTCCCCCCCAGCAGGAGTGCATATCGAATCAGCAGATCGCGAACTTGAACCTCTCGGTGAAACCGCATCGCTAACTAACGCCGAGGACAATGCGCAGCAGGCAACGGCACAAGCTCTAGACAACGTGTGGGTATACGCTCGCGATAATCGAGAAGGTCTCAAATCACTGGATCAGCGCTTGCGTGCTCTTGAGCAGCAAGTTGCTGCTCAAGCTGTAAGACAGCCCCAACCTGCTGCGGTTATGCCTGCCGCTAAACCAATCGGAAATACTGCTTCACGTCGCCCAAACGCGAACCACAGCCTCAAAGGAGCCTCGATAACCAGTCTGTATCCGGACCTGGCCTGGGTGACTTATCAGGGGAGCAGTTGGGCATTACGACCAGGCGATTCCCTGGGGCGCGCAACAGTACTGCGTATCGATACTGAAAAACGTGAGGTGATCACCTCCGCCGGAACCATTCGGTAAGGAACGCTATGGATTTGGTCCAGATGCTGGCCAACGCAGTCAACAATGTGACAGACGTCGGTATTCGCCTGGTACTGGCGATCGGTTTAGTTGGTGGGTTGGTCATGATGGCCATGCACTTGAGCAGCATCGCCGGCAAAGCTCGACGCGGGCAGGTACAAGACGGCGCCGGCAAAATTGTCACCGTTGTCGTGATGTGCGGTGCCACTATCGCCCTTCACCAGGTGATGAACGCTACATCAAACCAGATGGCGCTCGGTAGCGTTACCTTTGGCGCCATCGCCTATGTCTCCGAAGGAAAATACGGCCCGGCCGCCACGGCCATCAACGCAACCCTGACCTTGTTACAACTGGTCGGCGTGATTTACGCGCTACAGGGGCTTTTGCGCCTGCGGCGTTCACAGAAAGACGGCCACACCGGGCTCAGTGCCGGTGATGACGTTGTTAGCGGCGCAAAGCGTCTGATCATCGGCACTATGCTCGCCGCCAATCCGCGTGTACTCGATGCACTGCAAAACACTCTTAATATCCATTGGTAAAACTACGAGGTAGAAATGAACGTTCTGAAATCCCTGAAAAATGCTCCCCTGCACGCGGCAGTCAAAATCTATATGGTGGCCGATGCCCTTCGTCGACATATCGCCAGTATTCTGGCAGCAGTGATTAGTATGGTCGTTGCCCCGCTGGCTCATGCGGACGATGATCTTGCTGGATCAATCGAAGCCATGCTTAACGGAGTAACCTCCCTGAAAGACCCGTTTGTTAAATCTATCGGTGTGATCGGCCTGCTATGTATAGCTGCAGGAATTATCATGATGATCTCTAAGAAGAATAATCCTCAGATTAAAGTTTCTCATATCATGATTGCAATTGTAGCCGGCGCTGCATTATTGGCACTTGACCAGGTCGCAAACCGCAGTCAGAAACAGATGGGAATGCAGCCCGTAACTGCTGGTTAATTGTTCCAGGCCATCCCGTTCGGGATGGCCTTCCTGCTACCAGGATCTCTGGAAATATTCATGCTTATTTTCTCCATCTCCCGGCGAATTACCGGGCATGCTCTCACACCTGCGCAGCGCGATGCATTGGACGATCAGGCTCGCCGTGGCGGTCATAGCTGTGACTATTGCGGTTATTCATCACCACACAACAGGGCCGTGTTTAGGGACACCAATCCATTGAATACTGCCCAGGACAACCTGGGGGTCGCAGATCCAATTTGCGAAGCCTGGCAAAAACTCGACTCTGTTTCTGCCGAAGCGGGTGTGATGGTTTATCTGCCTGCTTTGGCTCCGGAAGATGCAAATCATCTGCAGCGGGCTATCGTGCAGGCATTATCCTCCACCGACGATGAATATCGCAGCGACGCACAAGCGTTACTGGACTGGCTGACAACCCACGACAGTCCCGTCAAACAAGCTTGGGGCACCACACACCCGCAAGCGTTCGCCCAGGCTCTGAGCAGACTGGATGAGGAAGGTCGACAAACTGCAGCGGAGCGCTGGCAACATCTCGCGTTAGTGTTACATCCCGCACGTATAAAAGACTGGCTGGCCACTGACGGTCTTGAAGCGGGAACAACCTGGTGGCGCGCTTTCTATCACGACTATCTGTCCCGGAGTTAACTGTGATTATCGATAAAATCGAAGATCTCTTTGCTTATTTCTCCCGTTATGTTCTAGGCCGCGATTTCGCACAGTATTGTGACCTGCGTACCGTCATCGGCCTGACACCAGACGACAAAATCCGACACCCCTCACTTGATGCTCCCTACATACACGTCACTAAAACTAACGACTATGCCAGCACATTTGAGATCCTAGGAGCTTTTCGCGAGTTCAGTGAGGCAGTTCCCCAGCACGAAAATGAAACACCGACGCCGGACAGCTTCCTGCGCTTCGTTCTGAAATTACGCGATGCATTGACCGGCGATTTCAAAAGCCTGGGTCATAAAATCAGCATCGTTTTCGAACGCGATCCAACGCGCAGCGCCGAAGAAATCACTCGTCTCGTTGAACCGCAACGACGCGCCTACCGTAAGCTTGGTCTGGCTCTCGATGACCTGGTCGATGAGCAAATCGTCAAACTCACGCCGTATGTCGCCCGCGAACGAGTCTGGCTTACTGTGTATTCCGCCATTGGCGCTCTGCCGCTCAGTGAACGTAGAGAAGAAATACAGCGGCAGAATACTCAATTCAAAAATCTTCCTGAAGCCCGTTTCGGGCAAAACCCGATTTACGCCGAGTTTGAAGGCCTTAAGCTGCGCCACGACGCATTTATCGATAAGCTGGCCACTGATTTGGCCGACGGCAACGACGGCGTGATGGTTCGATTGCTTGACGCCCATGAAGCTGGCCATGTGATCCGCGATGAAATAGAGCGGCTGAGTACCCATGAAGAGTGGCGCCCCCTGCTGCCAGGCGATCGCGTGATCCCTCAAGGAAAATTGCGCGGCGACGATATCAGCGCAGCCCTGGCACCGCACTTGAATTTCCAGTTCTGCGACACCGAGGTCGACACCCACGGCAGTCTTATAGAGGTCGACGGACTCTATCACGGTCAGTTGGCCATGACGCTGGCACCTCAGCGCCCCGAATCCTTTGCCCAGCTGTTCACCAAAGTACCACGGCAGCTACCCTGGCGCTTGCGTCTGGACTTGATGCCCGGCGGCGGTGAGGCTTTGGAAAAAAAGCAGCAGCTACTGTCGTTTGCCGCCTTCGTCCCTAAACTACGAGATATTTACGACTCCATTTCATGGTTGATGGCGCAGCACAAGAAAGAGCCTGTTTGTATGATGAGTATCACCGCCAGTACCTGGGACGCAGACAAAAGCCGTTTGAAACGCAATCTGACGTTACTGCAAAAAGCAATCCAGAGCTGGGGTGTTACAACAGTGACCCGTACTTTCGGCGATCCCATTCGTGCCTGGGTCAACACTCTACCTATGGTGTCTAGTTTCAGCGCGCCAACGCTAATGTACCCCCCTTTGTCTGAAGCGTTAAAACTGATGCCGCTGCAACGGCCAGCGAGCCCCTGGGGTAACGAAGGCAACGCAATTTTCCAGACCGTCGACGGCAAGCCTTATCCGATCGGCTTGGGCAGTTCGTTGCAGGAAAAGCACACCGAGTTGCTCGCAGGGCCTCCAGGTTCGGGCAAATCCCTGTTAGCGAACAGCCTTCACCTCGATGCTCTCACTAACGGTAATACTGATCTGCCGTTTATGGCTTTCATTGACAAAGGCTTTACCGCTCAGGGCTTTTACGATCTGGTCTATGACAGCCTACCCCACGGACAAAAGGACAAAATTGCCAGTATTATTCTGCGTAATACAGCAGATTTCTGCCGCAATCCGTTCGATATCCAACTTGGACTTAAAGCCCCAATTAGCACTGAACGTGACTACTTGCTCGGCCTGTTGACCAGCCTGTGTATCGATCCACAGCTGGGCACTGCACCTGATGCCCCATCATGCAGACAGATCCTGACACGCGCTATTGAGATGGTGTACCGCAAGAACAGCGACATTGAACCGGTGCGTTATGGAGCATCATTGGTTCCGGAGGTTGATGCCGCGCTGGAAACAAGCGGCTGTTTGAATCGCTATGATGCCGCTTGGTGGGAGATCGCTACCTGGTACGAAGTCCGCGATATGCTGTTCACTGCCGGCTGCGTTGCTGAGGCTGCGTTAGCACAGGCTCAAGCTGTACCTGAGCTCAACGATCTGCAGGGGGCGCTAAACAGCGAGGAAATGCGCAATGTCTTCGCTAACGTCAACCGTCCCGGATCGGATGAGTCATTACTGCATTATGTGTCACGCTGTCTGACACAGGCGCTGTTCGATTACCCGTTGATATCGGGGCGCACGCGGTACTCCATCAACCCAAATACGCGCATTCGTATCGTCGACGTTAACAACGTAGCCGGCAATCAAACTCCGGAAGGTAAAATCAAGACAGGTATCATGTATCAGTTCGCCCGCCATCTGGCCGGCGCTAACGACTTCTATCTGCCACAGTACCAGGATGAACTCTACAATCATCTGGATCCACGTTATGTACCACTGCATCGAAAACGCATCGAACAACTGGATCAGGAGGTCAAACTCATCTTTATCGATGAGCTGCATAACATCAGAGGTATCGACATTTTGTGGGACGCACTCGAAACCGAAGATCGCGAGAAAAGAAAATTCGGTATCCGCACGGTGTTCGCTTCGCAATATTTGGATGATTACCCGCAGACAATCCTGGAATCCGCCAACTCCCTGTACCTGATGCGGGTAAGGACTAAGGACTTCCCTATTCTGCAGGAAACTTTCAAGGTGCCGCGTACCACACTAAATAGGTTGCTCAACACAACCCGCGGCGCCGCGCCGGATGGAAGTGGCGTCACGTTTCTGGCCGTTTTCCAAACCACCAATGGCAACGTGGCTCAGCTGCTCAAAAACACCGCAGGGCCACTGCGGCTCTGGGCATTAAACTCGACCCCGGTAAACCGCGCTCTACGCAACATGCTGTATGACGCGTTGGATGGCCAAACGGCCCGACGTTTGTTGGCCAAAACCTTCCCAGGCGGTTCAGCAGAAAAACATATTGCGATGATGAAAAAGCGCGCCGGCAATGACGATGAAAGCGGCGCCATTCGTCAACTGGCCAACGACATGCTGGCAAGCCTCGGCTATGTACAGGGGGATGCAGCATAAGGAGCAACCATGCGCCTTTATCACTGGTATATCCGTGCTTTCCTCCGCAGACCTAACCTCCACATCCTCGCTTACAACACTATTTTTGGGCCGCGCTATTTGCCGGTATTTTCTTGAGGACGCTTTGAAATGAAATCATACCCTCCTGCCATGAGGCTTTCCCCTCTGGTCGTGCTGGTACTCTCCGCATTAGCTTCTCCAGCGCACGCTGTCTCCGTTGTCGTAACCTCTAGCGTTCCCATTGAGACACAGGTCGCTCCGGTCCTTGGGCAGATGAGCGGTACATTGACAGGGATGGCTGCTACACAGCAGCAGATCGGTGCCGCCATCAACCAAAACGGCGGCAAGATCGCCACGCAAATCGAACAGGCAGCACAAGCACAACGCGATCAAGATATTTTTGCTCGTCAAACCGAACGCCTCGAGCGATCGCGCCGAACCTATACCATACCGGATAGCCTGTGTACTGAATCTGGTTCCGGCATGGTCACACAAGTTCAAAGTCGCGCTCGCGCGCGACAAAGTTCGCTGTCGCGGGGCCAGGGAATCAACAATGCCATGATCCGCCAGGGATGGACCGCCCCGGCTCCAGCACCAGAACAGACAGCCTTTCGGGCCGCAGGCGTACATGCCGATTACTGCGATGCCACCGATATGGCTGCTTACGGCGGCACGGGAGTATGCACTCGCCTATCTGAATTGCCGGGGGGTGATAAGCGGTTTACGTCTCTACTCGATGGTGCCGGCGCTGAAGGCAAAGCGCCTGATTTAACCTTCGATCAGAAACAGACCGACGCAGCAATGGCTTACGCACTTAACAGTGCTCCAGCCTCGGCCGGGAAACAGCTCAGTAAAGGCGAAGTAAAAAGCGCCTCCGGCCGCCAATATATTGGCCTGATGACGCAGTACGAAGCAGTGAACACCGCGGCACGCGAACCCATGTTGGCCATGGTGGCCTCCAGTCAACCCAGTGAAGCAACACGCGATGTGCTGAAAGAAGTGATGCAGACCCCATCAGCTGCCGCCTACTTCAACCAGACAGCATCTGATGAGGCCCGGCGTACCGGGATGATGTCGGAGCGGGAATTTGAGCAGTTCGACGTAGGTCGGCGCTATGCCAACACCGACTATCAAACCGACCTGCAGGCGATGGACGGCGACAACCTGGCGCGCGAATCTATCCGTGTGCAAGCGCAACAAAACTGGTTGCTGTTGGGGATAAAGCAGCAGCTGCAAAAAGGCAACGTCTTGCAAGGCCAACAACTGGGCCTAAATGCCAACGAGGTTTATCGTCCACAACTGCAGGCCAAGCTGCACGAACTCAGCGCCGGAGGGGCTCGTAATGACTGACCAATCCCCGAAATCTAAAACGTCTTGGAGGCGCGCCAGCAAGGGACTGTATTTCACTGCAAATCTGTTCCTACCGTTATCGGAACTGCGTTACGCGGCGACTAAAATTGGCCCTTCACTCGCCAATAACTTGAAGCGCAGTCTGATGCTTGCTTACGGCTACCGGATTGAACATCAACAGACACTCCCCGCGCTACAGTTTGAGGAGGCAGTGGCCGCCAGCGGCGAGTCTGTGATCACCTTGATAAACAGATTCAGGCGCCGCAAGCATCTGTGTCTCGTTCTGGGTGCAGTACCAATACTGATCGCTTTGTCGGTCGTTCTGCTGGTTCTGGCCAGCGAGGTATTTACCCCAACTCTGCTGATCCGGACCGCAACACTGTGTTTTACATTGTTCGCTTTGGCAGCGATACCATTACTGCAAGCGTTTATTTCCACCTGGCGGCTATGGCAATTACGCAATCAACGCCTTTCCAAGGAGGAAGCCGGCAGCCTGACCGACTTTCTGCGGGAAAACACCTGGTGGCAAGTTCTTCTACGGTACGAACGCCCGATCCAATAACTTCCTCTTGCCTGTTTACGTCAGGCACTCCGACTGGTGAAATCTTATGAATGCCTTTCGAAAACTTGCAGCAGGCCTGTTGTTGGGCCTGTTCTGCCTTTGCGCGCACGCGGATTCCGCAGTCAGCTTCAGCACGATCGAGCAGGCAGCTAAACGTACCGATGATCTGTCTCGTCAGGCATTGGTTATGATTTTTGGTGACGTTGTCACCAATCCGTTATCTACCGAAACCAGTATGGTCGGTGAACTGTTCTTTGTTTTTAACGGTATCGTCATGGCGATCGCCGTGGTGTGGTTCCTGGTGGTCACCCTCACGCACCTGGTCAAGGCCGGCCAGCGCGGCAAAGTATTCAGCCAAGGGAGCTCAATGGTCGGTCCCGTCAGCACAGCAGCAGGGTTCATGACCTTGGTGCCAACCGTGTCAGGCTGGTCTATCGCTCAACTGATATTTTTGTGGGCGGCATCCGTTATGGGCATTGGCAGCGCGAACGTGGTAACCGACCGCACGGTCGATCTTCTCAAGGACGGCTACAGCCTAGTCGTACAACCCGTGGCACCGCAAACTGTCAGTGCCGCGCGAGCCATCTATGAAATGAACCTGTGCATGTACAGTATCAACACCGAACTGCGTGACATGTATCAGCAATACGGCCAGGCTGGCACACCACTAATGGGCATCAAGACCCTGACCGATGGTTTTGAGATCGGCAACGGGAGTGCATTGTGTGGCGCAGCTCGGCTGCCGGAAAGCCTCGCCGACAAAACCACTGGCTGGTTGTTCCCTGCCCCTGTAAACACAGAAAGCATTATCAGCGCACAACGGAGCGCCATGAATGAAATGCAAAACAACCTGTCGACAGCCGCCGCTCAGTTTGTAACGGCATTAGTCAACAAGCAGAACAGTGGGACTGGCGCGCTCCCGGACGCCGAAACTGACATCCAAAGGGCCGCACAGGCCTACGAAAATCGCATCAATCAAACCCTAAACGCTCAAGGCCAAACCAGCGAACTGGCTGATGTATTGGCCGCTCAGTTGAAGAAAAGCGGGTGGCTTGCTCTCGGGTCGTGGTATCAAACATTTGCCACTGCAAATAATAAAATTAACGATGCCGTACAGCTAAAACCCGTGATTACTGGTCGCTCTGGAATTGGAGAAGTTGGCGTAAGCGATCTATTTAATAATGTATTCACCGTATATCGAACTCAAAAGCAAAATACTTCTTTTGTACCTCCACTCGGGACAGAAAGCGCTAAAGATACCCAGCAATCCTTAGATGCATCTGAGGCCAGTGCAGTTTTTGTCGGTTTCTTGAACTCCCCCATGCAGAATTTAGCGAACGCTATCGCGACATCTGAGTTAGGCAGTGACTTTGGTACTGGAAACCAAATGAACCCAATGCTGAAAATGAAATATGTTGGTGATATCACGTTAGGCGGAGCCGAAGCTGCACTCGGCATATTCACTGGTGCGAAAATTCTTGCTGCAGTTTCCACTGAAGGTTTTTGGGGTCAATTAGCCAGCGCCTTTTCTGGTAATGCTACTCAAGGTATCGCGGCTGGGCTAGATGCCCTCTCTCCGATTGTATACTTTATTCTGTTCATGTTGTTTGGCATTGGTTTTAGCTTGTCAATCTACCTGCCATTTATACCATTCATCTATTGGCTAACAGCGGCGGCTAACTGGATAGTCAGTGTGTTTGTTGGCGTCACTGGTGGCACATTATGGGCTGCAACTCATATCGGCACAGAAGGAGATAGAGGCCATCGTTCTGCATATGGCTATATATTTCTCATTGACGTTATGATTAGGCCAATGTTAATGGTTTTCGGATTTATCTTTGCAAGCATAACGTTGATCGTAATGGGTACACTACTCAACCTCATGCTAGGGCCTGCCATTGCTAACGTTCAAGCAAACTCTATTACCGGAATATTCTCTTTAATTGGTATTCTCACTCTTTATGCTCGCATATGTACCACTACAGTTACCCGTGTATTCGGGTTGCAAGTGACCATGCCTGACTACATCATCTCATGGCTCGGCGGTCGTGAAGCTGCAAGCATTCTTGGTGGTATGGTTGAGTCAACAAAAAGTATCTTTGCCGGCTTTTCAAATGGACTACAAAGATCTCCTGGTGTAAGATCTAATATGAGAAGTAACAACAATGGAAATGGAGATGGTATAAAATGACGAAATACCAAAATCACTTAAGGACACTCTTTTTACTTTTTACATTAACCTCTGGTGTAGGCTGCCTACTCTTTTCAATGGTTCTTTTTCTCGTATCCGACGCAAGAAGCAACCCATCGTGGCCTTACATCTTCCTGGCAATTGGCGTAACGTTCATTTATGCATTTGCGAAAGTGCAAGAAAAATCAAAATTAAAAACACGTAACGCAATCGAAGCCTTCAAGTGCAATGAGTTTTCTCCAACCAAAGAGTATGAACTCAAAATCCTGGATGCAGGTAAATACTTAGGTATTGATGTTAGAAGCGGAACCATACTGTTGGTGTCAACTACTGAGTCCATTTACCAAGGAAAGACGACACTCGAACTTTCAGGGTATGAGTGCAATGGAAATATGCTAACACTGAAGTTTAATGACGTTTATTTCCCCTACTTCCGTATCAGTGCAGGAACGGAAAGTAAATGCATGAACTTTGGTCGCAAGTTGGATGCTTTACTGTCATCATCTTATCGACCAGAAAAAGACTCAGGCAACACTTTCAACAAGTTCGTGAAACAAAAATCTTTGGCTTATTAACTCATTTTTAATTTTTTAACTCAGTTCATATTATCGAGCGCCTTTCTAGGCGCTCTTTCTTTTCCACCCTCCCTATTTGGTGCAACCTCTTGTTTAAACCCAGTCATTTTCCTTATGACTGGGTTTAAACATATTGGAGTAATTCATGAATGCCAAAAGTCACCTGCAGCCCAGAGCCGGTAACGAGCAAGGTCTTATGTTGCTACTCGTTGCCGCTTTGGCAGCATTTCTGCTTTGGATCTATCAACCCCCTGTAATGTACGGATGCTGTTGGCTACTTTACCAACTGTGGTCATTATGCGACTTTCCCCGTGTCCATAACCAGGTCGCAGAAAAGCTAAACCTCCTTGCCTGGGCAGGCAGTCAAGTTAATCAACTGTCATGGAGTCAGTTTATCGACGTTATGAATCATACTGCGGGGATCTTATTGGCGCCGATGGTCCTGATTGTTATGGGTGGGCTGCTCATGGTGCGCAACCATCCGCGGAACCAGACCCGGCGCCATATTGATGTCTATACTCTGCCCCATATCATGGCGCGCTTTTCTCCAAGCATCATACCAGCACTCTGCTATGGCGATAAAAAGACACAGTTGCTGAACGTTGATCCGCCAGAACATCGCAGCGCCCAGTGGCCGGAAGAATTTGCCGTTGAACACAAGCTGATTATTGGTGATCGCCTTGATACCCAAAGAACGCAAACTGCGTTCGAATGTCAACTTGGCACTCCGTTAGAAAACTTTTCCAGCTTTAACGCCCATGAGCGCGCTCTGGTTGCCATATTTGGCCTAGTCGCATTTCTGAACGATCGTAAAGCCGCTGAAGCTCTGCTCGATAGCCTGAACCGTTCATGCCTTATCAAAAGCAGGCGGGACAAAGGACAAAAGGGATATCCCGTACTCCAACTCGCCAGCAAGGCATTCGAAAGAGTAACGCAAACACCAGCTGCTCAAGAATGGCTTCACCAACATTCAACAACACGTACTGCACTTTATGCCTTACATAACCGGGATATGCGCCTGCCATGCGCTCGGTTTCGTTGGCTCAAAGGTCTCGATCGGCCGCTTTGGTACACCCTGGCCTCAACAGGACGCCCGAAGGCCTTTATTGAAGGCGCAGGAGTCATTGCAGCCGCTAACTGGGAAACCGTGGTAGCTCAAATGGGAGAACGCCTTCATGCATCAATCCCCGTGCCGGAAAACAGGATGGATAAAGCCATTAAAGGCCTAGAGGACGAACTTCGCAGCGTCGGGTTGATCATCGATAATCGCACGACGAATACCTCTGTCCTCAGTGAACAGGTCTTCGATGAAGATGAAGATGCTCCAATCGTGATATTGCAGCCTCTAGCGGACACTACGGTGAAAACTGCCAGCAAAACAGCACCACTGCAGACGAAAGCCACTATCCCTGGAGCGAATACCTCCCCCCAAAAACCAGGCCGCGCCCACTTCATCCCTCGGGCGAGATAAGCCCACACCATAGAGCCAATGACAATGAAATCGAATTATACTGCTTCACTGCAGGGCAGAACCTTGTCCGTATTTAATCACAAACAAGAAAACGACCAGGTGGTCGCCATACTCGATCCCGGTCCGTATCCTCGTTTCTACCTAAAAGATGACGCCATTTGGCACGATAATCGTGACCTTGGCCCAGCGGCAATCCTACAGGGCTGTGGAACGAAGGATGCTGCTGAGATGCTTCACGCGATTAATGCAGCGTTACTACACCGACGCCAAGCATATCGCCGCTGCTGGAAACGATTAGGTTACATGATGAGCGCCATAGCCCTCAGCATGGCTATAGCAGGCTTCTGGTATTCGAATCAACCGGGGGATATGTCAGCACCACTAACGCAGCACGTTACGCCAAACACGCTGGAGAATGCCGTTACCGCAACCCCACAGCCGGAATTGAAAGTAACAGCAGATCAGTACCAGGCCGTTGCCAAGGCACTACGTAATGCGGCAAAAACAGGGCAGTACACCATTCCCCTATCCAGTGGGCATCAGCGTACCCTCTACGTTTTTGCCGATCCGTTATGTCACAACTGCCAAATTATTGAGCCGGCCCTGGAAGCGCTCTCCGAAAGATTCAATATTGAGATCTTCCCGGTCACACTCGTCGGAAAACAGCAAACCGTCGACCAAGTGAGCCCTGTGCTTTGCCAGGCACCGCAATATCGGCGCCAATTATGGAAACAACTTTTCCAGGCTGATGCAGGCATTTCACCTGGTGAAAACACTAAATCAAACATAACCTGTGATGCCGGTAATCAGGCGATCGCCAAAAACGATCAGGCCTTCGACATCTACAATTTGCCGGGCACCCCCTCACTAATCGCTGATGATGGGCGCTATATCCCGCTGCCATCCCTGAAAAGCGATGAAGCTCTAGATGCATTCCTCAGCCAAAACATCGTCACCCCGTAATCGATCGCCTGGACTCTGCTCCGGGCCCCATCACCGATAGACCACCAGGAACACCTATGTCTCAGCCTGTTGAAGTCGATACCCGTCGGGTTCGGCGCCCCCTTGGCCAAACCATCATTCAAGATGCATTACTTTCACCGATAGGCGTTCAGCTTTCTCTCGCTGGCGCCATTGGACTTGCTATACACTCACCGGCTTCGTTGCTGCTCACAACTCCAGCGGCGCTACTGCAGTTAATGCTATTCGGCGATCAGCCATTTCGCATGCCGCTACGCTTACCTACTGATATAGGTGGCATGGATCTGACCACAGAACGTGAAATGCCAAAATATCGGAACGGCATCGGCGGATTTTTCCGTTATGTGGTGCGAACCCGTAAGTACCAGCGCGCGGCAGGTGTGATGTGCCTGGGTTTTGCCAGAGGCAAAGCCCTTGCACGCGAGTTGTGGTTGACGCTCGATGATGCACTGAGGCACATGTTGCTATTGGCAACTACAGGTTCCGGGAAAACGGAAGCGCTGTTATCAGTCTTCCTCAATGCTATCTGTTGGGGCCGGGGGATTTGTTATTCTGATGGTAAGGGACAGAATACCTTGGCATTCGCCATGTGGTCACTCGCACGCCGATTTGGGCGTGAGGATGATTTCTACGTCCTCAACTTCATGACTGGCGGTTCCGATAAGCTGCTGCAGCTGCTACTGAATGACAAAAAGCGCCAGCCTTCGAACACCATAAATTTGTTCGGCACTGCCAATACCACGTTCATCATTCAGTTGATGGAATCCATGTTGCCGCCTGCCGGCAGCGGCGATCAAGGCTGGCAAGACAAGGCCAAGTCAATGCTAGCCGCGCTGGTCTATGCGGTTTACTACAAGTGCAAACGCGAAAAGCGGCGGATCTCCCAACGGGTCATTCAGGAATACCTGCCGCTGAGAAAATTGGCGGAGCTCTATCTGGAAGCCAAAAGGGATGGTTGGCATCAGGAGGCATATAACCCGCTGGAAAACTACTTCAACACGCTGGCAGGCTTTAGAATCGAACTTATCAGCCGCCCCTCTGAGTGGGAACAAGGCGTTTACGACCAGCATGGCTATCTCATTCAGCAATTCAACCGCATGCTGACCATGTTTAACGATCTCTACGGCCATATTTTCTCTACTGACGCCGGCGACGTCGATATTGAGGACATTCTGCATAACGACCGCATCCTCTGCACTACCATTCCTGCGTTGGAGTTATCTAAAGGCGAAGCTGCCAATATTGGCAAACTCTACATTTCGGCGATACGCATGACCATGGCCAGAGATTTGGGGTTTGAACTTGAGGGCATGATGAACGATGTGTTGATAGTCAAAAAATACAAAGGAAATTTTCCGTTCCCGATCGCCATGGACGAGCTGGGCGCCTATTTCGGTCCTGGCATGGATAATCTGGCAAGCCAGATGCGCAGTCTGGGCTATATGCTCATCGTATCTGCACAGGACATTCAACGCTTCATCGCCGAGCACAAGGGCGAGTACATGACCGTAAACGCCAACCTGCTGACAAAGTGGTTCATGACGTTGCAGGACGAGAAGGATACCTTCGAACTTGCACGGATTACCGGCGGTAAAGGGTACTATTCTGAACTCGGAGCCGTAGAGCAGCAAGGCGGGCTGATCACGCCACATTTCGAGGATGCCGGCAGTAACGTCATTAGGGAAAAGGACCGTCTCGATTTGGGTGATTTGAAAGATATGAACCCTGGCGAAGGTATGATCTCTTTCAAAAGCGCGTTGATCCCGAGTAATGCCATCTACATACAAGATGACGATAAGATGACTTCAGCACTGCCAATGCGTATTAACCGGTTTGTGAACCTCGATATGCCAACAGAAGCTGAACTATTGGATGCGAACCCCACGCTCAAGAAAAAGCTGCCGCCGTCCGCACAAGAAGTCGAAACCATCCTAACACGCCTGGAATCGCCACCATCTCAAACAACCTGCAACGGCCTGATGGACCCTGTATTGCAAAGCGTAGTGGCGCTATCTCTGGATCTTAACCACCGGGCAGACGTCAGTTATACGCCAGCACAACGCGGTATTTTGCTGTTTGAAGCCGCCAGGGTGGCATTGCAGCAGCACAAGCGACGCTGGAAACAACAACCTATGGCTCCAAAACCAATAAGAGTGTCAAAGGACATAGCCAAGGCTCTCGCTACGTCCGAACACCATCGCGAGGAGCGATATGGGTAAATGCTAAACGGCTGCCGCAATAGTAGCGCCTTGTTGCAGCAAAACGCCGAGGAGTAAACTTCCGCATTGTGGTAGAAGCCAAAGCTAACGCAAAATATACCGTTGCCACTTACCTTACCAACAAAGGTATCTCTGTACGTAGCAATGGCCAATACGCCATCATGCACAATAAGCCGATGTTGGTCGATGATAATACTGTGCAGCTATAACTATCCAACTGCCGCCGATCGCGATAATGCTGAGAACGTTTTGGTCATTCACAATCAACCCAATCTGGTCGCCGTATACCAGAAAGAATTCGAACGACTTTGGCAAGAAAGCCAACCGTTAATCCCAGGATATTGAGGCACTAAAATGAGTGAAGACACCATGGACTATCAACGCGGGTACATTGAGATGGTTCGACTATGCGCCACCCTGTTGATTGTCCTGGCAGAGAAGAAATTAAAGAATACAGAAGATAAAAAATCACAAACTCACATCGAAATGTTGCATAACGAAGCTGCCAGGCTACTCAACCATTTCCCAGCTCCAGATATCCTTACAGAGGAAAAGCACGATAGCGTTTTTCACCGCCTTATCGATATGTTCACAGAGCTTGAAGGGAACGATGACGAGGGTTGGCAAGCCTACCAACCCATGCTGAAGACGTTATACTCACGCCTACATTAATGAAAAGCCGACTCAGGTTATCAGGCCTGCAGTCGGTTTTTTTTTTTTAAAATTAGTGAGGACGAGGACCAGTTGGCCGCTGGATATAACCATCCAGTTCATGCCGCTCGTTAACACTTGCATCAGTCGTTCCATGGGAATTTTCGGTTGGCAGTGATCCATATCCTGCAAGCGTTCTTTGACTGGTTTCTGTTAATGGCAGGGAGGTTCCTGACGCTTCATTAAACCAAGAGACAAGTTCGCAAGATTGTTGGACATATTGACGATCGCCCTCCAGTACCATCTCCTCACCCGATTTACTCTGCGCTATCACCAGCCCGGTAATAATGTGCTGCCCATCCTCAACCTGTGGATCGGAAACCTCAATGCGCTCACCACGATCCTGCAATTGAACAACCCCATTCTGAACATACTGAACAACACCGTCTCGCATGATTCGGGTCTGGTAACCATCTATGGCTAATGGTTTGCTGTCATCCGAGACCGCGAAACGGATCCCATTCAAAGAAACACTCGAAGTCAGGGATGAGCGTTTCAATCTATAGGACCATCCACGCAATTGAGCAATTGCAGCCTGATCGTGCATCAACGCCTGTTGTTCAACCCATCCTCTATATGACAGACGTCGGTTTTCCGGAGCAGCTTTGAACGCCTGCCGTTCTTCCTTGATGGCCAATCGCAATGCGGCCATAGCCTTCATTCGCTCAACTTCGATAATGTGATACGTCAGTTTTCTCAGAAGCGGATCGCGTAATTCGACGCGCGCTTTAGCCTTACGCCAGGCAAAACGTTTGGACATGTTTTTATACCGGGCTTTGATTTCATCAGCATCCAATTTTGGTCGAACCCATGCCGATTTGTACGCCTGATAACGGGCTTTAAGATCTTCTCTTGCTTCGGCCCTGGCCTGGCGACGTTCAACCCGTGCCATCAGATCGCGTGCGTGGAAACGCGGGTCATATACGTATTCTGGCTGCTTAGGAGATGCCACAGCATCAAGCGTGGAAGTGAACTCGCCCAAATACGGTTCCATGCAGGTACGTGTTAGATCAGGGTGCAAGCTGCTTGCCTTAATAGGCGGCAAGCTCGAGTCCTGAATCGAGTAGATGGCTAATCCTTCTCCCTTTTGTTTCATCACAAGACCTGCACGATTCAATTCATCATGGAGGTTCTGCCAGGATAGGCGTTTAGGATCTGCCATGATGTCGCCGATCGCTTGACGGCATTCACCTACAGCATAACTAAAGAGGCTTTCTGAATCAGCATAATACTCCAGCTGCCGCGCCTTACGTGGGATAGATTTGAATTCATTTTGGCTACGAACAACCTGCTGCTGTTCATTTACTTTCCATGCACCGTTATCAGGTGTAAACCCATGCTTCAACTCAAGATGACGACAGGCTCTGTGAAGTGTGTCGACATCTTTATACATGTTGGCCGCACGATAGGACTCGGGATGGATACGATTAACCGCGATATGGCAATGGACGTTATCGGTGTCTCGATGGACAGCAAACACGTACTGATGATCAGCCATTCCCAGCTGATTAATGCAATAACGCGCACTCTCGAAAATTTGCTGATCGGTCGGAGTGTCCTCTTCACGCCACGAAAGAATGCAGTGATAAACCGGGTCGACGCAGCGAGTGTTCTGCATAGCCACGGCATTCATCTCCGCCGATGCTGTTTCCAGACTGAAGCAGTTCGTTTCACACACTACTTCCCCTGATTTAACCTGCTGCGTACCGTCTGCAAACATAGCCAAAAGGGTCTGCTGATCTCCCCCAGCATTACGATCAAGATACCCCACCAGGCGGTCAAAGATTGCAGCTTTTGAACGCGATGGACGAACATAGGGATTCTCAGGAGAGATAGGCAAATCAGGCTTATCCTCATCGCGCAGCGTCAGATAACTGACCAACTGAATGAAGCTGGAACGCCCATCTCTGCGCTTCTCAGGAACGATAGGGATCATGCCTTATCACCTTCATTGGTCATGTCCATATCGATTGCGATGATGGCTTTCTTTATCGCAATAAGCACATCCGAATACTGCTTACTGAAAGCATCACTTACACTCCCCTTCCCCTCGTTGAAAAGGTGTTTTTGAAGGCCGCCTAAACGGCGTAGTTCATTGATGAGCTCAACGTCACAACGAGCATCGATTCGGCGACCGAGGCCACACTTAAGCATGTACGCCCCGATACTTAAACCGGCCGCGGTCGCCTTTTCCTGGATCACTGACTTTTCCTCTGGGAAGCAACGAATGCTGGGCAGCAGGGCTGTTCTGTTCCGGCGCTCGCTTTTACTCATGGTGATGTTATCCCTATCAGTCTCGTCAGTTTACAGTCTCGTGGGGTGTCGGGGCTCTGCCCTGACCAGGACGTTTTGTAGAGCCGACTGCGTGCAGGCGGTGCTACAAAACATATCCTGTCCCGTGTTTGAAACCGGATTCACGTATTATGGCCTACTTTGCCTGGATTGTCATTACACCATGAGAGAACAAATTTGCCTGTTGTGTCATGATGACACTGACGTATATCATTGATACACAAGTTGATTGATGACTAGCACAGGAAAGAGAAATGGCTACGAAGAACCAATACAGTCAAGAACAAGTTGAGTTGGCAAAAGTATCACTGGCAGACTTGCCAGACTTGAGCAAAGAGAGGTTAAGTGGAAAGGAAGTTTTGGATGAACTCAAGGAACAGATCATATTGCTAGCTACTCAAAAAGGGTACACAGCGAAGGATATCAAGTCAGCACTTGAAAGCTGTGAAATCGTAGTTAGTGAAAGAGCAATAAATGAAATTATAAAAAGCACAACTCCCATCAAATCAGGAAGAAAAAAAAAGGGTCAATTGAAAGAAAAAAACACGACAGAACAACAAAAAATGTGATTTAATTTTATTTAGCACAATGTCGTTAGATTAGCCGGTATCGGTTCGATACCGATACCGGCTAAAACCGGGTCACCAGTAATCAGATTTATGCAGTTTAACACCCTCTAATACATCAGCGTCGCAATCGAATTGTATCATTTCTATATCATGTTTTTTTATAAGATTAAGAATAAACTTTCTGAAATCTTTAGATAATCCGAATCGTTTTGCATGCAAAATAAAATGATGCCTTTTCCATAAATCAATAACAAATCCGTAGTCATAACCAAGAATCCAGTTCTCACTTTTTGCTTTACTTAAAATCAAATTATCTTCATACGTCAAGTGATCTGTACTGCAAACAAGGCATCGTTTAAATTCAATTTGTCTTTTCATATTTATTAATATCTGGCGGCAACATCACCGCCATAATCCTACCCTTAAGATTTCAAATTTTTCATGGTTTCAGCCATTTTCCACAACGCATTATTGAGCTTTACATCACCAGTTATGCTATTGACTGCCCGAGTTCTGTTTCGTTTTCCGTTGGCACTGATTCCAGGTATTTCGCCTTTTATAATGTTTTCTTGAACCCGTTGAAACGTCGTCCACAAATCATCTTTCTTATCTTGCCAACGTCGCGGACTCAGAACCTGTTCTGCGGTAATTGGTTGATGCTCTCCAAAATATTTGTAACCTAATGCAGCTTCAGCAAAAACATGTTGTTCATCTTTATCAAGAAAGACCCCCTTCATTTCATCACGAGAATCCGTTACTTTTTCAAAGAAACTTAGCACTTCATAAGCACCATCTATCACGCGTCCAACAACATCTCCTTTGTGAGGAACACGGACTTCCCCGAACGTGTCGCCGCACACTAAACCGTTGTTACAAACAAATCTAAATATGCCCGGAATCATTTGATAGCTGCTACTCCCATCATGACTATTGAGTAAAATAATCTCAGGAACTTCATCATTTTGACCGAAACCATCTCTACGAAGCCTTAACATGTGTCGCGTGTGACCACGTTTATCATCATCGCGAACTTTTGTTTGGCAAGCATAAAATGGATGGAAACCTTCTTCGCGGAGTCTATCCAACAAATTAATCGTTGGTATGTAGGTATAACGCTCGCTACGTGATGCATGTTTTTCTTCAGAGAAGACACTTGGTACGTGACGGAATAACTCATCATTTGTTAATGGTCGAGTTTTACGGATCACATTTGCCTGGCGAAATCCACTATACAGTCGTTTCATATTCATCCCCTTCAGTCTGTTTTCGGTGTTGCCATTTATTCCGGTTTTGCCGGAGTGGCGCGTCTTGTGCTGTGACGCAATGACCGTGACGGGGTATAAACCTGCAACGCAGGGGCGACACCGCAGGCCGCATGCGCAAGCGAACGAAACTGCGTTGAGTGAGTGCGAACGGGCGAGGATGGACGGCGATAGCGAACCCTTGCGATGTAGGTGCCCCGGCACAAGGTCTGTCACAGCAAAAGACATGCCGCTAAGCACCGAAGAGGAAATGGAAACACCAAAACGTAACATCAGGCGGAGCCTGATAGCCTTACAGTTTTCATCTTGATGGAAACTGCAAAAGCGGCGCGGGCTTAGCCCGCTGCAAGCGTTTTGTTCGCCTTTCAGCGGCTCGACGCCGCTGAAAGGCGACAGCCGGAATCAAAAGCCACCCAATTGGGTGGCTCAGTTCATATCATGAATCAACACGCATAGCCCCGTTTTAGTTCTAAGTAGCGGAGCAGCTGTGCCCACTCAAAACCTTTAAGAGCTGGAATAATTACCGGTTTATTTTCTTGCCATTGCTCTAAAATTTTACGACCGATCGCCGCGATATAGTCATCAATAATCATTGTCGATTTCCTTCTTATCGAGGATCCCCCGGCGTTGCCAACACCGAGGGAAACTATTCAGGCTGCTACGGCCGCTGACTCGGCATCGATAAATGTACGCACACGCTGCATAATCTCAGCATGTGGTAACGAAACATGATCGCGCATCGCAAAATAACTATTGCCAAGTTGGGCGAAAATATCGGTAATATTCCCGCAATACATTTCCATCATCTTGAAAGATTCGTGGCCATCAAAATACTTCCAATCGAGCGGCGGCAACATCTCCAACTTGTCCATGTACTCATCTTTGCTGATACGACGGACAGGCAGACTTGCGGCCTCATACATACCGCGCTTCGCTTCTTCATACGACACCAGAATACATGCAGGATTACGCTGCTGTAGCTGTTCAAGCATTTTGCCTGACGACGTGACAAAGCGATCTTCCAGCCAGATTGCGACATCCAGTGGCCACGTTGTTCCCGGAATATAAAAAACCATTTGTTGTTGCTGCTGTTGCTCGATCGTTGACATAACCACTCCCGTTAGTCAGTAACTCAGAAGCCGCAACGGCTTCTTTCTGGTGTATTCCCCTTTTGGCTTTTGCCGGCGCGGGGAGCCTGGCGCCGTGACAACAAGACCGAGACGGGGTATCAGCTGACGGTACAAGGGCGGCGCCGCAGGCCGCAGCGCAAGCGACCTGACGACCGCAGGGAGGAAGGGAGTGCGAACGGGTGAGGACGCCGGCAACGCGTACCCTTGTGCCGGCGGCGCCCCGGCTCAGCGTCTGTCACGGGGACAGTCTCTCTGCGCGGATGCCGGGCCTGAGGGGATACACCAGAAAGTGCCAGGCCTTTAGCCTGGCTGCCTTAGCGAACGGCCGCCTTAGCGGCCGGGCAGTGAGAGCGGCGCCGGCATCGCCGGCTGCAAGCGCTAGTCTTTGATCTTGCAGTTGGCTTTCAGACCATAGCCGACTGGCCCGAAACCGCAACGCGGGTTCGGCGAGACTTGGCGACCGCAGGCGGGCGGCTAGTCGAGTTGGGCTGATGGCTGGACGTGTGCGGCCAGCCACCGGAGGAAGCTCACAAGAGTTACAAGAAAGGTGTTCCGAGAGCGACTTGTTGCAAGTTTATATTTCTGAACTGCCTATCCAATCATCAGCCAGGTAGGCATCCCATCCCTCTGGCGCCATGCTGTGGATATCAATGGCCAGCAATTGGTCATGCGTCCAGCCAGCGCCATCAGGCTTGAAGCTTGCCAGTACAACGCCGGATAAATCCTTGATTATGAGTGTTTTGTGTTCATTTCCTACCAACAGGTCTGGTTCTTTGCTCGAGATCGGTTTTACGACTATCATTCAAATAAATCCTTATATTCCAATGACTTTTATATTTATCGCAAGCCTTCGGCCTGCGCCCTGTTTCATTTCAGACGTTCGCTGGCCAATTGGTACACATCGCCGCGCTCACGTTTTCCGACGGCAACCACCGCGATAATCAGGCAATCGTCGATCACTTCATAAACCAGACGAAAACCCGAGGCGCGCAGCTTGATTTTGTAACACCCCGGCATCCCCCGTAGTTTTGCCGAGGGTATATGCGGGTTCTCGCAGCATTTTTTCAGCTTTTTGGCGAACTGCTGCTGCAGCGCCTTGTCGAGCTTGCCCCACTCTTTCAGAGCCGACTCACGAAATTTGACCGTATACGTCATGCGAACTGATCCAGATCGAAGTCAACCAGTACCTCGCTGCGGCGCTCATTAACTAATTTGACCAGCTCCTGATCATCGAGGGCATCGAGCATTTGCTCGTAGAGCGCCGCCGGCACGCAATAAAATTCTGGCTTATTGCGGTTCAGTATGGCCACCGGAAAACCGGCGCCGGCGCCAACGGTTTCCATAGGGTTTTTCTTCAGCTCGCTGATGCTCGCGCTTGTGTCACTCAGAATGATATTTGGCATGGTATCCTCGACTTAATAAGACCGCTTAACAGGTCTTATTATACCACCAAAAAGACCTATTAACAGGTCTTTTTGATACAATATCGTCCAGCAGGTCAGTTGTACGAATACTCCACCGCCAACTCGAACGCCAGTCTGTAACGTGCATGCTCCCAGGCGCGCTGACCGATTTCCCCGAAGCATTGCTGCGCTACCCGTTGCCCCCTGATCCAGTATTTGGCCATCTCGTATGAAACCCTCGGCTTGTCAGGCTGCTTATAATCAGCACCGCAGCTTTGGACAAGCTCTGTCATTCGGCCGAAAATCACATAGAGAGCCTGCTCCAGCTCGTCAGGTGAGGTGCTGCTTTGCGCATACAGGTCATTCAGGTCGTCTAAGTAAATAAACTCCATTTCCAACGCTCGCACGGCAGCAGGATATTGCACGCCGGGCTTTTCCCACGGCTCAGGGGTTTCTGATTCGCACCATTTCGCCTTTTCACATCTCTCGGCAGATTCTGCAGCGGCGGTTTTGACGTTGACGTTATAGGGGTTCATTCTGGTCTACTCCTCTTGTGATTCCATCTCTCAGCGAGTTCTTTGCGGCATAGGGCCGAGTTGAGACAGGCCCGGAGAAAAACAAGGGCGCCGCCTGCGGCGTGGCTTGCCAGAACCTTGTTTTTTGAACGGAATGGCGCTACGAATAGCCCTTCGCAAAAACTCGTTGAGTGATGGACACAGGGAACTTATGAGGATGAACCCCCTCGACACGGCGGTACGTCGGGTCGCCCTTAGCGATCGCCGCCCTGGGGGCGAACAGTGAAAGCGGCGCCGGCATCGCCGGCTGCAAGCGCAGGTTGTTGACCGTGATGTTGGCTTTCAGACCCTAGCCGACTGGCCCGAAACCCGCAGGGGTTCGGCGAGACTTGCTGGCCGTATGCGGACTGCTAGTCGAGTAGGGCTGATGGCCGGTCGCGCGCGACCGGCCACCGGAGGAAGCTCCTTATTCCATAGGGAAAAATCCATAACAGGCCAGCAAGCACATCAATTGCCCCCATAATCTTCAACGTAAGTCACTCGGATGCTGGCTCAAGAGTAAAAAGTCAGCCAGAGCAGTAAACAACAAAAGGCGCCGAACGGCGCCTTTTCGTGTTATACCTCTTTTAAGACTGGCTCAATTCCGCATCGGAAACCGTAGTACCTGCGGCTAGCCTTAGCTTATTCGGGATGAGCAAAGTGTTAAATACTCGTTCTGTCTCAGAGAACTCGGCTTCAGCTCGCGTCAAGCGATCCATCAGGCTCCACAATGCATCGCTCTTGTAATGCTGCAGCCCTTTGCCAGCCATACAGGGGAATCGTTCTATCCATGTCAGAACGCTTTCGACCAGATCGTCTTCGATTATGTCCTGCTTGCTCCAACGCGAATACCACCCCCCAACAGTGCTCGGCGTTGAAAACGCCAGCTCGACTTCCGCCTGCGCAAGTTGGTTCTTGTAACGGCGGCGCTTGTGCTGTTTTTCCCGAGAACGTCTACGCTCATCACGCTCATACTGCATATCCCGCTGCCGCTCTCGCCGCTCGCGGCAAAGAACGCCGTAAGCCGGGAACAGCTTAGCAGCGACATCACCAGCCAGCGGCAGTGGGCTGTATTGGCCTTCGCTTTCGATCAGCCTGTCCAGTGCCGCAATATACTGTGCGATGGATGCTCCACCCCGCTCATCAGGAAAATAGTTGGACGAAATCAGGCGAATGTCGTTTGATAGAACCTGCCTCCGCCCGTTGTTCAATACCTTGAAAAATTCTTTGGCATATGGGAATTCAGCGAGCCGCTTTCCCCTCTTTCTTTTACTTTCGACCAACGCTACAGCATGGACGGCGGCATGCTGATATTCATTGACCGGCACCAGCGCGTGACTGTTCGGGATCATACGCACAGCCCTCCCATTCGCAGCCCCAGTTGGCCGAGAACAACGTTGTTCAGCTGACAACGCGCTTCCCTACCCCGGTCGCGATACTGCTCCAGTTCAAAGGCACTCATCACGGCTAACTGCGCAAGGTTCAAATCTTGGTTTTTCATGATGTTTGTTCTGCCGCCCGAAGGCGGCAGCTCCTTTGTCAGTTAGGCGGCAGCGCAGTCGTCAGCGTCAGTATCATTAGTATCGGAGTTGGCAGCGTCACTCCCCCTGTTTTCCGGTTCGGCCTGCGACTGCGGTGCCATGCAGCTCGGCAACCAATCGGTTTCGCCCAGCACCGCTGCGGCGAACTCGGCGGCATCTTTGCGTTTCATACCCTCGGCGTCTTTGGCCTTACCGCTTTCACCGGCGCTATTGAGAGCGTCAACGATCTGGTCTTTAGCGATTCGCGAGAAGAAATTTTCGGCAGTCGGTTTCCACCAGTCACCAATCTGGAAGCCAAGGGCTTTTTCTACAGAGTCCAACCTTGTGCCAACTCGCTTATCGTTCAACTGGCTATCTCTCCCATCGAGTCCGTGGGAAACACAATAGGCTAACAGTCCCAGAACATCGCGCTGTTGCCATGCCAACAACCACTCAAAGCTTTCCACCCAATTATCAGGGAACTTGCTCAACCAACTATCGTGCAGATCATTAAGTTTCTGATTGGCTAGGCCATTCGCGCTGCCTGCATCAGCTGATTGGCTCAGGCAGCCGCTGCGCACGCTATCTATGGAGGTGTTCATCTCATAGAAATAGCCAGTGCCGAATACCCGACGCGTCAGCGAGTAAGTGAGAAGTACAATAGCTACGTCAGGAGTCTGCGCCAGCGCCGCAGATACTGCCAAAGTACGTTCGGCGGACAAACTTGCCACCAAAACTTGGGAAAGCCCTTTTTCTGATGCCGGGGTGTTCTTCTTGATTTCTTCGCGGTTGGCTTTTTCTTGTTGCTTGATATCTTCTACTTTCATCAAGCCGCGTTGGATTTGGATCTGACCATCTTTCAGGTAAGCGATTATGCCCGCCGTCGCACGAACTTCTAACGGCCAATTGTTGAGTTCTGCAGCTGCGTTTATTTCGTTGATACGCGCCTCAATCTGCTCAAGGCGTGGCGCATGTTCCCATTCTTCGTCTGCATCAAGACCAATCGCGTCGAGCATATCATCCAGCGATTTTTGCTCGGCGATCAGCTGATCCATTTCAGTCTGCTGCCCGCTGGTCAGCCTCGTGGTTACGCAAGGGATCTCGAAAGTCTTCTCATCGTCGGTATAACGTCGCGCTTCGCGGCAACGACCTATCCCCCATGCCCAACCTTCTTTTTTCACGATCGCATCAGCAGCTTCCTGCAGTTTGGCGATCGCCATAGATTCCAGCTGCAATGGATTGGTCAGGATGACGCTTTCACCGAAAAGGTCTTCACGAATTTCTCCGCCCGCTGATTGGTAAACATCTAAACCAACAAAATCGACCAGCTCGCTCCCTACTGCTGAGATTTCGCCATTGAGCACAGCGTCTCGCAACGCCTTTGGTTTTCGAAGATGCTCGTAGTAACGGCCATTTTCCCACGCCTGAATCTGGCGTTGGTGATCATCACTCGCTCCCAAAGCCGCGAGTTGATCAAGGGTAATCTGGTCGGTTTTCAATAACTCTTGCAGCGATGGCGCAACCGTTGTCAATTTGAGGCATTTTCTGACATGCACAGTGCGGTAACCGAGAATGGCAGCAATTTGTTCGACAGACGTCCCGTCTTTCGCCATATCACGGAAGTTTTCCAGCTGATCTGCAGGTGTCAGGTTTGAGCGCTGTCCGTTTTCTGCATAAGAAATCGCGCGCGCTTTGTCTTCATCTACAACTTTGACGAAGACCGGGAAGTCCGGTGTAACTGGTACACCTGCTGCAGATCGACCCTGTTCCATCAATAGATTGAGTGCTAACCGACGCGTTTCGCCCGCTGCAACCCCGTAAAACCCGTTGGCCATACGGTACACGACTAAGTTTTGCAGTAAGCCAGTTCCTTCAATGCTGTTGGCTATCCCTTCAATGTGTCCTTGGGTGCGAGCTGTTTTACGGGCATTGAGCTTTGTATCCACCAATTGTTTGAGCGTCAGAATCTCAACTGTGGCATTTGCAAGCGCATCAGCAACAAACTTCGCCGCCGCGGTTTTCTGTGGCTCTGCTTTGTTGGTTTTTGGTTTTGTCATGGTCTTTGGCATGGTTAATTCCTCCATCAGTAATGAATTTCAGCCAGCGGTCAGCCAATCCGGCTTCTTTCTGGTGTATTCCCCTTTTGGCTTTTGCCGGCGCGGGGAGCCTGGCGCCGTGACAACAAGACCGAGACGGGGTATCAGCTGACGGTACAAGGGCGGCGCCGCAGGCCGCAGCGCAAGCGACCTGACGACCGCAGGGAGGAAGGGAGTGCGAACGGGTGAGGACGCCGGCAACGCGTACCCTTGTGCCGGCGGCGCCCCGGCTCAGCGTCTGTCACGGGGACAGTCTCTCTGCGCGGATGCCGGGCCTGAGGGGATACACCAGAAAGTGCCAGGCCTTTAGCCTGGCTGCCTTAGCGAACGGCCGCCTTAGCGGCCGGGCAGTGAGAGCGGCGCCGGCATCGCCGGCTGCAAGCGACCGAACGTTGGTTTTTGGCGACTCAACGTCGCTAAAAACCAAACGCGCGCGGCACCGATACATCACTCGTGGAGGAGATAACCGGGCGAACTGCCCGGATAAATTATTAATCAATCGCTTGGAATATCAGCGACTTTTCAGGGTGTTGAATGATACTGATGTAGTCTTTAAGCGCATCTTGGCGCTCGATTAATCGTTGACAGGTCAGAGCATAATCTTTCCCCAGTTCTGAAGCTTTCCAGCAAAGGTGATTCAAAACAAAAAGCGTTGCGATGATCCCGGCAGCGTCCGCCGACACTTCAGCATCGAAGTAATTACCCGGAATAGTTAAACGATAAACACCTTCCGCTGGCGCGATGTAACCGGTTGGGTGGTTAATCATCATGTCAGCCCATGGCCCGACTCGGCCGGTGAGCCCGATAGGAACCTCATAAAAATTCCACATTCCCCCATCGTAATTGCTGTGCCTGCTTAAAAAGTTGATAGCCAAGCGTTCACCTACCGGCGTGGCGAATAATTGAGGTACAAAAGCCAAACGGCGACGCGGATCGGTAATTTCAATTCTGCTCACCTCTGTTACTGACTGGGCGGCGTTTACTGCAGTATTCATACTTCGTTCTCCGGCTTCACTTATGGTGCCCTTTTTCTCGCTCTTGCACAGAGCGGGGAGCACGTTGCTGTGACACGAGACCGCCACGTTCCATTAGGGACGACAGCAAGGGCGATGTCGGAAGCCGCAGCGCAAACGACCGCAGGGAGTGCGAACGGGTGAGGACAGCGGGCGTCAGCTTTCCCTTGTTGTCGTACCGGAACGGGGCAGCGTCCGTCACAGCAAAAGTGAACACCGCGGCACAAGAAGCCTGGAAAAGTGCACTATGAAGCCGTTGACAACGGCTTTCCTTAACGGCCGCCCATGGCGGCCAGTGGATGCGGCGCCGGTCGTAGACCGGCTGCAAGCTATCATTTTTGAACTTTTACAATATCAATCGCGCTCTGCAGCACATCCCAGTTGATGCCAATATTTGCATCATGATTGTCATGGACAACCTCCATCGCCAGCTCAATATCATCAGCTGTCAACGTTGCATCCAACGCGAGAAAATCATCATCCAGCCAAAAACTGGCCACGCACAGCGCATCATTGGGATAACGGTTTAGCCTGGCAATAAGCCCTGCGATAGTCATTTTTTCAAACATCCTAATATTCCGTATTATTCAGTTAAGCGCCCCGACAGGAGCGCAATAAATTCGTTAACCACCGTAATCTGGTACATTGCCCAAGACATACTCCGGGCCTACAAGCTCGGCATATCCGTATTCGTCCAAATAATCTGACCATTCAATATCGTCGCTGGCACTATCTATGTATTCGCCATTTGAATAGACGTGATAGCCGCAAAAACCCTCCCCCTCCTCGCAAAACGTGTGGCAAATATGGCAGGAGAAACGCTTACTCAGATTACGGATCTCGGAACCTTCAGGGGGAGCCCACCGGGTATGAAAATCCAGCTGTATTTCACCGTCGAGCTCCACAAATGCAACATCAACATCGCTGAAAAAACTGTCACTTCCTTCGCTACGTGAAAATTCAGCCACAGCGGTAAGTTGATCAGGCGTCCCAGTCACGATAAGGCGGTTTGCACACCAATTCGGCATAATTCTTCTCCAGTCAGGTTGTCGGATATCGGCTTGCGCCGTAGCCAAAACACAGACGTGCGGAAAGCGAAGAATGCAGGGGCCATACCGCAAGCCGCATGCGCAAGCGAACGAGCGACAGCAGGGAGAGAGTGAGTGCGAACGGGTGAGGATATGGGCAACGCGTACCCTTGCATGCGCAGCGGCACGGCTACGTTCGGGCTACGGCGTAAGCCCAGGCGACGACATACCATTTAGATCCCCGCCCGTAGGGCGGAAAAATGCAAACCGCAGAAGTTGAAGTCAAAGATGGGGCCCCGGCAAGGCCGGGGATCCTTTGAGTGGCCAGAATTGGCCACCATAAACAGGGTGTTATTTCACTTCAATATTAACCAGTTGCTCCAGAACCTGCAGTAACCTGGCTGACGGATAGGTTGCCCAGACCGGCAATAACGTTACCAGCGTAACAGCCTGTGCGGCCAACATAAGTCGACGCGGCAAAACCCCTTGCTCATAGTTCTTGACGGTCCGAAGCGAAACCCCAAGGTAATCCGCGGTCTGCTTTTGCGTCCAACCCAGCGCCCCTCGCCATGCCTTCATACCTGCAGAAGGCATAATATGCGATACCACGCCCCTGGACTGGGGTGTTGTCTGATCATGGCGCGTTAGCGCCTGCAGTTGCAAAACGATTTGCGGTTGCTCCATTCGACGCAAATCGGGAAACAAGCGGACCAGCATCAGTGTCTGGATCCCCAGGCGAGCTGTTCGGGACACGCCACTATTTTCATAGGTCCGATAAGTCCGTTCTGACACCCCCAGAGCATTGGCGGCATCCTCTTGCCGCCAATGGCTTCCAAGGCGTAGCGAACGCACCTCAGACAGCGAAAAGTATTGGCCGGCGCGCCATAATCTCAACTCAAAAACATCCATGCATTGCCCCCCTTAAAAAAACAGGCAATTTTTGCACCCTAAATGAGACAAAAAAGCAGATAAACCGGCAATAATTGCCCCTTAGAGCAATTTATCCAATTTCTTGCGAACCTCATCCAGGGGCCCCGATTCGTTACGCTGTTGTACAGGTTCAACCGGATCCACCAATCGACAATTATCACCGGACAACGCCATAACCACGTCGCGGATCGCGGCCATTTCGGGTTTCCAGCCGGTTGTTTGACTGACCAGGTTGACCAGTTGCTCACTGGTCAACTGGCCGTTGTACATCGTGGCCAACAAAACAGGTAATCGTGAATCGAGCTGATGTAATGCCGCCGTTGTGATGATGGCATTACGCAGAAAATCCCCGCGTACTCGCTGCGAAATGGATTCAACCACATTCAGAGCCTGGCGATCTGCTTCGCAGTCCAGCTGCAAATAGCTGGTAAATTTTCGGCGGGTATCACTGCTGTTTTCGCTCACGGTTATCCCTCTTGTTTATACAATGCCATTTCGCTCGCCAGCGCCATTTGCGGGTTTTCGACCAACGTTATACGTTCCGCCGGCAGTTTCCAGGCTTTTCTGACTGCGGATTCTATCAGCGGAGCGCCCCCACCTACCAGCCAAACCCGGTTAACGTGGCGGAATCGCGCCAGTTCGTTAACCACACGATCGCCAAGCCGGGTGATGCCGTGCTCTATCGCGGCGATTACGTCATCAACCCGGGAAGCATCATTAATCAGCTGTGACAAAAAGGCCCGATCGTGACGACGTTGGATCACCGTATCCGCCACATAGGCGCTCGTATCGCTGTCCGCCATACGCAGCGCAGTTAGAGCTGCCTGCGTCACTATAGAAACACCCAGGGTAGGATTGCCGTGGATCGCCGTCACATCGTCGAATTGGCCGACGATCACCCCGGCATCAAGCGTTGTTCCACCCAAATCGATAACCAGCGACGTTTCCAGCGCCCCAACATTCTCCTGGACCAAGAGAGAAAACACCGCCGGGAGGGATTCAGGCATCACTTCAACTGCTGTCACCGTAAAAGCTTCTCCCTTATTCAACGTCACAGGTCGAAGCAGGTTGTCGATTTTTCGCTGAATATTGACTGTGTTTTTCTGACAGTCATCGGTATAGAACTCGCTGATTGGCAATGTGACGGTCAGCTTAACCGATTGTGGCTCAATGCCACTGTTTAGCAAGGCATGGTGAACCGCGAGCAGATTGGTATCACCGTACTGATACTCAATATTGGTCGTGCTGATCGCCTGCTGGCTAACATCGTCAAAGGTGTACTTCAAACCCTCAACGGAATAGTTGTACGTGCGACGGCTGCCGATGCCGTCGACTTTCCATCCTGGACGGAAAGAATTAGGCGATAGGGTCGTATGCAAATCCCCCGCCACATACCAGGCCAGCTTCACATTGGTAGAACCATCATCACAGCAAATATGCATTTCACAACCCTTTAGTTACTCAATTTGAGTACCATTATAAGTAAACCAGAGATCGTATCAAGCTATAGTTACTCATAATGAGCAACTTAATACACTCAATATGAGAATCTATCGCATCAACTCATTTTGATACGTATCAAACTGAGTAGCTTTATTTTTGAAGAATGCTCCAGCTGGCCCTCTTGATACCCATATTGAGTATCAAGAGGGGTTTTGCCTCACCGCGTCACAATCATTAATGTGAGCCGGGCATTGCTTTTAACCCACAGACGTCATACAGAACTCGGTTTGTGTAATGAGAAACTCAAGATGGCCTTGTTTCTCCAGCATATGGTCAAAGGTCGGGTCGTCCGACGGGATACACTCCATAAAGTCTTCGCCGCCACATAATCGGCAGGCGTCATCAAACACATCGCTACTGTCACGGGTCGTCGGATCCAACCCTTCCGCATAGGCCAGTAATCGCTTTCCTTTGGCATGCGATGCCGCCATCAAATACACCCCCTCATCCTTGATCAACAGCACATCACATCCGTGTTGACGCGCATGAGTGATCACCTCAATTGTTTTTTCACCCTTAAAATAAATCTTATTATTCATATTGATACCCTAATTAAATAGGGCGGCATGCTCACCGCCCGAATGATTACTTGTAGATTTCGGCGATGACGGCGGCCAGTGCATTAGCTTTCGGTAACGATTCAAGGCGGGTATTCATCATGACCAGTTCACTCGCAAGTAAGCGTGCCGATACGCTGATGTGTTGATCAGGTTGCTTGCGGCTGTTTAGGAACGACAGCAGTGCGAAGGCCGCATGAGGATGATTTGTCACCTCCTCTGAAAACTCGGTAGTTTCAGCGTCAAAATGGCCCATGGCGGTGAGTAATACAGACTGCCGCCATAATGGAAAATCGGCATAAAAGCCAGCCATGTGCAGGCGGTGTCCCAAGTGGAATAAATCGGCCATTAAATCTACAAAAATCGTCGCTACGTCGCGTTCGTCACCCGGACTTCTCTCTAAGAAAGCCAAAACAACCTCTGCAGCCAATGAAATGCGGGCCAAATTGTCCTCGGTACGCTCGTCCTGCAGCGTGTTAGCCTTCTGGCTGATGGCCAGCTCGGCCAAAAACTCTTTCAGTAACTTCGTCATAAACCCTCCCGTTTCGACTTCTTTCTGGTGTATTCCCCTTTTGGCTTTCGCCGGCGCGGGGAGCCTGGCGCCGTGACAATAAGACCGAGACGGGGTATCAGCTGACGGTACAAGGGCGGCGCCGCAGGCCGCAGCGCAAGCGACCTGACGACCGCAGGGAGGAAGGGAGTGCGAACGGGTGAGGACGCCGGCAACGCGTACCCTTGTGCCGGCGGCGCCCCGGCTCAGCGTCTGTCACGGGGACAGTCTCTCTGCGCGGATGCCGGAGCTGAGGGATACACCAGAAAGAGCCAGGCCTTTAGCCTGGCTGCATTAGCGAACGGCCGCATAAGCGGCCGGGCAGTGAGAGCGGCGCCGGCTTCGCCGGCTGCAAGCGACTGAACGTTGGTTTTTGGCGACCCAATGTCGCCGGAAACCAAAAGCCAAAAAGGGGGATTGCCCCCCTTCCCTAAAACTAAACCGCCTGCAGCACCTTTCGGAATCTCATTGCGATATCAACCAGACGAAGTTTCTCACCCCATCCATTGATGTAATAAATCGGCGTATGACGGACCTTTGTCATACTCATGGATAAGGTATTGCCGGTATAAACAGTTGCAGGTAACCCCAATAATGCGAGCTGTACAAAACACATATCTGCGGCCATCGGATCGATATCCGTACAACGAATATACAACTGCTGCTGAGGATTATAGCCTTGCGTTAACAAGTGCTCAGCCGCAGCAATCACCATTCCTCCCGATCCGCTGGCTGGCTCATCCAACGTAATAAACGGTCGCTGCTTCAGCTCGTTAATGTGTTCTCCGATTGTCAGCCTTGCCATCAAGCGCGAAAGTTCAAGCGGCGTGAAAAACTGCCCCATTGATGCGGCGCCGAATTCCAGTTCCATGAATACACCGCCCAAAAGGTCATGCATTCCGGCTTCCAACGCATCGACCAAGAAACAGAACAAATGCTGCATCTTTTCTAAATCAGCAGCCTCATACCGTTTACAAATCTGCATTGCCTCTTCCCTCCCCTCCTCCGATCGCACGCGTGCCAGGTCAAGTTCATTAGCAGCCAGCCGAATAAAGTCGCGGAAAACATCGAGGCGTCGGTGGTAAGTAGCAACGCACGAGAATGTTTTGATAAATAGTTTCCTGGCTTCACTGGGCGTGGTTCTTGATTCATTTTTCACTGGCGCTTCAGTAGTCAGCAAAGCATCGAAGGAAAGTTGGTTGTTCACGGTGTTGTCTCCCTATGGAGGCGAGAACCCATTTCTCGCCATAGCGCAAGAACTAGCCACGCCGGCAAGGGATGAGGCAGGTACGGCTGCTGAAGCCGCATGCGCAAGCGACTGGAACAACGTGGAGGGAGTGCGAACGGGTAAAGCAGCCGGCGGTAGCGAATACTTGCCGCAGACTAAGGCGAGGCTATGTTAGGCGCGGCGAGTTAATGGGTGACGCAGCAATGGAAACAACGGCAACACAGAGTTTCTTGGCCATAGCCTTAAAAGATTACAGAATCATAAAATCATAGGATTACAGAATCACAAGATTACAAGATGACGAAGAGGCGGAGGGCAGGAGGGCAGGAGGGCAGGAGGGCAGGATTTAATAATCATAGGATTACGGGATTACAGGATTACAGGATTACAGGATTACAAAATCATGTGATTACATATTTACATAATCAAATAACTATGTGATTCTAATCGGAGATCCGCCAAGGATTACAGGATTACAGGATTACAGGATTGCTCTACAGTGAGGTTATGTATGAAAACTAACGTTATTTCATTTTTGAATGGTAAAGGGGGGGTCGGGAAGACAACGACGTCTATCAACGTTGCAACCTGCCTGGCGAGACAAGGATTCCGCGTAGTTGTTGTCGATACAGATCCACAGGCAAGTATTGGCAACTGGTATGAGGAAGATAAATGCAAGTTTGACCTGGCGGAAGCGTCTTCTGAGAAGGAGGTTTACACCGTTCGGAAACAGCTCACAGGTTATGACTTCATCATCATCGATGGCGCCGCGGCAATCTCGGCAATCTCATCGGCTGCAGTTATGGTTAGCGATCTCGTTTTAATCCCGGTAACACCTTCCCCGCTAGATTTCGCAGCATGCAGCGCAATTATTGCAGTTATAGAGGCGAGGCAAAATCTACAACCTATAACAGCCAGGTTCCTGATAACCAAAAAAGTGTCGTCTGCAAAAATGCTGGAAGTCCTCAAAGAATCCATTGCCGATACTGGCATCCCAGCATTGAAAACCGGGACAGGCCAGCGGCAGGCATACATCAGAACCATGCTGGATGGCGGCACCGTCTATGACACGACAGACAGCCAGGCGAAAGGAGAAATTGATGTAATGACCAAAGAAATCCTGGAGCTGATCCAATGAAGATGAAACTGGGACAACATAAACAGCTGAACCCGGCTCTGCAGGCTATTCAGGCCCCTAAGGGGCTGACGAAGAAACTGCAGATGAATATCGACGAAGACCTGCATAAGAGATTTAAGCTAGCTTGTCTGAAACAAGATAAGGAAATGACCGAGATCACTGTAGAGTTGATTGTTAATTGGCTGAAAGATAATGAATAATCATGTAATCCTATAATTATTTAATTATAGGATTATACAATCCTGTCATCATGTGATGATGCAATCTCAGACTCATATAATCCCAAAACTTTCTCCGCAAACCCCTCGTCCAGCACATAGAAATAGCACTCCGGCACGTTGAGCACGCGTGCCAGGGCGCACATCGTCGTGAACGCCGGCGTGTAAGTACCGTTCTCGTACTGGGAGATCCGCGAGCGGGCGGTGGACTCATCGATACCGGCCAGCACACCGAGTTTTTCCTGGGTGAGTCCGGCTCGCCGGCGCGCGGCTTTCAGTCGTTGAGGAACCATAGGCTGTCGTCAGATAAAGGATTGACGACATGTTTAGCATCACTTAACATCAAATTTGTTTAGAGTTACTAAACATCTGAGACACCAACCATGCAGTACGCCAGAAAACACCAGGGAAAAAATAGGCCGGTCATTTGACCGGCCTGCCTGTTTCACCTATCGGCCATTCAGCGCCGACCTTTAAGGATCGCCACCGCCTCTGCCCCCGGCATCGACAATTGCACGCGCTACTGCGCCGCCACAGCCTGATTTTGACGGCGATATCCAATTCCAGACTTCTAAAGCTAGTTGACTTACCTGGTAGGAAACTTATAATGTGTACAAAAGGTGAGTCACTACCGTTAAGTGTGAAGTTAAAAAAATCGGAGAGTCGCTACCGTTAAGTGCGAAGTTAAAACAATCGGAGAGTCGCTACCGTTAAGTGCGAAGTTAAAAAAATTAAAAAGCCTCGCTCATGCGGGGCTTTTTGCTATAAAGGGGTTATGCAGTGAAATTTTATGTTATTGCTGATTCATACATCAATCATTTGGTCGCATGTGACCAGCATGTTTATAAAAATAAAGGCACGAGGCCATATATTGGTGTTGTCCTTGAGGTTAATGGTGTGGAGTTCCTAGCTCCGTTAACGTCCTACAAGGAAAAACAAGATAAAATCCCAAATAGCTCCCCACTTATTTTCAAAATGCATGAATTAGGAAATGAGGAAAACAAGCTTGGTATGGTTCAGGTAAACAACATGGTTCCGATCTTAAGTTCCGAGGTTGAACTATTAGATCTATCGACCCTAGACGCTAGGTATCAAAATCTTTTAAATATGCAGCAGCAATTCCTACGTAAAAGCCAAGATGAACTACAGAAAAAAGCCTCGAAATTGTACAAGATAGTATCAAAAGGGGTTGCAACGGGCATTGTTAATATGTGTTGTGATTTTAAGGCTCTTGAGGCTGCAATGAAAACGTATGTGCCTCCTGTTGCACAAGAATCTGCTGTGACCACTGTAGCTCAAGAAGCTTCGTCTGAACCCCAGTCAGACCTACAAGATAAACTTAGTGCCTTGTGCGGTAAGTATGCAAAGAGATAACGATATCCCTTCGACGTTGGACATTAAGGTATTCTGTCCAGTTCTGATGGCTGTGCAGGATCTGGACTGGTATAATCGGGGAAAGGCCATATTGAGGACTTGCTATGTCGCCGCACTACATAGTTCATAAGTCTATAAGGAATATCGTGAGGAAAATCACAAAGGTTTTATGTTTGATTATTATTTTATCTTTTCCCGCGATGGGTGCGGATTCATTTAACTACGCAAATACTGAGTTACGTTTGATAAGCATTAATGACATTATAAACCGTCTTGGTCAGAATGTGGCTTTCAAAGGTAATGACGGATGTGATTATTATGGCTCAACAGAATATATAGATAAGAGAGGTGGTATTTTTCTTAGTGCGCGTGTGTGCTCATCCCTTAGACAAGAAATAAAAGCAAGAGCTTACCTCATTCAACTCAAACACCAAAAAACGCCAACAGTTCTAATCCCTGCCGGAAGCGAGTGGGAATTAAAGCAAGATTGGACATCTAAGTAATTCTGTCCAGCTCGCGTTCCTCAATGATAAACCTTCCACTGACGCCCCCCGGGGACGCACAAAAAATGCTATCCAGCCTGGACATTCCGGCACTTTCGGAAAAATTGTCCATCAAAAATTTTTGCTGATCGTATTTTTTCGTTGAGGTAAAACGACAATCCGGAACAGTACAGGATGCCTTTATGCAGAAGGGGTTTACTGCCCCGGACTCAGGGCCTTCAGCATGCTG
>NZ_JCAXDO010000017.1:5803-6110 GCF_059740205.1 Serratia sp. LTN-2 | reverse complement strand
GCGCGCCGCAGCATCCACCGCCTCCGTCAGCCAGCTGCGCACCGTCCGATCGGTGATCGTCCACAGCCGCGCCTTTTCCATCCGGCCGGTGCGCGCATTGCGGCGCTCGAGCGGAATTTTCAGCGTGGCCACCATCATCTGCAGCTGCGCCACATACTGCGGATCGGACAGCGGCACCACGCGCGGCGGCGTACTGGCCGCCGGTAGCCGGCCGGCGCTGCGGTTGGCCTTTTCCGTGCGCTGCTTGAGGGTAGCCAGCTGCACGAACGGGTAGGGCGGCGCCAGTGAGAAATTTTCGCGCGTCAGC
>NZ_JCAXDO010000017.1:0-5709 GCF_059740205.1 Serratia sp. LTN-2 | reverse complement strand
TCTCCGGCGCCAGCAGGTATTTGGGCAGTTCTTCATGAACGAGGGCCATCTGGCGCAGCGCCAGCGCGGCCGGGTAGTCGATGGCGACCGGCAATGAAACGCCTGGCGCCGATCGTTGCGCCGGCTTCGCCGGGTAGAATTCCGGCACCACTAAACCGCTCATGTATTATTCCTCATCCAGTTCTAGTCGTTGCTCAAGTCGATATTTTCGGCCTTCGCGCCAGCCTTGCCACAAGGTTTGCTGCGCCGACCAGTGGTACTTGTCCAGGCGGGAAGAGGGCATGCCGGTCAGTTTGCGCAGCCGCTTGGCCAGCAAGAGTGCCCGCAGGCCGAGGTATGCATACTGATACATCCGCTCTCGATAAAAGGTGTCATGCCTTGAGGAAATATCGACGTCATAGTGGAAGTTAATCGAACCACGCGCTTCAGCTTGCAGAACGATCATTTCCCGCACCCGATACATGACCGGGGGCGGCAGCGCGCGCCAGTCACCGGTCACATCATCAAATTCAAGGGAGTACACACGGACAGTAGGCCGGTATTCATCGCCTTCATCCCGCCTGCCATCATCTTGCGAGACTTCAGCACACATTTCTGCATAGTCTTCCAGCTTGAAGATCAGCTCAGTGGCGATGAAATAGCGATCGGCCGCGGTTTTCCGTTCGGCCGCCTCCCGCTCCCGTTTCCGGGTAAAATGGTGGGTCAGCGCAATGCCGGCCATTGCAACCCCCCCGGTCATCGTCCCCCCTGCCAGGACCGATATCACCGGCACCCATGCTGAAAACCCATCAACCATCCAGCGTTCCTTCCTCGTTATGCCTCTCTGACGACTCTACGGACTCTAGGTAGTCATTTATCTCCTGCTCATTCTTCTTCTGCTCCTTGATCAGCTTATACCTTGCATGAAAATCTTTACCTCTGGCCTGCAAGAGCGTCCGCCTGGTTGGCGCGAAATCAGCAGAGAGACCGTCCTGGGGCATATCACATAGCTTTCTGAGAGAACGGGACAATCGTATTGCTTTTAATCCCATACGCGCGGCTTGGCTGTGCAGTTCAAAGACCCCCCATTCACTATATGGTGTATCTTCATGAAACGTGACGTTTACCGCGACGACGGCCTCATGGCTAAGGACAGATAATTGGCCGAGCCGATACATCAGTTCTGGTGGGAGTGACCGCCAGTCACCGGCAATCGATTCATAATCGATTGCCGGCAATGAATATTCCACTTCTGTTTTTCCATCCGGATCAAACTCTCCCTCCGCAATTGCAGCTAGTGCACAATGCTGTGCAAACCGCTCCAGCAAAAAGACGAGCTCCATTGCGATATAAAATCGCTCACTGCCCAGCTTCGCCGCCGCCGCTCTTTCTTCACGCCGGCGGGCAAAGTAGTGAGTCAGCCACACACCGACCAGCGCCGCACCGGCGGACAAAACCCCCGTAATGATCTGCGGCCACAGACCAGGACTGTCTTTGACGATCTTCACGCCCTCAGTGGCAATAAACCAGTCACCCATGAGTGTTCCTTATTGAGTAAAAAATCCCGTCAGTCATTACTTTGCAGCTCTCAACGGCACCAGTCCGGCCGTGACAGCACTTCCGAGCCATTTGCTATATCTTCGAAGCCAAGCAAGAAAACCGCTTTTTCCAGCCCATCTGACAGATCATACTTCACGGCACTGGACGGACACGTCGGATGCGGGGCAAGCAGAGAGGAGGTTTCGCGCCACCTGTTTCCTCCGTCGCTCCTCCACCGCCAGGCCAGTTCGCCGCCATACTCATCAAGAAGCTGAAATAACTCTGCGCCGCCACTGTCCGTTGTCTTATATAACCAGATGCTTTTCATTCCTTCGTTAATAAGACCAGTGAGTATTTTCTCTAACAAAACTTTGCTCCTAGAAATAATCACACATTGAAATCATATTCCTTAAACACGATTCCAATCCTTCAAGTGATGATGATCGCCCTCGCAGTTTCCTGATGTGAACATCACTCATATGATAATAAGCAGCCAGATAGCCACGCCGTTAAATTACCGGACGCCCGTTTCTGGGTGATCCGACTTTCTGGCTTATGGCCACTTTCCGGAAGTGTACCACGACGGTTAACTAATCACATCGCGGTTGTCGGCCGGAAACCGCCGTTAACGATCAGCCCGGTCAAACACAACATATAGAAGAAAATGCAGCTGAGCAGATGGCACATATTGTGTTTGTCGAGTCGGTGGGGCAGGGTGACGATCGGATGATCCGAGACTACCGGTTTTCGGATCTATTTTTTTATAGCGTTCAAAAAACAAGCAACAGCGTAACAGGAAAGGCTGATAATACCATTTCAGAGGGGAAGTGATAAAATAACCAAAAAAGTGCACGTTAAAGGAAATAACAGAAATAAGCCTTGCTGAGTGGCCTTTTAGGGGGTAGAGTGGCTAAATCAGCCTAGCGTCATAGAAACATCCATTTGATGACGCACTGATGCAGAGACTGGCCCGGAGGTCTTTTAGCGGAAGTTCCGGGCCGGTCAGGGTACTCTTTCTGACCAGTAAGGTTATCACATGAGCAATGAAAAAGACACGGTGGACTACACCGTGAGGGGCTTCACGAAGTCGTTTGACACCACGCTGACCCACCTATCCATTCTGAGGAACAAGCCGAAGTCTGTCATCCTTCGTGAACTCCTTGAAGAGCAACTGACCGACAGGATCAAAACCTTCGGCGCGCTGAGTCAGCTGGTTGCCGGCATGGACGAGGTGCTGGCCAGTCACTTCGGCGCGAAGCTGAGCGAAAACCCGCTGGAGAACCACTTCGGTACGAAGTATAACCTGGCGATGTGTGATGTGCTGGACATCAAGACGGATGAGCAGCTGCAGCAGATCCAGATCCGCAACACGCCGTACATCACGGCTCGGGCCGATCAGGTGATGGCGGGTTGCAAAACGGTCATCAAGGGTCAGTCGTTATGGTTCGCCCTGTTCGCTGAGCTGGCGTTTTCAGATGAGGAGGTTGTTCGAAGGGGCTGGAACGAGGTGTTTTACTCAATAGATGAAGACCGTTATTACAGCTATTACGAGCACGTTAACCAGCTGAGGAGCATGCGCGGTATGAGCAGCATTCAGGCAGAGAAAAATGACTTCACACACGAGGGCAGGCTCTGCCGCCTGAATGTGACCAAACCCGCCAGTTACCAGTATGGTGCCTGGCGAGTGTCCATAAGCCTGAAGGACGGTGTGAACGTCACCGAGCCGGACGTACTGACCGGGCTGCACTATCCACGGCTTCCTCACCGCCTGGTGATCGCCGACCGTGACGAACCTTACTGCAGTGTGGCCAGTGGAGAAGAGGACAGCGAGCCAGGTTTCCGGTTTGTTGATGGCGTCTGCGAACTGGACGTCTACAGCAACGGTAAACCCGAGCGGAGTAACCCGACGCCAATGACGAAGGTGGCAGAGGCGTTAGCCGCTGAGATCGACGCCCGGCTGAAGCCGTTCACGGGCTGACGTTTCTTACCCTATTGAAGGGCTGCTCCTGAGGCCCTTTTTTATCCTTTCTACCATTCAGGAGCTGTCTCCGCATCCGGAATTTCGACGCCGTCGGCGAGTCGCCGGGCATTCCGCACCAAGGGAGGGGAGCATTATCACTGCGGGGGTAACAGGGCAACAGACTTGCTGCCCGTGGTTACATCATTCAAGTTCGCCGGCCCGGTCTATGATCTCCTGACGTACCGCTAAAATATAATTATCCCAGGCCGGAGAGTATTTGCTGATATAGCTCAGGACGGTATGTTCTATATTGGATTTTCTGGCAAACTGATTCAGTTTTTCATAGTATTCATGCCAGTCTGCCAGTCCGTTAATTGATCTAGAAAATCCTCTTAGCTTTATGTATTCAGCAGACTCTTCTGCCGCAATAGTGGCAGGATCTATCGCTTCAAACCAGCGTTTATGATTATATTCCGGAGCACCTTTTTGAGGAAAATCAGCAAGACTAAACTCAAAAATCCGGGTCATAACCGCACGACGTTGTTCTCTTTTATCTGTTCCTGTCAGGCACTTGTTTACTATTTTGTGTCTCTCCGGGACAGTTCGGTGAACATCGCCGTCAAGAACACACATAACCTTTGTAATATCCTTACCGGCAAGCATTAGCCCTGCCAGAACGACGGCCGAGTTTTCAGCGGCTCCGAATAACTCAACATTCACCTTATCGGTCAGAGCCTCTCGTTCCAGAAGCACATTGATAGCCGTGCGTGCCAGTTCATCTTCAACGAAAACACTGACCATTTCAGGCTGAATATCGGTCAGCTGTCGTAGGGCATCAGCTGAAACACCAGGAAAAGCAGAGATCCCTGTGCCCATATTGAAGATACTGACAATATTTATTGACCTTCTGAACTGAACAATAGATTCCCTGTGCGTTGAGAAGACAATTTCAAGCAGAGCGTCTTCAGCTATGGAAATCAATTCTTCAATCAGTTTTTTAAAAGCTTTTTCATGCAAAAGTACATCCAGTTCGTCAATCAGCAGTAAACCATTAGGCTTCAGAAGGGGGTCATGAGCGGCTTTCAGCACTTCAAAAACCCGTTTCTCTCCCGCTCCCATGGTATGTTCAGTGTAGGTAATTCCGTTTTTGGTAAATTTACTGAATGTGAAGCCACTGCTGGTCGTACAGGTCATCAGATCTGAGTAATCCGCTTCAAGCACGCGACACATAGATTCCAGTATTTTTTGTTTGATATTTGCGGGTTCGAAGCTTTGGCTTACATATTTCGCATGACGTGAAGCCGCCAGATCGTCGGACAAAGTGCCAAGCGTTTGCAGACCCAGATAGAGCGACTCCTTGACGGGGCGACGATCATACACTGGCTGCCAGCGTGCGACTTTATAATAAGGCTGAGTAAAAGTGTCATTAGGTGCCTGTGTGGGGACAAATAATATTTTGTTACTCTGATTGTTCAGCGTTCCCGCGTAAAAATGGGCTGTAAAACCACTGTCACGCCAGTTGTTATCAACGTGAGGGGTAAAGAAATCAGAGAACCGGTTATTTTCCTTTGAGGATTTATCCCGGGGTTTGTAACAACAGGCAAGGGCATGAATAATCGTGGATTTACCGGAGCCGTTCATCCCCATAATGGCAGTAACTTTGCTGTCAGCAGGAAATGTGATTGTACAGTTTGAAATGCCTTTAAGGCTCTGAATCTGTATTTCCTTCAAGCGTAATTGTGCTGGAATGTTTTGCCTGGCTGTCATTCTGACCGGTTCCTTTGTATGCTAATAGTCGGATTAATCCCAAGTACACTACCTTAATTCAGGAAAAAAGTCTGGCATCTAAAGCAGAGATTTTACAGGCAGATATTACCTATTCCGATTTTGCCAGAAAACGGATCTGCGACGCAAAAACGCCGACCGCGGCATGGAGCTTCGCTAGCAGACCAGCCAAATGGTTAGCAATGGGTCATTATTGCTATCTAAGTAAAAGAAAGCTATTTGCACTGAACATAGCATTGTAATTTTAATTTCTGCTTTATAGGATATTGCTATCATCACAATATATCCCTATGACAGCAGGACACCGCCATGCTAAGCCAGATGAACCTCCGCTTTCCGAAATCCCTGATCGCCGCCCTGAAAAACCGGGCCGCCGCCGAAGCGGTGCCGGTCAACACCCTGGCCGAACGTCTGCTGCAGCAAACGCTGGCCACCTCGGTCGCCGG
>NZ_JCAXDO010000016.1:52582-119543 GCF_059740205.1 Serratia sp. LTN-2 | reverse complement strand
CGGCGGCTTGTCAGTCGTTGTTCCCGGTCAGTGGAGGCGCATTATAGGGAGTTCTCGGCGGGCCGCAACCCCTAATTTCAATATTTTTTCCGACCGTTGAATGTTTGACCAAAACGCCGCTAAAGCGGCAGTTTTTTCAACGATTTAAAGCCGTAGCCCTGCAAAACGGGCAATAAAGCGTCAGTATCTTCATTTAACGCCATGCAATACGCCAGATTCTCTTCCTGGCTCGAAACCAGATTTTCCTGCGTCGAGATGAGCCAGGCGGTACGGCGGGCTATCGCCGCACCGGAATCCACCAGCCGGGTACCTTCCGGCAACACCTGCATCAGCTCTTCCGCTAACAGAGGGAAATGGGTGCAGCCCAGCACGACGGTATCCGGCGGCTCACGCATGCTCAGCCACGGATGCAGGATCTTCTTCAGCACCGGCAGCGGCACGGCTTCGCCGTGCAGCTTGGCTTCCGCCAGCTCCACCAGCTCCGAAGAACCCAACAGTTCAATCTTGCAGTCGGTGGCAAAACGAGAAATCAGTTCGTGGGTGTAGCTGCGCTGTACGGTGCCGCGGGTCGCCAACAGGCCGACAATGCCGTTAACGGTAAGACGGGCGGCCGGTTTGATGGCGGGCACCACGCCCACGACCGGGAAGCTGAAACGCTCGCGCAGGGCCGGCAAGGAAACAGTGCTGGCGGTGTTGCAGGCAATGACGACAATCGCCAGAGGATGACGCTGCTGCACCGCGCCAACTATCTCCAGCACGCGCTCAACGATAAACTCTTCGGACTTCTCGCCGTAGGGGAACGCCACGTTGTCGAAAGCGTATATATAGTGGAGATCCGGCAGCAACTGCCGAATCTCCTGATATACCGACAACCCGCCGACGCCGGAATCGAAAACCAGCACCGTCGGGCGAGGTGTGGCGGTGCTGTTAGAAGGTATAGCTTCCAGTGAGGTAGTATTCTCTTCCTGGAGTAGCGTAGCCATAGGCCGTCTCATAATCTTTATCAAACAGGTTGGCAATTCTACCACGAACTGTCAGATGAGATGTGACCGGATACGAAACTGCGAGATCCCACAGGCTCACGCCGCCGAGTTTAACCGTCGGGCTTGGATAAACGCCATAATCCTTGTCATAGCGCTCACCCAGGTATTGATAGGTCACCGCCCAGTCAAAGTCGTACAGCTGCCAATCCAGCTCATACTTCACCTGTTGTTTCGCGCGGCGCAGCAGCACTTCATTGGTTTTAGCATTGCGCGGGTCGACATAATCGTAACCAATCTGATGCGTCAACGGACCGGTTTCAAAAGAAGCGGTGGCCTCTACACCCTTAATGGTCGCCTTACCGATATTGTAATAACGGTAACTCACCGGATCGCTGTCAATCAGGTTATCGATGTCATTGCGGTAGCCGGAAACGCGCCAGGTCACCGGCCCGGTCAAACCTTCGAAGCCGCCTTCCCACTGTTTGCTTTCTTCCGGCTTCAAGTTGCTGTTGCCATAAGTGGTACTAAACAGCTGGTTCATGTTTGGCGCTTTAAACGCGGTGCCATAGGAAGCGATGAAACGGTATCCTTCGATGAACTCCCAGGCTGCGCTGGTTTGCCACGTGCCGTGCCAACCGAACTCAGAGTTATCGTCGCCGCGCGCTGCGGCCTCAAGCGTCACCGGCCCCACCAGTTGCTGCCCGGTCAGATAGATGCCGGTATTGCGCTGGCTTCTCTCGCGGCTGACGGACGCGGTGCCCGGTTTGATCTGTTGATCCTGCCAGTCGGCGCCCGCACTGACGGTGCCTTGAGCCACCTTGAAAGTATTGCCCCACTGCAGATTGTATTGCTCTGAATCATCCAGGCTGGAGGAAATCGCATACTGCCCTTTGCGCGGATCGTAATTGTAGTCTTTGCTGTGGCTGTAGCTTCCCACTAACTGCGTGGCGTAAATTCCTTCCTGATAGCGCAACCCGGTGTCCCAGGTTTGACTATACAGTTTGCGCGTATCCGGCAGACCGGTGATATTGAAATTTTTATCGTAAGAATAGAAGCCGTCGTAGCCCGTACGGTTGTCGTAGCCATATCCACGCACAAAGCCGCTGATTTGCTCGTTGAACCGGTGCTGTACCGCCCCGTATAGCGATTTGCTCATGAAGCCATCGCGATCGGGCTGCGGAATGCTGGTGTTGCCTTCAGCCACCACATCATACCCTTTGGTATAGGTGTAGTTCCCCGCCACCGTCGCCACGGTGCTGTCGCCCAGCAGCTGTTGCGTCGACGCATCATAGGACTGATAGCCGTTGGAGCCAACGCCGGCAGCCAGCGTAGTGCCGTTCTTTTCGCGGGTAGTAATAATGTTGACCACGCCGCCGATGGCGTCGGAACCGTACACCGCAGAGCGCGGACCGCGAATGTATTCGACTTTCTGCACCAGCGAAATCGGGATTTGGCTGAGATCGGAAGAGCCGCTGACGCCCGCCTGATTAAGGCGGATGCCGTCGATCAATACCAAGACATGGCTGGAGTTGGTGCCGCGAATGAATAGTGAACTCTTTTGTCCCAACCCACCGTTTTGGCCGATGTCCACCCCTGGCAAGCGGCGCATCACGTCGGTCAGGCTCTTGGCCTGCCAGCGATCGATATCGTTGCGGGTGACGACGGAGGTCGGCGCCAATACGGAAGAAACCGGCTGCGGGAAGCGGTTGGCGGTCACCACCAGGTTATCGCCATTCGTGGCCGTGGTGTTGTCTTGCGCCCATCCAGAAAAAGCCGTGACGGAGGAGACCACCGCCAGCAGCGTGTTTTTTGTAATTGTCATGAGAAAAGCATCCAAACTTAATTGGCGGATGCCGCAGGATCATGGCCGGTAGTTCGCGACGGCCACGGACATTGCGACGTAACACCGGCAGGTCTTCGGGCTTGGGATTTGCGGGCCGCGGGGCGCGACCGGCAACGGGCGATGACTTCCCATCCTGCAGTGGACAGTGTCTGCGTCGAAACGCTATCGCCGTGACTTCCCCTTACCGCTGCGCGTCAGCTCCGGATTCACACCGGATTCCCTTTTCACTCGCTGCTTGAGGCCGGACGGCAATGCTACGATCAATGAAAATAGATGTCTAGACTGCTACTAATGTTACAAATAATAAACGCGACAAAACTGGACTTCACGGGCTGATTCCCTACAATCCCCGCTGATCAAATTTGCCTGACGAGAAGACACACATGACGCCCGAGAATTTGCCTATTGAACGTTACGATGACCAACTGGCGGAGAAAGTCGCCCGCCTGAAGACGTTGATGTCACCGTTCGCGGCGCCCGAGCCGGAAGTGTTCCGCTCGCCAGTCGACCACTACCGCATGCGCGCCGAGTTCCGCATCTGGCACGACGCGGAAGACATGTATCACATCATGTTCGATCAGCAGACCAAGCAGCGTATTCGCGTCGATCGATTCCCGGCCGCCAGCGAACTGATCAACCGTCTGATGAGCGCCCTGATCGCCGCGCTGAAACCGGAGCCGATCCTGCGCCACAAACTGTTCCAGATAGATTATCTGTCGACGCAAAGCGGCAAAATCATCGCCTCGCTGCTGTACCACCGCAAGCTGGATGAGGTTTGGCAACGGCGCGCCGAGCAGCTGCGCGACGATCTGCGCGCTCAAGGGTTCGATCTGCAGCTGATCGGTCGGGCGTCGAAAACCAAAATCATGCTCGACCAGGATTATGTTGACGAAGTGCTGCCGGTTGCCGGCCGCGACATGATCTACCGTCAGGTGGAAAACAGCTTCACTCAGCCCAACGCGGCCATGAACGTGCAGATGCTGGAATGGGCGCTGGCGGTCACCGCCGGCTCCAAAGGCGATTTGCTGGAGCTGTATTGCGGCAACGGCAACTTCTCGCTGGCGCTGGCGCGCAACTTCGAGCGCGTGCTGGCGACCGAGATCGCCAAGCCGTCGGTGGCGGCGGCGCAATACAACATCGCCGCCAACCATATCGACAACGTGCAAATCATCCGCATGGCGGCAGAAGACTTCACTCAGGCCATGAACGGAGTGCGCGAATTCAACCGGTTGAAAGGCATCGATCTGAGCGGCTACAACTGCGAGACGATTTTCGTCGATCCGCCGCGCAGTGGGCTGGACGATGAAACGGTGAAGATGGTGCAGGCTTACCCGCGCATTTTGTATATCTCATGCAACCCGGAAACGCTGTGCGCCAACCTGGAAACGCTGCAGACTACCCACCGAGTCAGCCGCCTGGCGCTGTTCGATCAGTTCCCGTATACCCATCACATGGAATGCGGCGTGTTGCTGGAAAAGCACCGCTGATACGACAGGGGCGCCACATGGCGCCCCGTTTCATTACGACTCTTGAGTCGGCGCATCCAGCGCCTTGCGCGCCTTCAGCTTGACCCCGATCCACAACACCAGCGCCACGCAGAGAACCGACGGCAGGAAGTTGGAGCCGATCTGCGGGTATTCGGCGCGCACGATGGCGCTGTACAGCAGCAGCCCCAGCAGGAAACAGGCCGCCGCCAGCTTCGGCATGCCGTCCGGCATGGCGCGGTTCAGGTAGCGCTGATGCAGACAGTACACGGCCAGCACCAACGCAAGCAGCGGGAAGATCGAAAACGGCACCACCGAGCTGAACAGCGCGGCAAAGGAACCGTTGATCGAAAGGCCGGCAATCAACGCCAGCAGTAAGGTGCCATTTTCACGGCCTGGTTTTTCCATCATTTTTTACCTTTTTTATACGTGGGACACAGAAGCTTTTTCTTGTTCGCGACGATACCAGTAATACGCCCCTTTAGAGATCATCCGCAGTTGCAGCACCAGCCGTTCTTCCAGCTGCAGCCGCTGCTCGGCGTCGATATCCAGCGCTTCCGCGCCGGCGCTGAACACGATGGTGACCATCGCTTCCGCCTGCGCTTCGGTGAAGCTGCGCGGCATGTGGTTTTCCAACTCGAGGTAGTCCGCCAGTTCGGCGATGAAATGCTGGATCTCGCGTGCCACCGCCGCACGGAACGCCGCCGACGTGCCGGAGCGCTCGCGCAACAGCAGGCGGAAGGCGTTCGGGTTGTTGCCGATAAATTCCATAAAGGTGGACACCGAGGTGCGGATCACGCTGCCGCCCTTGGCGATGCGTTGGCGCGCCTGGCGCATCAACTGGCGCAGCATCAGGCCGCTTTCGTCCACCATGGTCAGCCCCAGCTCATCCACATCGCGGAAATGGCGATAAAACGAGGTGGGCGCGATACCCGCCTCACGTGAAACTTCCCGCAGGCTCAGGCTGGCGAAACTGCGTTCGGCGCTCAGCTGGCTGAAAGCGGCTTCGATCAGGGAACGACGAGTCCGTTCTTTTTGTTGTGCTCTGACGCCCATATGCATATCCAGATAGGTTCCATTCTCTCAGTCTAACGCCCTAGACCCGGCAATATAGCAAATTTTATTGCAACAGCATTTATACTAACGCGCTCTATCACACTTCCGCCCTGAGCCGATTGTGCTTTGACTCAAAAAGCCTAATGGTGATTGGGTGAGCAGCGCTATGATGTTAAGATACCGTTGTAATCTTGTATAAAAAAACAGGTCTCTCCTACATGCAACAGCACTATCAATTTGATGCCATAGTGATTGGCTCGGGCCCTGGTGGTGAAGGTGCCGCCATGGGGCTGGTGAAACAGGGCGCCCGCGTGGCCGTTATCGAACGGTACAACAACGTAGGCGGCGGATGTACCCATTGGGGCACCATCCCTTCCAAAGCCCTCCGCCACGCCGTCAGCCGCATTATCGAATTCAACCAGAACCCGCTCTACAACAATTCGCGCACGCTTAGCGCGACCTTCCCTGACATTTTACGCCACGCCGATAACGTCATCAGCCAGCAGACCCGCATGCGCCAAGGGTTCTATGAGCGGAACCAGTGCAAGCTGTTCGCGGGCGACGCGCGCTTCATCGACGCCAACACCGTCAGCGTCAGCTACATGGACGGCACCCAGGACACCATCCGCGCCGACCACATCGTGATCGCCTGCGGCTCGCGCCCTTACCACCCGGCCAGCGTCGATTTCAATCACCCGCGCATCTACGACAGCGATTCCATCCTCGAACTGAGCCATGAACCGCGCCACGTAATCATTTACGGCGCCGGGGTGATCGGTTGCGAATACGCGTCTATCTTCCGTGGTCTGAACGTCAAGGTCGATCTGATCAACACCCGCGATCGCCTGCTGGCGTTCCTCGATCAGGAGATGTCGGATTCGCTCTCTTACCACTTCTGGAACAACGGCGTGGTGATCCGCCACAACGAAGAGTTCGAGAAGATCGAAGGCACCGAAGACGGCGTGATCGTGCACCTGAAGTCCGGCAAGAAGGTGAAAGCGGACTGCCTGCTGTATGCCAACGGCCGCACCGGCAACACCGATTCGCTGGGGTTGGAGAACGTCGGCCTGGAGTCGGACAGCCGCGGGTTGCTGAAGGTGAACAGCATGTACCAAACCGCGCTGTCGCACATCTATGCGGTCGGTGACGTGATCGGCTATCCGAGCCTGGCTTCCGCCGCCTACGATCAGGGCCGCATCGCCGCGCAGGCGATCGCGTCCGGCGAAGCCAGCGGTCACCTTATCGAAGATATCCCGACCGGCATCTACACCATTCCGGAAATCAGCTCCGTCGGCAAAACCGAGCAGGAACTGACGGCGATGAAGGTGCCGTATGAAGTGGGCCGCGCCCAGTTCAAGCATCTGGCGCGCGCGCAGATCGCCGGGATGAACGTCGGCAGCCTGAAGATCCTGTTCCATCGCGACACCCTGCAGATCCTCGGGATCCACTGCTTCGGCGAGCGTGCGGCGGAGATCATCCACATCGGCCAGGCGATCATGGAACAGAAAGGTGAAGGCAATACTATCGAGTATTTCGTTAATACGACCTTCAACTATCCGACCATGGCCGAAGCCTACCGGGTGGCGGCGCTGAACGGCTTAAACCGCCTGTTTTAACGCGCTGTCGATGTAGCCCTGCATGTGCTCGCGGATCGCCTCGGCCAACTGCTCATAACGGCTGCGCAGTGGGGAACCGGGGCGGTACACCAGCGCGATGGTGCGCTTCGGCTCAGGCTTGTAGCAATCCAGATAGCAGACGCCGTCGCGTTCGCGCTGCGGCGGCACGGCCAGTGACGGCAGCAGGGTAATGCCGCTGCCGGCCGCGACCATGTTACGCAGCGTTTCCAGACTGGTGGCGCGGAAGTGGGTATCTTCGTCCGCGCCCGCCTGGAAGCAGAAACCCATCGCCTGATCGCGCAGGCAGTGGCCATCTTCCAGCATCAGCAGTTTCTCACCCGCCAAATCCGGCATCGCTACGCGCTCACGCTGCGCCCAAGGGTGATCGGAATACACCGCCAGCTTCATCGGTTCATCGAACAGAGGCACTTCGATAAACGCCTCGGTCTCCTTCACCAGCGCCAGAATGGCGCAGTCCAGTTTGCCGCTGTCGAGCTGCGCCAGCAGTTGATGGGTTTGCGCTTCGTGCAGATACATTTCCAGCTTCGGGAAAGTTTTGTGCAGCGTCGGGATGATCTGCGGCAGCAGATAAGGCCCCACGGTCGGGATCAGGCCGATGTGCAGCGGCCCGGACATGGCTTCACCCTGTTGGCTGGCCATCTCCTTCAACACTTTCACTTCGCGCAGCACGGTACGCGCCTGCTCCACCAGCAACAGGCCCGCCTGGGTGAACAGCACCTTGCGGCTGGTGCGTTCGAGCAGCATGACGCCCAACTCGTCTTCCAGCTTGCGGATCTGCCCGCTGAGCGTCGGCTGGCTCACATGGCATGAATCGGCCGCGCGGCGGAAGTGCCGGTGCTCGGCCAAGGCGACCAGATACTCTAAATCACGAATGTTCATTGTTTCCCTCCAATCCATGATAGCTCATGGCGATAGATAAGATAGCAATGAGCGATTAGATCTATCAAGCCCCAACGACAATAATGTGTCCCAACGAAGCGATATTGCGCTAAATACCAAAAATTACTTTTCCTAATTAAGGGGTTAATCAATGTTTACCAGTCAAGAAGGCAAGAAAGTTCCGCAGGTTACTTTCCACACCCGTCAGGGCGACCAATGGATTGATGTGACCACTGATGACCTGTTCAAAAACAAAACCGTTATCGTATTCTCGCTGCCGGGCGCGTTCACGCCGACCTGCTCTTCGAGCCACCTGCCGCGCTACAACGAGCTGTCCAGCGTGTTCAAACAGCACGGCGTCGACGGCATTCTGTGCGTCTCGGTGAACGACACCTTCGTGATGAACGCCTGGAAAGCCGACCAACATGCAGAAAACATCACCTTCGTGCCGGACGGCAACGGTGAATTCACCAAGGGCATGAACATGCTGGTCGAGAAAGCGGATCTGGGCTTTGGCCCGCGTTCATGGCGTTACTCGATGCTGGTGCGCGACGGCGTGGTCGAGAAAATGTTCGTCGAACCGAACAAGCCGGGCGACCCGTTTGAAGTGTCCGACGCCGATACCATGCTGAAATACCTGGCACCGGAATTCAAAGTGCAGGAATCGGTCTCCCTGTTCACCAAACCGGGCTGCCCGTTCTGCGCCAAAGCCAAGCAGATGCTGCAAGAGCGCGGCATTCAGTATGAAGAGATCGTACTGGGCAAAGACGCCACCACCGTCAGCCTGCGCGCCGTCAGCGGCCGCGCCACGGTGCCGCAGGTGTTCATCGGCGGCCGTCACATCGGCGGCAGCGACGATCTGGAAACTTTCCTGTCAGCTTAATAAGTAATAACAAAGCCAACGTGAACTTTGGCGGGCTACGGCCCGCCCTTTTTTTACCTTTCAGGAGCGGATATGAAACTGTTGAACGTTGATGTCGCGGTCATCGGCGGCGGCACCGCAGGGCTCGGCGCCTATCGCGCGGCCAAACTGTCTACCCCCAGCGTGGTGATGATCGAAGGCGGGCCTTACGGCACCACCTGTGCGCGCGTTGGCTGCATGCCATCCAAGTTATTGATAGCCGCCGCCGAAGCGGTGCATCAAATCGAACGTGCGCCGGGTTTTGGCGTGCATCCAACCGGCAAGACGCGCATCGACGGGCGCGAGGTGATGGATCGCGTCAAGCGCGAACGCGATCGCTTCGTCGGCTTCGTGCTGGAAGGCGTGGACGAGATCCCGGCCGCCGACAAAATTCAGGGCTATGCCCGCTTTATCGACGACAACACGCTGCAGGTCGATGACCATACACGCATCGTGGCACAGCGCATCGTGATCGCCACCGGTTCTCGTCCCAGCTGGCCGGCGCCGTGGAACGAGCTGGGCGACCGCCTGGTCGTCAACGACGATCTGTTCAATTGGGATGATTTGCCGCAGTCCGTAGCGGTATTCGGCCCCGGCGTCATTGGGCTGGAACTGGGGCAAGCGCTGCACCGCCTCGGCGTCGACACCAAGGTCTTTGGCATCGGTGGCGCCGTCGGGCCGCTGACCGACAGCGCCGTGCGCGACTACGCCGCCAAAGCGCTGGGGGACGAGTTCTATCTCGATGCCGACGTGAAGGTAGAGATGATGCAGCGCGAGGGCGATAAAGTATTTATCCGCTATCAAGATCTGCAGGGCCAACCGCAAGAGATCCTGGTGGACTACGTGCTGGCCGCCACCGGCCGCCGCCCCAATGTCGATCGGCTGGGCCTCGAGAACACCGGCCTGCAGCTCGACGCCAGAGGCGTGCCGCTGGCCGACCGCCTGACGATGCAAACCAGCGTGCCGCATATCTTCATCGCCGGCGACGCCAGCAATCAGCTGCCGCTGCTGCATGAAGCCAGCGATCAGGCGCGTATCGCCGGCGCCAACGCCGGCAGTTTCCCGGAGATCAATCCGGGCCTGCGCCGCAGCGCGATTTCGGTGGTGTTTTCCGATCCGCAGATCGCCATGGTCGGCTCAACCTTCCGCGAGCTGAGCGAGAAGTTTAGCGCCTGCGGCTGCTTTGAAGTGGGCAAAGTCTCGTTTGAGAATCAGGGGCGCTCACGGGTGATGCTGCGCAACAAGGGCATTCTGCACGTTTACGGCGAACAAGGCACCGGCCGTTTCCTCGGTGCGGAAATGATCGGCCCGGACGCCGAGCACATCGCGCACCTGCTGGCCTGGGCGCACCAGCAGCAGATGACTGTCGATCAGATGCTGGAGATGCCGTTCTATCATCCGGTGATCGAAGAAGGCTTGCGCACCGCGCTGCGCGACCTGCAGGCGAAGCTCAAACTCGGCGCGACCGAAATCGAGCGCTGCCAGCGCTGTCCGGGCGAATAATCCGATAATAAACAAAGAGCGACGTTCACCGGGCGAACGTCGCTCTTATTACTTCACATCAAACGCTTTCGGCATCGAACTCCGCCCAACCATCGCCTTCGCTATCTCTCGCCTTTAATTCCTGCAAAGTAACTCTTTGCCAATAACGACGAGGGTTTCCACACATCCAGCAACTGCAATCAGGCGCGCTGGCAACTAATTTGCCTGCTCTGCGGGCAATGCCATGAAGCGTAAACTGCTCGGGGTAACGTATTCCGCCATAATAATTTTTTCGATCACTTCTCAACCTGCGATAGTGATAACGGCGTAACGCCCGCTTTCTGTTCTTGTACATTGATTTCTCCATCTCCGGCAGAAGCCGGATTGGCCCCTGCCTTGCGTATGTAGAAATCGGTAAAGACGGGCATTAAAAAGAAGCAGGGCATAAACCTCCTTGTCAGTAACGATGTATCAAGCCAAACGCTGCTTCGCTGCGGCGATTGCCGCGGCTACCTGTTGTGGCGCTACGCCGCCTTTGGCAGCACGCTTGTCCAGGCAGGATTGCAACGCCAGAATCGGGTAAACGTCGTCGCCAATCGTCGCGCTGAACTGCTGCAAATCCGCCAGCGGCAACGCTTCCAGCGGTTTACCCTGGCGAATCGCTTCTACCACCGCCTCGCCGACGATATGGTGCGCTTCGCGGAACGGCACGCCCTTGGCGACCAGGTAATCCGCCAGCTCGGTGGCGTTGGCATAGCCCTGCTCCGCCGCTTCCTGGCAACGCGGGCGCTTCACCTGAATGCCGTCCAGCACCAACGCCGCCATCTGCAGGCAGTCCATCCAGGTGTCGAGCGCGTCGAACAACCCTTCTTTGTCTTCCTGCATGTCTTTGTTGTACGCCAGCGGCAGGCCTTTCAGCGTCATCATCATGCCGGTCAGCGCGCCCTGTACGCGGCCGCATTTGCCACGAATCAGCTCCAGCGCGTCCGGGTTTTTCTTCTGCGGCATCAGCGAGGAGCCGGAGGTCACGCGGTCGGACAGCTCGACAAACGCCGCCTCGCCGCTGTTGAAGAAGATCAGATCCTCGGCGAAGCGCGACAGGTGCACCATGCTGATGGCGGCGTTGGACAACAGCTCCAGCACGTGGTCGCGATCGGATACGCTATCCAGGCTGTTGCGGGTCGCCGAGGCGAAGCCCAGCCAACCGGCCAGCTGCTCGCGATCGATAGGATAAGCGGTGCCGGCCAGCGCACCGCTGCCCAGTGGGCTGACGTCCAGCCGTTTCAGGGTATCCTGCAGACGGCTCTCATCGCGCGCCAGCATCTCGACATAGGCCAGGCACCAGTGCGCAAATGTCACCGGCTGCGCGCGTTGCAGGTGGGTATACCCCGGCATCACCGCATCCTGGTTGGCTTCGGCGGTCTCCACCAGCGCCTGCTGCAGCTGGACGATCGCCTGATGCAGATCGCCGATCTGCTGTTTGCACCACAGCTTCAGATCGGTCGCGACCTGATCGTTGCGGCTGCGGCCGGTGTGCAGCTTCTTGCCCAAATCACCGACCTTCTCGATCAGCTTCTGCTCCACCCAGCTGTGGATGTCTTCCGCATCGCTTTGGACGATCGCCAAAGGATCGGCCTGAACTTCCGTCAACAAAGCATTCAACGCCTGCTCCAGCTGCTGCTGCTCCGTTGCCGTCAACACATTAACGGTCACCAGCGCCTTCGACCAGGCCACCGAGCCCACGATATCTTGCTCCGCCAGGCGATAATCGAACCGCAGCGAATCGTTGAGTTGCTTAAACCGCTGATCCGCCGCCTGAGTGAACCGTCCGCCCCAAAGTGCCATACCTTACTCCTGAATTTTTATGCGAAAGGGCGCAGCATGCTGCGCCCTTGCAGAGTCACGCCAATCGATTATTTATTCTTTTTCTCGTTCAACGCGCGGATGCGTGAAGACAGAGAGAACAGGCGGATAAAGCCGCCGGCGTGGCTGTGATCGTAAACTTCGTCTTCGCCGAAGGTGGCGAACTCTTCGGAGTACAGACTGTTGGCGGATTTCTTCTGGGTCGCCGTCACCTGGCCTTTGTACAGCTGCAGCACCACTTCGCCGTTCACCTCTTCAGCCAATGCTTCGGCAGAGGCCTGCAGCGAGCGGCGCAGCGGCGCGAACCAGCGGCCGTCGTACACCACATAAGACATCTCCAGGCCCAGCTGCTCGCGCCATTTGAAGCTGTCGCGATCCAGTACCAGCTGCTCGACGGCGCGCAGCGCCGCCACCATGATGGTGCCCCCCGGGGTTTCATAGCAGCCGCGGGATTTGATGCCTACCAGACGGTTTTCCACGATGTCGATACGGCCAACGCCGTGCTTGGCGCCTAACGCATTCAGGGTTTCCAGGCACTGGTACGGCGACAGCGCTTTACCGTTAACCGCCACAACGCGGCCTTTCTCAACGGTAACGGTCACCTGTTCAGGCTGATCCGGCGCTTCCTGCGGATCGACGGTCCATACCCAGCAATCCTTGTTCGGCGCATTCCACGGGCTTTCCAGCACGCCGCCTTCGGTGGAGATGTGCCAGGCGTTTTCATCGCGGCTGTAGATCTTCTCCAGCGACGCAGTGGTCGGGATGTTGCGCTCTTTCAGGTAATCCAGCAGCGCCTCACGGGAACGCAGGTTCCATTCACGCCACGGCGCCACTACTTTCAGCTGCGGCGCCAGCGCGGTGTAGGTGGTCTCGAAACGCACCTGGTCGTTGCCTTTGCCGGTTGCGCCGTGGCACAGCGCGTCGGCGCCCACTTTCAGCGCCAGCTCGACCTGCGCCTTGGCGATGATCGGCCGCGCCATCGAGGTGCCCAGCAAATAGCTGCCTTCATACAGGGCGCCGGTCTGTAGCACCGGATAAACGTAATCGCGGATAAATTCTTCACGCAGATCGACCACGTGACATTCAGAGGCACCGGACTGCAGGGCTTTTTGCTCCACGCCTTCCAGATCGCTGCGCTCCTGACCGATGTCCGCCACGAACGCCACCACTTCACAGCCGCCGTAGTTCTCTTTCAGCCATGGAATGATGGCCGAGGTATCCAGGCCGCCGGAGTACGCCAGAACGATTTTTTTGATGCCTTGGTTTTGCATGATCTATTCCTTTCTAATTCTAAAATTAAGCGAGGATCCGGGTGCCAATCGACACGCCGTTAAACAAAGCAGGAAGCTGATCGGCATGGCGCCAGCTGGCGATATCCACCGGGCGGCCGAGGGTGCGGGCTGCGTCGAGTGCCGCATTCACCTTCACCACCATACCATCGGTGATGATGCCTTGCGCGATCAGTTGCTCCGCTTTTTGCGCCGTCATTTCCGCAATGCGTTGCCCCTTGCCGTCGAGGATGCCGCTGACGTCCGACAGCAGGATCAGATCCGCCCCCAGCGTCGCCGCCAGCGCCGTCGCCGCCTGATCGGCGTTCACATTCATTAACTGCCCTTCGGCGGTGATGCCGATGGAGCTGATAACCGGCAGGTAGCCGGTGCCCAGCAGGGTATTGAGCAGCGCGGGCGAGCCGGGCTGCGCGTTGCCGACGTGACCCAATGCCGGATCGAGCTGGGTCACGACTGCGCTGCCGCCGTCCGCCAGGCTCAGGCCAACGGCGTTGATTTGATGCTTAATCGCCCACGCCAGCAGCGTTTTGTTGGCGGTGCCGGCCAGCGCGCCGGTGATGATGTCGATCTGATCGGCCGGCGTGACCCGCAGGCCGTTCTTTTTCACCACCGGTAAAGAGAGCTGCTTCATCAGCTCGTCTACCACGCAGCCACCGCCGTGCACGATCACCAGCGGACGCTGATGCTGCTGCCGGTAGCTGTCCAACGCGGTAAACAGACGTTCCAGCGCTTCTTCACTGTCTAATAACACGCCACCTAACTTGATAATTAACGGGTTCATTGCTGTTTACTCACGCTGGTTTAAAGGAGTGACTGGGTTTCCGGGAAACCGAAACGGATATTCAGGCATTGCACCGCCTGTGCGGCCGCGCCTTTCAGCAGGTTGTCTTCCACCGCCACGGCGATCAGATGCTCGCCCTGCACCGCAAAACCGATGTCGCAGAACGGCAGCCCCACCACCGCTTTCAGCGCCGGCACGCCCTGGTCGTACAGCCGCACCAGCGGCTTGTCGTCATAGGCGGCATGATAGGCGGCAGCCACGTCCTGCGCGGTCACGCCGGCTTTCAGGCGGCAGGTGATGGTTTCAAGAATGCCGCGCGGGAAATTGCCCAGGTGCGGCGTAAAGATGACCGGCACGCCCAGGTGCGCAACGATCTCCGGCTGGTGCCGGTGAGTGAAAATGCCGTATGGCTGCAGGCTCACTTCGCAAAAGCTGGTGGTCATGCTGGCCTTGCGCCCGGCGCCGCTGACGCCGCTGGTGGCGTTGATCACCGGCCACTGGTCCAGGTTCAGCAGCTGCTTTTCGATCAACGGTTTGAGCGCCAACTGCGCCGCCGTTGGGTAGCAGCCCGGCACCGCGATCAGCTGCGCCCGTTTGATCTTGTCGCTCTGCCACTCCGCCAGGCCGTACACCGCCTGCTCCAGCAGAGCGCCATGCTGATGCTCGAAACCGTAGTACTGGCTATAAAAACCGGCGTCCTGCACGCGGAAGGCGCCGGAAAGATCGAACACCACGCAACCCGCCGCCAGAAAAGCCGGTGCAATATCGTGGCTGACTTCATGGGCGGTGGCGAGGAACACCACATCGATGCCCTGCGCCGCCTGTGCAACGTCGGTCAACGGCTGCAGCGGCAGATCGACGATGCCTTTCAACTGGGGATGGAGATCGGAAAGCAACTTTCCTGCATCTGCACTTTGCGCTGAAACCGCTAAAGCGGTTATGTTCATGTGTGGGTGGCGATTCAGGTAAGCCGTGAGCTCCGCTCCGGCGTAACCGCTGGCACCAACGATCAGCGTATTCAACATGTGGCCTTTCACCTTCTCAACTGACGTGCGGTCGTTTTCGACCCAGGTAACAGGGCTAGCCAGCGTTGTTGCGCCGTTCACCCACGGAGCCAGGCGTTGATGCTTTTATAAACATCCGGGTATCGGGTTCCCTTACGCTTCGGCTTACTGTATTTTTATTCAAAATAAATGCATGAATATTGATACTATCCTAACCAAAGGCTGTCAACAGTGAAGATGAAATTACCTCCATTTATTGAGCTGTACCGGGCGTTGATCGCCACACCGTCGATCAGCGCCACCGATGCCGGCCTCGATCAGAGCAATGAGGCGTTAATCAACTTGCTGGCCGAATGGTTTGCCGACCTGGGCTTTCGCGTCGACGTGCAGCCGGTGCCGGATTCGCGCCACAAATTCAACCTGCTGGCCAGCATCGGCGAAGGCAGCGGCGGCCTGCTGCTGGCCGGCCACACCGATACGGTGCCTTACGACGAAGGCCGCTGGACGCGCGATCCCTTCACCCTGACCGAGCACGACAACAAGCTCTACGGCCTGGGCACCGCCGACATGAAAGGCTTCTTCGCCTTTATTCTGGATGCGGTGCGCGATATCGACGCGAGCAAACTGACCAAGCCGCTGTACATTTTAGCCACCGCAGATGAAGAAACGACGATGGCCGGCGCACGCTATTTCGCCGCCTCCACCGCCATTCGGCCGGATTTCGCCATCATCGGCGAACCGACCTCGCTGCAGCCAGTCCGCGCGCACAAGGGCCACATGGCCAACGCCATTCGCATCGTCGGCCAGTCCGGCCACTCCAGCGATCCGGCGCGCGGCGTCAACGCCATCGATCTGATGCACGAATCCATCAGCCACCTGATGGCGCTGCGCAAAACCCTGCAGGAGCGCTACAACAACCCGGCGTTCGCCGTGCCTTATCCCACCATGAACTTCGGCCATATCAGCGGCGGCGACGCGGCCAACCGCATCTGCGCCTGCTGCGAGCTGCACCTGGATATCCGCCCGCTGCCCGGCATGACGCTCGACAACATCAACGAACTGATGCATCAGGCGTTGGAGCCGGTGAGCCAACGCTGGCCGGGCCGCCTGAGCATCGAAGAGCTGCACGCGTCGGTGCCGGGCTACGAGTGCCCAACCGACCACCGCATGGTGGCAGTGATCGAGGAACTGCTGGGCACCCGCACCCAGGTGGTCAACTACTGCACCGAGGCGCCGTTCGTACAGCAGGTGTGTCCGACGTTAGTGCTCGGCCCCGGCTCTATCGACCAGGCCCACCAGCCGGACGAGTACCTCGACACCGCGTTTATCGAACCGACGCGTAAACTGCTGGGCCAGCTGGTCACTCATTTTTGCCGGCAATAAACCCGACATTTAACAGGGGAAATGCTTTATGCTTTCCCCTAACTCCAAATAAGTAGTAGACGGCGAAATAAGCCGTGCTGATAACCGACGTGCCGTAATTAAATTTCAGAAAATGCGCCGATTTTGATGTTTTTTTGCTAAAAATAGTGTCAATTGGACGACTGGACAGGAACGCGGTGGGATCAGGCAGGCGGTCTGCGCCTGACGCGTGAAATTTATTTACAAGATAAAAATCATACAGAACTGGGTCAGGGGTTATATGAACGAACAATATTCGGCAATGCGCAGTAATGTCAGTATGCTCGGCAAATTGCTCGGCGATACCATCAAAGAAGCGCTGGGCGAGCATATTCTCGATCGCGTAGAGACCATCCGTAAGCTTTCCAAATCCTCACGCGCCGGCAACGAAGCGCATCGCCAGGAACTGCTCTCCACCCTGCAGAACCTGTCCAACGACGAGCTGCTGCCGGTGGCGCGCGCCTTCAGCCAGTTCCTCAACCTGACCAACGTCGCCGAGCAGTACCACAGCATTTCGCCCAACGGCGAAGCCGCCAGCAATCCGGAGGCGCTGGCCCAACTGTTCAGCCGCCTCAAAGACAAAAAGCTCAGCGACAAAGAGCTGCAACACGCAGTCTCGCAACTCTCCATCGAGCTGGTGCTGACGGCGCACCCGACGGAGATCACCCGCCGCACCCTGATCCACAAGCTGGTGGAGGTCAACACCTGCCTCAGCCAGCTCGATCACAACGATCTGGCCGACTACGAGCGCAACAAGATCATGCGCCGCCTGCGCCAGCTGGTGGCCCAATCGTGGCACACCGATGAAATTCGCAAACACCGCCCTTCGCCGATCGACGAAGCCAAATGGGGCTTCGCGGTGGTGGAAAACAGCCTGTGGGAAGGCGTGCCGGCGTTCCTGCGCGAATTCAATGAACAGCTGGAAAACTCTATCGATTACAGCCTGCCGGCGGAAGCGGTGCCGGTGCGCTTCACCTCCTGGATGGGCGGCGATCGCGACGGCAACCCGAACGTGACCGCCGAAATTACCCGCCATGTGCTGCTGCTCAGCCGCTGGAAAGCTTGCGACCTGTTCACCCGCGATATTCAGGTGCTGGTCTCCGAGCTGTCGATGACCGAGTGCACCCCGGAGCTGCGCGCCCGCGCCGGCGGTGACGAGGTGCAGGAACCGTACCGCGAAATCATGAAGCAGCTGCGCAGCCAGCTGATGAGCTCCCAGGCCTATCTGGAAGGCCGCCTGAAGGGCGAGCGCGTGCTGAAACCGCACGATCTGCTGGTGAACAACGAACAGCTGTGGGAGCCGCTGTATGCCTGCTACCAATCGCTGCAGGCCTGCGGCATGGGCATCATCGCCAACGGCCAGTTGCTGGATACTCTGCGCCGCGTGCGCTGCTTCGGCGTGCCGCTGGTGCGCATCGACGTGCGCCAGGAGAGCACCCGCCATACCGAGGCCATCGCCGAGCTGACCCGCTATCTGGGGCTGGGCGACTATGAAAGCTGGTCGGAAGCCGATAAACAGGCGTTCCTGATCCGCGAACTGAACTCCAAACGCCCGCTGGTGCCGCTGAAGTGGGAGCCGAGCGCCGATACGCTGGAAGTGCTGGAAACCTGCCGGGTAATCGCCGAAGCGCCGCAGGGCTCGATCGCCGCCTACGTGATTTCAATGGCGCGCACGCCGTCCGACGTGCTGGCGGTGCACCTGCTGTTGAAAGAGGCCGGTTGCCCGTTCGCGCTGCCGGTCGCTCCGCTGTTCGAAACCCTCGACGACCTGAACAACGCCGACGACGTGATGACCCAGTTGCTGAACATCGACTGGTATCGCGGCTTTATTCAGGGCAAACAGATGGTGATGATCGGCTATTCCGACTCGGCGAAAGACGCCGGCGTGATGGCCGCTTCCTGGGCGCAATACCGCGCGCAGGACGCGCTGATCAAAACCTGTGAAAAAGCCGGCGTGGCGCTGACGCTGTTCCACGGCCGCGGCGGCTCCATCGGCCGCGGCGGCGCACCGGCGCATGCGGCGCTGCTGTCGCAGCCGCCGGGCAGCCTCAAGGGCGGTCTGCGCGTCACCGAACAGGGCGAGATGATCCGCTTCAAGTTCGGCCTGCCGGAAGTCACTATCAGCAGCCTGGCGCTGTATGCCGGCGCGATCCTCGAGGCCAACCTGTTGCCGCCGCCGGAACCGAAGAAAGAGTGGCGCGCGCTGATGGACGATCTGTCCGAGACTTCCTGCCGGATGTATCGCGGCTATGTGCGGGAAAACCCGGACTTCGTGCCTTATTTCCGCGCGGCTACGCCGGAGCTGGAGTTGGGCAAACTGCCGCTGGGCTCGCGCCCGGCCAAACGCAAACCGAACGGCGGCGTGGAGAGCCTGCGCGCCATTCCGTGGATCTTCGCCTGGACGCAGAACCGCCTGATGTTGCCGGCCTGGCTCGGTGCCGGCGCCGGATTGCAGGAAGCGGTGAAGGCCGGCAAACAGGCGGAGCTGGAGGCGATGTGCCGCGACTGGCCGTTCTTCTCCACCCGCATCGCCATGCTGGAAATGGTGTTCGCCAAGGCCGACCTGTGGCTGGCGGAATACTACGATCAGCGCCTGGTGGATAAATCGCTGTGGCCGCTGGGCCAGCAGCTGCGCGATCAGTTGGAAAGCGACATCAAGGTGGTGCTGACCATCGCCAACGACGCGCACCTGATGGAAGACCTGCCGTGGATCGCCGAATCCATCGCGCTGCGCAACGTTTATACCGACCCGCTGAACGTCCTGCAGGCCGAACTGCTGCACCGTTCGCGTCAGCAGGAACAGCCCGACGCCCGCGTGGAGCAGGCGCTGATGGTCACCATCGCCGGCGTCGCCGCCGGGATGCGCAACACCGGCTAGTGAGCCAAATCGCGGCCCCGTTTATCGGGGCCGTTTTTTTATGCCTTCCCCCACAAAAAAGGGCGCCGCGGTAAAGCGACGCCCTTTCTTCATGGGTACAGGCCTGCCAGTGTCAGGCGGCAGCCACCGGGCGCACGCCCAGCGTGTGGCAGATGGCGTAGCTCATTTCGGCGCGGTTCAGGGTATAGAAGTGGAAATCCTTCACTCCTTCGCGGCTGAGGATCTTCACCATGTCCATGGCGATGTTGGCGCCGACCATCTTGCGGGTCTCCGCATCGTCGTCCAGCCCTTCGAACATGCTGGTCATCCAGCTCGGCACCCGCACGTTGGTCATGGTGGCGAAGCGCTGCAGCTGCTTGAAGTTGGACACCGGCAGAATGCCCGGCACGATTTCCACGTCGATGCCGGCGGCGACACAGCGGTCGCGAAAGCGCAGGTAGCTCTCAACGTCGAAGAAGAATTGGGTGATGGCGCGGTTGGCGCCGGCGTCGATCTTGCGCTTCAGGTTGATCAAATCTGCCTGCGCGCTCTTCGCCTCCGGGTGCACTTCCGGGTAGGCGGCGACGGAAATATCGAAGTCGCCCACGTCTTTCAGCAGCGCCACCAGATCGGTCGCATACATGTCCGGCTTACCGCCGCCCGGCGGCAGATCGCCGCGCAGCGCCACGATATGGCGGATGCCGCTGTTCCAGTAGTCGGTCGCGATGTCGCGCAACTGAGCCGGGCTGGCGTCGATGCAGGTCAGGTGCGGCGCAGCCTCCAGGCCGGTGCGCTCCTTGATCCCCTTGATGATGCTGTGGGTGCGATCGCGCTCGCCGGAGTTGGCGCCGTAGGTGACGGAAACGAATTTAGGTTTGAGGATGCTCAGACGATCGATCGACTGCCACAGGGTCTCTTCCATCTCGCTGGTGCGTGGCGGGAAGAACTCGAATGATACGTTAATCTGGCCGTTCAACTCCGCCAGACTCTGATTCAGCGCTTCCCGCTGGTTTGCGTGGAAAAAACTCATACCCTGCTCACCTCTTCTCGATCACTGTTTTTATTTCATCTTGATGAGCGTCTATACGTTTAGACGTCTAGATAGAAAATGCCGCATGTTGGCTAAAGAGTCAACAGGAAAATGAGGGGAATAAGATGATTAATCCTCACCCGCTCAAAGAGGGAATTTCATGATAGCGACAAGGATAAGTATGGCAGGAAAAGCAAAGGGGCGCGGTGAACCCGCGCCCGCAGAGGATTAAAGCAGCTGCGCCAACCGGTTAAGGTCTGACTGGATCGCCCCGGCGGTGACATCGCGGCCGGCGCCCGGCCCGCGGATCACCAGTGGATTATCGCGATACCAGCGGCTCTCGATGGCGAACACGTTGTCGCACGGCAGCAGCGAGGCCAGCGGATGCTCAGGACGCACGGCCTCAACGCCGACCCGCGCCTTGCCGTTGGCGTCGAAACGCGCCACGTGGCGCAACACCAGGCCCATTTCGCTGGCGGCCTCAAAGCGTTGCTGCATCTGCTGGTTCAGCGCCTCACCGTTCTCGAAGAACTGATCGACGGAGCCCAGCTCGCAGCCCGCCGGCACCAGCGACTCGACCCGCACCTGGTTCGGTTCGATGTCGTAGCCCGCTTCGCGCGCCAGGATCACCAGCTTGCGCATCACGTCCTGACCAGAGAGATCGACCCGTGGATCCGGTTCGGTCAGCCCCTGCTGCCAGGCCTGATCTACCAGCTCGGTAAACGGCACCGTGCCGTCATACTGCAGGAACAGCCAGGAGAGCGTACCGGAGAAGATGCCGCTGATCGCCAAAATGCTGTCGCCGCTGTCGCGCAGATCGCGCACCGTGTGGTTGACCGGCAGGCCGGCGCCGACGGTGGCGTTGTACAGCCAGTGGCGGCCGGTTTTGGCGAAGGCGTCGCGAATTTGGCGATAGGTCGCGCTGCACGAGGCACCCGCCAGCTTGTTGGCGCTGATCACGTGGAAACCGTAGCTGGCGAAGTCCAGATACTGCCCGGCCAGCTCTTCGCTGGCGGTCACGTCGAGCACCACCAGATCGTCGAACGGGTGCGCGCGCATCCACAGGAACAGCGACTCTTCGTCCAGCTCCTGCGCTTCGTCCTCAAAGAACGCCAGCGCGCGGCTGGCGTCCAGCCCGTCGTAATTCAGCAGGCTGCGGCGGCTGTCCACCACCCCCGCCAGGATAAATTCGAAGCCGCTGCGCGCAGAAATATTGGTTTGTTCGCGGGCGAACAGCTCCAGCCAGCGCGAGCCGATGTTGCCCTTGCCGAACAGCACCAGACCGATGCGTTTCTCGGCACGGAACAGGCTTTGGTGCAGCCCCTGGATCAGCAGCGCGGTCGGCCCCTGGCGCAATACCGCCACCAGGCTGATGCCATCTTCCGCCTGCCAGATAAACTCGACCGGCTGATCTTTCAGTTGCTGATAGAAACGGTGGCTGTGCAGCGGGTTCTTGCACACCCCGGCGCCAACCATCGCCACCAGCGCCAACCCTTCGCGCAGGCGCAGCTCGCCCGGCAGCGCTGCGGCCTGCAGCGTCGCCAGCGCGCTATTGACCACCTCGGAGGTGTAGCACAGCTGCACCAGGTTGCGGTCAGGGTGGATCCCCACCGCCAGCGGTTTGATCTGCGCGCGCTTGAGCACCAGATCCAACTCTTTCTGCGCCAGTTTGAAATCATGCTGAGCGGCGACGTGCAGTTCAATCAGGCACACATCGTCGTGGCTGGTGACAATCTTGGCGCCGGTGCCGGAAGCCAATACGCGCTCGATGCGCGTCGAGCCCTGTTCCGGCTGGTAGCTGCAACGCAGCTGAAGATCGATATCGCTGCCGGAGACCGGCTGCAGGGTACGGGTGTGCAACACCGGCGCAGCCAGACGCGCCAGCTCGCTGGCTTCGTCCAGACGCAGCAGCGGCAGCAGGCAGGCGTCTTTCACCTTGCGCGGATCGGCGCTATATACCCCGGCTACGTCGCTCCAGATGGTGACGCGCGCAGCACCGGCCAGCGCGCCGACCTGAGTGGCGGAGTAGTCGCTGCCGTTACGCCCCAACAGCACGGTTTCCCCGGCGTCGTTGCGCGAAATGAAGCCGGTCACCACCAGGCGTTTGCCCGGATGTTGGGCCAGCAATTGTTGCAGCAGCGGGTAAGAACGGCCTTCATCCACCTGTGGCTGCGCGGCGCGCTCGGCGCGCAGGAAGTCACGCGCATCCAGCCAGGCCGCCTGCATGTCCAGATGATTAAGCACCGCCGCCATCAGGCGCGCCGACCAGATCTCGCCGTGCCCGACCACTTCGGCATAGCACACGTCGTCGACTTTGCCGTCCAGCAGCACCGCCAGACGTTCCAGATCCTGAATGAATTCGGCGATCAGCGGCTCGGCGCTTTCCGGCGGCAGCAGGCCGCCGATAAGATCGCTATGATAACGACGCAACGTCTGCTGCACCTGGTGCGCAGACAGGCGATCGCTCTGGCTGAGCTTCAGCCAGTTGATCAACTGGTTGGTGGTACTGCCGGCGGCCGATACCACCATCATGTCGCCCGGCTGGCTGTATTCCGCCATAATCCCGGCCACACGCAGATAACACTTCACATCCGCCAGACTGCTGCCGCCAAACTTGTGCAGTTGACGCCCGCTCACCGGCCCTGCTACAGCAATTGCATTCATGCTTACCTCGTTGCCGCCGCCTGGAAAGCGCGTTCCAGATCGGCAATCAAATCTTCACTGTCTTCAATACCCACGGAAATGCGCAGCAGGCTCTCGGAGATGCCGGCCGCTGCCCGCGCCTCCGCCGCCATACCGGCGTGGGTCATGGTCGCTGCATGCGAGATCAGGCTTTCTACGCCGCCCAGCGATTCTGCCAGAGTAAACAGCTCAAGGGCAGAGAGAAAACGGCGCAGCACCGCTTCATCGCCGTCCAGTTCAAAACTCAGCATCGCGCCGAAACCGCGCTGCTGCCGGCGGGCGATCTCATGCCCCGGATTTTCCGGCAGGGAAGGATGATACAGCTTTTTCACCAACGGTTGCTGCTGTAAATAGCCGACAATCGCTTCGGCGTTTTGTTGCGCCGCCTTGATGCGCGGCGACAGCGTGCGCATGCCGCGCAGCAGCAGATAGCTGTCGAACGCGCCGCCGGTCACGCCGATGTTGTTCGCCCACCAGGCCAGTTCGACCGCCAGCTCGGGATCTTTGGCGATCACCGCGCCGGCCACCACGTCCGAATGTCCGTTCAGGTATTTGGTGCAAGAATGGACCACCAGATCGGCGCCGAGTTCGATCGGCTGTTGCAGGGCCGGGCTGAGGAAGGTGTTGTCCACCACCGTCAACGCACCCGCCGCGTGCGCGGCGGTGCAGATCGCCGCGATGTCCACCACCCGCAGCAGCGGATTGCTGGGGCTTTCAATCAGCACCAGCTTGGGCTTTTGCGCCAGCGCCTGCTGCAGGGCTTCTTCATTGCCCTGATCGACGAACAGCACCCGATAGGCGCCGCGCTTGCTCAAACTGTCGAATAACCGATAGCTGCCGCCGTAGCAGTCGTGCGGCGCCACCAGCAGATCGCCGGGCTTCAGCAGCACGGTAGTCACCAGATGGATCGCCGACATGCCGCTGCCGGTCATGACCGCGCCGGCACCGCCTTCCAGCTCCGCCAACGCGCGCTGCACCACGTCGCGCGTCGGGTTGCCGCGGCGCGAGTAGTCATGGGCTCGGGGTTGGTTGAAGTCGGTAAAGTTATAGGTGCTGGACAGATGAATCGGCGGGACAACGCAGCCATACTGTTCGTCGTCGTTCAGGCCGCTGCGTACGGCAATCGTGGCTGGTTTACGCGTCATGGGCTCGCTCGGCTCTCGGTTCGGTGAATGAGGCCTAAAGAGTAATCGCAGGATTGATAGACGTCAATACATCTGGACATCTAAACTTCTCTGCGTATAGATTGAGCAATGGCACAATACCCGCTAAAATTATGCCGATATGACATGACGATAAGATGTTGAGCCACAATGCCCGGCCGAAGCGGGGCATTCAGTGACCCTGGTCGCGTAAAATTGACATTTATTTAGTGAGAACAGTGAAGATCGGGCATAATTGCCCGGTTTTTAGAATTTTGTAATTTTTCTGACAAAGTTAAGGTGTCCCATGGCTGAGTGGAACGGCGAGTATGTCAGCCCTTACGCTGAACACGGTAAAAAAAGCGAGCAAGTCAAAAAGATCACGGTATCCATTCCGCTGAAGGTCCTGAAAATCCTCACCGACGAACGGACCCGTCGCCAGGTCAACAACCTGCGCCACGCCACCAACAGCGAACTGCTGTGCGAAGCGTTTCTGCATGCCTTTACCGGCCAGCCGCTGCCGAATGATGAAGACCTGCGCAAAGAGCGCAGCGATGAAATTCCGGAAGCCGCAAAAGCGTTGATGCGCGAACTGGGTGTCGATCCCGATACCTGGGAATATTGAGAACCGCCCGGCGAACGCCGGCGGCAGAAACGAAAAAAGGCGCCCAAGGCGCCTTTTTCATCGGACGATAAGAAATCTTATTTCTTAGCGCCTGGTACGCTGAAACGCTTGTTGAAGCGGTCAACGCGGCCACCGGTAGCAACGTCACGCTGCTTGCCAGTGTAGAACGGGTGGCATGCGCCACAAACGTCCAGGTTCAGATCGTGGCCCACGGTGGAGCGGATCTTCATCACGTTACCGCAAGAGCAGTTAGCAGTAACTTCTTCGTATTTTGGGTGGATACCTTGTTTCATGGGAAACCTCAGTTAAGGCCGTGTCGCTATCCAGCCCTGTTTCGCCAGACACCACACGTGGTTGATAATAGAATTTTGGTATCGAATTATACCAAAGGCGGCAAATTATACAGCATTAGCCGGGGCGCGCAATCGGAACCGTACATTTGCCGATGCGCCGTGTAAACTGATGCCCTCTTTTTTTCAATTTGGATGAGATCATGCCCGTCGTACACGTTGCTTTGCCGGTCCCCCTCGCCCGCACCTTCGACTATCTGCTGCCGCCCGGCATGCAGCCGGTGGCCGGCGCGCGCGTAGGCGTGCCCTGGGGCAGGCAGCATGCGATCGGCATCGTCACCGGCTGCAGCGACACCAGCGAACTGCCGCTGGACAAGCTCAAACCGATCGACAGCGTGATCGACAGCGAATCGCTGTTCTCCCCCAGCCTGTGGCGCATCCTGCGCTGGGCCAGCGATTACTACCATTATCCTATCGGCGAAGTGCTGTTCCACGCGCTGCCGATCCTGCTGCGGCAAGGCAAACCTGCCGAAGCCGCGCCGCTGTGGCAGTGGTTCGCCACCGAGCAGGGGCGTGCCACGCCGCCCGACAGTCTGAAACGCGCGCCGAAACAGCAGCAGGCGCTGGCGGCGCTGTTGCAACGCCCGGTCTATCGCCATCAGGTCAGTCAGCTGGAGCTGACGGAAAGCGCCCTGCAGGCGCTGCGCGCCAAAGGGTTGATCGATCTGCGCGCTCAGGTCGCGGACACGCAAGACTGGCGCCCCAACTTCGCGGTACTCGGCGAGCGGCTGCGGCTGAATACCGAACAGGCCACCGCCGTCGGGGCGATCAGAAGCGAGGATGAACAGTTCGCCGCCTGGCTGCTGGCCGGTGTGACCGGCTCGGGCAAGACCGAGGTGTACCTCAGCGTGCTGGAGAACGTGCTGGCCAAAGGCCGGCAGGCGCTGGTACTGGTGCCGGAAATCGGCCTGACGCCGCAAACCATCGCCCGTTTTCGCGAGCGCTTCAACGCGCCGGTGGACGTGCTGCACTCCGGGCTAAACGACAGCGAGCGGCTAGCGGTTTGGCTGCGCGCGCGCAGCGGCGAAGCCGCCATCGTCATCGGCACCCGTTCGGCGCTGTTCACGCCGTTCCGCCAGCTGGGCGTGATCATCATCGACGAAGAGCACGACAGCTCTTATAAACAGCAGGAAGGCTGGCGCTACCACGCCCGCGATCTGGCGGTATTCCGCGCCCGGGAGGAGGACATCCCGATGGTGATGGGCTCCGCCACGCCGGCACTGGAAACGCTGCACAACGTGCAGCTGGGCAAATATCGCCAGCTGAAGCTCACCCAGCGTGCGGGCAACGCCAAACCGGCGGCGCAGCACCTGATCGATCTGAAAGGGCTGCCGCTGAAGGTCGGCCTGTCGCAGCCGCTTTTAAAAAGCATGCAGCACCATTTAAAAGCCGGCAATCAGGTGATGCTGTTCCTTAACCGCCGCGGTTACGCCCCGGCGCTGCTGTGCCACGAGTGCGGCTGGATCGCCGAATGCCAACGCTGCGATCACTACTACACCTTCCACCAGCATCAGCGCCAGCTGCGCTGCCACCACTGCGACAGCCAGCGGCCGGTACCGCACCAGTGCCCGCAATGCGGCTCGACCCACCTGGTGTCGGTCGGCGTCGGCACCGAACAGCTGGAGCAGGAGCTGGCGCCGCTGTTCCCCGACACGCCGATCACCCGTATCGATCGCGATACTACCAGCCGCAAAGGGGCGCTGGAACAGCACCTGGCGGATATCCATCGCGGCGAAGCGCGCATTCTGATCGGCACGCAGATGCTGGCCAAGGGCCACCACTTTCCCGACGTCACGCTGGTGGCGTTGCTGGACGTCGACGGCGCGCTGTTCTCCGCCGACTTCCGCTCCGCCGAGCGTTTCGCTCAGCTGTACACCCAGGTCTCCGGGCGCGCCGGCCGGGCGGGCAAACAGGGGGAAGTGCTGCTGCAAACCCACCATCCAGAGCACCCGCTGCTGCAGGTGCTGCTGCAACAGGGCTACGACGCCTTCGCCAAACAGACGCTGGCGGAGCGCAACAGCGTGTTCCTGCCGCCCTATACCAGCCACATCATCGTGCGCGCCGAAGATCACGATAACCAGCAGGCCCCGCTGTTCCTGCAGCAGCTGCGCAACCTGCTGGAAGCCAGCCCGCTGAAGGACGATTCGCTGTGGGTGATGGGCCCGGTGCCGGCGCTGCAGTCCAAACGCGGCGGCCGTTTCCGCTGGCAGCTGCTACTGCAGCATCCTGCGCGGCGCGTCCTGCAACAGCTGATGAAAAGTTCGCTGCCGCTGATCGGCACCCTGCCGCAAACGCGCAAGGTGAAATGGACGCTGGATGTCGATCCGATCGACAGTTGATCCCGGAAAAGTCCGATTTAGCTGCCGCAGTGCAAACGTTTACCCTTTAAATTGCGAGCGAACGCTAAAAAACCTTCTCAGGTCACATTTTTTATGCAAATTAGGTAACAAAGGCGGGGCGTATTCTGTTTAGAATGTCTGCGAGGGCAAATTTTGTCGCCACATCGCAGCGCGACGGAGTGCCCGAACGCGAGTGGCGCTCAATGACAACAATCCCGCCACCGCATGCCGGACATTGTGAGCAAACAGCAGTAGCGGCGTCGGCATGGCGCTGACGCAAGGAGAAAGGCGTTGGAACACAAGAAAGAGTTATCCATGGCGACCATGAAAGACGTCGCCGAAATGGCGGGCGTTTCAACGGCTACCGTATCGCGTGCGCTGATGAACCCGGAAAAGGTGTCAACGCCGACGCGCCAGAAAGTGGAACAGGCCGTCCTGGCCGTGGGTTATTCTCCTCATGCTCTGTCACGCAATATCAAGCGCAACGAATCCCGCACCATCCTGGTGATCGTACCCGACATCTGCGATCCGTTTTTCGCCGACGTGATCCAGGGGATCGAACAGACCGCCGCCCAGCAAGGCTATCTGGTGCTGATCGGCGACTGCGCGCAGCAGAACCAGCAAGAGCGCACCTTCGTCAATCTGATCATCACCAAGCAGATCGACGGTATGCTGCTGCTGGGCTCCAACCTGCCGTTCGACGCCAGCAAGGAAGAGCAGCGCAACCTGCCGCCGATGGTGATGGCCAACGAGTTCGCTCCCGAGTTGGAGCTGCCGACGGTGCATATCGACAACCTGACCGCCGCCTTTGAAGCCGTACATTATTTGCATCAGCTGGGCCACCGGCAGATCGCCTGCGTCGCCGGGCCGGAACAGATGCCATTGAGCCATTATCGGCTGCAGGGTTACGTTCAGGCGCTACGTCGTAATGGCATTACCGTCGAAAGCAGCTATATTACCCGGGGTGATTTTACCTACGAAGCCGGCGCGCAAGCGCTGGCGATGCTGATGGCTCAGCCGAAACCGCCGACGGCGGTGTTCTGCCACAGCGACGTCATGGCGATCGGCGTGCTGTCCCAGGCGAAAAAAATGGGGCTGCGGGTACCGCAGGATCTGTCGATCGTCGGCTTTGACGACCTCAAGCTGGCGCAGTATTGCGATCCGCCGCTGACCACGGTGGCGCAGCCGCGCTTCCAGATCGGCCAGCAGGCGATGTTGCTGCTGCTGGAGCAGTTGAACGGCCAAACGGTGGCCAGCGGCTCCCGGCTATTGGACAGTGAATTGATTATCAGAGGCAGCACCGCTGCCCCGAAACGCTAGTCAAATATTTTAGGGTTCAGTAACATGACGGACTTATCCTCTCATCAGGACACAGCGGAATAATAGTGGCACAAAAAGACTATGTAAGCCGTGGGCGCGCAGCAGGAGCTAAGCGTAAAACCCCCAGCCGTAAAAAACGCAGTTCTCCGAAGGTTTCCAAAACCGTGCTGGCGTTAGCCGCCGCGTTGCTGGTTATCTTTGTCGGTGGCCTCTATTTCATTACGCACAACAAGCCGGAAGACGCGCCGTTGTTGCCTGCGCACACCACGCGCCCGGGCAACGGCCTGCCGCCGAAGCCGGAAGAGCGCTGGCGTTATATCAAAGAGCTGGAAAACCGGCAGATCGGCGTGCAAACCCCGACCGAGCCGACGGCCGGCGGCGAGCTCAATTCCAAAACTCAGCTGACCGCCGAACAACGGCAACTGCTGGAGCAGATGCAGGCCGACATGCAGCAGCGCCCGACGCAGCTGAACGAAGTGCCGTATAACGATCCGGGCCAGGCCAACGCGCGCAGCAATCGCCAGCAGCAGCAGATGCAACAACAGCAAATGCAGCAGCAGCCGGTACAGCAACCGCAGCAGGTCACCCAGGCGCCGCGCAACCCGTTCAACAACGGCGCCACCACTGCGCCGGTGCAGCAGCACCAGCAGCCGAAGCCGGCCACCCAGCAACCGGTACAGGTGAAACAGCCTGAGCCGAAGCCGCAACCGAAGCCGGAGCCCAAACCGGAAGTGAAGCAGGAAACGGCCAAGCAGGAAACTAAACCGGAATCGAAACAGAAGTGGATGGTGCAATGCGGTTCGTTCCGCGCCACCGATCAGGCTGAATCCGTGCGGGCGCGCCTGGCGTTCGAGGGCATAGAGAGCCGCATCACCGCCGGCGGCGGTTGGAATCGCGTGGTGCTCGGCCCGTACAGCAGCCGCGCCGCCGCGGATAAAACCCTTTCACGCCTGAAGGGCGTCGGCATGTCGAGTTGCATTCCCCTCTCCGTTGGGGGTTGAAAAGCGTCAATCCCCCCCCATCTATACTGTCAATATGCCTCGTAGCGTCTGCGAAAGCAGGCGCTGCGGGGACTTCTTTCCGTCTTTAACGAGGGTCTGCTCGTGACAACAATTGTAAGCGTACGCCGCAACGGCCAGGTCGTCATCGGTGGTGATGGCCAGGCAACCCTGGGTAATACGGTGATGAAGGGGAACGTCAAGAAAGTGCGTCGCCTGTATAACGACAAAGTGATCGCCGGTTTCGCCGGCGGCACCGCTGACGCCTTCACGCTGTTTGAACTGTTTGAACGCAAACTGGAAATGCACCAGGGCCACCTGGTGAAAGCCGCCGTCGAGCTGGCGAAAGACTGGCGCACCGACCGCATGCTGCGCAAGCTCGAAGCGCTGTTGGCGGTCGCCGATGAAACCGCTTCGCTGATCATCACCGGCAACGGCGATGTGGTGCAGCCGGAAAACGATCTGATCGCCATCGGCTCCGGCGGCCCGTACGCTCAGGCCGCCGCCCGCGCCATGTTGGAAAATACCGAGCTGAGCGCCCGCGACATCGTTGAGAAATCCCTCAACATCGCCGGCGACATCTGTATTTACACCAACCATTTCCACACCATTGAAGAATTGCCTTCCAAAGCGTAAGGATCGAATACCATGTCTGAAATGACTCCGCGCGAGATCGTCAGCGAACTGGACAGCTACATCATTGGCCAAAACAAGGCCAAACGCGCTGTCGCCATTGCCCTGCGCAACCGCTGGCGCCGGATGCAGCTCAACGAGATGCTGCGTCACGAAGTGACCCCGAAAAACATCCTGATGATCGGCCCGACCGGCGTCGGTAAAACCGAAATCGCCCGCCGCCTGGCGAAGCTGGCTAACGCGCCGTTCATCAAGGTTGAAGCCACCAAGTTCACCGAAGTGGGCTATGTGGGCAAAGAAGTGGACTCCATCATCCGCGATCTGACCGATGCCGCCATCAAGATGGTGCGCATGCAGTCGATCGAGAAAAACCGCACCCGCGCCGAAGAGTTGGCCGAAGAGCGTATTCTCGACGTGCTGATCCCGCCGGCCAAGAACAACTGGGGCCAGCCGGAAGAAAACCAGGAGCCGTCCGCCGCCCGCCAGGCATTCCGCAAGAAACTGCGCGAAGGCCAGCTGGACGACAAAGAGATCGAGATCGATCTGGCCGCCGCGCCGATGGGCGTGGAAATCATGGCGCCTCCGGGCATGGAAGAGATGACCAACCAGCTGCAGTCGATGTTCCAGAACCTCGGCGGCCAGAAGCAAAAACCGCGCAAGCTGAAGATCAAAGAAGCCTTCAAGCTGCTGGTGGAAGAAGAAGCCGCCAAGCTGGTGAACCCGGAAGAGCTGAAAGAGCAGGCGATCGAAGCGGTTGAACAGCACGGCATCGTGTTTATCGACGAGATCGACAAAATCTGTAAGCGCGGCGGCCAAAGCTCCGGCCCGGACGTCTCGCGCGAAGGCGTGCAGCGCGATCTGCTGCCGCTGGTGGAAGGCTGCACCGTGTCGACCAAGCACGGCATGGTGAAGACCGATCACATCCTGTTCATCGCTTCCGGCGCGTTCCAGACCGCCAATCCGTCGGATCTGATCCCGGAACTGCAGGGCCGTCTGCCGATTCGCGTTGAGCTGCAGGCGCTGACCACCGAAGACTTCGAACGCATCCTGACCGAGCCGAGCGCGTCGCTGACCGAGCAGTACAAAGCGCTGATGGGCACCGAAGGCGTCAATATCGAGTTCACCGCCGACGGCATCCGCCGCATCGCCGAAGCCGCGTGGCAGGTCAACGAAAGCACCGAGAACATCGGCGCGCGTCGTCTGCACACCGTGCTGGAGCGTCTGATGGAAGATATTTCCTACGATGCGAGTGAAATTAATGGCCAATCCATTACAATTGATGCGGATTACGTGCGCAGTCATCTGGATGAACTGGTGGCGGATGAAGATTTGAGTCGTTTTATCCTATAATCGCTCAATCATTGTCTTGTCAGTCATCTGTGTGGGAGGCATTGCCTCCCACAATTATTTCTAACGGACACCGCAACTTACTGACAGAAGCGAAACATGAGCTCATCAACCTCCACCACCCCGATCTCCGCCTGGCTGGAAAGTCTACGCCCCCGCACCCTGCCGCTGGCCTTTGCCTCCATCGTGGTCGGCTCGGCGATCGCCGCCTGGCACGGCAGCCTGAAACCTGAAGTGGCACTGCTGGCGCTGTTGACCGCCGGCCTGTTGCAGATCCTCTCCAACCTGGCGAACGACTACGGCGATGCGGTCAAAGGCAGCGACAAAGAAGATCGCATCGGGCCGTTGCGCGGCATGCAAAAAGGCATGATCACCCAGGCGCAGATGAAACGGGCGCTGGTGGTGACGGTGGTGCTGATTGCCCTCGCCGGCTGTTCGCTGATCGCCGTCGCCTGCGAGCAACCCAGCGACGTAGTGGGCTTCCTGGTGCTGGGCGGGCTGTCCATCGTGGCGGCCATCACCTACACCGTCGGCAACAAGCCCTACGGGTATTTGGGGCTGGGCGACATCTCGGTGTTGGTATTCTTCGGCTGGCTGAGCGTGGCCGGCACCTACTATCTGCAAACGCACACTTTCGACAGCGTCGTGATGCTGCCGGCCACCGCCTGCGGCCTGCTGGCGACGGCGGTGCTCAACATCAACAATCTGCGCGATATCGAGAGCGATCGCGAAAACGGCAAGAACACGTTGGCGGTGCGTCTCGGCCCGCACAAGGCGCGCATTTACCATGCCCTGCTGCTCGGCGGCGCGGTGCTGTGTTTCGCGCTGTTTACGCTGTTCAATCTCCACGGCCCGTGGGGTTGGCTGTTCGTGCTGGCGATCCCGTTGCTGGTGCGTCACGGCCTGCGCGTGCTGCGCGATCCGACACCGGTCGGCATGCGGCCGATGCTGGAGCACATGGTCAAGGCGGCGCTGCTGACCAACCTGCTGTTCGCCATCGGCGTGGCGCTCAGTTAAAAACTGATGATTTTGCCAACAGGGCGAATAAAGGGATATACTGAACATTCCAGCGGCAAACAGACGTAAAATCCTATGAAATACGATACTTCCGAACTTTGCGACATCTATCATGAAGAGGTGAACGTTGTTGAACCTCTGTTCTCCAATTTTGGCGGGCGTACTTCATTTGGCGGGCAGATCACCACGGTGAAATGCTTTGAGGATAACGGCCTGTTGTTCGATCTGCTTGAAGAAAACGGCCGCGGCCGCGTGCTGTTGGTCGACGGCGGCGGTTCGGTTCGCCGGGCGCTGGTCAACGCCGAGTTGGCGCGCCTGGCCGCCCAGAACGAATGGGAAGGCATCGTGGTGTACGGCGCGGTGCGTCAGGTGGACGATCTGGAAGAGCTCGATATCGGCATTCAGGCGATGGCGGCGATCCCGGCGGGAGCCGTGAGCGAAGGCGTGGGCGAAAGCGATATCCGCGTCAACTTCGGTGGTGTCACCTTCTTCTCCGGCGACCATCTGTATGCCGACAACACCGGCATCATCCTCTCCGAAGACCCGCTCGACATCGAGTGATTTTCGGTCATGAAAAAGGGCGCCTGAGGCGCCCTTTTCGTTGCTGCATGGCGTGAGGAATCAGACCTCTTCCATCTTGCCCAGCAGCGCGCGCAGGCGATCTTGCCATACGTGCTGTTCTTCTTTCAGCTGTTGGTTTTCGCGCACCAACGCTTCGTGGTTGCCGGAGGCAGCCTGAACTTCCTGCGACAGAGAGTTGTTTTTGTCTTTCAGCTCTTCAATTTCCATCTGCAACAGAGTGATGGTATCAATCGCCTGCTGTACTTTTGCTTCCAGTTTCTCAAATACTTCAAATGACATGCTTCAGTCCCCTCATGATAGCAAGGCGTACATCTATAAGTAGCGGCCGCAACGTCGGCTGCAGCGACTGCGAATATTGCATCGCGCTCAGTGACGCGCGCCGTTACGGAAGGCGCGCAGTCTCGATTCGTTAAAAACGATTGTAAGTAGCCAGTCTCCGCCTGTCTAGCAACATACCGGATCATCGCGCAGTCTGTTGCAATTTTCCTGCCCCCGCCATCAGCAAAAACTGAAAATCCCCGCCGCCGTCGCCGCGAGTTGTTAACAACCCTCGCCAAACCACTGGTCAGATCACACTTTTATGGCTCAGAAAGAACACTAAACGACGCGAAATCGCTCAATTTTATGACGCGCCACACACATTTTGATTTCGCTATTTCTCGTTTATGTTCGTTAACGATAAATTTACATCACGTCCTTATTCAATAATTGGACGAGATGAAAAAAACTGTGCCCATAGGCCGGATGTATACCCAACTGAGCCTATAAACCAACAACCGCCGTTTTGCAGGACACCAACATTATGAGCCAAACCACCAGTCCGACATTAAAAGGCCAGTGCATCGCCGAGTTCCTCGGCACGGCGCTGCTGATCTTCTTTGGCGTAGGCTGCGTTGCCGCACTGAAGCTGGCGGGCGCCAGCTTCGGCCAGTGGGAAATCAGCATCATTTGGGGCCTGGGCGTCGCCATGGCCATCTACCTGACCGCCGCCATTTCCGGCGCGCATCTCAACCCGGCGGTCACCCTCGCGCTGTGGCTGTTCGCCTGCTTCGACGGACGCAAAGTGGTGCCATACATCATTGCGCAAGTCGCCGGCGCCTTCTGCGCCGCCGCGCTGGTCTACGGGTTGTACTACAACCTGTTCTTCGACTTCGAAGCGGCTCACCATATGGTGCGCGGCAGCAACGAAAGCCTGGAACTGGCCGGCATCTTCTCAACCTACCCTAACGCGCACATCTCCGTCGGCCAGGCCTTCCTGGTGGAAACGGTGATCGCCGCCATTCTGATGTGCCTGATCCTGGCGCTGACCGACGACGGCAACGGCATTCCGCGCGGCCCGCTGGCGCCGCTGCTGATCGGTATTCTGATTGCCGTGATCGGCGCCTCCATGGGACCATTGACCGGCTTTGCGTTGAACCCGGCGCGTGACTTCGGGCCAAAACTGTTCGCCTACCTGGCCGGCTGGGGCAAAGTCGCCTTCACCGGCGCACGCGACATCCCGTACTTCCTGGTGCCGATCTTCGCGCCTATCGTCGGCTGCGGCCTGGGCGCCTTCGGTTACCGCGCGCTGATTGGCCGCCACCTGCCGTGCGACGTCTGTGTGACGGAAGAAGAGTCCGACGCCAAGGCTCAGCAGCGTAAAGCGTGATTGGTGCAGTTTTAAACGGTTAACAACAGCAGGATAATTACCATGACTGTAGAAAAAAAATACATTGTCGCACTCGACCAAGGGACCACCAGCTCACGCGCCGTCGTGCTCGATCACGACGCCAACATCGTTGCGGTATCGCAGCGCGAATTCCCGCAGATCTACCCAAAAGCCGGCTGGGTTGAGCACGACCCGATGGAGATCTGGGCGTCGCAAAGCTCGACGCTGGTAGAAGTGCTGGCGAAGGCCGACATCAGTTCCGATCAGATTGCCGGCATCGGCATCACCAACCAGCGCGAAACCACCATCGTCTGGGAAAAAGAGACCGGCAAGCCTATCTATAACGCCATCGTCTGGCAGTGCCGCCGCACCGCCGACATCTGCGAGAAGCTCAAGCGCGACGGCCTGGAAGAGTACATCCGTCACAACACCGGCCTGGTGGTTGACCCGTACTTCTCCGGCACCAAGGTGAAGTGGATCCTGGACAACGTCGAAGGCGCCCGCGAACGCGCCAAGCGCGGCGAACTGCTGTTCGGCACCGTCGACACCTGGCTGGTGTGGAAGATGACCCAAGGACGCGTGCACGTTACCGATTACACCAACGCCTCACGCACCATGATGTTCAACATCCACGAGCTGGACTGGGACGAGCGCATGCTGGAAGTGCTGGATATCCCGCGCGCCATGCTGCCGAAAGTCCGTCCTTCCTCAGAAGTGTACGGCCAGACCAACATCGGCGGTAAAGGCGGCACGCGTATTCCTATCGCCGGTATCGCCGGTGACCAGCAGGCAGCGCTGTACGGCCAGCTGTGCGTTCAACCGGGCATGGCGAAGAACACCTACGGCACCGGCTGCTTCCTGCTGATGAACACCGGCAAAGAAGCGGTGCGCTCGAAAAATGGCCTGCTGACCACCATCGCCTGCGGCCCGCGCGGCGAAGTGAACTATGCGCTGGAAGGCGCGGTGTTCATCGGCGGTGCGTCCATCCAGTGGCTGCGCGACGAGCTGAAACTGATCAGCGACGCCGCCGACTCCGAATACTTCGCCACCAAGGTGAAAGACAGCAACGGCGTCTATGTGGTGCCGGCCTTCACCGGCCTGGGCGCGCCCTACTGGGATCCGTATGCCCGTGGCGCCATCTTCGGTCTGACCCGTGGCGCCAACAGCAACCACATCATCCGCGCCACGCTGGAATCCATCGCCTTCCAGACCCGCGACGTGCTGGACGCGATGCAAGCCGACGCCAACACCCGCCTGCAATCGCTGCGCGTGGACGGCGGCGCGGTCGCCAACAACTTCCTGATGCAGTTCCAGTCCGATATCCTCGGCACCCGCGTAGAGCGCCCTGAAGTGCGTGAATCGACGGCGCTGGGCGCGGCGTTCCTGGCGGGCCTGGCCATCGGCTACTGGAACGATCTGGATGAGGTGAAGAGCAAAGCGGTGATTGAGCGCGAATTCCGCCCAAGCATCGAAACCACCGAACGCAACTACCGTTACAGCGGCTGGAAAAAAGCGGTGGCTCGCGCTCAGGCGTGGGAAGATCACGAGTAATCCCGCTTCCGTTGCCCTCCAACAAGTGCTGCCTGCGGGCGGCGCTTTTTTTTGCCCCGCCCCGCCGCCGCCGCGCTGTGATAAACTTTGCCGATATTTTCTTCCCTTTCTCACAGACAGGTTTGCCATGAAACGTGAATTAGCCATCGAATTTTCCCGCGTTACCGAAGCCGCCGCGCTGGCGGGCTACAAATGGCTGGGACGCGGCGACAAGAACGCCGCCGACGGCGCGGCGGTCCACGCCATGCGCATCATGCTCAACAAAGTGGATATCGATGGCCGCATCGTGATCGGCGAAGGTGAAATCGACGAAGCGCCGATGCTGTATATCGGCGAGCAGGTCGGCACCGGCCAGGGCGACGCGGTGGACATCGCGGTCGATCCGATCGAAGGCACCCGCATGACCGCCATGGGCCAGTCCAACGCGCTGGCGGTCTTGGCGGTGGGCGATCGCGGCACCTTCCTGCACGCGCCGGACATGTACATGGAGAAACTGGTGGTTGGCCCGGCGGCGCGCGGCGCCATCGATATCAACCTGCCGCTGGCGGAGAACCTGCAGAACGTCGCCGCGCGGCTGGGTAAACCCTTGTCGCAGCTGACGGTGATCGTGTTGGCCAAACCGCGCCACGACGGCGTCATCGCGCAGATGCAGCAGTTGGGGGTGCGGGTGTTCGCCATTCCTGACGGCGACGTGGCGGCCTCCATTCTCACCTGCATGCCGGAAAGCGAGGTCGATGTGATGTACGGCATCGGCGGCGCGCCGGAAGGGGTGATCTCCGCCGCGGTGATCCGCGCGCTGGACGGCGACATGCAGGCGCGTTTGCTGCCGCGCCATGAAGTGAAAGGCGACAGCACCGAAAACCGCCGCATCGGCGAACAGGAGCTGGCGCGCTGTCGGGAGATGGGCATCGAAGCCGGTCAGGCGCTGCGTCTGGATCAAATGGCGCGCAACGACAACGTGATCTTCTCCGCCACCGGCATCACCAAAGGCGATCTGCTGGAAGGCATCAGCCGCAAAGGCAACATGGCCACCACCGAAACCCTGTTGATCCGCGGTAAATCGCGCACCATCCGCCGTATTCGTTCAACCCACTATCTGGATCGCAAAGACCCGGCGCTGCACGAATTTCTGCTGTAACGAAACAGGGCGCCGAATGGCGCCCTGTGGTTATGCGGTATGACCCTGATGCTGCATCCGGTTGGACAGCGGCCACCAGCACAGCAGGATCAACAGCGCCATGGCGAACATCAGCAGCCCGAGGCTGAACTGCCCGGTTTGCGGCAACATGGCGGACAGCCAGGTCGCCAGACCAGACCCCATGTTCTGCATGCCGCCCACCAGCGCGCCCGCCGCGCCGGCCAGGTAAGGAAACGGCTCCATCGCTCCGGTGGTCGCCAGCGGGAACAACATGCCGGCGCCGAAGAAGAACAGCGCGGCCGGCACGATCAGCGTCCAGATGTTCATCACGCCGAACCAGCCCGGGATCCACATCATCGCTCCCGCCAGCAGGCAGCTAATCACCGAATGCCACATCAGCGTGTGGAAGGTCTTGCCGTCGCGCCCGGCGTACCAGGCGCCGAAAAACGCCGCCGGAATTGGCAGAATGAACAGGATGCTGACGGTCAGGCCGCTCAGCCCCAACACGCCGCCCATCAACACGCCGCAGCTGGCCTCGAATACCGCAATTCCCGCCAGCGCACCGATCAGCATCACCAGATAGCAGCTGAAGGTGCTGTCGCCCAGCAGCTGGCGGAAACTGGCCAGCATGCGGCGTTTTTCCGTCTGTACCGGACGGGTCTCCGGCAGCCAGCGGAACATGGCGAAGGCGACGCAGGCGCACAGCGCCAGCAGGAAGGCGTAACAGGCACGCCAGCCGAACACCATCGCCAGCGCGCCGCCGATCACCGGCGCCAGCAACGGACTGACCAAAATCCCCATATTCAGCAGGCTGTTGGCGTAACGCAGCGCAGTACCGGCATACAGATCGCGCGGCATGGTGCGCGCCATCACGCCCGCCACGCCGGTGCCCATGCCCTGAATCGCGCTGGCGGCGACCAGCATCGTCAGGTTGGTGGACAGCAGCGCGCCCAGCGCACCGACCAGGAAGATCATCATGCCGGTCAGGATCACCGGACGGCGCCCGATACGGTCCGATATCGGCCCGTAAATCAGCTGGGAAAAACCGTAGGTCAGCAGATACGCCGCCATCACCCGCTGCACGGCGCCGGTGCGCACCGACAGATCGTGAGCGATATCAGCAATAACGGGAACATAAATGGTTTGCGCCATCTGGCCGACGGCGACCAACAGAACAAGCATCACCAGCAGGTGAAAATTCTCTAGTTTTCTCATTATCTTCGTTAACGTTTCAACTCGTCACAGCGTCCCGGTATGGCCGTTGCAGCAGCCAGAACGGCGAGCAGCCCTCTATGGCGGCATAAACTAATCAAATCTGATTTTTTTAGCGAGTTTCAGACAGATATTGATCCAGGTCACACTGGCAGCAAACCCGACCAGGCTCGTAAATTAAACTGTACGACTAACGCTTTGGAGTTAAAAATTGCGTGCTTGCAGTAGCCGCGCTTTAGCATTTAATCGATAATTCTTTTCATCAACTTGAAATAAAATAACACCATAGGGATTTGGTTCATGAAAACACCTGAGCTGATTTTATTGCAGTTAAAGGCTCTCGGCCCGCACTCGGCCAAAATGCTGGCGGAGCGTCTGGACATCACGCCGATGGGCATCCGACAACATCTGCAATCCCTGGAAAAACGTGAGCTGGTTTGTTACGAAGAAGCGCGCAGCAAGGTCGGCCGCCCGACGCGCTACTGGTCGCTGACCGAACGGGGGCACGCCTTTGCTGCCGCCGATCAGGAGAGGCTGCGAGAATCCGCGTTGCAGCTGTTTGGCGGCGCCGGGGTGGAACCCTTGCTCAATGCGCGCGAAGAGCAGCTTTATCTGCGCTATGCCGAAGAGCTGTCCGCCGAGCGCAGCCATCAGGACCGATTAACCCGCCTGGTGCGGCTGCGGCAACACGACGGTTACATGGCCGAGTTGATCGAACATCCGCACGGCGCGCTGTTGGTGGAAAACCACTGCCCAATCGGCGTAGCCGGTTCCAGCTGCAGCAGCCTGTGCAATTCCGAGCTGCAGCTGTTTCACCGCCTGTTCGGCAACGATTACCGGGTAGAGCGCACCGCGCACGCCATTTCCGGCTCACGACATTGTGCTTATTTGATTCGACCACGGGAGCTTTAGAGTATGGCTGAATGGGTAAACGGCAAGGTTACGCAGGTAAAACAATGGACCGACGGGCTGTTCAGCCTGGTGGTCAACGCCCCCATCGATCCTTTCACCGCCGGGCAATTCGCCAAGCTGGCGCTGGAAATCGACGGCGAACGGGTGCAGCGCGCCTATTCCTACGTCAATGCCCCCGATGATGCCAATCTGGAGTTCTATCTGGTGACCGTACCGGAAGGCAAACTGAGCCCGCGCCTCAATCAGCTGCAGCCGGGCTCAGAGGTGATGGTAACCAAAGAAGCCGCCGGCTTCTTCGTGCTGGACGAGGTTCCCGACTGCGACACGCTGTGGATGCTGGCGACCGGCACCGCCATCGGCCCCTATTTATCGATTCTGCAACAGGGCGCCGGCCTGGAGCGCTTTAAAAACCTAGTGCTGGTGCACGCCGCGCGCTTTGCGCGCGACCTGAGCTACCTGCCGTTGATGCAGCAACTGCAGCAGCGCTACAACGGCAAGCTGCGTATCCAGACCGTCGTCAGCCGCGAAGAGGCGCCCGGTTCATTGACCGGCCGCGTACCGGCGCTGATCGAGGACGGCCGGCTGGAAGCGGCGATCGGCTTGACCATCGACGCCGAAACCAGCCACGTGATGCTGTGCGGCAACCCACAAATGGTGCGGGACACCCAGCAAACGCTGAAAGACCACCGCCAGATGCGCAAGCACCTGCGCCGCAAGCCGGGCCATATCACCAGCGAACACTACTGGTAACCCGGCGGAAGATCAGCGGAACTTCACCGGTTCGGCTTCCGGGCCGAACCGATTGTCCCCCGGCGTGCCGACGAAGGCGCCCAGATCGATCATCATCATCACGATAATCAGCGTCGGGATGAAACGCCCGACGCCCCATTGCCAGATTGGCGCCAGCATCTGCCAGTTGCCCGCCGCCAGCATCCACGCCAGGATCAGCAGCAGCGCCCACCAGCCGGCCTTGTTGCGATCGTGCAGCCGCTTGACCAGCACCGCCGCCGTCGGCCACAGCAGCGCAACGATAAAGAAGGCGATGGATTGAATGGCGACCAGCTGATAATTGGCCAACGTAAACGCCGCCGCCATCAGCACCAGCCACAGCCCCATCCAGATCCAGAAGTCGCGCCGCCCGATGCGGCCCTTAAAAGAAAAACACCACTGTTGTAACGTCATCTATTCCTGCGCTCTAAGCCTGCCCATATTCTGCGCCGCAGTGTAACATAGGCGCTGCCGGGCCGAGTTTTTCGCCCTGCATAACGCGGCGCGCCGCACAGCTTTCTCGTCAGCGAACCGATAATGGCGTGGGATCTTTGACAAGGCCTGCGGGTTATCGCTTTAATCGGAGCCATCTTTGTCCTTGATGCCATACGCCATGCTGAGAAAAACCCTCGTCATCGCCTGCCTGCTGCAGGCGGCCGCCACTGCCTGGGCCGACCCGCCGGCAGGCGAAACGAAGCCCACCGCGCCTTACCTGTTGGCCGGAGCGCCGACCTTCGATCTGACGGTGGTCAAGTTCCGCGAGAAATACAATCGCGACAATCCCAAGCTGCCGATTGGCGAATTCCGCGCCATTCCCTCGGCCGAAGATGATTCGCCGCTGCTGACGCGCGCTGCCAGCAAACTCAACGAAAACCTGTATGCCTCCACCGCGCTGGAGAAAGGTACCGGTAAAATCAAAACGTTGCAGATCACTCACCTGCCGCTGCAGCAGGCCAATGAAGAAAAAGCCGCGCGCGCCATCGCCATCAACTACATGGCGGCGCTGATGCGCCAGTTCGAACCGGCGTTGACGGTGGAACAGAGCCAGAACAAGGTGAACAACCTGCTGGAAAAAGGCAAAGGATCGCGCTTTTACCAACAGCAGGTCGGCGCCATTCGCTATGTCGTCTCGGACAACGGCGATAAAGGGGTAACCTTCGCAGTTGAACCGATTAAGCTGGCGCTTTCCGAGCCATAACGGCGCGGTATTTAATGACGAAAAGCAAAGCCTTCGCGCTTAATGATCTCTATACTGTTGGGCAGGTAAACTGCCGGTCCGGCAGTTGTCATTTCGACTCTCGCGTTTTCTAGTTGGAGGAAAAAACATGCGTCATCCATTAGTTATGGGTAACTGGAAGCTTAACGGCAGCACCCACATGGTCAACGAACTGATCGCCGGCCTGCGCCATGAGCTGAGCAGCGTTGACGGCTGTGGCGTCGCCATCGCCCCGCCGGTGATGTATCTGGATCAGGCCAAGCACGCGCTGGCCGGCAGCCGCATCGCGCTGGGCGCGCAGAACGTGGACGTTAACCTGTCCGGCGCCTTCACCGGTGAAGTTTCCGCCAACATGCTGAAAGACGTCGGCGCCCAGTACATCATCATCGGCCACTCCGAGCGTCGCACCTACCACAAAGAAAGCGACGAAGTCATCGCCGAGAAATTCGCCGTGCTGAAAGAAGCCGGCCTGATCCCGGTGCTGTGCATCGGTGAAACCGAAGCGGAAAACGCCGCGGGCAAAACCGAAGAAGTGTGCGCGCGCCAGATCGACGCCGTGCTGAAAACGCTGGGCGCACCGGCGATGAAAGGCACCGTGATCGCCTATGAGCCAGTCTGGGCCATCGGTACCGGCAAGTCCGCTACCCCTGCGCAGGCGCAGGCCGTGCACAAATTTATCCGTGATCACATCGCCAAGCACGATGCCGCGGTTGCCGCTGAAATCATCATCCAGTACGGCGGTTCGGTGAACGACAAGAACGCCGCGGAGCTGTTCTCTCAGCCGGACATCGACGGCGCGCTGGTTGGCGGCGCCTCGCTGAAAGCCGACGCTTTCGCCGTGATCGTCAAAGCCGCTGCCGCAGCGAAAAAAGCCTGATTGCCTTAGGCTTGCCATAAAAAAACCCCGGCTTGCCGGGGTTTTTTATTGCCGCTCAACCGGCATCAGCGTTTGCTGATCTCATCGAACACGCCGCCGGTGGCGAAGTGCACCTTCTGCGCTTCGGTCCAGCCGCCGAAGGTGTCATCCACGGTGAACAGCTTCAGCTGCGGGAACTGCCCGGCAAACTTGGCCGCCACCGCCGCATCGCGTGGACGGTAATAGTGCTGCGCCGCGATGGTCTGCCCTTCCGGCGAATACAGATACTTCAGGTAGGCGGTCGCCACGTCGCGGGTACCACGCTTATCAACCACCTTATCCACCACCGACACCGTCGGTTCGGCCAGGATCGATTCGCTCGGCGTAATAATCTCGAACTTGTCTTTGCCCAGCTCTTTCTCCGCCAGCAGCGCTTCGTTTTCCCAGGCGATCAGCACGTCGCCGATGCCGCGCTCAACGAAGGTGTTGGTCGAGCCGCGCGCGCCGGAATCCAGCACTTCGACGTTCTTGTACAGGTTTTTGACGAAGTCCTGCGCCTTGGCCTTATCGTTGTTGTTGTGGTGCAACGCGTAGCCCCAGGCGGCCAGGTAGTTCCAACGGGCACCGCCGGAGGTTTTCGGGTTCGGGGTGATCACCGACACGCCCGGCTTGAGCAAATCGGGCCAGTCGTGAATTTGTTTCGGGTTGCCTTTGCGCACCAGGAAGACGATGGTCGAGGTGTAAGGCGCTGAATTGTCCGGCAGGCGTTTGATCCAGTCTTTCTCGATGCGCCCGCGTTCGGCGATGGCGTCGACGTCATAGGCCAGCGCCAGCGTCACCACGTCGGCCTCGATGCCATTGATCACCGAGGTCGCCTGTTTGCCGGAGCCGCCGTGCGACTGGCGCACCGTCACCTTGTCGCCGGTTTCCGCCTGATAGTGCTTACTGAACGCTGTGTTGTAAGCCTGATAGAACTCACGCGTCGGATCGTATGACACGTTCAGCAATTGAATATCCTTCGCCATGGCGCCGGACGCCAACAGCACCAATGTCAGACCTACACCCCATTTACGCATCGACAGGCTCTCCCAGAAAATTAAGCGCAACCTCAATCGGTTGATTTAGCATCAGAGCCTGCCAGAAACTGTCTCGGCAATTAAAGAATAAAAAATTGTGGGATAGATGATTCCGGAATATATCGCCGACGGACATAAAAAAGCCCCCGCGAGCGGAGGCTTTTTTGTCGTGCGGTGAGCGGCGTATCAGTACAGTTTTTTCGCCGTTTCCAGCCAGTCACCCTTAAACGGACGCTTCATGTTTTCGATCGCGTCGATGATGTCGTGGTGCACCATTTTTTCGTTCTGGATACCGACGCAGCGGCCGCCGTAGCCCTGCAGCAGCAGCTCGATGGCGTAGGCGCCCATGCGCGAGGCCAGGATGCGGTCATAAGCGACCGGCGAACCGCCGCGCTGAATGTGGCCCAGCACGGTGGCGCGGGTTTCACGCTTGGTTTCCTGCTCGATGTGGCGCGCCAGCTCATCGATGTCGCAGATGTGCTCGGTGATCGCCACGATGGCGTGTTTTTTACCCTTGGCGATACCGGCCTTGATTTCGCAGACCAGGTCTTCGCGGTTGAATTCGATTTCAGGCAGCACGATAAATTCGCAGCCGCCGGCAATCGCCGCCGCCAGCGTCAGATCGCCGCAGTAACGGCCCATCACTTCCACGATGGAGATACGCTGGTGCGAAGAGGAGGTATCGCGCAGGCGGTCGATCGCTTCCACCACGGTTTCCAGCGCGGTGAAGTAACCAATGGTGTAGTCGGTGCCGGCAACGTCGTTATCGATGGTGCCCGGCAGGCCGATGCACGGAAAACCTTCTTCCGTCAGGCGCTTGGCGCCCATGTAGGAACCGTCGCCGCCGATAACCACCAGCGCGTCGATGCCGCGATTCTTCAGGTTTTCAATCGCCTTGGCGCGCACGTTCTCATCCCTGAATTCCGGGAAGCGGGCCGAGCCGAGGAAGGTGCCGCCGCGGTTGATCATGTCAGACACGCTATAGCGGTCCAGCTGCTCCATGCGATCTTCGTACAAGCCAAGGTAGCCATCGTAAATACCAAAAACTTCCAGACCTTCTGAAAGCGCAGAACGCACAACGCCGCGGATTGCAGCGTTCATACCCGGCGAATCACCGCCGCTCGTCAGTACACCGATTTTCTTGATCATGACTACCTCTGAACTGTGTAGATGCAATTTCTTAAGAATTCTGTCTCCGCCGATCGTCTTGGAACCTCTCCGGCTGCAGAAAACCAGCTTTACGGCTTATTGCTGGATATTATATCAAAAACACCCAGCTGAATTGATTCAAGTCACGCAATATAACGGTAAAAACACCGCATGGCACGCTGAGCTAACTCAGATATTCATGATAATACTTCGATCTGTGCCTCTATCTGATTATAGCTCCCAATGCCCCCGCCTACCCGGCGGCACCACGGAGCACGGATCCAGGTGAATGATGACGTCTGCCCCCGCAAAACGGTGCCGCAACGCCTGTTCCACCTGATCGGCCAACCGATGCGCCTCGCGCAGCGGCAGCGTGTCGTCCATCTCCAGATGCAGCTGGATGAAACGCGTCGGCCCCGACTGCCTCGTGCGCAGATCGTGCGCGCCTTTCACCCCGGGCCAGGAAGAAACCACTTCGATAATCGCCTGGCGCTCGTCATCCGGCAACGCCCTATCCAACAGCGACTGCACCGCTTCATAGCCCATGCGCAGCGCGCTATAGAGGATGTAAACGCCGATGCCCAGCGCGAACAGCGCATCCGCCCGCTGGAAGCCGTACCAGCTTAGCCCAAGAGCGATAAGAATAGCACCATTCATCATGACATCTGACTGATAATGCAGCATATCTGCGCGCACCGCCTGACTGCGCGTTTTTCTGACCACCCAGCGTTGATAAGTCACCAAAATCAGGGTGCTGACCAGCGCTATCACCGTCACGACGACGCCGATGCCGGGATCGCGCAGCGTTTGCGGCGCATACAGATGCTGAAAGCCGGTGAGGAACAGAAACAGGGCGGAACCGGAAATAAACATGCTTTGCGCCAGCGCCGCCAGCGACTCCGCTTTGCCGTGGCCGAACGTGTGTTCGGCATCGGCCGGCTGCAGCGAATAGCGTACCACCAGCAGGTTGGTCAGCGATGCCGCGATATCGACCAGCGAATCCACCAGCGCCGCCAACAGACTGACCGAACCGGTGTGATACCAGGCGACGATTTTGATCAACAGCAGCGACGACGCCAGCGCGGTAGCGGCCAACGCAGCGGACTTCACCAGGCGTGCATAGCGCTGTTCCATTATGGGGGCCCCGGTCAAAAGGTGTGGCGCTCAATATAGCGAAATGCCGGATAAAAAAAACCCCGCCATCATGGCGGGGAAGACAGGGATGGTGTCTATGGCAAGGAAAAACAGGGGACTACTCAGTCGTACTTCACTTCTGGGCAGAAGCTTGTTGCAAACCAGAAATTTGTTGCTCCATCTGCTGCATACGCTGCTGATGTTTCTGGTCTAAAACACTTTTTTGCTCTGGCGTCAGCAGGTTATACATTTGGTTGCGCACCCGGGCCATTTCCACCTGGCGCTTGACCTGCTGTTGGGCCATCTTTTCCGCCTGGGCATACACGGCGGCTTCATCAAATTTCTCTGCGGTCACCAGTTTATGCATGGCTTCCATTTCAGCTACATTGACACCAGGCAGATCGTGCCGGGCCTGGCGCATCAAATCGCGCATTTGTTGGCGCTGCTGTTCGCTGAGGCTGACACCGTCAAACATGTGGTGCTGGCCGGGTATTCGGGTCATCGCGTCGTTGCCGGGAGGTTGGGCTGCATCCGGTATAGTGTCGGCAGCGAAGGCAGCGGTCGAACCAATTGCCAGCAGTGATGCCATAACTAATGCGGTCGCCTTACGCATTTCAACTCCTCAAGCTTTCTCACTTTGCGAATCAACGAGGAGCAGTGTACCGCTACACCTGAAAACCTGCGTCAGTGCATGTAAAACTACGTAAAGTCATGGAATGGCAACAGTTGATGACGTATTTTGCGTCTGGAGGTAAATCATAATGAACAAGATTCTGTTAGTTGACGACGACCGCGAGTTGACCTCGCTGTTAAAAGAACTGCTTGAAATGGAAGGTTTTAATATCGTCGTCGCGCACGATGGCGAGCAGGCGTTGTCGCTGCTGGACAGCTCCGTCGATCTGCTGCTGCTCGACATCATGATGCCGAAAAAAAACGGCATCGATACGCTGAAAGAACTGCGCCAGCATCACCAGACGCCGGTCATCATGCTGACCGCGCGCGGCAGCGAGCTGGACCGCGTGCTGGGCCTGGAGCTGGGCGCCGATGATTACCTGCCGAAACCCTTCAACGATCGCGAACTGGTCGCGCGTATCCGCGCCATTCTGCGCCGTTCCAACTGGAGCGAACAGCAACAGCAGGTCGACAGCGGCGCCCCGACGCTGGATGTCGATGGCCTGCAGCTGAACCCCGGCCGCCAGGAGGCCAGCTTCGACGGCCAGGTGCTGGATCTGACCGGCACCGAATTCACCCTGCTGTACCTGCTGGCGCAGCATCTTGGCCAGGTGGTGTCGCGCGAACTGCTGAGCCAGGAAGTGTTAGGCAAACGCCTGACCCCGTTCGATCGCGCCATCGACATGCACATCTCCAACCTGCGGCGTAAGCTGCCGGATCGCAAAGACGGGCATCCGTGGTTCAAAACCCTGCGCGGGCGCGGTTATTTGATGGTATCTGCAACATGATCAATAGTTTGACGGCACGCATCTTCGCCATTTTCTGGTTCACGTTAGCCCTGGTGCTAATGCTGGTGCTGATGGTGCCCAAGCTCGACTCCCGCCAAATGACCTCGCTGCTCGACAGCGAGCAGCGGCAGGGGTTGATGCTGGAACAACACGTCGAGGCCGAACTGCAAAACGATCCGGCCAACGATCTGATGTGGTGGCGCCGCCTGTTCCGCGCCATCGACAAATGGGCGCCGCCGGGCCAGCGCCTGCTGCTGGTCACCAGCGAAGGCAGGGTGATCGGCGCGCAGCGCAACGAAATGCAGATCGTCCGCAATTTCATCGGCCAATCCGACAACTCGGATCATCCGAAGAAGAAAAAGTACGGTCGCGTCGAGCTGGTGGGGCCGTTCGCAGTGCGCGACGGCGAAGACAACTACCAGCTGTACCTGATCCGCCCCGCCAACAGCCCGCAATCCGATTTCATCAACCTGATGTTCGACCGGCCGCTGCTGCTGCTGATCGTCACCATGCTGATCAGCGCCCCGCTGCTGCTGTGGCTGGCCTGGAGTCTGGCGAAACCGGCGCGCAAGCTGAAGAACGCCGCCGATGACGTGGCGCGCGGCAACCTGAAGCAGCACCCGGAGCTGGAGGCCGGCCCGCAGGAATTCCTGGCCACCGGCGCCAGTTTCAACCAGATGGTCAGCGCGCTGGAACGCATGATGAACGCCCAGCAACGGCTGATCTCGGACATCTCGCACGAGCTGCGCACGCCACTGACGCGCCTGCAGCTGGCCACCGCGCTGATGCGCCGCCGTCACGGTGAAGGCCACGAGCTGGCGCGCATCGAAACCGAAGCGCAGCGGCTGGATTCGATGATCAACGATCTGCTGGCGCTGTCGCGCGGACAGCAGAAGGGCGAACTGGCGCGCGAACAGCTGAAGGCCAACGAACTGTGGGCCGACGTGCTGGACAACGCCCGTTTCGAAGCGGAACAGATGGGCAAACAGTTGGAGATCGTCGCACCGCCCGGCCCGTGGACGCTGTTCGGCAACGCGAGTGCGCTCGACAGCGCGTTGGAAAACATCGTGCGCAACGCCCTGCGTTATTCGCATACCCGCATCGCCGTGGCGTTCAGCGCCGACAATCAGGGCGTAACCATTGAAGTGGATGACGACGGCCCCGGCGTCAGCGCCGAAGATCGCGAGCAGATTTTCCGTCCGTTCTACCGTACCGATGAAGCGCGCGACCGCGAGTCCGGCGGCACCGGCCTCGGCCTGGCTATCGTCGAGGCAGCGGTCAACCAGCATCGCGGCTGGGTGAAGGCGGAAGACAGCCCACTGGGCGGGCTGAGGCTGGTGCTGTGGCTGCCGCTGCATCATCAACGCCTATCGGCTAAGACAGAACAGTAAGAGTTTGCTATCCTGCGCCCCTCGTTCACGAGGGGCCTGCAACATGCTGAACATCGTTTTATTTGAACCTGAAATCCCACCCAACACCGGCAATATCATCCGCCTGTGCGCCAATACCGGCTTTAATCTGCACCTGATCGAACCGCTGGGTTTTCCGTGGGACGACAAGCGCCTGCGCCGCGCCGGGCTGGACTACCATGAGTTCACCCGCGTCCGCCGTCATGCCGACTACGCCGCCTTCCTCGCCGCCGAAAATCCGCAGCGGCTGTTCGCCCTCACGACCAAGGGTACCCCGGCGCACAGCGCCGTCAGCTATCAGGCCGGCGACTACCTGCTGTTCGGCCCGGAAACCCGCGGGTTGCCCGCCGATATCCTTGATGCGCTGCCTGCGCAGCAAAAAATCCGCATCCCGATGCAGGCGCAAAGCCGCAGCATGAACCTGTCGAATGCCGTCGCGGTGGTGGTTTATGAGGCCTGGCGGCAGCTGGACTATGCCGGCGCGTTGATCAAGGCGTAATCCGCGACGACGCGCCATACTGGAAGTGGCATCGCTGCGATGCTCTTTCCAGGAACGGTACATGGCTTTCGTCGAAGATATTGTCACCCAGCTTCGTCGGCTCGAGCTGGCGCTGAACGCGGCGCTGTTGCGGCTGCAGCAAGCGCCTGACAGCGAAGCGCTGCACGACTTGCGCGTCTGTCTGCGGCGCATTCGCAGCCTGTTGCGCCCTTTGCGCGGCAGCCCCGGCGCAACGCGGCTCGATCGGGCCGCCGCCGAGTTAAGCAGGCTCACGACGCCGCTGCGCGATCTCGAGGTGCTGATCTCCGAACTGGTGCGCCATCGCCTGGATTGGCAGGCGAACGCGCGCCAGAGCGATTTTCAGGCCCGCTGCCGCCAACTGCTCGCCCATCCGCAGCTCATCGATTTTCCCTCGCTGCTGCATGCCTGGCCGCGCCGCTTTCGAAGCACTGCGCGGCCCGCCGCCAAACACCGTCTGAACCGACGCCTGCAGCGCCAGCAACGACAACTGCGCCGGGCGTTGGCCGATACAGGCTACGATCGCCACCGCCTGCGGCTGCTGATCAAACGCCTGCGCTACGCGGCCGAAGCCTATCCGCAACGCCTCCCCCTCTCTCCCTGCGCAGCGGCAAGTCTGAAAGCGGCGCAAAACGCCCTCGGCGAGTGGCACGACCGAGAAGTCTGGTGCCTGCAGGCCGAACACCAGGCGGATCTCTGGCCATTGTTGCCCCAGTGGCAAGCCGAGCAACGCCAGGCACTGGCCAGAGCGGATGCCGTACTCGCCGCCTTATCACCGGCGCTAGCGGCGAAAACCGGCGGCGTATCACGATCCTGATAAAAGTCCGCGACAGGGCACGCCCGGCCCCGAAAACGCCCGCTGCGGCGCAGATAATGCGCTATGTTTTTTAAGGGTAATCACCACTCATCATAGGAAAGCATATGAAGAAACCACGCTTGGGCGTTGCCATGACGGTTCTGGCAGCGGGCCTGTTGCTGGCGGGCTGTTCGTCCAAAGTCACCCAGACATCTCAATATTCGGGCTTCTTGTCCGATTACAGCAAACTGCAGGAAACCACCTCGCCAAGCGGCCATAAAACGCTGCGCTGGATAGACCCAAGCTACAAGGAATCCAACTATCGCGGCCTCTACTTCCAACCGGTGGTCTATTTCCCGGCGGAGAAACCCACGGCGCGAGTCAGCCAGGAAACGCTGAACAAGATTAAGGCGTATGCGACCCAGCGAATTAAAACTGCGCTGCAGAACCGCTTTACCATTCTGCCAAGCCCGGCTGGCTCGCGCGTACTGGTGGCCAAGCTCGCCATCACTGCCGTTTCAGCCGAAAACGAAGACATGAAGTTCTATGAAGTGGTGCCTGTCGCCGCCGTGGTCGCCAGCACCATGGCCGCCACCGGCCACCGGACGCAAAACACCACGCTGTATATCGAAGGTGAGTTGATCGACCAGGATACCGGTAAAACGGTGATGGAAGTGGTGCGCAAGGCCTACGGCAAAACCGTTAGCAACGACAGCTCACCGGTCACGGCGGAAGACGTCAAGGCGGCGATCGACGACATCGTCACCGATATCACCAACTTCCCGAAACAGGGCTGAACGCCGTTTGAAAAACACAGGGGGAGCCGAAGCTCCCCCTGAATGGCTCAGCCAGCGGCGCTCAAATGCCGTCGCCGTACTCAAAACCGTGATTGGTGCCGTTGAAGTATTGGTCCATGTCCATCGACGGCGTATCGCTCTCCGGCCGCCCGACGATGCGCGCCGGCACCCCGGCGGCGGTGGTGTGCGGCGGAATCGCCTGCAAGACCACCGAGCCCGCGCCGATCTTCGCGCCCTTGCCCACTTCGATATTGCCGAGAATTTTGGCGCCGGCGCCAATCATCACCCCTTCGCGGATTTTCGGGTGACGGTCGCCGCTGGTTTTACCGGTGCCGCCCAGAGTGACCGACTGCAGGATAGAGACGTTGTTTTCCACCACCGCCGTTTCACCGATCACGATGCCGGTAGCGTGGTCGAGCATGATGCCGCAGCCGATGGTCGCCGCCGGGTGGATATCCACGCCGAAGGCGACGGAAATTTGATTTTGCAGGTAGATAGCCAGCGCTTGCCGACCTTGCTGCCACAGCCAGTGGCCGATGCGGTAAGCCTGCAGCGCATGGAACCCTTTCAGGTAAAGCAGCGGCGTGGAGTACTTATCGACCGCCGGGTCGCGCAGCCGCACCGCGAGGATATCGCGCGCCGCCGAAACGATCATCTGGTTGTCGGACTTATAGGCCTCTTCCACCACCTCGCGTACCGCAATCGCGGGCATGATCGGTGTCGCCAGCTTGTTGGCCAGCATATAGCTGAGCGCGCTGCCCAGATTCTCGTGCTTGAGCAACGTCGCATGGAAAAAGCTGGCCAGCATCGGTTCACAATCAGCCAGTGCTCGCGCTTCTGATTTAATGCTGTTCCAGACCTGTTCCAACTCTTCTGACGACATCACATTCCCCTCTGCCTTGCCAAACGGGCCGCTTCACACGGTAGCGCGAAGCGGCCCAGGTCATTTGCGGGGTCAGCATGCTGCCCCGGCATATCGTTTTATGTCACACGCTGGGCTTTTCGTCCTTTCGGGCGCGCCCCAGCAGGCTCAGCGCCGCTTCGCGGGCGTCTTTATGGCAGTAAAGCACCTGATAAATCTGTTCGGTGATCGGCATTTCCACGCCGTGCCGCTGCGCCAGCGCCAACACCTCTTTGGTATTGCGATAGCCCTCGACAACCTGACCGATGCTGTCCTGCGCTTCCTGCACGCCTTTGCCCTGCCCCAGCATAATGCCGAAGCGGCGGTTGCGCGATTGGTTGTCCGTGCAGGTTAGCACCAGATCCCCCAGCCCCGCCATGCCCATGAACGTCGAAGGATCGGCGCCCAGCGCAGAACCCAGACGGCTCATTTCCGCCAGCCCGCGTGTAATCAACGCGGTACGAGCGTTGGCGCCGAAACCGATGCCGTCGGACATGCCGGCGCCGATGGCGATCACGTTCTTCACCGCGCCGCCAAGCTGCACGCCGATGAAATCGGGGTTGCTGTAGACGCGGAAGCTCTTGCCGCAGTGCAGCAGCCGTTGCAGATCGTCGGCGAACTGCGCATCGGTCGCCGCCAGCGCGATCGCCGTCGGCAGGCCGGCGGCCAGCTCTTTGGCGAACGTCGGCCCGGAGAGCACCGCCAGCGGGATCGCCTCGCCCAACGCTTCACGCGCCACGTCCTGCAGCAAGCGGCCGGTTTCCGCCTCCAGCCCTTTGGTGGCCCATACGATGCGGGCGTCCGGGCGCAGATGCGGCTTCAGCTGGCGCAGCACGTCGCCGAACACGTGGCTCGGCACCACCACCAGCACGTCGCGGCTGGCAGCCAGCGCACGCGCCAAATCGGCTTCAAGCAACAGCGTATCGGGGAAAGGAACGTCGGGCAGAAACGCCTGATTGCAGCGATCGTGCTGCAACGTTTGAATTTGCGCGGGGTTATGTCCCCACAACACCACGGGATGGCCGTTACGCGCCAGCGTAATGGCCAATGCGGTGCCGTACGAGCCGGCACCGATGACAGTCATTGAAGCATTGACGGTGTTCATCAGGCATCCTGATGTGGTGCGGCACCTTCGCCTTCCGCCTGCTGCTGCAGATAGTTCATGAACAGCGCGTCAAAGTTGACCGGTGCCAGGTTCAGCTGCGGGAAGGTACCGCGGGAAACCAGGCTGGTGATGCACTCACGCGCATACGGGAACAGGATGTTCGGGCAGTACGCGCCCAGGCAATGCGCCAGCTGCGTGCCTTCGATGCCTGCTACCGAGAAGATGCCCGCCTGCTGCACTTCGCACAGGAACGCGGTCTCTTCGCCCAGGGTCGCCGTCACGGTTACGCGCAGTACCACTTCATACACTTCGTCAGCCAGCTGGCTGGACGCGGTATCCAGATCAAGTTTAACTTCCGGCTGCCATTCCTGCTGGAAAACCTGCGGCGCGTTCGGCGCTTCGAAGGAGATGTCCTTGGTATAAATACGTTGGATCTGGAAAGCCATTTCAGTGCTGTTTTGTTCTGACATGTGAGTAATACCCTTGGTTAAACGTCCTTATTGACACTCGATGAACCGGCAAGCGGCTTAAAGCAGCGGATCCAGGCCGCCGCGAGCATCGAGTTCATATAAATCATCACAGCCGCCGATATGCCGGCCGTCGATGAAAATCTGCGGCACGGTGGTGCGCCCGCTGCGCTCGATCATCACTTCGCGCTTGGCGCTATCGCCGTCGATGGCGATCTCGTTAAACGCCGCGCCCTTGCTGTTCAGCAGCGCCTTGGCGCGATGGCAGAACGGGCAGGTCGCTTTGGTGTAGATATCAATGTTAGCCATGGATTGCCACCTCAAATAGGTTAAACGGTTACTTACCGCGCACCAGCGGCAGGTTTTCTCCGCTCCAGCCGGCAATGCCGTCTTTCAGCATAGTCACCTTTTCAAAACCGGCCTTGCTCAGGTTCTCCGCCGGCTCGCGGGAGGCGGTGCCGTTGGCGCACACGACGATGATCGGCTGCGCTTTGTGTTTTTCCAGCTCGCCCAGGCTGCCGTTTTTGATTTCGCTGGCGGTCAGGTTGATGGCGTTGGCCAGGTGACCACGGCGGAAATCGTCGCGGCTGCGGGTGTCGACCACCACGGCTTCTTCTTTGTTGATCAGGCGAATAGCTTCACCGCGGGCGATCTCTTTGACCTTGGAGAAACGGCTTTTGAACGTCATGACGATCACGGCGACCAGCAGAGCGATCCAAGCCAGGCTCAGAATAGGGTGTCTGCTTACGAATGGCATAATTTCTTGCAGCATGGGGTGTAACAACTCCCGTCAGTTAAGGGATAAATAAGTCAAGGTTCCAGAGTATACCTGCCGAGTGCGGCAAATACAGCCAATAAGCAAGCGCGATTGTAGAAACTGCGGGCTGCGCTGAGAAATTCCCGACGTTAGAGCATAAAAGCCCGCGCGATTCGCCGCAACCTTGATCTCTTTGGGCTATTTATCGCCGGCGGCGGTGTAAAATCAGCCGGTTTTTCGAGGGCGAATAGCCATGCTTGCGGCGGGCGCATGGCTATTCGCAGCTTAAAAAGTTCATAAGAGGTCAATGCAATGTCGAGCAACAAAAAACCGATGGTACTGGTGATCCTGGACGGTTACGGCCACCGTGAAGAGCGGGAGGACAACGCGATCCTGAACGCCGGCACCCCGGTGATGGATCGCCTGTGGAAGGAGCAGCCGCATACGCTGATCGCCGCTTCCGGGCTGGATGTCGGCCTGCCCGACGGGCAAATGGGCAACTCCGAAGTCGGTCATGTCAACCTGGGCGCCGGGCGCATCGTGTATCAGGATCTGACCCGGCTGGACAAAGCGATCGCCGACGGCGACTTCTTCGCCAACCCGGTGCTGACTGCCGCCGTCGACAAGGCAGTGGCGGCCGGCAAGGCGGTGCATATCATGGGCCTGCTGTCGCCGGGCGGCGTGCACAGCCACGACGAGCACATCTTGGCCATGATCAAGCTGGCCGCCCAGCGCGGCGCCAAAGCCATCTATCTGCACGCCTTCCTCGACGGGCGCGACACCCCGCCACGCAGCGCCGAAGCCCCGCTGCAACGCTGCCGCGATGCCTTCGCCGCGCTGGGCGTCGGGCGCATCGCTTCGCTGATCGGGCGTTATTACGCGATGGACCGCGACAACCGCTGGGATCGCGTGCAGCTGGCCTATGACCTGCTGACCGCGGCCAAAGGCGACTACCTGGCCGACGATGCGGCTGCCGGCTTGCAGGCCGCCTATGAACGCGGTGAAAACGACGAGTTCGTCAGACCGACCGTCATTCGCGCCGCCGGTGAGGCCGATGCCGCGATGCAGGACGGCGACGCGTTGATCTTCATGAACTTCCGCGCCGACCGCGCGCGCCAGATCACCCGCGCCTTCGTGAACGCGGATTTTGACGGTTTCCCGCGCGCCAAGCGGGTGCAGTTCGGCGATTTCGTGATGCTGACCGAGTACGCTGCCGACATCGCGACCGCCTGCGCCTATCCGCCGGCGTCGCTGGCCAACACCTTCGGCGAATGGCTGATGAAGCACGACAAAACCCAGCTGCGCATCTCGGAAACCGAAAAATACGCCCACGTCACCTTCTTCTATAACGGCGGCGTGGAAGCGCCGTTCAAGGGCGAAGACCGCGTGCTGGTCAACTCGCCGAAGGTCGCCACCTACGATCTGCAGCCGGAGATGAGCGCCGCCGAGCTGACCGACAAGCTGCTGAGCGCCATCCGCAGCGGCAAATACGACGCCATTATCTGCAACTACCCGAACGGCGACATGGTGGGGCATACCGGCGTGTATGAAGCGGCGGTCAAAGCGGTGGAAACGCTGGACGCGTGCATCGCTCAGGTGGTTGACGCCGTGCGCGACGTCGATGGCCAGCTGCTGATCACCGCCGATCACGGCAACGCCGAACAGATGCGCGATCCGGCCACCGGGCAGGCGCACACCGCCCACACCAGCCTGCCGGTGCCGCTGATTTACGTCGGCAAACCGGCGCGGGCGGTCGAAGGCGGCAAGCTTTCGGACATCGCGCCAACCCTGCTAACACTGATGGGAATGGAAATCCCGCAAGAGATGACTGGTAAGCCGCTGTTCATCGTGGAATAATCCTTCTCCATGAGGGAGAAGGCGTTTTTTGCACTATCAAGGGTAACCCGAAGCGCAAACGCAGGCAGCCGAACGCTGCCTGAACGCACCGCGCCAAGGACGTTCACCGCCATGTGCGCCAGCGTATTTTGCGCTGGCGTCTTGCTGTTGCCGCTCGCCGGCCAGGCGGCGGAAGACAATAAATCCCAGCTGAAAGACATCCAGCAGAGCATCGCCGAGAAAGAAAAAGCGGTGAAGCAGCAGCAACAGCAGCGCAGCTCGCTGCAAGATCAGCTGCGTCAGCAGGAAAAAACCATCGCCCAGGCCAGCCGCCAGTTGCGCGACACCCAGGGCACGCTCACCCAGCTGGGCAAGGACATTTCCGGCCTGAACGCCTCGATCGCCAAGCTGCAAAAGCAGCAGTCGACCCAACAAAACCTCCTCGCCAAACAGCTCGACGCCGCCTTCCGGCAAGGGCAGCACAGCGCCGTGCAGCTGATCCTCAGCGGTGAAGAAAGCCAGCGCAGCGAACGTATTCTGGCCTATTTCGGCTATCTGAACGAAGCGCGTCAGAAAACCATCGAAGAGCTGAAGCAGACCCGCGCTGAACTGGCGAAGCAAAAAACCACGCTGGTGGCCAAACAGGGCCAGCAAAAATCCCTCCTGGGCGAGCAACAGACGCAGCAGCAGAAGCTGGAGCAGGCGCGCGGCGCCCGCAAGCAAACGCTGACCGCGCTGGAAGCCTCGCTGGAAAAAGACCAACAACGCCTGGTGGAACTGCGCCAGAACGAAGCCCGCATGCGCGACAAGATCGCCCGGGCGGAGCGCGAAGCCCGTGCGCGCGCCGAACGCGAAGCGCGTGAAGCGGCCAAGGTGCGCGAACAGGTGCGCATCAAGGAACAGCAGGCGAAGAAAACCGGCACCACCTACAAACCGAGCGAAGCCGATCGCTCGCTGATGGCGCGTACCGGCGGCCTCGGTCGTCCGGCCGGCCAGCTGATGTGGCCGGTGCGCGGCCGCACGCTGCACGGCTTTGGCGAACCGCAGCAGGGCGAGCTACGCTGGAAAGGCATGGTGATTGAAGCCCGCGAAGGCAGCGAAGTGAAAGCCGTCGCCGATGGCCGCGTGCTGCTGGCCGACTGGCTGCAAGGCTATGGCCTGATGGTGGTGGTCGAACACGGTAAAGGCGACATGAGCGTGTACGGCTACAACCAAAGCGCGTTGGTCAACGTCGGGGCGCAGGTGCGCGCCGGCCAGCCGATCGCTCTGGTAGGCACCAGCGGCGGCCAGGGAACGCCGTCGCTCTATTTCGAAATCCGTCGTCAGGGACAGGCGGTTAACCCACTGCCGTGGTTGGGAAGATAGATTTGCGCTATGTCAAAACCCGTACAGCTCTGTTAATCGGCTGTCTGCTGCAGGTTTACGCTGCGCAGGCAGGGAAACTCTCCATCGTCATCGATGACGTGGGCTACCGCCCTCACGAAGAAAACGCGGTGCTGCAAATGCCGACGGCGATCTCGGTCGCGGTGTTGCCCAACGCGCCACATGCCCGCCTGATGGCCACCCGCGCCCACAGCCAGGGCCGCGAAGTCTTGATCCACATGCCGATGGCGCCGCTCAGCAAGCAGCCGCTGGAGCGCGATACTCTGCAGCCCTCCATGAGCAGCGAAGAGATCCAGCGCATCATCCGCAACGCGGTGAACAACGTGCCTTATGCGGTCGGCATGAACAACCACATGGGCAGCGCCATGACCTCCAGCCTGCCGGGCATGCAGAAAGTGATGCAGGCGCTCGAAAGCTATCGTCTGTATTTCCTCGACAGCATGACCATCGGCAGCAGTCAGGCAACCCGCGCTGCGGCCGGCACCGGCGTGAAAGTGATCAAACGCAAGGTGTTCCTCGACGATACCGCAAACGAGGCCGACATCCGCCGTCAGTTCAACCGCGCGGTCGAATTGGCGCGGCGCAACGGCTCCGCCATCGCCATTGGCCACCCGCGCCCGGCGACGGTGAAAGTGCTGCAGCAGATGCTGCCGTCGCTGCCCGCCGATATCGTGCTGGTCAAGCCGAGCGCACTGCTGAACGAACCGCAGGGCAACGGCGGCGGCAGCTACGTCCCACCGCCGGTTAAACCGCAGAAACCGCAGCCGAAGAACCCGTTCAGCGGCGGCATCAAGCAGTGCAAGGTCAAACCGCCGAAGGAAAGTACCAACGCCGGCACCGCGCTGGGCGTCATCGCCGACAGCATCGCCACTTCGCCACCGGTGACCTTCATCAAGCGTCATTGGCAGCACTGGACGCAAGCCAAACCGCAAGCATAAAAAAGGGCCGGAATTCCGGCCCTTTTCACGTCTGCCGAGATTAATCCCAGCTCAGCACCACTTTGCCCGACTTGCCGGAGCGCATGGCGTCGAAGCCCTGCTGGAACTCGTCGATCGAGAAACGGTGGGTGATGATCGGGGTCAAATCCAGGCCGGACTGGATCAGCGCCGCCATCTTGTACCAGGTCTCGAACATTTCGCGACCGTAAATCCCTTTGATAAACAGCCCTTTGAAGATGACCTGGTTCCAGTCGATCGACATATCCGAAGGCGGAATGCCCAGCATGGCGATGCGGCCGCCGTGGTTCATCGCATTAAGCAGCGTGCGGAAGGCCGGCGGCGCGCCGGACATTTCCAGGCCGACGTCGAACCCTTCGGTCATGCCCAGTTCGGCCATCACGTCGCTGAGGTTTTCCTTGCTGACGTTCACCGCACGGGTCACGCCCATCTTGCGCGCCAGTTCCAGACGGTATTCGTTAACGTCGGTGATCACCACATGGCGAGCACCGACGTGTTTGCACACCGCCGCCGCCATGATACCGATCGGGCCGGCGCCGGACACCAGCACATCTTCCCCGACCAGATCGAACGACAGCGCGGTGTGCACCGCGTTACCGAACGGATCGAAGATCGACGCCAGTTCGTCGGAGATGTTATCCGGGATCTTGAAGGCGTTGAACGCCGGGATCACCAGGTATTCCGCGAAGCTGCCCGGACGGTTCACGCCCACGCCGACGGTGTTGCGGCACAGGTGTGTGCGGCCGCCGCGGCAGTTGCGGCAATGGCCGCAGGTGATATGCCCTTCGCCGGACACGCGATCGCCGATGCTGAAGCCTTTGACTTCCTGACCGATCGCCACCACTTCGCCCACGTATTCATGGCCGACCACCATCGGGACCGGAATGGTTTTTTGCGACCACTCGTCCCAGTTGTAGATATGCACATCGGTGCCGCAGATCGCGGTTTTGCGGATTTTGATCATGATGTCGTTGTGGCCCAGCTCCGGCTGAGGCACGTCGGTCATCCAAATCCCTTCTTCCGCTTTCAGTTTTGACAGTGCTTTCATGGTTTTACCTTATGCAATAACGCCAAGATCCTTACCGATACGTGTAAACGCCGCCACTGCGCGTTCGATTTGCTCCGGGGTGTGGTCGGCGGACATCTGGGTACGAATGCGCGCCTGGCCTTTCGGCACCACCGGATAGAAGAAACCGGTCACATAGATGCCTTCCTTGAGCAACGCATTGGCGAACTCCTGCGCCAGCTTCGCCTCACCCAGCATCACCGGGATGATGGCGTGATCGGCGCCGGCCAGGATGAAGCCGGCGGCGGTCATTTTTTCGCGGAACAGCCGCGCGTTGGCCCACAGGCGATCGCGCAGGGCATCGCCCTCTTCCAGCAGTTCCAGCACTTTGATCGACGCGGCGACGATCGCCGGCGCCAGCGAGTTGGAGAACAGGTACGGGCGCGAACGCTGGCGCAGCCACTCCACCACTTCTTTCTTGGCGGCGGTATAGCCGCCGGAAGCGCCACCCAGCGCCTTGCCTAACGTACCGGTGATGATATCGACGCGGCCCATCACTTCGCAGTATTCATGAGTACCGCGCCCGTTGGCGCCGACAAAGCCTACTGCGTGGGAGTCATCCACCATCACCAGCGCCTGATATTCGTCCGCCAAATCGCACACCCCTTTCAGGTTGGCGATCACGCCGTCCATCGAGAATACGCCGTCGGTGGCGATCAGAATGTGACGCGCGCCGTCGGCTTTAGCCTGCTTCAGCTGCGCGGCCAGCTCGGTCATGTCGTTATTGGCGTAGCGATAGCGCTTGGCCTTGCACAGGCGCACGCCGTCGATGATCGACGCGTGGTTCAGCGCATCGGAGATAATGGCGTCTTCCGGGCCAAGCAGGGTTTCGAACAACCCGCCGTTGGCGTCGAAGCAGGAGGAGTACAAGATCGCGTCTTCCATGCCCAGGAAGGCCGCCAGTTTCTGTTCCAGCTGTTTGTGGCTGTCCTGGGTGCCGCAGATGAAGCGCACCGACGCCATGCCGAAACCGTGGCTGTCCATCCCCGACTTGGCGGCGGCGATCAGCGCCGGATGGTTGGCCAGGCCCAGGTAGTTATTGGCGCAGAAGTTGATCACATGGCTGCCGTCGGCGACGGCGATATCCGCCTGTTGCGCGGAGGTGATGATACGTTCTTCCTTGAACAGCCCTTCACTACGAGTGGCGGCAAGCTGTTGTTCCAACTGCTGATAAAAAGACGCTGACATTCGGTTATCTCCAGGATTGGGCTATTTGCGGCATATTTTACTGATTTGTAACCAAACTGACGAGAATGCGCGGGAGAGAATATTAAAATTGCAGCAGATATCACGGCAAAAAGCGGACTTCAATGGCAATGCGGGATATTCGGAGCCCTTACGCTGTTTGCCGCGGCATGAAATGCTATGATAACCGCCATTGAGCGTGGGGCATTGTGCTCCACCAGGCAGCTTAGCAGGGGTAACCCAATGATTATCGTCACAGGCGGCGCCGGCATGATCGGCAGCAACATCATTAAGGCACTGAACGACAAGGGATATCGCGATATCCTGGTGGTGGATAACCTGAAAGACGGCACCAAATTCGTCAACCTGGTCGATCTGGACATCGCCGACTATGTCGATAAAGAAGACTTTATCGCCAGCATCGTGGCCGGCGACGATCTGGGTGATATCGAAGCGGTCTTCCACGAAGGTGCCTGCTCCGCGACCACCGAGTGGGACGGCAAGTACATGATGGACAATAACTATCAGTACTCCAAAGACCTGCTGCACTACTGCCTGGATCGCGAAATTCCGTTCCTGTACGCCTCCTCCGCCGCCACTTACGGCGGCCGCGAAGAGTTCATCGAAGAGCGCCAATATGAAGCGCCGCTCAATGTGTACGGCTACTCCAAATTCCTGTTCGATCAGTACGTGCGCGAGATCCTGCCGGAAGCGGACTCGCAGATCTGCGGCTTCCGCTACTTCAACGTTTACGGCCCGCGCGAAGGCCACAAAGGCAGCATGGCCAGCGTCGCCTTCCACCTGAACACCCAAATCAACCGCGGCGAAAACCCGAAACTGTTCGCCGGCAGCGAAAACTTCAAGCGTGACTTCATCTACGTCGGCGACGTGGCGGCGGTCAACCTGTGGTTCTGGGAAACCGGCAAATCCGGCATCTTCAACTGCGGCACCGGCCGGGCGGAAACCTTCCAGGCGGTGGCCGACGCGGTGGTGGACTTCCACCAGAAGGGCGCGGTGGAATACATCGAGTTCCCGGAGAAGCTGAAGGGCCGCTATCAGGCGTACACCCAGGCCGATCTGACCAAGCTGCGCGCCGCCGGCTACGACGCACCGTTCAAAACGGTCGCCGAAGGCGTGAAAGAGTACATGGCCTGGTTGAACCGCACCGCATAAGCTGAAGGAACTAACGCTGGGTATGAAAATACTGGTTATCGGCCCTTCTTGGGTTGGCGACATGATGATGTCGCAAAGTCTCTATCGCACCCTGAAGGCCGAATACCCGTCGGCGGAGATCGATGTGATGGCGCCGGCCTGGTGCCGCCCGCTGCTGGCGCGCATGCCGGAAGTCAATCAGGCGCTGGCGATGCCGCTGGGCCACGGCGCGCTGGGGCTCGGCGAGCGCCGCCGCCTGGGGCGCGCCCTGCGCGCCAACCGTTACGATCGCGCTTACGTTCTGCCCAACTCGTTCAAATCCGCGCTAGTGCCCTTCTTCGCCGATATCCCGCAGCGCACCGGCTGGCGAGGCGAAATGCGTTACGGCCTGCTGAACGACGTCCGCGTGCTCGACAAGGCGGCCTTCCCGCTGATGGTGCAGCGCTACGTGGCGCTGGCCTATGACAAAGGCCGCATTCAGCGCGCCGACGATCTGCCGCAGCCGCTGCTGTGGCCGCAGCTGCAGGTGAGCGACGAAGAGATCGCCGAAACCACTTCTGCCTTTAACCTGACCGACAGCCGACCGATCGTCGGCTTCTGCCCGGGCGCGGAGTTCGGCCCCGCCAAGCGCTGGCCGCATTATCACTACGCAACGCTGGCTCAGCAGCTGATCGAGAGCGGCTATCAGGTCGCGCTGTTCGGTTCGGCGAAAGACCACGAAGCCGGTGAACAGATCCGCGCCGCATTGCAGGACGACGCGCGCGATTTCTGCCTCAACCTGGCCGGGAAAACCCAGCTGGAGCAGGCGGTTATCCTGATCGCGGCCTGTCGGGCGGTGGTCAGCAACGACTCCGGTTTAATGCACGTTGCCGCCGCGTTGAACAAACCGCTGATAGCCTTGTACGGCCCAAGTAGCCCCGACTTCACGCCGCCGCTCTCCGACAAGGCGCGCGTTATCCGTTTGATCAGCGGCTACCACAAGGTGCGTAAAGGCGATGCCGATCAGGGATACCACCAAAGTTTGATCGATATTCAGCCGCAGCAAGTGTTGGACGCGCTGACGCCGTTGCTTGTCGCCAGCGAGGAATAGTCATGCAGGTGTTAATCGTAAAAACCTCCTCGATGGGGGACGTGCTGCATACGCTGCCCGCCCTGACCGACGCACTGCAGGCCATTCCCGATATCCGCTTCGACTGGGTGGTGGAAGAAGGCTTCAGCCAAATCCCCACCTGGCACCCGGCGGTGGACCGCGTGATCCCGGTGGCCATTCGCCGCTGGCGTAAAAACTGGTTCGGCAACGACACCCGGCAGCAGCGCTGCGACTTCAAGCGCGCGCTGCAAGAACGCCGCTACGATGTGGTGATCGACGCACAGGGCCTGATCAAAAGCGCCGCGCTGATCACGCGCATCGCCAAGGGCAACAAGCATGGCCCCGACTGCAAGAGCGCACGCGAGCCGTTCGCCAGCTGGTTCTACAACGTTCGCCATGAGATAGACAAACAGCAGCACGCGGTGGAACGCACGCGCGAGCTGTTCGCCAAAAGCCTCGGTTACGACAAACCGGGCAGCTACGGCGATTACGCCATCGCCGCGCGTTTTCTCAGCAGTCCGCCGGCCGATGCCGGACAGTATTTGGTGTTTTTGCACGCTACGACCCGTGACGATAAACACTGGCCGGAGCAAAACTGGCGTGAGCTGATCGCGCTGACGGCCGACAGCGGACTGAAGATCAAACTGCCGTGGGGCGCAGAGCATGAACATCAGCGCGCGCTGCGGTTGGCGGAAGGTTTTTCACATGTCGAGGTGCTGCCGAAGCTCAGCCTGCAGCAGGTGGCCGAAGTGCTGGCCGGCGCCAAAGGGGTGGTCTCGGTCGACACCGGGCTAAGCCATTTGACCGCCGCGCTCGACAAACCGAACATCACGCTGTTCGGGCCGACCGATCCCGGCCTGATCGGCGGCTACGGGCAGAATCAACGGTCGCTCGTTGCCAACGATCGCCATATGGGATCCCTCTCCGCCCACGAGGTATTCGTTTTGCTGCAGGAACAAACGCTATGAAACGGCTGCACGTTATCAATCTGGAAAAAATGGGCGGGGCTGAGAAAATATTTCTGCAATTCCTGGCCAACACCACCTCAGGCAGCGACAGCATCCTGTGCATCAGCAACAAGATCGGCGCAGAGATCGCGCGTGAACTGGGCGATACGCCGCTGACGTTCGCCAACCGGATCGTCAGCGGCAGCTCGCTGAAATACCCTGTATTTATGCGTAAAGCGGCGCTGTTGCGAAAAATCGAACGGCAGCAAGCCGACCTGGTGATCTTCTGGGATTTCGTCCCCAATCTGGCGCGTAAAATCCGCGGCAGCCAAACCCTTTATTACGATCATGGCTGCTCATGGCGTTATCCGTTAACCCGAAAAACACTCGGCTTCTTTGAAAAAGTGGACGGCTGCATCGCCGTCAGCCACGCCTCGAAACGCGTGATGGAAGAGCGCTTCAAGCTCACCTGCCCGATCGAGATTGTCAGCAACTGCGTGCCGCCACCCGCCGCCGTAACGCCCAAAACGCAACCGCCCGGCCCACGGATATGCCTGGGTACCGCCTCTCGCCTGGTTTCTCTCAAAGGCATCGGCGTATCTATCCTGACGCTGCAGGCGTTGCTGAAAATGAACATTGACGCAGAACTCCATATCGCCGGCAAAGGGCCCGATGAGGACGTGCTGCGAGCGCTGATAGAAAAATTAGGCCTGCAACAGCAGGTGCGCTTCCTCGGTTTCCGCCAGGACCTGACGGAATTCTTCGCGAAAATCGATTTCTATATCAGCTCGCCGGTCACCGAACCTTTTGGCTTGTCTTGCATGGAGGCGCTATTCCACGGCGTCCCGGTGATATTCCCGCTGATCGATGGCCAGCCGGAAGTGATCCCCGACGGTAAATGCGGCATCGGCATCACCCCCACGCTGACTTTCGCGCAGTATCAGTCGCTGACCGGCATCGACATCGACTTCCCGCATCAGGTGTTCAACGCAGTGACCCAACGCATGATGGATCCTCTGGTGCTGTCACCGCAGGCGTGTGCGCGCGAAATTGCCGCCGTGTTGACGCAAAACCAGTACCTGACCATGAGCAACAACGCGCTGCAACACGCCCGCGATCATTTTGATTACGCTCAGTTCGTCCAGGCACTGGAGCGAGGTTTCGCATGCTTCGCCAAATGAAAACCATCAATGCCATGACGCTTGCATTCGTTTTAGCCGCCATCGCGGTCTCAACCCCCCTGACTGACACCACGCTTAACCGCAACGCGTTTTATCTGTCCGCGCTCATTGCCGTCATTACCCTGCTTATACGCCGCCCACGCAGCATTCCGCGTGAAGCAGCGATAGTTGCGCTTGGCGTGTTTATCGTCGGGCTGAGCCAACTCCTCTGGCATTGGCGTTTTCCGGCCGTCAGCATGATGGAGGCCGATGAGGACTACCTCACCACATCGCTGCGGCTGATGGTGGGCGCAGCGCTGATATTGGCGCTGGGTACGCTGCGCGACAGCTGGGGCCGAAAAACGCTGCTTATGGTTAAGGTGCTGATCGTCGTCGGCTTCTTTTACACCTCATACATGGGGCTGTATTACTACCTGAAAAACCCGAGCGTACGTTTGGAAATCAAGACGGTTTCCACCATGACCGCCTACATTTACGTTTTGCAGTCGCTGCTGACGATACATGTCATTGCATCGTTGAACCTGCGCCGCAAATCGTTGGTCATCGCGGCGGTCATTTTGATCACTCTCGGGCTGATTTTACTGACCGAAACGCGCTCTTCACTGTTGCTTTACCCAGTCATTCTGTTGATGATGTTTGGCCGCAGACACCATATCTCACTCCGCACGATGGCGATCGCCTGCGTCATTGCGCTGCTCGCCGCCGTTATCACCAACCATTTCTTCAGCAATGCCACTGACCGGCTGATTGGCACCGCTACCGAGCTGGGCAACTATCAAAAAGGCGACGGCAACTCGTCAGTGGGTTCACGCATCAGCATGTGGAAAGCGGGCATCGACGCGATCCTCCAGCACCCTAACGGCCAAAGCACTGCCACCCGTTTGGCTTCGGCCACCGATTACATCAACCGGAACGAAGGCGGTAACCCTGAAGCGTTGCGCAACCTGGTGTTCCACCTGCATAACGATGTGATTGAAGCGGGCTCTCTACAAGGCCTCATCGGTCTGGCGGCAGTCGTCCTGTTTTACCTGCTGACGTTTTACGCCAGCCGCCTTGGCGCCACGGCGCGGCCCATCTTGCTGCTGGTGCTGCTGCCTACGGTCGTGATTGGCATGGTGGATAGCTTGTTCATCGATCACCGTTATGTGACCAACTTGACGTTGCTGCTGGCCATTTACCTGTGCCTGTCGCCTTCAGCAACCGCGAACGCAGGCCCAAACGAAAAATAATCAACGTGAAGGAGGCTCAATGGCTATTTTAGTGACTGGCGGCGCCGGGTATATCGGTTCGCATACCGTGCTGGCGCTGCTGGAACGCAATGAAGACGTCGTGGTGCTGGATAACCTGGCGAACGCCTCTGCGGCTTCGCTGCAGCGCGTTGCGGAGCTCGCGGGCAAAGCAGCCATTTTCTATCCTGATGATGTTCAGGACCGAACGGCGCTAAAGCGCATCTTCGCCGAGCATGACATCTCTTCCGTCATCCATTTCGCCGGCTTGAAATCGGTCGGGGAATCCACTGCCAAACCGCTGGAGTACTATCAGAATAACCTCGGCGGCACGCTGGTCTTGCTGGATGAAATGCGCCAGGCCGGCGTGCACCAGTTTATTTTCAGCTCTTCCGCCACGGTCTACGGTACGCCGGAACAGGTTCCACTGCGTGAAACGTCACGCACCGGGGGCACCACCAACCCTTACGGCACTTCCAAACTGATGGTGGAGCAGATCCTGCAGGATTTCGCGAAAGCGGAACCGGATTTCGCCATCACCATCC
>NZ_JCAXDO010000016.1:0-52383 GCF_059740205.1 Serratia sp. LTN-2 | reverse complement strand
AGGCCACCTGCAGGCGCTGGAACACATCCGCGATTCTCAGGGCGTGGCGGTTTACAACCTGGGCACCGGCGTCGGTTACTCCGTGCTGCAAATGCTGCACGCCTTTGAACGGGCCTGCGGCCGGAAAATCGCCTACCACATTGCGCCGCGCCGCCCTGGCGACATTGCCGAATGCTGGTCGGACGCTTCGTTAGCCGCAGAAAAACTGGGCTGGAAAGCACGTCGCGGATTGGAAGACATGATGCAGGACGCCTGGCGCTGGCAGCACAGCAACCCGCGCGGCTACGCGGAATAAAGCGGCAAAGATCAAAGAGCGTGCATGCACGCTCTTGGTTTATCCTTACGCCGCAAGCATCGCCATCACGCGCAGGTAAACATCATCGACAGCGATAGCCCGCAGAGGCGCTTCCTGGTCGGTGACGCGCGGATCGCTCAACGGTAGATAAATATTCTGATGCAGCTCGCGGTCCTGATAGGGGCCGCTGCGGCGCGGATCTTCGGTCACGAACAGGCTCAGGGTCGGCACATGCAGCGAGATAGCCAGGTGGAAGGGGCCGGTATCGCCTGTCACCAGCAGATCCATCGAGGCAATCACCCCCAATAGCTGCGGCAACGTGGTTTTTCCCACGAAACTGACGATTTTGCCGGCAAACGCCGCATCAAGATGTTTCATCAGCGCCTCAGCCAAAGGCGTTTCCTGCGGCGAGCCAATCAACACGATTTCAATGCGTTCGTTCGCAGCCAATAAACGCTGTGCAAGAGCGGCGTAATATTCCGGCGGCCAACAGCGTATCAACGTCGAAGCGCCAAGCTGGAACCCCACGCGCACCGTTCCTTCCGGCTTAGGTTGCACCTCGTAACGGCATGGCAACGCCATATCGACATTGTCGGTCGCACACCCTAATGCCGCCACCAGCTTCATTTTGCGCGCGATGACGTGCTCGTCGTAATCATCCAACCCATAGGTCAACCAACGGGCCATTTTACCCACCGGCTTGGCGTAATTGTCGCGCACGATATATTGGCAGCCGGCCATGGCGGCACTGGTGATGTCATAAGGCAGATGAGAATGCAATAAAATGGCCAACTGCGGCTTATGGCGTTTCGCCTGCTTCACCAACGCCGACATATCGCTGACTTTATTGGTCCAGAACAGTACGTCATCGTAGAAATCGCGCTGTGTCAGCAAGTTTTGATATTTGGGATGTGCGACCAGCGTAATGTGCGCCTGCGGATAACGCAGACGAATAGCGCGCAGCGCCGGCGAATTGAACATGTAGTCGCCCAACGCCGTAGTGGAATAGACCAGGATGCTGTCGAACGTCATCGTGGCCAGAGCATTTTTTTTCTCTGGCGTGCTTTTTGCCTGGCGGAAAAACAGGCTGAGAAAAAAATCACACAGCCCAATCTTAAATTTTTTCTTTTCTCTCATCGCGTACTGACTTTGTCCAAATAATATTCCGCCAGGGTTTTGCCGACCGTCATGCCCTGCAGCCAGTCAAACAGTTGTTCCAGCTCGGCATAGAGTCTTTCTATGTCCTGTTCCGTTTTAAACGTCGGGCTGCCGCCAGGCATAAATTCTGAAGAATGCAGCATAAACTCGACGTAGTCGTGCCCTTGGGCCAAGGACATCTCCGCCACTTTTTTCATTTGCATCAGATTGTCGCCGCTCGGGCGCAGCCAGTTGACGGATGGAGAGCGCCGCTTGCCGCGCAGCCGGTCATAACCCTGCTTGAACGCATTCATCAGCGCCGAGTGCTTGTACTGAATGCTCATCGGCACTTCCAGCAGCGACGACGCGCCCGGTTTGGCGATGTTCTGCGGATCGATGAAATAGGCCTGCGACGGGAAGCGGCTGTAATCGGTGCCGCCGTTGCCCTGCGGATTGCCCGGCGAAAACTGCCAGTTGACCCGCGGCGTGACCGAACAGTCCACCTGATAGCCGTATTCCAGCAGCAGCGAGGCATAATATTCGTTGAACGCCCAGCGACCGGCGCGATGGCTGAGCATTTTTGTCTGGAAAGCATCTTCCAGCAGCTTGGTCATGTGATCGACCTTGGCGCGTATCTGATCGGCGGGATACTCGATCAAATAAGGTTTGTGGCGCCAGTCATCGTCGGTCAGCGGCGTCAGCGGCGGGCTGTTCCAGGCGTGCAGGTGCATCCCCACCTCGCCGGCGTTGCGGGCGATCACGTCGCGCGCGAACTCGACGTAAGCCGGGTCCATCGCCATTTCATAGTTGGTGAGATAAACCGGTTTGAAGGCGTATTTTTCGCACAGCGCCTGAAAGCGCGGCAAGAAACGCGTGTTTTCGGTCGCGATGCGATCGTGGTTTTGCCACAGATTATCGCCTTCGGTATCAATGGTGATGAGAAACGCCGGTTTAGTCATGAATATCGAGCCTGATATCAACAGAATGCACTATGTTACGCAGGCCGTTTCGCCAGGGCAAACGACTTTGCTGCCTGGTTTGGACAACGTTGAGACGCATTCGTCCCCGACCCGGCGATTTTTTTGCCGCCCGGCAAGAAAACCGTGCAACAGTAGCCACATGCGATCGGGTCATTTAGAATCAAAGATTGGTTTCCCAGAAAGCGACTCATGATGAACGACGCGCCAGCCCTAACTTCCGCCCCATCCGTACAGCGTATTCTGATCATAAAACTGCGCCACCACGGCGATATGCTGCTGGTCACGCCGGTCATCAGCAGCCTGCGGCAAAACTACCCGCAGGCGCAGATCGATGTGCTGCTGTATCAGGAAACGCGGGAGATGCTGGCCAGTAATCCGGAGCTGTCGACCCTGTTCGCCATCGATCGCCAATGGAAAAAACAGGGCACCCGCGCGCACCTGGGGCACGAACTGGCGCTGCTGCGCCGCCTGAAGGCGCAGCGCTACGATCTGGTGGTCAACCTGGCCGATCAGTGGCGCAGCGCCATCCTCACGCGCCTGACCGGCGCGCGCATCCGTCTGGGCTTCGATTTTCCCAAACGCCGCGGCTTTGTGTGGCGCCACTGTCACACGCAGCTGGTGCCGGTAGACAATCACGCCCGACTGCATACCGTCGAACAGAATCTCTCATTGCTGGCGCCGCTGAACCTGCCCGCGCTCAATGAACGTGTGACCATGAGTTATGATCCAAAGGATTGGCAGGCTTGTGAGCAACTGTTGCAGAAACAGGGCGTCGCCGGCGGTTATATTGTGGTGCAGCCCACGTCGCGCTGGTTCTTCAAATGCTGGAGCGAAGAGAAAATGGCCGCCACCCTCACCGCCTTGCAGGCGGACGGCCACCAGTTGGTGATCACCTCCGGCCCCGACGCCAGAGAAAAAGCCATGGTGGAGCGCATTTTGGCGCTCAGCCCGCCGCAGGGCGTGATCTCGTTGGCCGGGCAACTGACGCTGCGCCAATTGGCCGCCCTGATCGATCACGCCAAACTGTTTATCGGCGTGGATTCGGTGCCGATGCACATGGCCGCCGCGCTGCAAACGCCATGCGTGGCGCTGTTCGGCCCTTCCAAGCTGACCTTCTGGCGGCCATGGCAGGCTACCGGCGCCGTGATCTGGGCCGGTGACTTCGGTGAACTGCCCGATCCGGACGCCATCGATACCGGCACCGACGAACGGTATCTCGACCTTATTCCTACAGACGCGGTGATTGCAGCCGCGCGGAGCACGCTGGCATGAAAGCATTTCGTTTGGCGATCGTTCGCCAAAAATACCGCCCGGACGGCGGAGCCGAACGTTTCGTTTCCCGCGCCCTGGAGGCGCTGGAGCAACAGGATCTCGATCTGAACGTCATCACTCGCGAATGGCAGGGTGACGCCAATCCCAACTGGCACATCCACCTGTGCAACCCGTTAAAGCTTGGCCGCATCAGCCGCGAGCGGGGGTTCGCCGTGGCGGCCAGGGCGCTGTGGCAGAAAGAGCGCTTCGATCTGGTGCAAAGCCATGAACGCATTCCCGGCTGCGACATCTACCGCGCCGGCGACGGCGTACATCGCCGCTGGCTGCTGCAACGCGCGCGTCTGCTGCCGGAATGGCGGCGTAAATGGCTGTTTTCAAACCGCTATCACCGCTACGTGATGTGCGCCGAACGCGCCATGTACGCTGCGCCGGAGCTGAAAGCCGTCATCTGCAACGCCGAGATGATCAAGCAGGAGATCATCGCCGACTTTGGCGTGCCCGCCGACAAAATCACGGTGATCTATAACGCCATCGACAATCAGAAATTCCCACCCGCCGACGAGGCTCTGCGCCGCGGCCTGCGCGAGCAATATCAGATCCCGCAACAGGCGCACTGCCTGATCTTCGTCGGCTCCGGCTTCGAGCGTAAAGGGCTGGCCGCCGCCATCCGCGCCGTGGCGGCGACCGACAGCCATCTCTTGGTGGTCGGCAAAGACAAGGCCGAAAAACGCTACCGTGCGTTGGCGCAGTCGCTGGGCTGCAGCGATCGCATTCACTTTATGGGCGTGCAGAAGCAGACCTTGCCGTTCTACCAGGCGGCGGACGCGCTGCTGCTGCCGACGCTGTACGATCCGTTCCCCAACGTGATTTTGGAAGCGATGTCATGCGGCCTGCCGGTTGTCACCAGCACCACCTGCGGTGGCGCCGAATTTATCACCCCTGGCGAAAACGGCTTCGTCACCGATGCGCTCGACGTGCCGGCCATCACGGAAGCTATCCGTGCGCTGCCGCGCCAGGCGCTGGGTTCACAGATGGGGGCAGCCGCGCGTGCCACCATTTTGCCGCACGACGCCGAACATCTTTCCCAGCAGTTGTTCAGCCTATATCAAAAGTTGTTGAAACCATGAAAAAACACATCTTGCTGATTATCGACGGCCTGCCGGGCGGCGGTGCGGAAAACGTCACTCTGACGCTGGCCAAGGGCTTGCAGCAGCGAGACTGCGCGGTCACATTGCTGTCGCTCAGTGATCGTCTCGACTATGAGATCCCTGCCGGGGTGAACTATATTGTCGATCATGACACCAACAGCGGACCGTTTCGCAAAACCCATGAATTGTCGCGCCGCGCCGCCTCGATGGACCGTTTGCTGCCTGGCTTATTCGCCGAGTTTGGCAAACCCGCACTGGTGATTTCCCATCTGCACAAAACCGACCGTATTGTCGTTCGCTCCCGCGTGCTGAGAGAGTGCAATGTCTGGTACTGCGTCCACGGCATGTTCTCCCGCACTTACCTTGGCAACAAAACAGGGTTCAGTCGCTGGTTAAAGCAGAAAAAAGTGCAGAAGGTCTACAGAAATCGCAAGGTCATCACCGTTTCCGAAGCCATCGGCACCGACCTGATCGAGCAGAGCGGGATTCGCCCTGAAAAGCTCATCACCATTTACAACCCTTTTAATATCAAAGAAATAGAAAATCGCGCCGCGCAGGAAAACCCCTTCGCCGGCGAAGATTACATCCTGCACGTCGGCCGTTTCCATCAGGTAAAACGCCACGATCGGCTGCTGGCGGCGTTTGCACTGGCTGACCTGCCCGCAAAGCTGGTGTTGATAGGCCAGGGAGAGGCCGCCGTTACCCACGCTATTCAGGAAAAAATTACGGCCCTTAACTTGCAGGACAAAGTCGTGCTCGCGGGGTTCCACGCCAATCCGCTGCCGGCGATCAAAGGCGCCAAAATGGTCGCGCTCAGCTCTGACAGCGAAGGTTTGCCAACCGTCTTGATCGAAGCGCTGATTTGCCATACGCCGATCGTCAGCACCGCCTGTCCGGGCGGCGTGGCCGAAATCATGTCGGGAGCATTGCAGCCTTATCTGGCGGAAATGAACGAACAGGCGCTGGCGGAAAAAATGCGTCTGGCATGGCAAACGCCGCCGCAAATCACAGCAGAGATGTACAGTAAATTCGATTACGAAAAGATTCTCGATAAATATTTATCGTTGGCGGAGTGACGTCTATTACATTACCCACCGCCATAATGATGGCGGCGGGTAAATGACGGTCAGGCATTGTTATATTTTATGCAGCCCCAGACATCTTCAACAGAAACATCTACACAGTCTCCGGATTCGCTTTGTAAAATATGATAATCATTCATCCACGGATGCCATTGTTCCTTATTTGTATCGCCAAAGAACACGACCATTTTTTTATTCAACGCAGCGGCAAGATGCATCTGCCCGCCATCGCTGCACAACACCCGATCGCATAAATCAAACCCGCCCAACAGCTCACGCACCGAGGCCGTCGGATAAAGCGCGACGCGTTCGTTTTGGCACAGCGCCAACAGCTGTTCTGCGCGCTGCTGGTCACCGATGTCGTCCGGTGCCAGCGTGCCCTGCGGCGACCAGAAAATCAGCACGCCGGTGTGGGGATCGGCAGTCAGACGGTTGATGATTTCGGCATAGCGCTCAACCGGCCAGCGCCTTTTCGGGCTGCGGCTGCTGATATGCACGGCGCAGACTCGTTCGACCGGCGGCAGACGTTCCTGCAGCCGCTGCGCCGCCAGCTGCCGCTCTTCCGGCGTCAGAAACACCCGCACCGGAGGGATTGGAATGGATTGATCGGTTATCGCCGATAAGTAGCTATAAGTGTGTTCGACCTGATGTTGGCCGCGGAAATCGTCCTTGCGAAACGGGCGATCAATATCTTTCGTGCCCAAATCGGCGCCGATAATATGGGTTGCGCCGGCCATTTTCGCTAAACGCAGGCTGTATTTGCAAGGTACCGGGTTGGCCAGAATGACCGCATCGAACTTTATTTTGCGCAGCTTCAGGAAGATCATCAGACGTTCGAAATAAACGCCCAACGTCGTTTCATTTTTCGCCTTATGCTTGGCCTTTTTATAGACAAAAACTTTCTCGAGATGAGGGTTGTTTTTAACAACGTCCTGGCTGACTTTATTGATCAGCAGATAAACTTTAGCGTCTGGATAGGCAATTTTCACCCCTTCGATCAGAGGTGTGGTGCAAACAAGATCGCCGATGTTATCGCGGCGAATAATTAAAATATTCTTCATTCCGAGCCTATCGGCGAAATCGCTCGCCGGTTGTCTGAAACTGACACCCAAGGTTACCAAATTAGCGCCTTTCCCTTCCAGTTATGGTACTATTCCGAATAACCCATATAAATGAAATTGATAGAATGTTGCTGCGTTTATATCAGGTACTACTCTACCTCATCCAACCCCTGATCTGGCTCCGCTTACTGCTGCGCAGCCGCAAAGCTCCAGCCTACCGTAAACGCTGGGCGGAACGCTATGGCTTCTGCGCCGGGAAAGTCGTGCCAGGCGGCATCATGCTGCATTCCGTCTCCGTCGGCGAAACGCTGGCGGCCATCCCGCTGGTGCGGGCACTGCGCCACCGTTACCCCGCTTTGCCGATAACTGTGACCACAATGACCCCAACAGGTTCAGAACGCGTCCAGTCCGCTTTCGGCAAAGACGTGCATCATGTCTATCTGCCCTACGATCTGCCCGGTTCCATGAACCGCTTCCTCGACCAGGTGAATCCCAAGCTGGTGATCATTATGGAAACCGAGCTATGGCCTAACCTGATCAACGCGCTGCATCAGCGGCAGATCCCCCTGGTGATCGCCAATGCGCGTCTGTCGGCACGCTCCGCCGCTGGCTATAAGAAAATTGGCGGGTTCATGCGCGATATGCTGCGCCGCATTACGCTGATCGCCGCACAGAACCAGGAAGACGGCGATCGGTTTATCGAACTGGGCCTGAAACGCTCTCAGTTGGCCGTCACCGGCAGCCTGAAATTCGATATCTCCGTCACCCCGGAGCTGGCCGCCCGCGCCGTTACGCTGCGCCGCCAATGGGCGCCGCGCCGCCCGGTGTGGATCGCCACCAGCACCCATGAGGGTGAAGAAACCATCCTGCTGGAAGCGCATCGCAAACTGCTGGAAAAACACCCCGACCTGCTGCTGATCCTGGTGCCGCGTCACCCGGAACGCTTCCCGACCGCCAAAGAGCTGGTGCAGAAAGCCGGCTTCAGCTACACCCTGCGCAGCAGCGGCGAAATCCCATCCGGCAGCACTCAGGTGGTGATCGGCGATACCATGGGCGAGCTGATGCTGCTGTACGGCATCGCCGATCTGGCCTTTGTCGGCGGCAGCCTGGTGGAACGTGGCGGGCACAACCCGCTGGAAGCTGCCGCGCACGCCATCCCGGTGCTGATGGGTCCGCACACCTTCAACTTTAAAGACATTTGCGCCAAGCTTTCGCAGGCTGAAGGCCTGATCACCGTGACCGATGTCGATTCGCTGGTGAAGGAAGTGGAAACCCTGCTGACCGACGAAGACTACCGCCGCTACTACGGCCGCCATGCGGTGGAAGTGTTGTATCAGAATCAGGGAGCGTTGCAGCGCCTGCTGCAGCTGCTGGAACCGCACCTGCCGCCCCGGAGTCACTGAATGAGCAGCCGCAAAAGCCTGTCGGTGGTGATGATCGCCAAAAACGAAGCCGGGCTGTTGCCGGACTGTCTGCGCTCGGTCGAGTGGGCCGATGAAATCATTGTGCTGGACTCCGGCAGCGAAGACGACAGCGTCACCGTCGCCGAAAGCCTGGGTGCCAAAGTCTTCACGCACACCGACTGGCAAGGGTTTGGCAAGCAGCGTCAGCTGGCGCAAAGCTACGCCAGCCATGACTACGTTTTGATGATCGACGCCGACGAACGCGTCACGCCCGAGCTGCGGCAATCTATCGAACAGGTGTTGAACGCGCCGGACGACGGCGCCGTCTACAGCTGCGCGCGGCGCAATCTGTTCCTTGGCCGCTTCATGCGCCACAGCGGCTGGTATCCCGACCGCGTCAACCGCCTGTACGCCAACCAACGCTATCGCTATAACGACGATCTGGTGCACGAATCGCTGAACATCGGCGACGCTAAAGTCATCCCCCTCAGCGGCGATATGCTGCACCTGACCTGCCGCGATTTCTTCGCCTTCCAGCGTAAACAGCTGCGCTACGCCGAAGAGTGGGCCACCCAGCGCCACCGGGCCGGCAAGCGCTGCGGCTACCTGTCTATCCTGACCCACACGCTCGGCGCCTTCGTCAAAACCTGGCTGCTGCGCGCCGGCTTCCTGGACGGTAAACAGGGGTTGCTGTTAGCGGTGGTCAACGCGCAATATACCTTCAATAAATATGCCGCATTATGGGCATTGGGCCGCAACTACTCAGAGAAGTGAATCATGACCAGCAAAGCCATCTATCCCGGGACCTTCGATCCCATGACCAACGGCCACCTGGATTTAGTGACGCGCGCGTCACTGATGTTCGATCACGTGATTCTGGCCATCGCCGCCAGCCCGAGCAAAAAACCGCTGTTCAGCCTGGATGAACGCGTGGCGTTGGCGACGCAGGTCACCTCGCATCTGGACAATGTGGAAGTGCTGGGCTTCAGTGAACTGATGGCGCACTTCGCCGCCCACCAGAACGCCAATATCCTGGTGCGCGGGCTGCGTGCAGTGTCTGACTTTGAATACGAATTGCAGCTGGCGAACATGAACCGTCACTTGATGCCAACGCTGGAAAGCGTATTTCTGATGCCTTCCGAAGAGTGGTCGTTCATCTCCTCCTCACTGGTGAAGGAGGTCGCCCGCCACGGCGGCGATATCGCGCCTTTCCTGCCCGATGTGGTCACCCAGGCGCTGATGGCCAAGCTCGCCGCCGAGTGATGCTCAGCGCTGGCAGCGGCGGCAAAAGAAGGTGCTGCGCTGCCCATGTTTGGCGGATTCAATCGGCGTGCCGCATGCGCGGCACGGTTCTCCCGCCCGCCCGTAAACCTGCAACTCCTGCGCGAAATACCCCGGTTTGCCGTCCGACTGCAAAAAGTCGCGCAATGTCGTGCCGCCCTGCTCGATGGAACGTTGCAACACCGCCTTGATGGTCTGCGCCAACAATGCCGCTTCGGCTTTGCTCAAGGATCCCGCCGGACGATCGGGCAGGATCCCGGCGCTGAACAGCGATTCGCTGGCGTAAATGTTACCGACCCCGACCACCAGCTTGTTATCCATCAGCCACGGTTTGATTAACGTGCGCTTATTGCGTGATTTTTCATACAGGTAGTCGCCGTTGAACGCTTCGCTCAGCGGTTCCGGCCCCAGGTGAGCCAACACGCTGCTGGTCGCCAAATCTTCGCACCACAGCCAGGCGCCGAAACGGCGCGGATCGGTATAGCGCAGGATCATGCCGTTATTGATCACCAGATCAACGTGGTCATGTTTGCCTGCCTCGTCTTCGTTTTCCTCGCGCAGCATGCGCAGGCTGCCCGACATGCCCAGATGCACGATAATCCAACCGCGCTGCAGTTCGATCAGCAGGTATTTGGCCCGACGCTGCACGCTGAGCACCGGCTGATCGCTCAGCGTCAGGATCTGCTCGGAAACCGGCCAGCGCAGGCGCGCGTTGCGCACCACCGCATACTGAATGCTGTGGCCGACAAGATAAGGCTCTATACCGCGTCTGCTCGTCTCAACTTCCGGTAATTCAGGCATCTGGCTTCCCCTCCGACGTTTTCTACCCTTTATAAAACAAAAAACCCGGCCAAGGCCGGGTTTTTCATTAATCCACTAAAATTATTTAATTTTAGCTTCTTTGTATACTACGTGCTGACGGACAACTGGATCGAATTTCTTCAGTTCCAATTTTTCCGGCTTAGTACGCTTGTTCTTCGTGGTGGTATAGAAGTGACCAGTACCAGCAGAAGAAACCAGCTTGATCTTCTCGCGAACACCTTTAGCCATGATTCAGTTCCTTAATACTTCTCACCACGGGCACGCAGATCGGCCAGAACCGTCTCAATACCCTTCTTATCGATAACACGCATACCTTTAGCAGATACACGCAGAGTTACAAAGCGCTTCTCAGCCTCAACCCAAAAACGGTGTGAGTGCAGGTTAGGCAGAAAACGGCGTTTGGTCGCGTTCATTGCGTGGGAACGGTTGTTACCGCTCACCGGGCGCTTGCCAGTAACTTGGCAGACTCGGGACATGTCTATTCTCCAAAAATCAAATCAGCTCGAGCTTCGTATAGGGTATGGCCGCCTCGTCAGGCTTTTAGAGCCCATCTCAGCAAACTTCATACTGAGGAGACTCTCGTCATCAGGTAGAAACCACACATCAGGTCAGAAACCTGCTGAGATAGGCTCTTGCGCCAAACCCAAGATTCTCAAAGGTGGCGTAGTATACGCTCTGAAGCGTAAGTGCTCAAGTCCCGAACAGCTAAAGATCCCACAAGGATCGCGAAAAAATCGCTTAAAGCCATCCGCGCTCGGCAAAAGAGACGCATTCACCCCGACCGATCACCAAATGATCAAGCACTCGGATCTCCAATAACTGGCAGGCTTTCACCACTTGCTCGGTTATCAAACGGTCGGCGTGACTGGGTTCAGCCTTACCCGAGGGGTGATTATGCGCGAGAATCAGCGCGGCTGCATTAGCCTTCAGCGCTTCACGCACAATTTCTCTCGGGTAGACGACGACGCTGCTGATGGTACCAGCAAACATCTCCTGATGGCGAATAACCCGGTGCTGATTGTCTAAAAACAATACCAAAAAGACCTCTCGCTCGCGATGCGCCAGCAGACTTTGCAGGTAATGCTGGGTGACGCGCGGGTTGAGCATGGCATTTTCCTGCGACAAGTGGCTGGAAAAGAAGCGCAGCGCCAGTTCGGCAATCGCCTGCAGTTGGGTATAGCTGGCGTCGCCCAGGCCTTTTTGGCTACAAAAAGCCTGATGATCGGCCGACATCAGGTGATAAAGCGAGCCGAATCGGCGCAGCAGTTGTTCCGCCAACTGCATCACATGCACGCCGGGCAATCCGGTGCGCAAGAAAATGGCCAACAGCTCTGCGTCGGACAGCGACGCCGCTCCTTGCATCAGCAGCTTTTCACGCGGCGCCAACGCGCCCGGCCAGCACGCCACAATCGGGTTGCTCATCGTGTTCCTCCCTGAAAGGGCTACAGCATGCCATGTGCCACCCGGCGCGTTCGACAGGTGTTTGATAACATTGCGAAGTGTTTCGCAAAGCACAATGTAACGCCCTGCAGCCATTGCGGAATCGCTCACCTGAACGGCGGATATGCTAAAATGGCGCATCTTTCGGCTTTCAATCGGACAATGATGATGACGGGACTTTCCGGCAAACATATTGTGCTTGGCATCAGCGGCGGCATCGCCGCCTACAAATGCCCAGAGCTGGTGCGCCGCCTGCGCGACAGAGGCGCAGAAGTGCGCGTGGTGATGACCCACGCCGCCAAGGCGTTCATTACGCCGCTGACGCTGCAGGCCGTTTCCGGCTATCCGGTGTCCGACGATCTGTTGGATCCCGCCGCCGAAGCCGCCATGGGCCACATCGAACTCGGCAAATGGGCGGACCTGGTGATTCTGGCGCCGGCGACCGCCGATCTGCTGGCGCGCGTCGCCGCCGGCATGGCCAACGATCTGCTGACCACCGTCTGCCTGGCGACCGACGCACCTATCGCCGCCGCGCCCGCCATGAACCAGCAGATGTATCGCGCCGCCGCCACGCAGGCCAACCTGCAAACACTGCAGGCACGCGGCATGCTGCTCTGGGGGCCGGACAGCGGCAGCCAGGCCTGCGGCGACGTCGGCCCGGGCCGCATGCTGGATCCGCTGGACATCGTCGAACTGGCGAACGGCCATTTCTCTGTCACGCAGGATCTGCAACATTTGCAGGTTATGATCACCGCCGGCCCGACGCGTGAAGCGCTGGATCCGGTACGTTTCATCAGCAATCACAGCTCAGGCAAAATGGGCTTCGCCATTGCCCGCGCCGCCGCCGCTCGCGGCGCGCAGGTGACGCTGATCGCCGGGCCGGTCAATTTGCCGACGCCGCCATCAGTCACCCGAGTCGACGTCACCAGCGCACTGGAGATGGAGCAGGCGGTGCAGCAACGCGCCGCGCAGCAGCAGATTTTCATCTCCTGCGCCGCCGTGGCCGACTATCGCCCCGAGCGGATCGCCGATGAAAAAATAAAAAAACAGGGTGATGAAATCGTCCTCAAGATGGTAAAAAACCCCGATATCGTCGCCGGCGTGGCGGCGATGACCAAAAATCGCCCCTTTGTCGTGGGGTTTGCCGCCGAAACCCAGAATGTGGAAGAATACGCGCGGCAAAAACTGGCGCGTAAGAAGCTGGATTTAATTTGCGCTAACGATGTATCGCTTGCAGAGCACGGGTTCAACAGCGACACCAATGCCCTGCACCTTTTTTGGCAGGATGGAGAGAAACGCCTGGCGCTGAGCGACAAGGCACTCCTTGGCCAACGTTTAATAGACGAGATAGTCAGCCGTTATGATGAAAAAAATCGACGTTAAGATCCTCGACCCACGCATCGGTCAGGATTTCCCGCTACCGACCTACGCTACTCCGGGCTCTGCCGGTCTCGACCTGCGCGCCTGCCTGGACAGCGCGGTGGAGCTGGCGCCGGGTGAAACCACGCTGCTGCCTACCGGCCTCGCGATCCACATCGCCGACGCTAGCCTGGCGGCGGTGATCCTGCCGCGCTCGGGCCTGGGCCATAAGCACGGCGTCGTGCTGGGCAACCTGGTCGGCCTGATCGACTCCGATTACCAGGGCCAGCTGATGGTGTCCGTGTGGAACCGCGGCCAGAAGCACTTCACCATCGAGCCGGGCGAACGCATCGCGCAGATGGTCTTCGTGCCGGTGGTGCAGGCCGAATTCAACCTGGTGGAAGAGTTCGACAGCAGCGAACGCGGCGAAGGCGGCTTCGGCCACTCGGGGCGCCACTAAGCGCTACCCAATGTACGATGGCCGCGTCGCCTGAACCTTGCCTTTCCGGGGAGAAGGATGTCTCTGCGGCAAGGTTTTACCGCGACAATTGCAGCGCACACCAGGCAGCGCGGAAAAAGGCCGTTAAGGCCGCTGACCCCAGCATCGTAAAAAAGCTATCACATAAGCCGCACAGAGCCTGCTCTGCAGCGGCCGGTGCGCGGGTTTCCGTCAGTTAAGTTTTAGCAAGGGTCTAATCAGACATGGCAGAAAAAGAAAAGACGAAAAGGAATCGGCGCGAGGAAATATTGCAGGCGTTAGCCCAGATGCTGGAGTCCAGCGACGGCAGCCAACGCATCACCACCGCCAAGCTCGCCGCGAACGTGGGTGTTTCTGAAGCTGCGCTGTACCGGCATTTCCCCAGCAAGACACGGATGTTCGACAGTCTGATCGAGTTTATTGAAGACAGCCTGATCACCCGTATCAATCTGATCTTGCAGGACGAGAAAGAGACGTTTAATCGTCTGCGCCTGATTTTGCTGCTGATTCTGGGCTTTGCGGAACGCAACCCAGGGCTGACGCGCATCATGACCGGCCACGCGCTGATGTTTGAACAGGATCGCCTGCAGGGCCGCATCAACCAGCTGTTCGAGCGCATCGAGGCGCAGCTGCGCCAGGTGCTGAAAGAGCGCAAATTGCGCGAAGGCAAAGGCTTTATCGTCGATGAAACGCTGCTGGCCAGCCAACTGCTGGCCTTCTGCGAAGGTATGTTGTCGCGCTATGTGCGTTCGGAATTCCGCTATCGCCCCACGCAGGAATTCGACGCCCGCTGGCCGCTATTAGCGGCACAGCTGCAATAACGAAAACGCCGGGCATGCCCGGCGTTGTTATTTAGACGCCATACTGCTCGCGGTAAGTGCGCACCGCCGCCAGGTGGTCCGCCATCTCCGGTTTCTCTTCCAGGTAGGCAATCAGGTCTTTCAGCGTCACGATCGAAATCACCTTGCAGTGATAGTCGCGTTCCACTTCCTGAATGGCGGAGATATCCGCGCGGCCGCGTTCCTGACGGTCGAGGGAGATCAGCACACCCGCCAGCGAAGCGCCGCTGGCGCCGATGATTTCCATCGACTCGCGGATCGCGGTGCCGGCGGTGATCACATCGTCCACCAGCATCACGCGCCCCTGCAGCGGGCTGCCCACCAGCGAACCACCTTCGCCATGGGTTTTGGCTTCCTTGCGGTTAAAGCAGTAAGGCACGTCGCGCTCATGGTGTTCCGCCAGCGCCACCGCCGTGGTGGTGGCGATAGGAATGCCTTTATAAGCCGGGCCAAACAGCAGGTCGAAATCGATGCCGGAATCCATCAGGGCTTCGGCGTAGAAGCGCCCCAACAGCGCAAGATCGCGCCCGGTATTAAACAGGCCGGCATTGAAGAAATACGGGCTGGTGCGGCCGGATTTCAGGGTGAACTCGCCGAACTTCAATACCTGCTTGTTAAGCGCGAACTCGATAAACTGGCGCTGATAGGCTTTCATTACTGCTTCTCCTCGTCTGAATCTGTTTGGGTCTTGTCATTACTGCCGCCCGATCGTCGGGCATAAAAAAGGCGACTTCTCAGTCGCCTTAAAAAATCAATCCGCCAGCGCCGCTTTCTGCGCCTGGAAGATGGTTTCGATGCCCCCTCGGGCCAGCGCCAATAGCGCCAACAGCTCATCGTGGCTGAACGGCTCGCCTTCGGCGGTGCCTTGCACTTCAATCATGCGGCCGTCTTCCATCATCACCACGTTCATGTCGGTTTCCGCGGCGGAATCTTCCACATACTCCAGATCGCACAGCGCTTCGCCATTGACGATACCGACGGAAACCGCCGCCACCATGCCCTTCATCGGGTTGGCTTTCAGCTTGCCGTTGGCCACCAGCGTGTTCAGCGCGTCGGCCAGCGCCACGCAGGCGCCGGAGATGGAGGCGGTGCGGGTACCGCCGTCGGCCTGCAGTACGTCGCAGTCGAGGGTGATGGTGAATTCACCGAGCTTTTTCAGATCCACCGCGGCGCGCAGCGAGCGGGCGATCAGACGCTGGATTTCCAGCGTGCGGCCGCCCTGCTTGCCTTTGGCGGCTTCACGGGCATTGCGGCTATGGGTGGAGCGCGGCAGCATACCGTACTCGGCGGTGATCCAACCTTGCCCCTGGCCTTTCAGGAAGCGCGGAACGCCCTCTTCTACCGTGGCGGTGCACAAGACTTTGGTATCGCCAAACTCAACCAGCACTGAACCTTCAGCGTGTTTGGTATAGTGACGGGTCAGTGTCAGTGGGCGAACTTGCTGTGGTGCTCTGCCTGCAGGACGCATGGGCTCTCTCCGGCTTCAAATCAACTATTGGCTGCGCATTATACGGGCTTCGTGACGTAATGCCTATCCTGCCCGCAGCCGCGACGCTATAATCGCCCCATCTTTTCCTATTACGGGTACGCATCAATGATCCGCAGCATGACCGCCTACGCCCGGCGTGAAATCAAGGGTGAATGGGGCAGCGCAGCCTGGGAGCTGCGTTCCGTTAACCAGCGCTACTTAGAAACCTACATCCGCCTGCCGGAACAATTCCGCAGCCTGGAGCCGGTGATCCGTGAACGTATCCGTGGCCGCCTGACCCGCGGCAAAGTCGAATGCAACCTGCGTTTCGAACTGGACCCAAGCGCGCAAAGCTCGCTGATCCTGAACGAAAAGCTGGCCAAACAGCTGGTCGAAGCCGCCAACTGGGTGAAAATGCAGAGCGACGAAGGGGAAATCAACCCGATCGACGTGCTGCGCTGGCCGGGCGTCATGTCCGCGCAGGAGCAGGATCTGGACGCCATCAGCGCCGAGCTGATGCAGGCGCTGGACGGCGCGCTGGATGACTTTATCGTCGCACGCGAAAGCGAAGGCGCCGCGCTGAAAACGCTGATCGAACAGCGCCTCGACGGCGTCAGCGCCGAAGTGGTCAAAGTGCGCGCCCAGATGCCGAACATCCTGCAATGGCAGCGCGAGCGCCTGGTCAGCAAGCTGGAAGAGGCGCAGGTGCAGCTGGAAAACACCCGCCTGGAGCAGGAGCTGGTGCTGATGGCGCAGCGCATCGACGTCGCCGAAGAGCTGGACCGTCTGGAAGCGCACGTGAAAGAGACGCACAACATCCTGAAGAAGAAAGAAGCCGTCGGCCGCCGCCTCGACTTTATGATGCAGGAGTTCAACCGCGAATCGAACACCCTGGCCTCCAAGTCGATCAATGCCGACGTCACCGCCTCCGCCATCGAGCTGAAGGTGCTGATCGAGCAGATGCGCGAGCAGATCCAGAACATCGAGTGATCCCGCTCCGCACGCCATCAAGCCCGCGGCACGCGGGCTTGATGGCTGCAGATCAGCGATAGGCGGCCGCCTGCTCCTCACCGATCAACCCCATTTTCTGCAGCTGCACCGCAATGCTCCAGGTTGAGCGCTCAAACTCATCGCTCAACGCTTCCAGCGTCGCCCCGGCCGCATGACTCTCGCGCAGCCGCAGTTTTTCCTCTTCCGGCCAGAGGAGATAGGCATTGGCCTGCCGGCCCTCGGCCAGATTCTTCTGCCGCTTCTCTTCCGGCGTCAGCCGGGCTTTTTTCTGCAGTGCGGATTCACCGTCGAACTCGTTGGCCAACGCGAACAGCAGGCGGATAGCCTCCGGCGCACAGGCCGCTGAAGCCGGTTTCAACAGCTCGCCGGTGTCGGGATTAACGCCATTGGCCAGCGCCCTGAGCAACATGCCGGTATTCATCGTTCGCCTCCTGACTTGAGAAAATGCGCGCCGGTCGCGGCGCCCTGCTCAAGCATGTTTCTCCGTCTTAGCCGAGAAAACCACGTTTTGCGCCGGGAAAAATCCCCCATTGCGAGCCAGATTCCAGGCGTTTGCACGCGAGTGACGGTGATTGCATCAGGTTGCGAGCCGGCAGGCCCCTGGGGAACCGGCTCACCGGGAAGCTTATGAAAAACTGCCGAGCAGCGCGTGTGGATGACATTCGGCAAGATATCCCGCACGCCATAAGTATTTTGTTCTAATTATCACGCAAGGTAATGAAAGGACGGCGATGCTGTGGCTAAATGTGTTTTTTTCCTGCCCGTGAACCGTACGGACCGTTTATGCCACAAATTCTGCAATTTATTATGGCCCTGGTGGTGATCATCGCCCTGGCGCTGCTGGTCAGCAATAATCGCAAGAAAATCCGCCTGCGCTATATCATCCAGCTACTGGTGATCGAAGGTGCGCTGGCCTATTTCTTCCTGCACTCCGCCAGCGGGCTCAGCGTGATCAAACACGTCGCCGGCTTCTTCGACACCCTGCTCGCCTACGCGGCACAAGGATCGGAGTTCGTGTTCGGCGGCATGAGCAAGGATGGCCTGGCGTTCATCTTCCTCGGCGTTTTATGCCCTATCATCTTTATTTCCGCCCTGATCGGCATTTTGCAGCATTTCCGCATCCTGCCGCTGATCATCCGTCTGGTGGGCACCCTGCTGTCCAAGGTCAACGGCATGGGCAAGCTGGAGTCGTTCAACGCCGTCAGCACGCTGGTGCTGGGGCAGTCGGAAAACTTCATCGCCTATAAAGGCATCATCGGCGATATCTCGCCGCGCCGCATGTACACCATGGCCGCCACCGCCATGTCGACGGTATCGCTCTCCATCGTTGGCGCCTACATGTCGATGATCGACGCGCAGTACGTGGTGGCGGCATTGATCCTTAATATGTTCAGTACCTTCATCATCCTGTCGATCATCAACCCGTATCAGGTTGAAGACGAGCCGGAGCTGAAGCTGAACAAACTGCATGAAGACCAGAGCTTCTTCGAAATGCTGGGCGAGTACATTCTGGCCGGCTTCAAGATTGCGATGATCATCGCGGCGATGCTGATCGGCTTTATCGCGCTGATCTCCGCCGTCAACGCGCTGTTCTCGGCGGTGCTCGGCATCAGCTTCCAGCAGATCCTCGGCTACGTGTTCTATCCGCTGGCCTGGCTGATCGGCATCCCGGCGGAAGAGGCCTTGAAGGCGGGCAGCATCATGGCAACCAAACTGGTGGCCAACGAATTCGTGGCGATGATTGAGCTGAAGAAGATCGCGGCGGAGCTGTCGCCGCGCGGGCTGGGCATTCTGTCGGTGTTCCTGGTGTCGTTCGCCAACTTCGCCTCCATCGGCATCGTCGCCGGCGCCATCAAGGGGCTGAACGAGCAGCAAGGCAACGTGGTTTCCCGTTTTGGCCTGAAGCTGGTTTATGGCTCGACGCTGGTGAGCCTGCTGTCGGCGGCCATCGCCGGCCTGGTGCTGTAATCCTTATTCCCGGCCGCAGGGCCGGGAGTTCGCTTTAAAACGCCACGCACACCGGCGCATCCACCCGCATCACCGAATCCTGCGCAAACTGCTGCTTATAGCCGCTGCGCAGCGCCTCGATATTTGTCTCGCTCTCTTTGCCCGGCGCATGGATCAGCAGCAGCGCCTTGCTGTTCTCGCGCGCCAGTTTGCCGTCGTGGCCCAGCCACTGCCCTTTGGCGTCAAACACCGTCAGCCCGTCTTTAAAGCGCGGCGTCACCTGGCTGTCGACGAAGGTTTGCCACTCGGCGGCGGTGATCGCCGGCCCCGCCGGACGATTCAGGCCAAAATAGAGCGTTGTCTGCACCAGCGGATCGCCGGTGCGGCAAACCGGGGCGGGGGACGTTGTCTGGTGACCTGGCGCCACGCAGCCGCTCAACAGCAGGGCGGCAGCCACCACGGCGCAGGCGGCCAGTTTCGGGGAATTTTTCATCTGCAGTCTCGGTTTCTCAGTTGAAGGATTAGCTGCAAAAAGCATAGTCAGCGATGGAAACCAGCGCGAAATTTCTAATGCTTTTATCAGCAGCCAGATGTTAAAAAAGGCTGGTTATCGGCAATAAAAACGCAGTTTGGATTAGCTAAATTAATCCGAAACGCCATCGGTGAAAAAAACTCAGTAGCGCGCACCCTCGGCGGCGATTACCCTGCCGTCCATCATTCTGACGCAAGTACGCTGTGAACCCCTTATGTTACTGAGCATCCTTTATATCATCGGCATCACCGCCGAAGCCATGACCGGCGCGCTGGCGGCCGGCCGCCGCCAAATGGACATGTTCGGCGTGATCATCATCGCCTCGGTCACGGCGATCGGCGGCGGGTCGGTGCGCGATATGCTGCTCGGGCATTTTCCGTTGGGCTGGGTCAAACACCCGGAATACATCGTCATCGTCGCGATAGCGGCGATCGTCACCACCTGGGTGGCCCCCCTGATGCGCCATCTGCGCCGCCTGTTCCTGGTGCTCGACGCCGTCGGCCTGATCGTCTTCTCCATCATCGGCGCGCAGGTGGCGCTGGATATGGGGCACAGCGCGATTATCGCCGCCATCGCCGCGGTGATCACCGGCGTCTTCGGCGGGGTGCTGCGCGACATGTTCTGCAACCGTATCCCGCTGGTGTTCCAGAAGGAGATCTACGCCGGCATCTCCTTCAGCGCCGCCTGGCTGTATATCGGCCTGCAGCACCTCAGCCTGCCACACAATCTGGTGGTGATCATCACGCTGGTCGCCGGCCTGAGCGCGCGCCTGATCGCCCTGCGCTTCCGCCTCGGCCTGCCGGTGTTCAACTACCAGCATCCGGATCATTGATGTCGGGGCGGCAACGCGCCGCCGCCGAGGCCAAAACTGCAGAAATGTCGCCCTTCAACGCGCAAATTCGCGCATTCACCGCTTTTTCCGCGCAAAGCCGCGGGCAAAATGCGAGCTAACGCTGCACCCGGCGCGTTAGCCGTGTATACTGTGCGGAGAAAATACACATCCGCTGTTATTGGCATATCAACCGTTATCAACGAACATCATCATGGCTCAAGGCACGCTTTATATTGTCTCTGCTCCCAGTGGCGCAGGTAAATCAAGTCTGATTCAGGCTTTGTTAAAGACGCAACCGCTGTACGACACGCAGGTTTCGGTTTCGCACACCACGCGCGACAGCCGCCCGGGTGAAAATCACGGCGAGCACTATTTCTTCGTCTCGAAAGACGAATTCCGCCGGATGATCGAGCAGGACGCGTTTCTTGAGCATGCCGAAGTGTTCGGCAACTATTACGGCACCTCGCGCGCCGCCATCGAACAAGTGTTGGCGACCGGCGTAGACGTGTTTCTGGATATCGACTGGCAGGGCGCGCAGCAAATCCGCGCCAAAATGCCGCAGGCGCGCAGCATCTTCATTCTGCCGCCGTCGAAGGAAGAACTGGGCCGCCGCCTGCGCGGGCGCGGGCAGGATTCCGAAGAGGTGATCGCCAAGCGCATGGCTCAGGCCGTGGCGGAAATGACGCATTACGCGGAGTACGATTACCTGATCGTGAACGATGATTTCGATCTGGCGCTGTCCGATCTGAAGACCATCATTCGCGCCGAACGCCTGCGTTTGGGCCGCCAGTTGCTGCGGCATGACGCTTTAATCAGCAAACTATTGGCAGACTGAAGGCAGTTTCAGTATCATGCCCAGTCTTTTCGTCACCTGTGGAGTAGCACAAATATGGCACGCGTAACTGTTCAAGACGCTGTAGAGAAAATTGGTAACCGTTTTGACCTGGTGTTGGTCGCTGCTCGTCGGGCGCGTCAGATCCAGACCGGCGGCAAAGATGCACTGGTTCCGGAAGAGAACGACAAGTACACCGTTATCGCCCTGCGCGAAATCGAAGAAGGCCTGATCACCAGCCAGATCCTCGACGTGCGTGAGCGCCAGGAGCAGCAAGAGCAGGAAGCCGCAGAGATTCAAGCGGTTACCGCGATTGCTGAAGGTCGTCGTTAATTAGACTGCGAGTCCGCCTTGTACCTGTTTGAAAGCCTGAATCTGCTGATTCAACGTTACCTGCCCGAGGAGCAGATTAAGCGCCTCAAACAGGCATACCTCGTCGCGCGCGACGCGCACGAGGGCCAGACACGCTCCAGCGGTGAGCCCTACATTACTCACCCGGTCGCCGTGGCCTGCATCCTGGCGGAAATGCGTCTCGACCACGAGACGCTGATGGCGGCATTGTTGCACGACGTCATCGAAGACACCCCGGCTACCTATCAGGATATGGAACAGCTGTTCGGCAAGAGCGTCGCCGAACTGGTCGAGGGCGTCTCCAAGCTCGATAAGCTGAAATTCCAGGACAAGAAAGAAGCGCAGGCGGAAAACTTCCGCAAGATGATCATGGCGATGGTGCAGGATATCCGCGTCGTGCTGATCAAGCTGGCCGACCGTACGCACAACATGCGCACCCTCGGTTCGCTGCGCCCCGACAAACGCCGGCGCATCGCGCGTGAAACCCTGGAAATCTACAGCCCGCTCGCCCACCGTCTGGGTATTCATCACCTGAAAACCGAGCTGGAAGAGCTGGGCTTCGAGGCGCTGTACCCGAACCGTTATCGCGTGATCAAGGAAGTGGTGAAAGCCGCGCGCGGCAACCGCAAAGAGATGATTCAAAAAATCCTCTCCGAGATCGAAGGGCGGCTGACGGAAGCCGGCATCGCCTGCCGCGTCAGCGGGCGGGAAAAACACCTCTATTCCATCTACCTCAAGATGCACCTGAAAGAACAGCGGTTCCATTCCATCATGGATATCTACGCGTTCCGGGTGATCGTCAAAGAGGTCGATACCTGCTACCGCGTGCTCGGCCAGGTGCACAGCCTGTACAAGCCGCGTCCGGGGCGGGTGAAAGATTACATCGCCATTCCCAAGGCCAACGGCTATCAATCGCTGCATACCTCGCTGATCGGCCCGCACGGCGTGCCGGTCGAAGTGCAGATCCGCACCGAAGACATGGACCAGATGGCTGAGATGGGGGTGGCCGCGCACTGGGCTTACAAGGAAAGAGAACAGGGCGAAACCGGCACCACGGCGCAGATCCGCGCCCAGCGCTGGATGCAAAGCCTGCTGGAGCTGCAGCAAAGCGCCGGCAGCTCGTTTGAATTTATCGAGAGCGTCAAATCCGATCTGTTCCCGGATGAGATTTACGTTTTCACCCCGGAAGGCCGCATCGTCGAGCTGCCCGCCGGCGCCACGCCGGTCGACTTCGCCTATGCGGTGCATACCGATATAGGCCATGCCTGCGTCGGCGCGCGCGTCGATCGTCAGCCCTACCCGCTGTCGCAGTCGCTGACCAGCGGCCAGACCGTCGAGATCATCACCGCACCGGGCGCGCGGCCTAACGCCGCCTGGCTGAACTTCGTGGTCAGCTCGAAAGCGCGCGCCAAAATTCGCCAGATGCTGAAGAATCTCAAGCGCGACGACTCCGTCGGCCTCGGCCGCCGTCTGCTCAACCACGCGCTGGGTGGCAGCCGCAAGCTGGCCGAAATCCCGCAGGAAAACATTCAGCACGAGCTGGACCGCATGAAGCTGGCGACGCTGGACGATCTGCTGGCGGAAATCGGCCTCGGCAACGCCATGAGCGTGGTGGTGGCGAAGAACCTGCAGGGCGATCAGTCCAGCCTGGGCGCGTCCTCCGGCGTGCGCAACCTGGCCATCAAGGGCGCCGACGGGGTGTTGATCACCTTCGCCAAGTGCTGCCGTCCGATTCCGGGCGACCCGATTATCGCTCACGTCAGCCCGGGCAAAGGGCTGGTGATCCACCATGAATCCTGCCGCAATATTCGCGGCTATCAGAAAGAGCCTGAGAAGTTCATGGCGGTCGAGTGGGATAAAGAGACCGAGCAGGAGTTCATCGCCGAAATTAAGGTGGATATGTTTAACCACCAGGGCGCGCTGGCCAACCTGACGGCGGCGATCAACGCGGCCGAGTCCAATATTCAGAGCCTGAACACCGAAGAGAAAGACGGTCGGGTTTATAGCGCCTTTATCCGCTTGACCACCCGCGATCGCATCCATTTGGCAAACATTATGCGTAAAATCCGTATCATGCCGGATGTGATCAAAGTTAACCGCAACCGAAACTAGCGCTTATGAGTCCTGAACGCTATGCGCGGATTTGTGAAATGCTCGCGACCCGGCAGCCGGATTTGACGGTTTGCCTGGAGCAGGTGCACAAACCGCATAACGTCTCCGCCATTATCCGTACCGCCGACGCCGTCGGCGTGCATCAGGTCCACGCCGTGTGGCCCACCACCCGCATGCGCACCCTGGTTTCCTCCGCCGCCGGCAGCAACAGCTGGGTCAGCGTTAAAACCCACCGCACCATCGGCGACGCGGTCGGTCACCTGAAAGCGCAGGGCATGCAAATTCTGGCCACCAACCTGTCTGCGCGCGCGGTCGATTTCCGCGAGGTGGACTACACCCGGCCAACCTGCGTGCTGCTCGGCCAGGAAAAAACCGGCATCACCGAAGAAGCGCTGGCGCTGGCCGATCAGGACATCGTCATTCCGATGATCGGCATGGTGCAATCGCTCAACGTCTCCGTAGCCTCCGCGCTGATCCTGTATGAGGCGCAGCGCCAACGGCAAAACGCCGGCCTGTATCGCCGCGATAACAGCATGCTGGACGAAGAAGAGCAGCAGCGCCTGCTGTTCGAAGGCGGCTACCCGGTGTTGGCCAACGTGGCCAAGCGCAAAGGGCTGCCGCGCCCGCAGATCGATGAACAGGGCCAAGTGGTCGCCAGCGCCGAATGGTGGGCGGCCATGCAGGCGACGGTGCGCAAATGAAAGGCCGCCTGCTGGATGCTGTCCCACTCACCACGCTTTCCGGGGTTGGCGCCAGCCAGGCGGGCAAATTGGCCAAGCTTGGCCTCGATACCATTCAGGACCTGCTGCTGCACCTGCCGCTGCGCTACGAAGACCGCACCCGCCTCTATCCGATCAACGATCTGCTGCCGGGCATCTACGCCACGGTAGAAGGGGAAGTGCTGCGCAGCGACATCAGCTTCGGCCGCCGCCGCATGCTGACCTGCCAGATCAGCGACGGTACCGGCATCCTCACCATGCGGTTCTTCAACTTCAACGCCGCGATGAAGAACAGCCTGGCCACCGGCCGCCGCGTGACCGCCTACGGCGAGATCAAACGCGGCAACCACGGCGCGGAGATCATCCATCCGGAATACCGCATTCAGGGCGAAACCAGCGAGGTTGAGCTGCAGGAGTCGCTGACGCCGGTCTACCCCACCACCGAGGGGGTGCGGCAGGCCACGCTGCGCAAATTGACCGACCAGGCGCTGGAGCTGCTGGATACCTGCGCCATTGCCGAACTGCTGCCGCCGGAGCTGAGCGGCGGCCTGATGAGCCTGCCGCAGGCGCTGCACACCCTGCACCGCCCGCCGCCGGACATCCAGCTGGCGGATCTGGAGCTGGGCAAACACCCGGCGCAAAAACGCCTGATCCTCGAAGAGCTGTTGGCGCATAACCTCAGCATGCTGGCGGTGCGCGCCGGTGCCCAGAGTTACCGGGCGCAGCCGCTGCTGCCGGACGATCGGCTGAAAAACCGTTTTCTCGCCCAGCTGCCGTTCTCGCCGACCGGCGCGCAAACGCGCGTGGTGGCCGACATCGAAGCCGATATGCAAAAAGACTTCCCAATGATGCGGCTGGTGCAGGGCGACGTCGGCTCCGGCAAAACGCTGGTGGCGGCGCTGGCGGCGCTGCGCGCCATCGCGCACGGCAAGCAGGTAGCACTGATGGCGCCAACCGAGCTGCTGGCCGAGCAGCACGCCAACAATTTTCGTCAGTGGTTCGAACCGCTGGGGCTGGAGGTCGGCTGGCTGGCCGGCAAACAGAAAGGCAAGGCACGCATCGCGCAGCAGGAAGCCATCGCCAGCGGCCAGGTGTCGATAGTGGTCGGCACCCACGCCATCTTCCAGGAACAGGTGCAGTTCAACGGCCTGGCACTGGTGATCATCGATGAGCAGCACCGCTTCGGGGTGCATCAGCGGCTGGCGCTGTGGGAGAAAGGCGAAGAACAGGGCTTCCACGCCCATCAGCTGATCATGACCGCCACGCCGATCCCGCGCACGCTGGCAATGACCGCCTATGCCGATCTCGATACCTCGGTCATCGACGAGTTGCCGCCGGGCCGCACGCCGGTGACCACCGTCGCCATTCCCGATACCCGCCGCGCCGATATCATTCAACGAGTGAAGAGCGCCTGCCTGGAAGAGGGCCGGCAGGCTTACTGGGTGTGCACGTTGATCGAAGAGTCCGAGCTGCTGGAAGCGCAGGCGGCGGAAGCCACCTGGGAAGAATTGAAAACCGCGCTGCCGGAGCTGAAGGTGGCGCTGGTGCACGGCCGCATGAAAGCTCAGGAGAAGCAGGCGGTGATGCAGGCGTTTAAACAGGGCGAGCTGCAGCTGTTGGTCGCCACCACGGTGATCGAAGTCGGCGTCGACGTGCCGAACGCCAGCCTGATGATTATCGAGAACCCGGAGCGGCTGGGTCTGGCGCAACTGCACCAGCTGCGCGGCCGCGTGGGGCGCGGTGCGGTGGCCTCACACTGCGTGCTGCTGTACAAAACGCCGCTGAGCAAAACCGCGCAAACGCGCCTGCAGGTGCTGCGCGACAGCAATGACGGCTTCGTCATCGCGCAGCGCGATCTGGAGATCCGCGGTCCGGGCGAGCTGCTCGGCACCCGCCAGACCGGCAGCGCCGAATTCAAAGTGGCAGACCTGCTGCGCGACCAGGCGATGATCCCCGAAGTGCAACGCGTCGCTCGCCACCTCCACCAGCACTATCCCGAACATGCCCAGGCGCTGATCGAGCGCTGGCTGCCGGAGAAGGCGCGCTACTCCAACGCATAAAAAAGGGCGCCGACGGCGCCCTCTTCTTTTCTGGCTCGCGATATCACCCCACCGCCGGGAACACCGGCAGCAGCAGATACAGCTTGATGACGATGGCATTGGCGATATCGATAAAGAACGCCCCCACCATCGGTACCACCAAAAACGCCACGTGCGACGGGCCGAAACGGTCGGTGATCGCCTGCATGTTGGCGATCGCCGTCGGCGTGGCGCCCATGCCGAAGCCGCAATGGCCGGCAGCCAGCACCGCCGCGTCGTAGTTTTTGCCCATCACCCGGTAGGTAACGAAGATCGCGTACAGCGCCATGACCAACGTCTGCACCGCCAGGATCGCCAGCATCGGCAGCGCCAGCGAGGCCAGCTCCCACAGGCGCAGGCTCATCAACGCCATCGCCAGGAACAGCGACAGGCTGACGTTGCCCAGCACCGATACCGCCCGCTCGAACACGGTATAAAAACCGGTGAAGGCCAGCGTGTTGCTGAGGATAACCCCGACGAACAGCACGCAGACGAAGTTCGGCAGTTCAAACACCGTGCCGCTCAGCAGGCCGGCAATCAACTGCCCCAGGCTCAGACAGATGGCGATCATGGCGATGGTTTCGATCATCACCAGCGAGGTGATGAGACGGCCGCTTTCCGGCTTCTCGAAGCCGCTCGGCTGCACGCTGTCTTCCGGCGAGCCTTCCGGCGTAGAGGAGTGTTTGACCAGATAGCGCGCCACCGGGCCGCCGATCAGGCCGCCCAGCACCAGGCCGAAGGTGGCGCAGGCCATGGCAACTTCCGTCGCGTTTTCAAAACCGTAGCGCTCGATGAACAGCTTGCTCCAGGCCGCCCCGGTGCCGTGCCCGCCCGACAGGGTGATCGACCCGGCGATCAGGCCCATCAGCGGATCCAGCCCCAGCATTTTCGCCATGCCGATGCCGATGGCGTTCTGCACGATAAGCAAACCCAGCACCACGAACAGGAACACCACCAGCACCTTGCCGCCGGCGCGCAAACGCGCCAGGTTGGCGTTCAGACCGATGGTGGCGAAGAAGGCCAGCATCAGCGGGTCCTTCAGCGACATGTCAAAACTGATTTCCCAGTTGACGAGCTTTTTCAGGGCTAACAGCAGGAGTGCCACCAGCAAACCGCCGGCGACGGGAGCAGGAATGGTATATTTTCGCAGCAGGGGAATGGTCCTGACGCACTTGCCCCCGAGGAGCAAAACCAGCGTCGCCGCGACTAACGTGCCATAAGTATCAAGATGAAACATCCAGGTACTCCATGTAAGGGAAAAGATCCAAATAAAAATAATAAGTTATAGAAAACCACTGAGTTTTTAAACTTGATGAGTGCAGGATTAGAAGTAAAAAACGCTGAGATGACAAGAAAAAATGAATGAAAATGCGACATAAACGAGAAAGTCGGCAACATAATATTTACGCGCAACCGTTTGCTTTTGCGGGGCGGAGCATTAAAATGCCTGCTTTGCCGTATCTGGAAACGCCACACCATGAGCATGTCATCCTCCGAGCTTGATGCCGCGCGCCAAGCCGCCTCAGAACCCCGCGCCAGTGAACTGATTTATCGCCTGGAAGATCGCCCGCCGCTGCCACAAACGCTGTTTGCCGCCGGCCAGCATCTGCTGGCGATGTTCGTCGCGGTGATCACTCCGGCCCTGCTGATCTGCCAGGCGCTGGGCCTGCCGGCGCAGGATACTCAGCACATCATCAGCATGTCGCTGTTCGCCTCCGGTCTGGCTTCCATTCTGCAAATCAAAACCTGGGGGCCGGTGGGCTCCGGGCTGCTGTCGATTCAGGGCACCAGCTTCAACTTCGTTTCGCCGCTGATCATGGGCGGTCTGGCGCTGAAAAACGGCGGCGCCGACGTGCCGACCATGATGGCCGCGCTGTTCGGCACCCTGATGGTCGCCTCCTGTACCGAAATTCTGCTGTCGCGCGTGCTGCATCTGGCGCGCCGCATCATCACCCCGCTGGTTTCCGGCATCGTGGTGATGATCATCGGCCTGTCGCTGATTCAGGTCGGCCTGACTTCGATCGGCGGCGGCTATGCCGCGATGAACGATCACAGCTTCGGCTCGCCGAAAAACCTGCTGCTGGCCGGCGCGGTGCTGGCGGTAATCATCCTGCTGAACCGCCAGCGCAACCCTTACCTGCGCGTGGCTTCGCTGGTGATCGCCATGGCGGTCGGCTATCTGTTGGCCTGGGCGATGGACATGCTGCCCGCCGACGCGCCGGCGGCGCCCACGGCGGCGATCACCATCCCCACGCCGCTCTATTACGGTCTGGGCTTCGACTGGAACCTGCTGCTGCCGCTGATGCTGATCTTTATGGTCACCTCGCTGGAAACCATCGGCGACATCACCGCCACTTCCGACGTCTCCGAACAGCCGGTCAGCGGGCCGCTGTACATGAAGCGCCTGAAGGGCGGCGTGCTGGCCAACGGCCTGAACTCGATGCTGTCGGCGGTGTTCAACACCTTCCCCAACTCCTGCTTCGGCCAGAACAACGGCGTGATCCAGCTGACCGGCGTCGCCAGCCGCTACGTCGGCTTCGTGGTGGCGCTGATGCTGATCGCGCTGGGGCTGTTCCCGGCGGTTGCCGGCTTCGTGCAGCACATCCCTGAGCCGGTGCTAGGCGGCGCGACCATCGTGATGTTCGGCACCATCGCCGCCTCCGGCGTGCGCATCGTGTCGCGCGAGCGCCTGAACCGCCGCGCCATCATGATCATGGCGCTGTCGCTGGCCGTCGGCATGGGCGTCTCCCAGCAGCCGCTGATCCTGCAGTTCGCGCCGGACTGGCTGAAAACCCTGCTCTCTTCCGGTATCGCCGCCGGTGGTATTACCGCCATCGTGCTGAACCTGGTGTTCCCGCAGGAACACGAGAAAAAGTAACCCGTCCCTTGACGTTCAAACGGCCGCCTGCGGCCGTTTTTTATTGTCTATCAGACCATTGCCCTTGAGATGCCCGGCCAATTGCGGCATAAACAGGGTATCTTTTTTGACCGATGCGGATGTAGACGATGAAATTTATCGGAAAGCTGTTGCTGACGTTGCTGCTGCTGATGGTGCTGGCGGCGGTGGTGCTGTATCTGGTGGGGCAAACCCGCTGGGCGGCAGGCCGCCTGAGCGCCTGGATCAGTGGCAACAGCGAATACCGCCTGTCGATAGGAAAAATCACCCATTCGTGGAGCCAGCCGGACCAGATCGCTCTGGAAGAGGTGCAGCTGGCGCGCAACGGCCAGCCGCAGGCGCTGGTCGCCAAACGCGTCGATCTCGGCCTCAGCCTACGCCAAATCACCGAACCGCGCTATTTCCACAGCGTCACGCTGCGCGACGGCACGCTGAACGTGCAGCCGCAGGCGGCGGCGCTGCCTGTACAGGCTGACGTACTGCAGCTGAGCAACATGGCGTTGCAGTCCAACGATAACGAGTGGCAGCTCAACGCGCAGCAGGTCAACGCCGGCATCACGCCATGGCGCCCGCTGGCCGGCCATCTGCTGGGGGACAACAACCAGTTCCAGTTCAGCGCCGGCTCGATGACGCTGAACGGCATTCCCGCCTCGAAGGTATTGGTGCAGGGAGAGCAAAAGCAGGGTCAGCTGCTGTTGAACAACTTTGGCGCCGACCTGGCGCAGGGCGACCTGACCGGCGTGGCCAGCCGCGCCGTCGACGGCAGCTGGCAGGTGGATCGCCTGCGGCTGAGCGGCGTACGCCTGCAAACCCCGTTGACGCTGGCGGAGTTCATGCAGCGCTTCACCACCTTGCCACCGGTCACCCTCAAGCGGTTCGATCTGATCGACGCGCGCCTGGAGGGCAAAGCGTGGGCGTTTAACGATCTCGATCTGTCGCTGCAAAACGTCAGCGTCGAAAAGGGCGACTGGCGCAGCGAGGACGGCTCGCTCAACTTCAACGCCGGCGATGTGATCAACGGCGGCTTCCACCTGATCGACCCGATCGCCACCCTGCGGCTCTCTTCCGCCGGCATCGCCATTCAGCAGTTCACCACCCGCTGGGAAGGCGGCCTGTTGCGCGCCTCCGGCAGCTGGCTGCGCGCCGGCAAACGCCTGCAGCTGGATGAAGTGGCCATGGCGGCGCTGGAATACACTCTGCCGATCGACTGGCGCGAGCTGTGGCTGAAACCGCTGCCGGATTGGCTGAACGAGGTGTACGTCACCAAGCTGACCACCAACCGCAATCTGATCATCGACATCAACCCGGCGTTCCCGTTCCAGATCACCGCGCTGGACGGCTACGGCAGCAACCTGCTGCTGGCGCGCGACCACCAGTGGGGCGTGTGGTCCGGCTCGCTGAACCTGAACGGCAGCGAGGCCACCTTCAACAAAATCGACGTGCGACGCCCTTCGCTGGCGCTGAACGCCGACGCCAGCCAGATCAACGTCACCGAGCTCAGCGCCTTTATGCCGAATGGGCTGCTGGAGGCCAAAGCGAGCGTCGATCAGCTGCCGGGCAAACCGTTCCAGCTGACGCTGCACGGCCGCTCGGTACCGCTCAATACCTTGCAGCAATGGGGATGGCAGCCGGTGCCGCTGACGGGCGACGGCAACCTCGAACTGCAGTTGAAAGGGCTGTTGAACAGCGACGGGCCGTTCAAAGCTTCATTGAAGGGCAATCTGCAGGCCACCGCCGGCGATGGCCAAACGGTGAACCAACAGCTGCCGTAATCTATCGCGCGGCCCGCCATCAGGGCAGGGCCGCCGTTTTACTCTTCCAGCGCTTCGGAACCGCCCTGATCCAGCGGCACATCCGGCTCGGCCGGCAACACCATGTAGGTGCCTTCGAACACCGCGCCCTTATCCTCATCGCCGAACAGATGCACTTCGGCGTGCACGCGCGCACGGCGGCCGCGCGCCAGACGCGCCAAATCGCCGCTCAGCGAACCGAGATCCGCCACCGCCCGCGGTCTGCCGGTGATCGGTTTGCTGTAGCGAATGTGCGCGTCCGCCAGAATGATGGTGCCGCCCAGATGGCGCTCGCGCAGCAGCAGCCAAATCAGCCCCCAGGCGGTCAGCGTCGCCAGTGAGAACAGGCTGCCGGCGAACAGGGTATGGTGCGGGTTCTGGTTGCCGATCTCCGGCATGGTGGTGACGAAGCGCTGGCCGGTGTACTGGCTGATGCGCACGCCCATCTTTTCGCTCAGCGGGATGTGTTCATACCAGGCCTGCTGCAGTTGGCCGCACCAGTCGGGGCGATGCAGGATATCGTCCAGCGTCGCCACCGGTTTGATCATCAGAAAGTGGCGGATCGGGGTGGTTTGCGGCGCGGTGATCTCCCCCTGATTGACGAACCCCAGCTTGGCGAAGAAATCCACCGCGTCTTCACGGGCGCTGCACACCACCCGCTTCACGCCTTCCTGCCGCGCAACGGATTCCAGCGTCATCGCCACCAGCGTCCCCAACCCTTTATCCTGCAGCGTCGGGTCTACCGCCAGAAAACGAATCGCCGCCTCATTGTCGGCATTGATATACAGCCGCCCAATGGCGACGATTTTACCGACCTCGTCCACCACCATTTGGTGATGGGCCATGGCGTCATAGGCATCCTTTTCCGAACCCACCGGCTGGTGCAGCGGCTTGCGCAGCATTTCCCAGCGAAACTGGTAATACTCCTTCAGTTCTTGCTCTGTTACGGGTACTCGTAGGTGATACATAGACGCCTGTTCTCCGAATGCTTAGACCTGTAGCCAGAATGTCACCGGACCATCGTTGACCAGCGCCACCTGCATGTCGGCGGCGAACTCGCCGGTCTGGGTCTCTATGCCGCGCTCGCGGCACTGGCCAACAAAATATTGATACAACCGATCGGCTTCCTGCGGCGCGGCGCCGCGCGAGAAGCTGGGGCGCATGCCCTTTTGGGTGTCCGCCGCCAGGGTGAACTGCGAGACGACCAGCACGCTGCCCCCGGCCTGCTGGACGTTGAGGTTCATCTTGTCGTTCTCGTCGCCGAAAATGCGGTATCCCAACACGCGTTCGCACAGGCGCTGCGCTTTTTGCTCGTTATCGCCCTGCTCCACGCCCAATAACACTAACAAACCGGGGCCAATCTTGCCTACCGTCTCGCCACCTACCGTGACGCTGGCGTTTAACACCCGTTGAATCAACGCAATCATTCCTGCTGCCCTTCTGGTTTTGGTTCCTGTTGCTCCGCCTTCTGCCGGCGGTAGTCGCGGTATTCGCCGATGGTCGCGGTGATTTCCGCACCGAGTAACACGATACACCAGCTCCAGTAGACCCACAGGAATAAAATCGGGATCACTGCCAGCACGCCGTAAATCAGCTGATAGGAGGGGAACATGGTGACGTACAGCGCGAACCCCTTCTTACCCAGCTCGAACAGCAACCCGGCCACCACCGCGCCAATCAGCGCGTCTTTGGGCGGCACCCGCACCGTCGGCACGATGCAATACAGCAGCCAGAAGGAGATACACGACAAAATCAGCGGAAAGATGCGCAGCACCTGATCCACCAGACCGTTGACCCCGGTCTGAGTCAGCCAGTTGAGCGACAGCAGGTAGGAGCTGATGGCCATGCTGGCGCCCACCAGCAGCGGCCCCAGCGTCAGCACCATCCAGTACACGGCGAAGGAGAAGACGATCGGCCGCTTGTTCTTGCTGCGCCAGATGGTGTTCAGCACGCTGTCCACCGAGGAGATCAGCAGCAGCGCGGTGACGATCAGCCCGCAGGTGCCGACGGCGGTCATCTTGTTGGAATTGGCAACGAACTGCTCCAGGTAGTTCTGGATCACGTTGCCGGCGGCCGGCACGAAATTGGCAAAAACAAAGCTCTTCAGCTGTTCGCTGATGTCGGCAAACATCGGGAAAGCGGCGAACAGCGCGAACACCACGGTGACCAGCGGCACCAGCGACAGCAGGGAAACATAGGCGAGATGGCCCGCCAGCATCGTCAGGCCATCGTTGTCGATGCGCTGGTACAGCAAACGTCCGAAGGTAACGCCGGGCTTAATTGCAGGGGGCAGCTTCTTGCGGCGGAAAAACGACATGGTCACTCCTTGATGCCAGTTGATACGCCTTAAGCTTAACGCGCCCTGCGCTCATTGGGCAAAATAGGCCGGCACCACGTCGCGATCGGTGACGTGCACCGTCTTGATCCCCAGCGCCTGCGCGGCGAGGACGTTCGCCGGGTGATCGTCGAAGAACACCGCGTCGGCGGCGGCGGTGTTTTCCGCGGCCAGCACATGTTGATAGATATCGGCTTCCGGCTTGCGCATGCCGAGATCTTGCGACAGGTAGAGATGATCGGCGGCGGCGGCCACTTCAGGATAGTGCTGCGGCCAGTAGTTGCAGTGCAAACGGTTGGTGTTCGACAGCACCACCACCCGGTGGCCTTCGTTGCGCAGGCGCTGCATGATGTCGATCACTTCCGGACGCAGCGCGACGAATACCGCCTGCCAGCCGGTGGCGAACTGCTCGAAGCTGAGCGCGATGCCCATTTCATCGCACAGCTTGCCGGCGAAGTCTTCGTCGCTGATTTCACCGCGTTCATGTTGCTGGAACACCTCACCCATGGCGAAACGATCGGACAGCACCGCCAACGGCGTGCCGCTCAAATTGCTCCACACGCCCAGCACACGCTTGAAATCGATATCGACGATCACATTACCTAAATCAAAGATATACAGCATAGTCCTCTCCTGATGGGCCGGTGAGATTTCACTGTAGCGGGAAAAGGAACAGCTGAACAGGGAGCGAACGGAAAAGCGCATAGCGCGCCGCACAAACGGGGAACAACAGAGGAAAAAACTCAGGGCGCGAGAACCGCGCCCTAAGCATGGGACACTCAATCAGCGATTAAGCGTCTTTAGGACCGCGGCTGGCACGCTTACGATCGTTTTCCGTCAGGTGACGCTTACGGATACGGATCGAGGTCGGCGTCACTTCTACCAGTTCGTCGTCATCGATGAACTCCAGAGCTTGCTCCAGGGTCATTTTGATGGCCGGAACCAAGGTAGTCGCTTCGTCAGTACCGGAAGCACGCATGTTGGTCAGCTTCTTACCGGTCAGGCAGTTTACGGTCAGGTCGTTGGAACGTGAGTGAATACCGATGATCTGGCCTTCATACACTTCCGCACCGTGGCCCAGGAACAGCTTACCGCGATCCTGCAGGCCGAACAGCGCGAACGCGACCGCTTTGCCCTGGCCGTTGGAGATCAGCACGCCGTTCTGACGTTGGCCCACTTCACCCGGACGCACGTCGTCGTAGTGGCTGAAGGTGGAGTACAGCAGACCGGTACCCGAAGTCATAGTCATGAATTCGTTACGGAAGCCGATCAGACCGCGGCTTGGGATCACGTAGTCGAGACGCACGCGGCCCTTACCGTCCGGATCCATGTTTTTCAGGTCGGCTTTACGCTCGCCCATCGCCTGCATCACGGAACCCTGATGCTGCTCTTCGATATCCAGCGTCACGTTCTCGAATGGCTCCTGCTTGCGGCCATCGATTTCGCGGAAGATAACTTTCGGACGGGAAACCGCCAGCTCGAAACCTTCACGACGCATGTTTTCGATCAGCACCGACAGGTGCAGCTCGCCACGACCGGATACGCGGAAAGCGTCCGCATCGTCGGTTTCTTCGACGCGCAGCGCCACGTTGTGCACCAGCTCTTTGTTCAGACGATCAAGGATCTGACGCGAGGTCACGTACTTACCTTCTTTACCGCAGAACGGCGAGGTGTTGACGTTGAAGAACATGGTTACGGTCGGTTCGTCGACGGACAGCGCCGGCAGCGCTTCTACGGCGTTGGTGTCGCAGATGGTGTCGGAGATGTTCAGCTCGCCCAGGCCGGTGATGGCGATGATGTCGCCCGCTTCCGCCAGGGTGCTGTCGATACGCTCCAGACCCAGGTGGCCCAGCACTTTGCCCACTTTACCGTTGCGAGTTTTGCCTTCGCTGTCGATGATGGTGACCTGCTGGTTCGGCTTCACTTTACCGCGCTTGATGCGGCCGATGCCGATAACGCCCAGGTAGTTGTTGTAGTCCAACTGGGAGATCTGCATCTGGAATGGCGCTTCCAGCTCAACCTGCGGCGCAGACACGTGGTCGACGATCGCCTGATACAGCGGGGTCATGTCTTCCGCCATGTCGGTGTGATCGACGCCGGCGATACCGTTCAGCGCAGAAGCGTAGATGATCGGGAAGTCGAGCTGCTCGTCGGTCGCGTCGAGGTTCACGAACAGGTCGAACACCTGATCCACAACCCAGTCAGGGCGCGCGCCAGGACGGTCAACCTTGTTGATAACCACGATCGGCTTCAGACCGTTGGCGAAGGCCTTCTTGGTCACGAAGCGGGTTTGCGGCATAGGGCCATCCATTGCATCCACAACCAGCAGCACCGAGTCAACCATCGACATCACGCGCTCTACCTCACCGCCGAAGTCGGCGTGTCCTGGGGTATCCACGATGTTGATACGGTAACCATTCCAATTAATGGCGGTGTTTTTTGCGAGGATGGTAATCCCACGCTCTTTCTCCAAATCGTTGGAGTCCATTACGCGTTCGGTGGCTTCCGCACGCTCTCCGAAAGTACCGGATTGTTGCAGCAGCTTATCAACCAGGGTGGTTTTACCATGGTCAACGTGGGCAATAATGGCGATGTTACGCAAATTTTCGATCACAGCTTTGCCTCGGGCATTAGAAATAGCGCGCTATTGTACACGTATTAAGCGAGGGACTAAACAAGATCACAACCATCTCTTATAAACAACCGCATACCGGTCAGTTTGTGATCCCTTTCACGGTGCAAAAAGCCGCAATCGTTGCACTTTTGCACCATTTCGGTGCCCACGCCACCCCAATTGCACCATAACAGTGCAAATTATCGCTGATGGTGCATACTGTGGCTGGGTAAAACCCGCGCAGAAAGGCGATGAAAGCCTTTTTTAAAAGTTGGCACGCTTTTCGCTTTAGTCTTTTCAAGGCGAAAAAAAGCCAGTTCCACAGATTCGTTCCACGACGACGACAATGATAAACCGGGAGAGTTAAGTATGTCCGCTGAACACGTTTTGACGATGCTGAATGAGCATGAAGTGAAATTCGTAGACCTGCGTTTCACTGACACCAAGGGTAAGGAACAACACGTGACTATCCCGGCTCACCAGGTAAACGCCGACTTCTTCGAAGAAGGTAAAATGTTTGACGGCTCCTCTATCGGTGGTTGGAAGGGCATCAACGAATCTGACATGGTACTGATGCCGGACGCCAGCACGGCGGTTCTGGATCCGTTCTTCGAAGAACCTACGCTGATCATTCGCTGCGACATTCTCGAGCCGGGCACCATGCAAGGCTACGATCGCGACCCGCGCTCCATCTCTAAACGCGCCGAAGACTTCCTGCGCTCTTCCGGCATCGCGGACACCGTGCTGTTCGGGCCAGAGCCTGAATTCTTCCTGTTCGACGACATCCGCTTCGGCAGCAGCATCCGCGGTTCCCACGTGGCCATCGACGACATCGAAGGCGCCTGGAACTCCGGCACAAAATACGACGGCGGCAACAAAGGCCACCGTCCGGCGGTGAAAGGCGGTTACTTCCCGGTTCCACCGGTCGACTCTTCGCAGGATCTGCGTTCTACCATGTGTCTGACCATGGAAGAGATGGGCCTGGTGGTTGAAGCGCACCACCATGAAGTGGCGACCGCCGGTCAGAACGAAGTGGCAACCCGCTTCAACACCATGACCAAGAAAGCCGACGAAATTCAGATCTACAAATACGTGGTGCACAACGTAGCGCACGCCTTCGGCAAAACCGCGACCTTCATGCCGAAGCCAATGTTCGGCGACAACGGTTCCGGCATGCACTGCCACATGTCGCTGTCCAAGAACGGTACCAACCTGTTCGCCGGCGACAAATACGGCGGCCTGTCTGAAACCGCGCTGTTCTACATCGGTGGCATCATCAAGCACGCCAAGGCGATCAACGCCCTGGCCAACCCGACCACCAACTCCTACAAACGTCTGGTGCCGGGCTACGAAGCGCCGGTGATGCTGGCTTACTCCGCCCGTAACCGCTCTGCGTCTATCCGCATTCCAGTGGTTTCCAGCCCGAAAGCGCGCCGCATCGAAGCCCGCTTCCCGGATCCGGCGGCTAACCCATACCTGTGCTTCGCCGCACTGCTGATGGCCGGCCTGGACGGCATCATCAACAAGATCCACCCTGGCGACGCCATGGACAAAAACCTGTACGACCTGCCGCCGGAAGAAGAAGCCGAGATTCCAAAAGTGGCCGGCTCGCTGGACGAGGCGATGGCCGCACTGAACGAAGACCGCGAGTTCCTGACCCGCGGCGGCGTGTTCACCGACGATGCGATCGATGCCTACATCGAACTGCGCAAAGAAGAGATGGACCGCGTTCGCATGACGCCACACCCGGTTGAGTTCGAACTGTACTACAGCGTCTAAGCCCGACCCGCGCCGTCTGCAGAGGCGGACGGCGCCCACATTTTTGTTATCGCTTTTTTGTTGCCGTGGAAACTTTCAGCCCATCTTCGGATGGGTTTTTTTCTCCACCGTATTTTCTGCAAAACTATTCCATACCACGCCGATCCCGGATGGAGTAGGATAGATGCACTAAAAAGGTGCAGGAGTCTGCTGTATGGCAACTGGCAAGCTGCCCGATGCTGGGCAGATCCTCAATTCACTCATCAACAGCATCCTGCTGTTGGATGACTCACTGGCGGTTCACTACGCCAACCCGGCGGCACAGCAGCTGCTGGCGCAAAGCTCCCGCAAGCTGTTCGGCACGCCGCTACCCGATTTGCTCGGTTATTTTTCGCTGAACGTCTCTTTGATGCGTGAAAGCCTGTGCGCCGGTCAGGGCTTCACCGACAACGAAGTGACCCTGGTGGTCGACGGCCGCGCGCATATCCTTTCCCTGACCGCTCAGGCGCTGCCGGAAGGCTATATCCTGGTCGAGCTGGCGCCGATGGACAATCAGCGCCGCCTGAGCCAGGAACAGCTGCAGCATGCCCAACAGGTGGCGGCCCGCGATCTGGTGCGCGGTTTGGCGCACGAGATTAAAAATCCGCTGGGCGGCCTGCGCGGCGCGGCTCAGCTGTTGGCCAAGGCGCTGCCCGATCCGGCGCTGACCGAATACACCAAGGTGATCATTGAGCAGGCCGATCGGCTGCGCAATCTGGTGGATCGCCTGCTCGGGCCACAGCGGCCCGGCCAGCATATCACCCAAAGCATCCATCAGGTCGCGGAGCGCGTCTGCCAGCTGGTGTCGCTGGAAATGCCGGATAACGTCACGCTGGTGCGCGACTACGATCCGAGCCTGCCGGAAATGGCCCACGACCCGGATCAGATTGAACAGGTGCTGCTGAACATCACCCGCAACGCGCTGCAGGCGCTGGGCGAGGCAGGCGGTACCATCACGCTGCGCACCCGCACCGCGTTTCAGATTACGTTGCACGGCACCCGCTACCGTCTGGCGGCGCGCATCGACGTCGAAGACGACGGCCCCGGCGTACCGGCGCAGCTGCAGGACACGCTGTTCTACCCGATGGTCAGCGGCCGTGAAGGCGGTACCGGCCTGGGCTTATCCATCGCCCGCAATCTTATCGATCAGCATTGCGGAAAAATTGAATTCAACAGTTGGCCAGGTCATACCGAATTCTCGGTCTACCTGCCCATTCGTCAGTGAGGTTTGCTATGCAACGAGGGATAGTCTGGATCGTCGATGACGATAGCTCCATCCGCTGGGTGCTCGAGCGCGCGCTCACCGGCGCGGGCCTGAGCTGCGCCACCTTCGAAGGCGGCAATGACGTGCTGGAAGCCTTGGCCACGCAAACCCCCGACGTGCTGCTGTCCGATATCCGCATGCCGGGTATAGACGGCCTGGCGCTGCTCAAGCAGATCAAACAGCGCCACCCGATGCTGCCGGTGATCATCATGACCGCGCATTCGGATTTGGACGCCGCCGTCAGCGCCTATCAGCAAGGGGCCTTCGACTACCTGCCGAAGCCGTTCGACATCGACGAAGCGGTGGCGCTGGTCGATCGCGCCATCAGCCATTATCAGGAGCAACAGCAGCCGGTGCGCAGCCAGCCGGCCAGCGATCCGGCGGCGGACATCATCGGCGAAGCGCCGGCGATGCAGGACGTGTTTCGCATCATCGGCCGGCTGTCGCGTTCGTCGATCAGCGTGTTGATCAACGGCGAATCCGGCACCGGCAAGGAGCTGGTGGCGCATGCGCTGCACCGCCACAGCCCGCGCGCCAAGTCGCCGTTCATCGCCCTGAACATGGCCGCCATCCCTAAGGATCTGATCGAGTCCGAGCTGTTCGGCCACGAGAAAGGCGCCTTCACCGGCGCGAACCAAATCCGTCAGGGCCGCTTTGAACAGGCCGACGGCGGCACGCTGTTCCTCGACGAGATCGGCGATATGCCGCTCGACGTGCAAACGCGCCTGCTGCGGGTGCTGGCGGACGGCCAGTTCTACCGGGTCGGCGGCTATGCGCCGGTGAAGGTCGACGTGCGCATCATCGCCGCCACGCACCAGAACCTGGAGCTGCGTGTACAGGAAGGCAAGTTCCGCGAGGATCTGTTCCACCGCCTGAACGTGATCCGCGTACACCTGCCGCCGCTGCGCGAGCGCCGGGAAGACATCCCGCGGCTGGCGCGCCACTTCCTGCAGATCGCCGCCAAAGAGTTGGGTGTCGAGGCCAAGAACCTGCACCCGGAAACCGAAACCGCACTGACCCGCCTGCCCTGGCCGGGCAACGTGCGTCAGTTGGAGAACACCTGCCGCTGGCTGACGGTGATGGCCGCCGGGCAGGAAGTGCTGATCCAGGATCTGCCGGGTGAACTGTTCGAAACCGCCGCGCCGGAAAGCCCCAGCCACAGTCTGCCGGACAGCTGGGCCACGCTGCTGGCGCAGTGGGCCGATCGCGCGCTGCGTTCCGGTCATCAAAACCTGCTGTCGGAAGCGCAGCCGGAAATGGAGCGCACGCTGCTCACCACCGCCCTGCGCCACACCCAGGGACACAAACAGGAAGCCGCGCGCCTGCTGGGCTGGGGGCGCAATACCCTGACCCGCAAGCTCAAAGAACTGGGCATGGAATAGGTGCCGGGATTGATGATAAAAAACGCAGCCCAGCGCACAAAAAAACGCCAACCTCAGACTTTACAGCCGGTGCGGGCGCAGTATGATCGTGTCGCACACTCTGGAGGTTGACGATGCTGGACTCATTCATCGTATTCATTTCTCAGGGCGCGGAGCTGGGCTCCGCCGCCAGCCACACCCCGCAGGCGGCGGTCGCTGCGGTGTTGTGCGCCGCGCTGATTAACTTCTTCAGTTAAAAAAACAGCCGCATCAGCGGCTGTTTTTTCATCCTCAGATCACCCGTGAGAACTGCTGGCTGCGCGCCTGTTGCCGCAGATAGCGATCGAAACACATACAGATATTGCGGATCAGCAAGCGCCCGCGCGGCGTAACGCGGATGCCCTGCTCGTCGCGCTCCACCAGCCCATCGCGTTCAAACGGCGCCAGCAGCTGCAGGTCTTCGGCGAAGTAAGCGGTGAAGTCGATGCCGTATTGCCGCTCGAGCGGCTGAAAGGCCAACCGGAAGTTGCAGATCAGCGTTTTGATCAGATCGCGCCGCAGGCAATCGTCGTCCGTCAGCGCCAACCCTCGCCACAGCGCGTTGCCCTGCGCCTGTACGCTGTCATAGTAATGCTTCAGCTCTTTTTGGTTCTGCGCATAGCTGTCGCCAAGCATGCTGATGGCCGACACGCCCAGCCCCAGCAGATCGCTGTCGCCCTGGGTGGTGTAGCCCTGGAAGTTGCGGTGCAGCTTGCCTTCGCGCTGCGCGATCGCCAGTTCGTCGTCCGGACGTGCAAAGTGATCCATGCCGATGAACTGATAGCCGGCGTCGGTCAGGAAAGCGATGCTCTGTTGCAGGATATCCAGCTTCTGCTGCGCACCGGGCAGATCGGCGTCTTTGATTTTACGCTGGGCAGCGAACAGGTTCGGCATATGCGCGTAGTTGAATACGCTGAGGCGATCGGGATTCAGCTCCGCCACGCGCTGCAGCGTGAAAGCGAAGCTTTCCGGCGTCTGTTTCGGCAGGCCGTAGATCAGATCGATATTGGTCGAGCGGAAGCCCAGCGCTTTGGCCCGCTCGATCAGGGCGAAAATGAAGGCTTCATCCTGCTCGCGGTTGACCAGCTGCTGCACCTGCTTGTTGAAATCCTGCACCCCCATGCTCAGGCGGTTAAAGCCTTCGGCACGTAAATGATCGAGCACATCCAGCTCTATCTCACGCGGATCGACCTCGATCGACATCTCCGCATCGGGCAGAAAATCAAAATGTTCACGCAGCAGCGCCACCAGCCGGCTGATTTGCGCTTTATCCAGGTAGGTTGGCGTACCGCCGCCCCAGTGCATCTGGCCAACCTTGCGGCCGGCAAACAGCGGCGCGCGGCCGGCGATCTCTTGCGCCAGGACGTTCAGGTATTCGTCGGCCTTGTGCGTCTGACGCGTCACCAGCTTGTTGCAGCCGCAGAAGTAGCACAGCTTGTGGCAGAAAGGGATATGCACGTACAGCGACAGCGGCCGCTCAGGGTAGCGCGCAGCGGCGCGTTGAAACGCCGCTTCGTCGTAGCTCTGGTTAAACTCCAGCGCCGTGGGGTATGAGGTATAACGCGGCCCTGAGTAGTTATATTTTTGGATCAGGGCCAAATCCCAGACAATCGTCTGCTCTGACATGCTCACTCCTTCCGATATCTTTTTCTACCGGGCCGGGAGAGGGGCGGTTGTCTGCGCTGTCTGGCCACGGAAGCGCTGCGAAAACGCGCTTTGCGCTTAGACAGCCGCCATAGTTTACCGAATAACCACAGCAGATAACACATCAAGAGTAGGGCTATTGTCGGGATTAGCCACATGGCGCGTTAAAAGGCGTCTTTCGGGTTGCCGCCTTTCAGCAGCTTCAGAATATCTTCCTGCTTCTCTTCTTCTTCGTCTTCGTCTTCGTCGTCGCCCAGCTCGATGCCCAGCACGTCCATCAGCACATCGATGCGATCCAGCGTCTTGTCGACATACGCCTGCTCTTGCGCATTCAGCGTTTCGCCGTCGTCGATGCGATCCAGCAGCGCGTTCAGACGTTCGTCATTTTCCAGCTTCGCCAGTTCTTCTTCCGGCGACAGGCGCGGTTTCGCTTCGGCCTTTGGCTTCGGCTGCGGTTTGGCCTTCACTTTGGTTTCGTCGATCACCAGCGCAACCGGCACCTTACTACCGATACGCGGATCTTTGGCTTCAGACGCCGATTTGTTTTTCTGGCTGCCGGACTCGACCTGGGTGCGCGAACCGGAAGCGTGGCCGCGGCGCTTTTTCAGGCGTTTGCGCTCGCGCGCTTCCTGATCGAGCTCCATACGGCTTTTCTTTTTCGTTTTTGACTTCGCCGCGCTGCTGCGAGGTGCTTTTGATGGCTGGTTCATAGCGTGTGCTCTTAGGTATGTAGATTCAGTATAGAATTGCGGCGGAATCTAGCAGAAAGCGGGCAAAGAAAAAAGGCGGCAGGTTAAACCTGCCGCCTATTTCGCACCTTCTTGCGAAGGGTATTCCTGTTACGCGCTCCTTGCGTACATGCAACATCCCGGTTTTTCCCTCTGCTATAACCGCATTCCCTGCCACTACGTCCTTCATCCTGAAAGAAAAATCGTCCATGGCGCAATCCATTCGCATCCGCCCTTCCCGAGCGAGCTTCCTGCGGGCATCCAAACTGCCGATACTTCACCATCCGATGTGCCTGTCGCCTATTCCGGTGCGAAACAGTCACTTCCTTTTGCGTTCATCCTGGCACTCATTGCACGCCCTGTGCATTCCCTGAGATTTGTCATCCTTCCCGGATGTTCCTTAATCCTGCGCAACCCTGCGTTAACGAGTACTTTACGTTATTGTTGCGAAGGCTCAAGGTACCTGACGCCGTTTTGGGCGACATTTCCACATAACGAAAAAACAACGTATTGTTTTTAAAATAAAAACAGAAATATCACTTTCGAATAAAGCGACATTACCCGCGATTCGAATGGCAAATGTCTCACAACGCACGCTTGGCATAACTGCCGCTTTATCGCGTCCCGCCGCTTAAAAACGGAGAAACACGCCATTTTTACCGCTGATGCAGTTATAATCGCCAACCAGTTAGCCATCCTCACGGAGACGAAAAATTTTGACCAGCAAGAACTACAACTACCATGTGACCCATTTCGTCACCAGCGCACCCGATATTCGCCATCTGCCGGGGGATGCAGGAATTGAAGTCGCCTTTGCCGGCCGTTCCAATGCCGGTAAATCCAGCGCACTGAATACCCTCACCAACCAAAAAAGCCTGGCGCGCACCAGTAAGACGCCAGGGCGCACCCAGCTGATCAACCTGTTCGAAGTGGAAGACGGCATCCGCCTGGTCGACCTGCCAGGTTACGGCTATGCCGAAGTGCCGGAAGAGATGAAACGCAAATGGCAACGCGCGTTGGGCGAATACCTGCAGATGCGCAACAGCCTGAAAGGCCTGGTGGTGCTGATGGATATTCGCCATCCGCTTAAAGATCTCGACCAGCAGATGATCCAGTGGGCGGTCGACGTCGGCACGCCGGTGCTGGTGCTGCTGACCAAGGCCGACAAACTGGCCTCCGGCGCACGCAAGGCGCAGCTCAATATGGTGCGTGAAGCGGTGCTGCCGTTTATGGGAGATATCCAGGTTGAAGCCTTCTCGTCGCTGAAGAAGATCGGCGTCGACAAGCTGCGCCAGAAGCTGGACACCTGGTTCAACGAGATCCCGCCGGAAGTGCTGCCGGAAGACGAAGCCGGCGAATAAGCTCGAGCCGAACGCTTAGGCCGATGCCTCACCGCATCGGCTTTTTTATGCCCGAAGATCGGCCGCAGGCGGGATTTTTCGTTATCTAATTACAGTTTTGAAATAAAGCCATCATAAAAACTTATCGACAAAACGGGCTTATCTCAGCGGATAACGCGAATTAAGGGGGCGGAAGCTGACATGAAAAGTGGGGCATGGTGATAGGAAAAACGTATGGTTTGCTGCTGTTTTTACAATAAAAAACGCCCCAGTCAATACTGACTGGGGCGGCTAAATATTCAGCCAAATCCGATTACGTGAAGTAAAAGGTCTGAAAGATAGAACATCTTACCTCTGTACCCTACGCCTGTAACTCTACATCATTTTTTCGCAGGGCAAAAGAATTTTTTGTAGTTTACTTACACAATTTGAGACACAAGAACGGCGAAGTTGAGGAAACAATCGCCGCATCTTGTAGCTTAATTACGAAAAGTGCTTAGCTTCTCGCCAGTTAGCGCATCCGGCGATAACCCGGCGATCAGTGCGCTTCATCCCAGTTCATGCCGACGCCCACATCAACCTTCAGCGGCACCGCCAGCGTCATGCTGCCCTCCATCAGTTGGCGGATGCGTTGGCTGGCTTCGTCGATCACCGACTCATGCACCTCAAACACCAATTCATCGTGCACCTGCATAATCGCGCGCACCAACGGCTTCTCCTGCCCTTGCAGCCAGGCGTCGACCTCGATCATCGCACGCTTGATGATATCGGCCGCGGTGCCCTGCATCGGGGCGTTGATGGCGGCGCGTTCGGCCGCCTTGCGGCGCATGCCGTTGCTGGAGCGTACGTCCGGCAGGTACAGGCGGCGCCCGTCCAGCGTGCTGACGTAGCCCTGTTCGGAGGCCTGCTGGCGGGTGCGCTCCATATAGTCCAGCACGCCCGGGTAACGCTCGAAGTAGAGATCCATATAGCGTTGGGCTTCCCCACGCGGGATCCCCAACTGGCGTGCCAGGCCGAAGGCGCTCATGCCGTAAATCAGGCCGAAGTTAATCGCTTTGGCGCTACGGCGCTGCTCGCTGGTCACTTTATCCAACGGCACGCCGAACACTTCCGACGCCGTGGCACGGTGGATGTCTTTCCCTTCGGCGAAGGCCTTCAGCAGCCCTTCATCCTGTGACAGATGCGCCATGATGCGCAACTCGATCTGCGAGTAGTCGGCGGCGACGATGCGGTAGCCTTCCGGCGCGATAAAGGCCTGGCGAATACGCCGCCCTTCTTCGTTGCGCACCGGGATGTTCTGCAGGTTCGGATCGCTCGAGGAGAGACGACCGGTGGCAGTCACCGCCTGATGGTATGAGGTATGCACCCGGCCGCTGACCGGATTGATCATCAGCGGCAGCTTGTCAGTGTAGGTGGTTTTCAGCTTCGCCAGGCCGCGGTATTCCAGAATCACCTTCGGCAGCGGGTAGTCCAGCGCCAGTTCGGCCAGCACTTCTTCGTTGGTAGAAGGCGCCCCGCCCGGGGTTTTCTTCAGCACCGGCAGCTTTTGTTTTTCGTACAGGATCGCCTGCAACTGCTTGGTCGACGCCAGGTTGAACGGCTCTTCCGCCAGCTCATGGGCCTGCACTTCCAGCTCAGCCAGACGCTTGGCCAGCTCCTGGGAGTGGGCCGACAAAATGGCCGGATCGATCAGCACCCCGGTGCGTTCGATATGCGACAGTACCGGCAACAGCGGCATTTCAATCTCATTGAATACCGTCAGCAGTTCCGCGCTTTGCTTCAGCTGCGGCCACATCGCCAGGTGCAGCTGCAGCGTGACATCGGCGTCTTCGGCGGCGTAAGGTGCCGCCTGCTCCAGCGCGATCTGGTTGAACGTCAGCTGGTTTTTGCCCTTGCCGGCGATTTCTTCGAAGGTGATGGTTTTATGGCCAAGATAACGGTCGGCCAGGCTGTCCATATCATGGCGGCCGCCGACGCTGTCCAGCACATAGGACTCCAGCATGGTGTCATAGGCAATGCCGCGCATCTCGATGCCGTAGCGCGCCAGCAGGCTCATGTCGAACTTCAGGTTTTGCCCGACCTTCAGCGCCTTCTTGTCTTCCAGCAGCGGCTTAAGCGCTTCCAGCACGTAGGCGCGATCCAGCTGAGGCGGCGCATCCAGATAATCGTGCGCCACCGGCAAGTAAGCCGCTTCGCCCGGTGCGATCGCGAAGGACAGGCCGATCAGGTTGGCGGTCAGGGTATCCAGCCCGTCGGTTTCAGTATCGAAGGCAAATACCTCGGCCTTTTTCAGCCGCGTCAGCCAGTCGGTAAAGGTCGCTTCATCCAGGATAGTGACATAACCGTCCTGTGAAAGCTTGGCCTCCGCCAGCGCTTTCGGCGCTTCCGCGGCGACGGCCGCTTTGGCGACGCCGGCAGCTTTCGCGCCCGCGCCTTTCTTGTTTTCCAGCCATACGCCGGCTTCCACGTCCGCCAGCCAGCGTTTGAACTCGTACTGTTTGAACAGCTGTTGCAGCGTATCGACATCCGGCTCGGACACCGTCAGCTCAGCGCAGGTCAGATCCAGCTCGACGTCGGTTTTGATCGTCGCCAGCTTATAGGAAAGGTACGCGACCTCTTTGTTCTGCTCCAGCTTGGCCGCCATGGTTTTGGCGCCGCGGAAGCTCAGCGTGGCGATGCTCTCCAGATTGCCGTACAGCGCATCCAGCCCGCCGATGCCCTGCAGCAACGCCTGGGCGGTTTTCTCGCCCACGCCCGGCACGCCGGGAATGTTGTCCGATGAATCGCCCATCAGCGCCAGGAAGTCGATGATCAGTTCCGGCGGAATACCGTACTTGTCGCACACTTCCTGCGGGCCGAGGATCGTGTTGTTCATGGTGTTGATCAGGGTAACGTTCGGCGTCACCAGCTGCGCCATGTCTTTGTCGCCGGTGCTGATCAGCACCGCATGGCCGGCCTTCTCGGCCTCCAGCGCCAGCGTACCGATAACGTCGTCCGCCTCAACGCCGGGCGTCACCAGCAGCGGCAGGCCCATCGCCTTGACCATGTTGTGCAGCGGCTCGATCTGCGCACGCAGATCGTCCGGCATCGGCGGCCGGTGCGACTTGTATTCAGCGAACAGCTCGTCGCGGAAGGTCTTCCCTTTGGCATCAAACACCACGGCAACGTGGCTCGGTTGATACTGCAGCAGCAGGCTGCGCAGCATATTCAGCACGCCGTACATCGCGCCGGTCGGCTCACCCGCCGAGTTGGTCAGCGGCGGGAAGGCATGGTAAGCGCGGTAGAGGTAGGAGGAACCGTCAACCAGGATTAGTGGGTTTTCTGCAATCTGGGCCATAGCGTTTCTTTATCGTGATCGGACATAGGGGTAAGCATGCCATAGCTAGCCGCCGGAGACGAACCTTAGCGTGCATTGCGGACGAAAATGATGTGATTGTGCGCGAGGATCCGCAAGATCTTACCTGTGGATAACTTTGTGCATAGAAAAGAGAACGAATTATAACGCTGCGATTATCGTTATAACGGCGAATAAAATTCCTATTTAAATCACCGCGTTAAAAGAACGAATTCCGGCGACGCTTTATTACTGGCATTTATTGAATTTGTGGATATAACTTTCGCCGGATTTTAATCGCACTATTAATCAAATTCGGCGCCTCAATTACCATAGCACAAGCTGGACAAGTTGCACGAAAACTCAGCAAATGGTTATCCATCGAGACGAAAAACAGTGATTTTTAGCGGCGCTTTAACCCGACGATTTCTGTTAAAATATGTTTTTGTTCATGCGCTTTGGCATGCAACGATGTTCCCAACAACCGTCAGCCCATAACCATGCCAAGATTGTTAACGCCTGTTATCTTTATCATTTCCGTCATACTCACCATTCTGGTAACGGTGTTGTGTTCCATTCCCATCACGCTGGCCGGCATCGTGAAACTCCTGGTGCCCATTCCTGCCGTCTGGCGGTATATCTCAGCTTTCGCCGATTTCATGATGTGGTGTTGGTGTCAGGGGCTGGCGCTGTTATTGCGCATTAACGGGCAATTGCGTTGGGATATTGAAGGGCTGGAAGGCCTGGATCGTAAAAACTGGTATCTGCTGATCAGCAACCACGAAAGTTGGTCGGACATTGTCGTGCTGTGCGTGCTGTTCAGAAATCATATTCCGATGAATAAGTATTTCCTCAAGCAGCAGCTCGCCTGGGTGCCTTTTGTCGGCCTGGCCTGCTGGGCGCTGGATATGCCGTTCATGAAGCGTTATTCCCGCGCCTATTTGCTCAAGCATCCGGAGAAACGCGGCAAGGATATCGAAACCACACGCCGTTCCTGCGAAAAGTTTCGTCAGCGTCCAACCACTATCGTCAATTTCGTCGAGGGTTCGCGCTTCACCGAAGCCAAGAAAATTAAAAGCAATTCGCCGTATCGCAATTTGCTGGCGCCCAAAGCCGCCGGTATCGCGTTTACGCTCAGCGCGTTGGGCAATCAGTTCGACAAAGTATTGAACGTGACTCTGCTCTATCCGGAAAATAACCAACGGCCTTTTATGGATATGCTGTGTGGGCGGCTGACGCGTATCGTGGTGAGAATAGAGACGCTGCCGATCGATGAAACCCTGCATGGAGACTACTTCAACGACAAGCAGTTCAAGCGGCGCTTCCAGCTGTGGCTGAATACGCTGTGGCAGGAAAAAGATCGGTTGCTGGATAAATTGAAACGGCAATATGGATAAAAAAACGCCGGCGATGCCGGCGTTTTCCCATTGGGTCTGGCTTATTTCTGCTGGCTGAGGAATTTAACCACGTCGGCGAACTGCTTCACGTAAGCGTCCATCGAGCTGGTGTCCAGGCCATCGTTCTTAACCATATATTTGCCGTTCACGAATACCGCCGGCACGCCGCGCAGCTGCAGATCTTCTGCGGCTTTCTCCTGTTGAACCACCAGGGATTTCACCACGAAGCTGTTCCAGGCCGCATCATAATCTGCTGCGGTCACGCCCGCTTTCACGAAGACATTGCGGATATCGTCCGGCGTTTGCACGGTCTGGGTTTTCTGCACCGCTTCAAACATCAGCGGGCTCACCTTGTCTTCCACGCCCAGCGCCATCGCCACCGCCCATGCCTGAGTCAGCTGTTTGCCCAACGGCCCCAGGAATTCAACGTGGTACTTGGTCATTTTGGTGCCGGCAGGCAGCGCTTTCTTTACGTTCTCAGACACATGATAGACCTGCTCGAACTGGTAGCAGTGCGGGCAGTAGAAGGAGAAGAACTCCAACACCTGCGGCTCGCCGGTCACCGGTTTGTCCAGGGTCACATACTGAGCGCCATCGCTAAACTGTGCAGCCGAGGCACTGAATGCCATCACCATGCCAACGAGCGCCAACCATATTTTTTTCATAAGACTAAACTCTCCATTGTGTTAAAGCTTCAATACATTGGCGTCAGCTGCAGAGGGGGCTCCTGCAACAGCTTAACCTGTTCGGTGAAGGCCGCAGTCTGAGACAACCAGAAATCAGACTCCACCATCCACGGAAAACTCTTAGGGAAGGCCGGATCCTGCCAACGACGGGCGACCCAGGCCAGGTAATACACCATGCGCATCGCGCGCAGCGGCTCGATCAACGCCAGCTCGCGCTGATCGAACTCGGCAAATTCACCGTACGCCTCCAGCAAGACGTCCAGCTGCATCAGTTGATCGCGACGCTCGCCGTGCAGCAGCATCCACAAATCCTGTACCGCGGGGCCGTTGCGCGCGTCATCAAGATCGACGAACAGCGGGCCATCGCGCCACAGAATATTGCCCGGATGGCAATCACCGTGCAAACGGCGCGGCTGCCAGTTCAGATGCCAGTGCGGCTTGATCGCCGCAATCAGATTATCCGTCGCCTGCAAAAACGCGTCACGCTGCGCTGCCGGCAGTAGCGTGCAATTGGCCAGCGCCTGGCGCGGGGCGGTGAGGTACTCTTCAATCCCCATCGTCGGGCGCTCGGTAAACAAACGCTCACCGCCGACCTGATGGATGCGCCCCAGAAAACGACCGACCCATTCCAGCTGATCCAGATTGTCTATCTCATATTGCCGGCCCCCCACGCTGGGGAACAGGGCAAAGAAGAAGCCGCCGTGCGTATGCAGCGTGGCGCCTTGCAGCGCCAAGGGCGCCACCGCAGGGATCTCCGCGCCGGCCAAATCCAGAGCGAACTGATGCTCCTCACCGATTTGTGCGGCGCTCCAGCGCTCCGGGCGATAAAACTTCACCACGTAACGCCGGCGATCTTCGTCCATAAACTGATAGACGCGGTTCTCATAACTGTTCAACGCCGTCAGGCCGGAATCAACGCGCAGGCCAACCCCTTCTAGCGCGTCCATTATCAAATCGGGCGACAGAGTTTCGAAATTAAAAGCAGAGTTATTCATAACGTTCGTTTGATCGCTGACAGCACGGTGCCGGGAATGAGAAATAGTAGCATTAATGGCGCATTTCACGCGCTATGCTTTCTCGCACCGCACGAGGATCAGTCCTTGATAACGCCACGAGCGCGCAACAACGCCGTTTTAAAATCTTCTTCGTAATCTTTCTTCAGGCCTGGGATCTGATCCGTGCCGGCGCTACCGCGCATTTTCAGATGGTAAATAAGAATGTCGTCGCTCAACTCGGACAGCTCACCCTGAAAACCCGCTTCCTTCGCCAGCTTTTGCAAAAACTGCATCAAATTGAGATCGGGATCTTCCTGCCAGGCCGGGTGCAGCAGCTCGATCAATTCGTTTACGCGATGCGTTTTCATCTCAATATCGTCCAATAGCATGAATAAACTCACAAAGTAACAGGCTTACCCACGCAGTGAAAGAACCGGCTTGTCAATAAAGGTAAATCCTGATGTCACGCCGGCTTTAGCGCTACAATCAGCGCATCGACAAGGCGGGATAAACGAAATGCATAAAGAAATCAGCGGCGTAATTTTGGCCGGCGGGCGGGCCACGCGTATGGGTGGCGAGGACAAAGGCCTGGTGTCGATTGGCGGTGTCGCGCTCTATCAACAGGTACTCGCCAGGTTACGGCCGCAGGTGGCTTCCATCGCCATCAGCGCCAACCGCAATCAGGCACGTTATCAAGCGAGCGGTTTGCCGGTGATTGGCGATCTGACGTCCGATTTCGCCGGGCCGTTGGCCGGGATGCTCGCCGGGCTCAAGCAGGCTCCCAGCGAATGGGTGGTTTTCGTCCCTTGTGATGTCCCTGACTTTCCCGCCGACTTAGTCGCGCAGCTATGGCGACAAAAAGACGCGGCGCTGGCAGCCTTTGCCAGTGATGGCGAGCGAGATCACCCTACGCTGGCGTTATTGCATACCCAACTAGCGCCGCAGCTGGCCGACTACCTGGCGCGCGGTGAACACAAGCTGATGCTGTTCTTGCATCAGATCGGCGCGCAACGCGTGGTGTTCAGCGGGCAACAAGCGGCATTTCATAACCTGAATACGCCGGAAGATTGCCTGAACTGGCAGCAAGCACGGGGGCTAAAAAAATGAATCGTTTATTGCCCCCCTTACTGGCCATCGGCGCCTACAGCGGAACGGGGAAAACTACCCTGCTCAAACAGCTGATCCCACTGCTGAAACAACGCCAGGTGAGGATTGGACTGATCAAGCATACGCATCACGACATGGATGTAGATACGCCGGGTAAAGACAGCTATGAGTTGCGTAAAGCGGGCGCAGACCAAACGCTGGTCGCCAGCGATCGGCGTTGGGCATTAATGACCGAAACGCCTGAGCAACAACCGTTGGATCTGCATTACCTGGCTGGGCGCTTTGACGCCGATAAGGTCGATTTGATCCTGGTGGAAGGGTTCAAACATGAGCCTGTCAGCAAGATCCTGCTTTATCGCGCTGAGATCGGCAGAGCGTTGGAAGATATGCTGGATCAGTTTGTTATAGCGGTAGCCAGCGACCGACCGTTATCCATCACGGCTAAGCAGCTGGATCTCAATCAGCCGGAAAGCATCGCCGACTTTATAGTCGAGTGGTTGAAAGGCGCAGCGTAGCTGCGCTTTTTTGTTTTTTACGCATAGCAAAAAGCCCTGAACGTCAGTTCAGGGCTTTCGGC